>NZ_JACIAO010000009.1:0-321713 GCF_014194045.1 Rhizobium sp. BK456
TGCGCAAGTCGCCGAAGACCACGCTGGAATTCGCTTTGATCGCCGACGGCGTCAAACCGTCTGAGGTCTACGACGTGCTCGGGACGCCAGCGGGTGTCGACCGTGCCTTCAAGAAGCTCGACACGATCAAGAAGGATGTGAAGGTCTGGTGGACCGCCGGTGCGCAGCCACCGCAGCTTCTCGCCGATGGCGAAGTGGTGATGACCACGGCCTGGAACGGCCGCATCTACGATGCCGTCAAGAACAGCGGCAAGAACTTCAAGATCGTCTGGGACGGCCAGGGCATGGACTTCAATCTCTGGGCCGAGCCGAAAGGCTCGAAGAACAAGGAACTGGCGGATAAATTCGTCGCTTTCACGGTCAATCCCGATGTGATGGCGCAGCAATCGAAATATATCTCCTATGGCCCGACCCTGAAGGCGGCCATTGCCAAGGTTCCGCCGGATATTCTCGTCGATCTGCCGACCGCGCCCGACAACACGAAGAACGCATTCGTCGTCTCCTCCGAGTTCTGGGCCGACCATGACGAGGAGTTGACCGAACGCTTCAACAAGTGGCTCGCACAGTAACCTCGTCAGGCGGGCGAGTGTCCCCCCGGCTTCGTCCGCCCCTTTCTCTACCGCAAAAAGGCATGAGCGATGGTGACCGCGACAATGAATGAAGGCGACGGCTCGATGATTGCCGCCGGCATACGGGTGAAAAGCCTCGGCAGTGCAAAAAGCAAGGCCCAGCTGAAAGCGCTGCTGCTAGTCGCGCCTCTGCTGGTCTTCCTTCTGCTCGTCTTCGTTCTGCCGATCGCCTTGCTGTTGACGCGCGCGGTCGACAACAGGGCGGCTTCCGCCGCCCTGCCCTATACGATGTCGGCTCTATCAGCCTGGGATGAACAATCTCCACCCGACGAAGCGCTGTTTGCCGCCTTTGCCGCCGACCTGAAACAATCGCCCCGCGATCAGATCGCCGAGGTGGCCAAACGTCTCAACTATTACGAGACGGGCATGCGCTCGATGCTGTTGAAAACCGCGCGCACGATCCGCAACGCCGAGCCGCCCTATAAGGCCGCCTTCATCGCCATCGATCCCAACTGGGAGACGCCGCATTACTGGACGATCATCAAGAACGCATCGCCGCCCTTCACCGATTACTATCTGCTCGCCTCGCTCGATCTGGAGCGCGACGCCTCGGGCGCGATCGGCAGGGTCTCGGCTGAAAATGCGGTGCATGTCGACGTGTTGATCCGCACCTTCGTTGTCAGCGCATCGGTGACCGTGATCTGCCTGTTTCTCGGCTATCCCCTCGCCGCCCTGATCGCCCGGTCGAAAGGGACAGTCGCCAATACGCTGCTGATCCTGGTGCTGCTGCCGTTCTGGACCTCGCTGCTGGTGCGTACCAGCGCCTGGGTCGTGCTGCTGCAGGGGCGCGGCGTGATCAATTCGGCGCTCATCTGGCTGGGCCTCGTCGATCCCGCACGACCCCTCGACCTGATCTACAATCGCATCGGCGTCCTGATCGCCATGACCCATATCCTGCTGCCCTTCATGGTGCTGCCGATCTACAGCGTCATGAAAAGCATACCGCCAGTCTATTTGAGGGCCGCCTCATCGCTCGGCGCGCCGCCGGCATCGGCCTTCTTCCGTGTCTACCTGCCGATGAGCATGCCCGGCGTCAGCGCCGGCGGCTTGCTCGTCTTCATCCTGGCGCTCGGCTACTACATCACGCCGGCTCTGGTCGGCGGGCCTGGAGATCAGATGGTGAGCTATTTCATCGCCTATTATTCCAACCAGGTCACCAATTGGGGCATGGCGGCGGCTTTGAGCACGATCCTGCTGGTGGCGGTGCTCATCCTTTACGCCGTCTACAATCGCATCGTCGGCATCGACAGGCTGAGGATAGGCTGATGACGAACTTGCTTTCTTTCCCTCGGCTGTTTTCGCTGTTCCTATGGCTGGCCGGCGGCCTGGTGATCCTCTTCCTGATCGCGCCCATCATCGCGATCGTGCCGCTCTCCTTCAATGCCGAGCCGTTCTTCACCTATCCGATGCCCGGCCTGTCGCTGCGCTGGTATCGCGAATTCTTCGATTCCAACGTCTGGCAACTGGCGCTGAAAAACAGCATCATTGTCGCCGTCTGCGCCACTATCCTGTCGACCTTTCTCGGCACGCTTGCCGCCATCGGTCTCAGCCGGCCATCCTGCCCGGCGCGGGCAACGCTAACCGCCATTCTGATCTCGCCGATGATCGTGCCGGTCATCGTTTCGGCCGTCGGCATCTACTATGCCTTTGCCGCCATCGGACTGCTCAACAGCCTGACCGGCCTGGTGCTGGCGCATACGGCAATCGGAGCGCCCTTCGTGGTGATCACCGTGACGGCGACGCTCGCCAGCTTCGATCACAATCTGATGCGGGCAGCGTCTAGTCTCGGCGCATCCCCTGTTGAAGCAACCTTGCGCATCATGCTGCCGGTCATCGCGCCTGGAGTGGCATCCGGCGCCCTCTTTGCCTTCGTGACGTCGTTCGACGAAGTGGTGATTGCGCTCTTCATCGCCGGTTCCGAGGAGCGCACCCTGCCGCGCCAGATGTGGAGCGGCGTGCGGGAAACGCTGAGTCCGACGATCGCCGCCGTCGCCACCCTCCTCATCCTGTTTTCGACGCTGTTTCTCGCCACGATCCAATGGCTGCAGCGACGCGCCGAACGCCAGAAGATTGCGCACAGGGACTAACTCAAGGAGTTCGAGCATGCAGATCGAGCGCTACGAAACCGGAAAGCGGATGAGCCAGGCAGTGACCTATGGCGGCTTCGTCTTCCTCGCAGGCCAGGTCGCGATTGATGCGCCTGATGCCTCCGTCCGCGAGCAGACGACCGACATCCTGGCGCGTATCACGCGGCTTCTGGAGGGCGTGGGCAGCAATTCGACACGAATCCTCAGCGCGACGATATGGCTTGCGGATATGTCCAAGTTCGAGGAGATGAACGCCGTCTGGGACGCCTGGGTGCCGTCCGGCCACGCGCCGGCGCGCGCCACCGTCGAAGCGAGGCTCGCCGCGCCGGAATTTTCCGTGGAGATCGGCATGATCGCCGCAATCGGGAACTGACGGTCGGTCCTTGCTGGAAACGACCGCCAACCCCTCGCCCACCCGGTATGGCATGACCAGTGCGAGCGCTGAAAGCGGCGTGAGGCCGTTGGTTGCAAACCCGTGACACTTGCCGACAACCCTTAAAAGAGCGGGCGAGCAACTTGCCTTTGTACCATTTACACTTTAAGGACGCCCCAATTTCCAAGGCGGAGGGACTGGACGAGCATGTCAGATCATGAGAACAGGTCTTCGGGGCTCGGTGTCACAACCGGCGATCTGGATCGCTACTTCACTTTTCTCCGCCATGCTCTGGTGAATACGACCGCCACGCGGTCAGCCGGAAAGCCGTTGGATTATGCGGCGGCTGTGACGGAATCCATGCAATTGGCCCGTGCCACACACGATGCCGGCCGAAAGATCATGTTCATCGGCAACGGCGGCAGCGCGGCAATTGCCAGCCACATGGCGACGGACTACTCGAAAAACGGTGGGCTGCGCGCGATGGCGATGAACGACGGCGCGACGCTGACCTGCCTGTCGAACGACCTCGGCTATGAGAACGTCTTCGCAAAGCAGATCGATATGCACGCCAATGAAGGTGACCTGCTGGTGGCAATCAGCAGCTCCGGAAGATCGGAAAGCATTACCAAGGCCGTCCGGACCGCACGCGACAAGGGCTGCGCCGTCATGACCCTGAGCGGCTTCGCTCCGGGCAATCCGCTGCGCGATCTGGGTGACCTGAACTTTTATGTGGCGTCCGATCAATATGGTTATGTGGAGATCGCCCATCTGGCGATATGCCATGCCGTATTGGATTTTTCCTGCGGACTTGTTCCGCCTACCCTTTCCTGAAGAGCCGTTTCACGCGCATGAATTTTCCCCGCATCCACGATCCGGAATTGACGCTTCTGACGCCCGACGATGACGTCGCCAACCCCGAAGTGACGATCCTCGTTCCCTCTCTCAATGAGGAATTGACGATCGGAACCTTCGTCGACTGGTGCCGCGAGGGTATTGCGGCAAGCGGTGCGGCTGTGGAGATTCTTATCGTCGACAGCTCCACCGATCGAACCCCGGAAATCGCCCGTGACAGAGGAGCCCGCGTATTGCGGACACCGAAGCGCGGTTTGGGCAGAGCTTACATCGATGCCATTCCATACGTGCGCGGCAAGTTCATCATCATGGGTGATGCGGATTGCACCTATGATTTTCGGCAAATAGCGCCGTTTATCGAAGCCTTCCGGAAGGGCTTCGACTTTGTCATGGGCTCACGGTTCAAGGGCTCGATCGAAGACAAAGCGATGCCGCCGCTGCATCGCTATTTCGGAACGCCGCTGACCACGTGGATCCTCAATCGGATGTTCAGCAGCCGCTTTTCCGACATCCATTGCGGCATGCGGGGCATCAGCGTCGATGCCTTGCTTCGCATGGACCTTCGGTCGCAAGGATGGGAATATGCGTCGGAGATGGTGCTGAAGTCCGTGCATATGGAGCTTCCGACCACAGAGGTGCCAATCCACTTCCTGAAGGATCCGGAAGGCCGGCTAAGCCACATGAAGCGGCGGGGCTGGATGGAGCCGTGGCGCGCAGGCTGGCGCAATCTGCAGGCAATGTTCGTCTACGGGTTTGATTTTTTTCTCATCTGGCCGGGATTCCTGCTTCTGGCCCTCGGCCTGATAATCATGCTGCCGCTGCTCGCCGGGCCGATGTCTATTGGCGGTGTGCGGTTTTCGTCCAATGCCATGCTGTTTGCCATGGCCCTGGCCGTCCTTGGCCAATCAATGCTGGTTTCGGCGGCAATCGGTCGGGTGATTTTCGACTATTCAGGACATGTGCAGAGCCGTTTCGAGCGGCTCCTGCCTTACAATGCAACCATCTGGGGATCAGTGGTCGCCGTTCTGGCCGGCGTTTTTCTGGCGGTTCCGCTCTTCGATTCCTATGTCGGGAACGGATACCTGCTGCCTGAGATCGGCATCGAGACCAACTGGGCCGTCTTCGGGCTCTGGCTCATCATTACCGCGTTTCAGATCTTTATATCAGGGCTGATGATAAGAGCCCTTGGGGTCATGCTGCCCGTCAAAAAGCCTACGCCTCCTCTCGCGGGATAGGAGCCACGAAAGGGTCGATCATGATCGTAGGCTGGTGCACGGTTCTCGCCATAATATTATGGGGCCTCGTGATCGACAGAGGCATCGTTGCCTCGCTCAACCAACGTTGCGATCAACCCTTTCGAGACGGCACCGACTTTCTGCTCAGCGGTATTCTGCCGGCTCTGGCGATCGCCGGGGGCGCGGCCACCGTCCTTGGGGCGTTCCATGGGCTGCGATGGGAGATCGTTCTCCCGATCGTCGCTGTCGCGATGATTTGGCGGTGGCGCGATCTCGTCGCCGTTCTCTACGACCTCGGTTCGCTGTTTCGTAAAATTGCCGCTGAAACGAGATCCGGAAACCCGGTTCCGGTGCTTGCAGCACTCACATGCACTGTACTTTGCTATGTGTGGAGCGTTATGGCCCTGTTTCCATCCGGCATTGCCGACGTCTGGGTTTTCCACATCCCGCTCGCAAACAGTATCATCGAACACAGCGGCTTTGTGTCGCCGCAGATCGACCATCCCTTCTACGGCAATATTCCGCTCTTCTTTAATCTGCTGTTTGCGCTCGTCATGATGGTCAGCGGTCACTGGACCGGTGCGGCGATCATGAATGTCGCAATTTTCTTCGGATTTCTGTTCCTGCTTTCAAGCTGCGCCAGTCGTTGGCGGGCATGCGGTTTTTTCCTAGTGGCCGCTCTGATGCTCAGCATCCCCTTCTTCAGGGGAAGTGTCGGCGAACCGATGACGGATCTGGCACGGTCGTGTTTCTCAGTCGCCGCTGTGCTTTTCCTGTGGCGTTATCTGGAAACCCGGCGTCCGGCGGAGCTTTTTCATTGTGCGCTCGTGCTGGGGGGAGCGGTCGGAGGGAAATATACGGAACTGCAAATGGTTTGCCTGATAGGGCTGGCGCTGATGCCAATGCTTCTCAAGGGAAGGGTATCGCTGCCGCTCTTTTTGTCATGCCTTTGCGCATTCCTTGCAGTCGCGGGCTACTGGTATGCGAAAAACCTGATCGTTCTCGGCAATCCGATCTATCCTTTCATGTTCGGTCATCCGGGCCTCACCGACGCCTGGATGGCGGACTACATGCTCGAATTGGGCCGGGCCTTCGATCCCGCTAACCGACATTTCGTAACGAACCTCGCAACTCTGCAAGGTTGGCGCGACTTCCTCCATATCCTTTACAGCTGGTTCCTGGCCGGCAAGCCGAATGCTTTCGTCGCTCTCGCTTTGATCCTGGCCGGTCTCGCCGTGGCCTTTCGGCGCATCGCATTTCTCGCAGCGATTACCGCTGCCATGTTTGTGATATGGTACACCGTTATGTTCAATCACATCCGGTGGGCGACGCCAGCCTATCTGCTGTTCTTTTCGACCGGGTTTATCGGCGCCTCCCTGGTTCGGGAACGGCTGGATCAATGGCTCGACCGGCAAGTTCTGCCGCGGATGGCCCCAATTACGAAAATCGCCTCTTCGCCGGCATGCATGATCGCCAGCCCGGTGATCTTAGGCGTGCTGGCCGGGGGACTCTGGCTCTCGCAGTGGTACCGCGTGGGCGGCAGCGACATGGATCCCGGCAAGGCGAAAGACCTCGACGTCGTGCTCGGGATGATCAGTGTCGACAAATATATGGAGAGCCACCGCGAAGCCTATTTCATGTATCGCTACATCGCGGAGCATGACCTGCGGACCGTTTTTCAGCCTTTCGACACCGCCAACACATTATTGTCGACGGCTTACAACGACGGCCGCGATGGCGGTTGGCAATTGCCACGCTATGTGCTGCCCAGACCGGGGTCGGATATCGATGCTTTCATCCGGGATAATCATATAGGTTACTTCATCCTTCCCCCGGATGCTGGCAGCGCGTTCCTCGCAGAACGCATAGGAGAAGATAAAATAATGCTGGCCAACAGCGTCATAGCCCACATGATGCCCCGCGCCTCACTGATCTTAACGGATCGGTTCGGCTGGAAGCTTTACCGTTTTGACGCGGATCGGGCATCGTGACGACTCCATCCTCCCGAGCATTCCTTCGCATCGGCATACCGGTTCTGAAAGTGGCCGTGGCGCTTGGCCTCGTCATATGGATCGCACGTAAGGTCGATTTCGCAGAAGGCTGGGCCGCGGTCCGGACCCTGTCGGCGACGACCATCTGCGTCAGCATCTTCCTTCTTCTCCTGCAGGCCCTGCTTTCGGCCTGGCGGTGGTGCCTTCTAGCGGAGATGATCGGGCAGAGGCTGAAAATATCAGGCGCCATGAAACTGTTCATGCAAAGCCTCTTTTACAATCAGGCTCTTCCAAGTCCCATTCCAGGCGATGCCGCACGCATTTTCGGCGCCCTCAAATACGGCCTGACGATCCAGGAAGCCACGCTCGGCGTCGTCATGGACCGTATGCTCACCCTGTTCGGGTTGGCGGTCGTTGCGCTGATCGGTCTGATCATCATGCGGGCGTTTTACGGGCACGACTTCCCAATCCCCTATCTCACCGAACTCACGGCCCTTGGCGTCGCGGGAACCATCGCATCGGCCCTGGTGTTCTGCTGGTGTCGCCATCTCTTCGTTCGGCTTCTTCCGGAAAAGCTGCACGCGCTGAGCGACGCGCTGGGGGCTTTTCTCACCCACCGGGGAATGCTCGGAATATCTCTATTGACCCTCGTCATTCACGGTTTGAGTGTCGTCTCGCTTGAGATCCTCGTTCTCGGACTTGGCCTCCCGCTCGATTGGGGTCAGGCCGCAGCCGCTTTCCCGCCAGTGCTTTTGATCGCCATGGTTCCCATTTCTGTCGGAGGATGGGGGCTGCGCGAAGGCGGCATGGTCATTTCGCTTGCCGTGTTCGGCATCGGCACGACGGACGCCGCAACGCTATCGGTGGTTTTCGGCCTGTTGCAGCTTGTGGTCGGCTTGGCCGGTGGTGTATTCGTCCTTTCGCGTCCCCATTCGGGAAAGATCAAAGCGCTCTGATGAGCCTTAACAGATCATATGGAGCTGCCGACATGCATGCCTTGGTAACGGGAGGGGCCGGATTTATCGGCAGCCATCTCTGCGATCGCCTTTTGGCCTTGGGCTATCGGGTAACCGCGATCGACAATCTTCACCTCGGCCGGATGCGCAATATAGATCATCTCCAGGGCCGGACGGATTTTCGCTTCCAGAAGCTTGATATGCTCGATCGGGAGGGCATGGATCAACTCTTTGCGACAGATCGTCCTGATGCTGTTTTCCATCTCGCCGCCAATTCCGATATTGCCGCGGGCAATACCAATACGGAATTGGATCTGCAGCTGAACCAGCTGACGACGACGACGCTGCTTGCCATCATGCGCAAGCACTGTGTCGGCAGGCTTTTCTTTGCCAGCACTTCTGCGGTGTTCGGCGAAGCCGAAGGCAATATTCACGAGGATCACGGCCCCTTGCAGCCGATCTCGTTCTATGGCGCCAGCAAGCTTGCTGCTGAGGCCTATCTGTCCGTCTATGCTCTGTCATTCGGCATCAAGACGCTGGTGCTGCGCTTTCCCAATGTGGTTGGGGAGCGCTCAACCCACGGGGCAATCTACGACTTCATCAACAGGTTGAAAGCGAATCCGACGAGACTTCAGGTGCTCGGCAACGGAAGGCAGACGAAGCCCTATCTCTATGTCGGCGACCTGGTGGACGCGATTCTCCTGGCCTGGGACAAGGCGCCCGGCCCCTATGAGGTATTTCACGCCAGCGGCATCGGCGAAACGTCCGTCCGGGATATCGCCGAAATCGTGGTTTCCAAGGTCGCGGCCGGAGCTGCTATCGAATATGGCAGCGAGGACCGCGGCTGGCTGGGCGACGTGCCGCGCTTCAGCTACGATATAAGCCGGCTCGTAACGCTGGGCTGGGCTCCGAAGCGGAAATCGACAGAAGCCGTTGAACTTGCCGTCGAACGGATTCTGGCGAATGGCTTCTGAGGACGCGATCCGCCAGGCGATCATTATTGCCGGTGGCCTTGGAACGCGCGCGCGCAGCATGACGGGCGATGCTATCCCGAAGGCGCTTCTGCCGCTTGCCGGCGTGCCGATCATCTTGCGGCAGATCCGCATCCTGGCCCGCGAAGGTGTTCAGCATGTGCGCGTGCTTGGTGGTCACCTCGGCAGCCAGCTCGAGCCCGCCCTTGGTCCGGAAGCTGAAAAACTCGGCATCAGGATCGAGGTCTTCGTCGAGAAATCTCCGCTCGGCACGGCGGGCTGTCTGACGACATTGGACATGACGGCCGGCGACGTCCTGATCGTCTACGGCGACATGCTTTTCGATATCGATCTGTCGGCGCTGACGCGTCATCGTCAGCAATTTCCCGCCGCTCTGACCATCATCGCCCATCCCAACGATCATCCCCGCACATCCGATCTCGTCGTCCAGAAGAGCGGTTATCTCCAGCGCCTGTTGCCTCGCAAAACGCCCCGCGATGCGGATTGGCGCAATCTGGTGCCGGCCGGTTTGTACGTGGCTTCCGAGCAGTTTTTCCGGGCGCTCGTGCCGGCGCAAACGGCGGATATGATCCACGACGTCATTCCCCGCCTCCTCGAACGGTCCGTTCCGGTCGCGATTTATGACACGCCGGAATATATGAAGGATACCGGGTCGCCGAACCGGCATGCTGCCGCCGAGGAGGACCTCCGGCAGGAACGGGTTCATGCGGCGCATCTGTCGGTGCGAAGGCCCGCGGTTTTCTTCGATTGCGACGGCGTGCTCAACGAAGATGTCGGCGGCCATGGCGTCATCCATCCGGACCAGGTGAAGCTGATCGACCGGGCAGGCGAAGCCGTGCGGCTCGCCCGTGAGGCGGGCTTCCTGACGATTGCGGTCACGAACAGACCGCAGGTCGCCAAAGGCTTTCTTGATGAAACCGGGCTGGATCATGTTCTCGGTCGCCTCGAGGCCGAGCTTGCCGAAGATGGCGGCGTTCTGGATCGCATTTATTTTTGTCCGCATCATCCGGACAAAGGATTTCCCAACGAAGTCGCCGCGCTCAAGATCGATTGTGCCTGCCGGAAGCCGGGCGATCTGATGATCCGCCAGGCCATGTCGGAACTGCCTGTCGAAAAATCGAAATCCATCATCATCGGCGACAGCCTGCGCGACATAGGTGCTGGCCGCAAGGCGGGCATCTGGTCCTACGGCGTTCGGACAGGCTATGGCCTGCGGGACGAAGAGAGCTATCCCACCGTCGAAACAGAGATTCCGCATGCCGATCTTGTCTTCGACACGGTCTATGACGCGGTCCGTTTCCAATGCGGCTACCAAGAGATCGGCAAGGCTCTGTCCGGTGCGATTGATGAACGGCTTTCATCTACGGCCGGTCCGTTGCTCATCAGCATATGCGGCCGTTCCCGCTCCGGGAAAAGTACGTTTGCGCATGCCGTTCAACGCATGCTCTCGGAAACAGGGCGGAGGGTGCTGAGACTTGAACTCGACCGCTGGATACTGCCGCTCGAACATCGCCGCCCCGACATGAATGCGGAAGAGCGCAGCAGAGTGGAGCTCTATCCCGAGATCGTCAGCATGCTGCGCCGCTCCGGACAGGTTAAGGCACCCGGCTATGACGCGGCAAGCCGCGGCCGGCTTAGGGGTACCACCGCCTATGACGCCCGCGATGCCGAGGTCATCCTCATGGACGGCATCTTTGCCGGACATGCGTCGATCCGAGAACAGGTCGACATGTCCGTCTTCGTCGAAGCATCTCAGCAGAGCCTGCTGAACCGCTTTCACACGTTCTACGCCTGGAAAGGCCTTACGCCAGTTGCCGCCGAAGCGCTCTGGCAGTCGCGAATTCAGGAAGAGTGGCCGAGGATCGATCTGCAGCGCAAATCGGCCGATATCGTCATCAATCTCGAGGAGGCAATCCTTTGATCGTTTCATCCGCACCTTTTCGGGTCAGCTTCGCCGGCGGCGGCTCGGACATAGCGTCCTACTACCGCCGTCAGGCGGGCGCGGTACTGTCCTGTGCGATAGCCAAATACAGCTTCGTGATCGTGCACAACTATTTCAATGAAAACAAATATCATCTGAAATATACGCGTACCGAACTTGCCGAGACGCTTGAGGAGATTGCGCATCCGCTGTTGCGCGAGGCACTTCGGATGCATCGCGTCGAGCCCGGCATCGAGGTCGCTTCCGTCGCCGACATTCCCTCCGGAACGGGTCTCGGATCCTCCAGCTCCTTTTCCGTGGCACTGATCAACGCGCTCTATGCTCACAGGTCGCGTTTTGCCTCCAAGGACCAGTTGGCGGAAGAAGCCTGCAAACTCGAAATCGATATCCTCAAGGAGCCGATTGGCAAACAGGACCAATATGCAGCCGCTCATGGCGGCTTGAACTTCATCGAATTCAATTCCAACGGCAGCGTGAACGTACAGCCCGTCGTCCTCAGCTCTGAAAAGATGGCAGAGCTTGAGAGCAACATCCTGTTGTTTTTCACCGGAAGCCAGCGCGATACGCGCTCTGTGCTGTCGACGCAGGTGCAGGCCATGGAGGCGGACGAGGAAAAATTTCGGACCGTCGAGCGCATGGTGCAACTGGCTTACGAAATGCGCGACATCCTGATGAGCGGGGATCTCGGCGCCTTCGGCGAAGCGCTTCATCGCGGATGGATGATGAAAAGGTCGCTGACCTCGAAGATCACCAACAGCGCGATCGACGAGTTTTACGATGCGGCCCGTGCTGCCGGCGCCATCGGCGGCAAGCTGGCAGGTGCTGGCGGAGGGGGCTTCCTCGTCCTCTATTGCCCGAAAGACCGCCAGGAAAAAGTGCGCCAGGCGCTGTCGCAGCTCAAGGAAATCGAGTTTCGTTTCGACTGGAGCGGCGCGCGTATCGCCTTTGCGCAGTAGAGGGTGTGAATGGCACCGCGTCTCATCATCACGGGATCGACCGGCTATATCGGCGCAAGACTGGCAGCGATGGCGCGTGAGCGCGGCTTCGAGGTGGTTGAACTCGGCCGGCGGTCCGGAGCCAAATGGCGCATCGGTGATGCGCCTGCTGCCTCCGACCTGGAAGGGGCGGTGGGAATCGTCCATCTCGCGCATTCCTGGGCCACCGAGCCGGAGGCCGCCGAAGAAGACAACATCAATATATCCGGCACGGTGAGATTGGCGGAGGCCGCAAAGGCAGCCGGCGTGCCGCGTTTCGTCTTTTCCTCCTCCACTTCGTCCCGGCGGGAGGCGCTCAATGTTTACGGCCGCACCAAATTCAGGATCGAACAGCATTTGGGTGCCAGCCCCGCAGCGCCGATCGTTCGCGTTGCACGAATAGGGCTCGTCTATGGTGGACCACGTACCGCCATGTACGGACTGATGGCCAAGTTGGCCGCTCTAAGTCCGCTTCTGCCGATGATCGGGCTCAGCCGCGAGGTCCAACCGATTCATCTCGACGAAGTCGCCGAAGGTCTGCTGGCGCTGGCGACCCAGGAGAGCCAGCCCCCGCAGACATTCGTGCTTGCGCAGGAAAAGCCGATAAGCTTTGCCGCATGGCTCAGAATGCTTCGCCGCAGTCAGGGCAAGGGCAATCTCCATTTCATACCGATCCCCCTGGCCGCCGCCCTCTTTGCCTGCCGCATGACCAAGCTCGTGCCGTTGATCCCGACGGTCGATCCGGAGCGCGTCCTGGGGCTTGCGGGTGCCGCACCCATGGAAAGCGGCGAGAGCCTCAGACTGCTGAAATTGAACCTGGCTGACCCGATGACTGCGCTTGCTGGCGAATTCAGCCAAACAGGCAAGGATCAATCGCGCAGCGAGGCGCAGGCTCTGCTGCGATATCTCGGCAGCGCGCCGACCGAAATGCAGCTCCAGCGGCTCTGCGAAGGGCTTCGGCGTGAAGGGCTGTCGCCGCTCGGCCTTTCCACAACCGTGATCAGGCATCCGCGCCTGCTGGCGTTCTTCGAGCCGCCGGCCAGTCGGACGCAGCATCGTCTCGCGCGAGCCCTCTATCTGGCCGACCTCGCGAGCGAACCGGAAAGGCATGCAGGCCCAAAGGCCGGGTTTTTCGGCGCGGCATTGACCATCGCCGGCGATGTCCTGTTGTTTCCGCTCCGCGCGCTTTTGGCCGGGACATATCGATGAATGCGCCCGATGCCGACTTCATCATCATCGGCAGCGGCCCTGCAGGCGTCTCCGCTGCGTTTCCGCTGATGGCGGCCGGCCGCCGCGTTCTGATGCTTGATGCCGGCGATGACTTGGGATTGCAGGAGGAAAACCGCAGCGTCCGTGTCCTGGGAAGCGATCTGGAATCGCTGCGCGTCGACGACGGCAGCTCGCCGAAACTGCAGACCCCTGTATCACGCGGGATTCTCGAACGGTTCCAACGCGACGCCGGAATATCGGGCGATGGCTTCAAACCGATCGGCAGCCTCGCGCGCGGTGGGCTCTCCAATATCTGGGGTGCGCAAATCAGCTATCTCGACGCTGGGGATATCGCCGATTGGCCGATCGACCTCGCGTCCCTGCAGAGCTCTTACGAGCGGGTCGCCCAACGCATCGGGATCAGCACCAACGCCGATCTCACGACCGGCGCCGATGGCGAGGCCGTCCTGCCGCTTGGCGCGACCGCCGCCCATGTTCTTCGTCGGCACAAGGCTGCAAAACCGGCGGATGGATCGTTTCGGCTATTTGCCGCCGTCAATGCGATACTCTCCGAGGCGAGGCCCGGACGGGCGGCGTGCGATCTGCGCGGCGACTGTCTCTATGGCTGCCCCAGCGGCGCGATCTATAACAGCAGGCAGGATCTGCTTGCGTTGCGAAAGTCACCGCATTTTCGTTTGCTCGACAACAGGCGGGCCGTCTCGTTGACACGCGGCTCAGACTGGACGGTCGGAACGGCCGATGGATCGTCATTTTCCGCACCGCGGATCATTCTTGCCGCAGGAGTTCTCGGAACGGCCGCCCTGCTCACCGATCTTCTGCCGATCGGCCAGCAGGGACTGCGTCTCCTGAACAGCCCCACACTGGCCATCCCTCTGCTCTCTCCCGCGAGATTGCTGCGTTCGACGACGCCGACGCACAGTCTTGCGCAACTCGGATTGTCACTGCGCTATGGTGACGGCGCATCCGATTACGTGACGGGCGCGATCTATGAAGTCGGTTCCCTGCCGGCGCAGAGTTTCGTCAACAGGATGCCCCTCGGCCGAAAGGCCGGGCGAGCCGCCTTCGAACTGATCGCCGGCAGCCTTCTCGTCGCGACGATCTACTATCCCGGCGATCAAAGCCGGAGCTACATTCATCGGGATGCAACGGCGAAAAAAGGGCTGACCGTCCGCGGCGGTTTCACGGACGGTTTCGAAATCCGCGCCGAGGCTTTGAAAAAAGCGCTTCGCCGGGAATGGAAACGGCTGGGGCTTATTCAGCTCCCGGGCGCATCGCTGGCGGAGCCTGGTATCGACGCCCATTTCGCCGGCACTCTGCCTATGGGCGAAGCCGGCCCCTTCGGCACCTCCTCGGACGGCGAGTTAAATCTCCACCCGGGTCTTTACGTCGTCGACGGCTCCATTCTTCCCGATCTGTCCTCGAAATACATCACCATGACGATCATGGCCAATGCCGATCGCATCGCCCATCGTCTTGCCGCATTGGAAGCACCTGCGGCGCAGTGAAGTCCGCCGCCTCTTCAAGCCGTTAATTGCGGCAATGCGTCGCCGGCCAATGAGAGAAGCGGCTCGTAGTCGGCTTCGGAAAGCACCGCGAAATCAACGAGGCCGAGCGTGGCCCGCGTCGCCGCCAGCGGTGGCTCCTTGACAGCGGCGGTCAGCGCACGGCGCAGGAGAAGGACCCTCTCGTCCGAAGCATCGCCTGAAGTTACGAGCGGCAGTCCTGGGCCTTTCGGCGTTTCGGCGATGATGCGGACCCCGTCGACATGGCCGGGATTGAAACGGCGAATATTGCCATAGGTGATGCAATCGATGGCCGCGCTATCCGCCCTGCCCTCGACGACGGCAGCGATGCTGTTGCCATGGCTACCGGTTTCGATGATCCGCCCGAAGAAACGGCCTTCGCGGGCACGCGGAGCGACGGCCGCGCGAAAGAGATTGCTGCCGGAATTGCTGTCGGGGCTGTTGATTGCAGCCGTGGTGCCGCGCAGATCCTCCAGCGTGCGAAGGGAAGAACCCGTGCGGACGATGATGAAGCTGCGCATCAGCGGACCGTCGCAGCCGGGATGATCATAGACCGGCGTCGCAACCAGGCGAACTTTGCCGCGCAGGCGGCTGGCAAAGGGATAGCCGCAGGTCTGCGAAAGGAGAAGATCCGATCTCAGCCAGGCCTCGTCATAGGGCAGCGTCCGATCGAGCGTTTCGGGCAGGTCCGTCAGGCCGGCCTGCGAGAGATAATGCCGGAGGAACGACCAGAGCTTGGCCGTCGCATCTGCAAGCGGCTGGGGTGTGAGATACATCGCTATACTGGCGAATTGCATGCTGGTCTTTCTTTTGCGGCATGCGCAAATGTCGACCAAGTCAGGCAATGCCGCCCAAGCATACATACTTGAGTTCGGTATACTCGTCCAACCCGTGCCTGGAGCCTTCGCGACCGAGACCCGACATTTTGACACCGCCGAACGGCGCCTCGGCGGTGGAGACCAGACCGGTATTGACGCCGACCATCCCATATTCGAGCGCTTCAGCGACACGGAAGACCCGCGACAGATCGCGTGCATAGAAATAAGAGGCAAGCCCGAATTCGGTGTCATTTGCTTGTTCAATGACGTCCTCTTCGTCGCGGAAACGAAAGAGCGGCGCAAGAGGTCCGAAGGTTTCCTCGCGGGCGACCTGCATGCCGGCCGCGACATCGCGGAGAACGGTCGGTTCGAAGAAATGGCCGCCAAGCGCATGGCGCTTGCCGCCTGAAACAATCCGGGCGCCCCTAGAGACGGCATCGCCGATATGGGCTTCGATCTTGGCAACGGCGTTTTCGTCGATGAGCGGGCCGAGCACGACATCGCGCTCCAGGCCATTGCCAACCTTCAGTGCCGAAACGGCCGTCGCCAGCTTGGCGGCAAAGGCCTCATAGACGCCGTCCTGGACATAGAGCCGGTTGGCGCAGACGCAGGTCTGGCCATTATTGCGGAACTTGGCGATGATTGCGCCTTCGACGGCCGCGTCGAGATCAGCATCGTCGAAGACGATGAAGGGTGCATTGCCGCCAAGCTCGAGGCCGAGCTTTTTGATCGTCGGCGCGCATTGCCGGTAAAGCAGCTCGCCCGTCCGGGTGGAACCGGTGAAGGTCAGGACCCGGATGTCACGGCTTGCCGTCAGCGTCCCGCCAATTGCGGCAGCATCACCGGTCACGATGTTGAGCAGGCCTGCCGGCAGGCCGGCGCGCTCTGCAAGAATGGCGATGGCGATTGCCGAGAACGGCGTCTGCGGCGCCGGCTTGAGAACGACGGCGCAGCCGGCGGCAAGGGCCGGGCCCACCTTGCGGGTGATCATCGCATTTGGAAAGTTCCAGGGCGTGATCGCCGCCACCACGCCTGCCGGCTGACGCAGCACGAGGATGCGCTTATCCGGTTGATGTCCCGGTATGGTCTCGCCGTTGATGCGTCTTGCCTCCTCGGCGAACCATTCGATGAAGCTCGCGCCATAGGTGATCTCTCCCTTAGCCTCAGTGAGCGGTTTTCCCTGCTCCAGCGTCAGGATCATCGCCAGATCGTCGCGGTTTTCGATCATCAGGCGGTGCCATGTCTTGAGTATGGCGGCGCGCTCGCTAGCGGTCTTCTTCGCCCAAAGCTTCTGGGCGACGACAGCGGCGGCGATGGCATCCTCCGTTTCCGCGGCTCCGAGGTCGGGGACCGCGCCGAGCGGTTCGCCGGTCGCCGGATTGCGCACCGTCGTCGCCTGGCGGCCTTCCGCTTCGATCCAGCGGCCGGCGACGGGGCATGCCTGACGGAACAGCGAGAGATCACTGAGCTTCATAGGACGACTTTCAACAGAACACGTGGGCCGCACCCGGATCGAAATCCAGATTCACCGTATCGCCGCGGCTGAGCCCGGTGATCGCCTCATGACCGAACGGCAGACGCACCGCCAGCGCCTCGCCGTTGGCCATTTCGGTGGAAACGTGGATATTGTTGCCGAGGAAAGTGATGTCGCTGACAGTCGCGGCGAGACCCACTCCCGCATGAGCGCGCGACAGCCGAATGCGCTCCGGCCTCAGCATCAAGGCTGCTTTTGTGCCGGCAGCGCCTTTTCCATGCACCGGAATGCTGTTGAAGACGGTTCCGCGGCCTAGCGAAATGGTGGCCTGTCCGTCGGATGATGACAGCAGGTCACAGGAAATGAAGTCGCTGTCGCCGATGAATTCGGCAACGAAGCGGGTCTTCGGATTGGCGTAGAGTTCGGGGCCGGTGCCGATCTGGTCGATGACCCCCTTGGAAAAGACAGCGATGCGGTCGGAGAGCCGCAGTGCCTCTTCCTGGTCGTGTGTGACATAAAGGATCGTCACTTCGGTCTGCTGGTGGATGCGACGGATCTCATGCTGGATTTCCTCGCGCAGCTTCTTGTCGAGCGCAGACAGCGGCTCGTCCATCAGAAGCACCGGCGGATCATAGGCAAGGGCTCTGGCAAGCGCGACGCGCTGCTGCTGGCCGCCGGACATTTGCGCGGGCTTGCGATCCTCGAAGCCTTCGAGACGGACGAGGCGCAGCATCTCCTTCACCTTGCTGTCGATCTCGGCCTTGGACTTGCGCCGGACCTTCAGCGGAAAGGCGATGTTTTCACCCACCGTCAGATGCGGGAACAGAGTGTAGCGCTGGAACACCATGCCGATGTTGCGCTTGTGCGACGGCGTGGCGAGCAGGGTCTTGCCCTCCAGCGTAATGTCACCTTTCGTCGGATTGTCAAATCCCGCCAGGATGTACAGCGTCGTGCTCTTGCCCGATCCCGATGGCCCGAGAAAGGTCAGGAACTCCCCGCGCCGAACGTCGAGGGTAACATCATGTACGGCGACCACAGGGCCGTATTCCTTGCGTATTCCGCGGATCTGAAGGAATGGTTCGTTCATTGTTTCAGTACCTTACGCACGACGGCAACCAGCGCCATCAAGATGATCGTCAAAAGGATGAGAAGGGTCGATGCGGCGGCGACAACCGGCGTCAGGTCTTGCCTGAGCGTCGCCCATACCTTCACGGGCAGCGTCTGCAGGGTCGGGCTGGACATGAAGATCGCCACCACCACCTCGTCCCAGGATGTCAGAAACGAGAAGACGGCCGCCGAAAACAACCCGTGGCTGATTGCCGGAAGGGTGACCCTGATCTTCGCTTCCAAAGGCGAGGCGCCGCAGAGCACGGCCGCGTCCTCGATCGACTTGTCGAAGCCTTCCAGGGCACTCGAGATGGACAGGATCGAGAAGGGCAGTGCCAGCACGAGATGCGAAATGACGAAGCCCGTCAGCGTGCCGCCAAGGCCGATCCTGAGAAAGAAGGCGTAGAGGGCGACCGCCAGAACCACGACCGGAAGGATCATCGGCGTCAGGAACAGCGCTTTCAGCGCATCCCGGAACATGAACGAACCACGCACCAGCCCGAAGGATGTCACAAGCCCGAGCAGCACCGACAAGATCGTCACGATGACCGCGATCTTGAGGCTCGTCAAAGCCGATTCCAGCCAGCGCGGGTCGGCAAAGAGTTCGCTGTACCACTGAAACGTCCAGCCCGGCGGCGGAAAGATCAGCCACTGCGAGGAGCCGAAGGACAGCGCCGCGATGAACACAATCGGCAGCAGCAGGAAGGCTGCGGTCAGAAGCGTTATGCCGAGAAGGACGTATTTCCACCAGCCGAGACGGTCGAAATTGAGCAGCATGTCAACGTCCTCCCGGGTTTTGATTGCCGAAGAAGCGCAACTGCACGGCATAAAGCGAGAGCGTCACCACCAGAAGGACCAGCGCCGCAGCGCCCCCCATTCCCCAGTTGACCAGCGACTGCACGAACTGCGCGATCAGCTCCGCGAGCATCATGTTGGCAGTGCCGCCGAGAAGCGAGGGCGTGACGAAATAACCAAGTGACATGACGAAGACCATCAGGGCGCCCGCCACCATGCCGGGCATCGCCAGGGGCAGCAGAACCCGCGTCAGGCACTGCCAGCGGTTGGCGCCACAAAGGGCGGCCGCCTGCAGGGTCGACGGATCGATCTTCTTGATCACGCCATAGAGCGGCAGGATGATAAAAGGCAGCATGATATAAGTCATGCCGATCGTGACACCGGTCAGATTGTTGACGAGCGCCAGCGGCTGGTCGATCAGGCCCATTCCCATCAGCATCTTGTTGATCAGCCCGGTGCGTTGCAGGAGCACCATCCAGGCATAGGTGCGGGCCAAGAGGTTGGTCCACATCGACAGCAGCAGGATCGCAAAGATCACCGAGGTCAGCCGGCCGGGCATGATTGCCAGCGCCCAGGCGACGGGAAAACCGATCGCGAGCGAAATCACCGTGACGAGACCCGAGACGATGAAGGTGTTGGCGAAAATCTTCAGATAGGTCGATGACCCGATCAGTTGCGCATAGTTTCCCAGACCCGGCACGGGTTCCAGCACGCTTCGCAACAGCAGTATCGCCACCGGCACGACGAAAAAGATACCGACGAAGGCGAAAGCCGGAACGACCCCGCTGAAACCTGTCGGCCTGCGTATCTTCGGCAAGGGCGCAATTACGCCGGAGGCATCGCTAAACGTCGACATGACAGTCCTTCCCACCCGTCAATTTCCGCGAGGCGCATAGGTGCAACCGATTGGCACTGGCGCTGCGGGGGCACGGCGACCTTCGCCGTGCCCGTTGATCTCAAGCTTCAGCTTATTTCGCCTGCCAAGCGTACCATTTCTCGCCGATGGCATCGCGATTATCAGCCCAGTAGGTCATATCGGCATTGACCTGGCTTGCGGTCTGCTGATCCGGCAAGGTCTTGGCCGTTTCCGGGTCCATCAGCTTGGCCGAGTCGACATTGATCGGCGCATAACCGGTGGCCTTTGCCAGGGCGGCCTGCGGTTCGGCCGAGGTCGCCAGTGCAATGAACTTCATCGCAGCTTCGACATTCGGCGAGCCCTTCGGCACGACGAGCGCATCGGCAGCAGTGATGTTCTGTTCCCAGGAGGTTTCAACCTTGATGCCGGTCGCGGCAAGCGCCGTCATGCGGCCGTTCCAGACGCTGCCGAAGGGTGCCTCGGCGGATGCGAGCAGCTGCTGCGACTGGGCGCCGCCTGACCACCAGATGATGTCCGATTTGATCGTGTCGAGCTTCTTGAAGGCGCGGTCGAGATCGAGCGGATAGAGCTTGTCGGCAGGCACGCCGTCGGCAAGCAGCGCCGCTTCGATCACGCCGGGAGCCGACCACTTGTAGAAGGTGCGCTTGCCCGGAAACTTCGCGGTGTCGAACAGGTCGGCCCATGTCTTCGGGCAGGCCTTGACGGCATCGGCATTGCAGCCGATGACGAAGGAATAATAGAAGCTGCCGACCGAATAGTCCGTGACGAAGCGCGGATCGAGCTTGGATTTATCGATGACGGAGAAGTCGAGCTTCTCGAGCTGGCCGTTCTTGCCGGCCTGGGCGGCATAATCGCCTTCGACGTCGACGACGTCCCAGGTGACTTCGCCGGCCTCGACCATCGCCTTCAGCTTGCCGTAGTCGGTTGGGCCGTCCTGCACGACCGTGATGCCGGTCTTTTCGGTGAACGGGCTTGCCCATGCCGCCTTCTGCGCATCCTGGGTCGTTCCGCCCCAGCTCGAGAAGACCATGTTGTCGGCGTGCACCGGCGCGGAGACGGCGACGAATGCGGCAACCGCCGCGAAAGCAAATGTCGTTTTCATGTTCCCTTATCCCTGTTCTGGTTTGTCCTGCGGGTATTCCTTATGTCGTCAGTGCTGCTCGCTCCGGGGAGAGAAGCTTGCTGGCTTCATAATCTTGTTTTCCGCCACCTCGATGAGGTCGCGAATCTTGGGCAGGAAGGCCTGCCACCGGGGGTCGGCCATCAGCCTCTGGCGTCTCGCCTCCCGATCATCCAGGCTCGCAAAGGCCCAGATGTGGACGATCTCGTTGATCGTGCCGATCTCCGAGAAGAAGTAGCCGACCAGCGTGCCGAGATGGCTTTTCTGGATCTCGATGCCCTCTTCCTCGACGACCTTGAGATATTGCGGGATCGTTCCGTTCTTCAGCCGGTAGGTGCGGATTTCGTAAAACATCGGCATCACCTCATCACGAAGGGATCGGGGATCGGATCGTCCGAGGTCCGGAGCCAGATCGTCTTGGTGCGGGTGTAGTCGAGCGCCGCGGCCATGCCGCCTTCCCTGCCGTGGCCCGACAGGCCGAAGCCGCCGAAGGGCGCGATCGGCGAGACGGCGCGGTAGGTGTTGACCCAGACGATGCCGGCACGGATGCCCTTCATCAGCCGGTGCGCCCGGGTCAGGTTCTGCGTGAAGATGCCGGAGGCCAGGCCATAGCGGGTGTCGTTGGCAAGCCTCAGCGCCTCTGCCTCGGTCTCGAACGAGACGACGGAAAGGACCGGCCCGAAGAACTCCTCGATCAGCGACGGCGAAGCGACATTGTCGCAATCGAGGATCGTCGGCGGGAAGTAAAAGCCTTCACCATCGATTTTGCGTCCGCCGGTAACGAGACGGGCGCCGCTTTCGACCGACCTGGTAACGAGTGCACCGATATTGTCCTGCTGGCGCCGGGTAGCAAGGGGGCCGACCTCGGTCGTCATGTCGAGCGGCGCGCCGATCCGGATCGCCTCGGCCTTCTCCCGCAGCAGGGCGACGAATTTGTCCTTGACGCTGCGTTCGACGATCAGCCTCGATCCGGCAACGCAGCTCTGCCCGGTCGCTGCGAAAATGCCGGCGACCTGGGCGTTGGCGGCACTGTCGAGGTCGGCGTCGGCAAAGACGATGAAGGGCGACTTGCCGCCGAGTTCGAGCGAGGTGGAGGCGAGGTTTTCGGCCGAGTTGCGAACGACGTGCCGGGCGGTTTCCGGGCCGCCGGTGAAGGCGACATGGGCGACCTTCGGGTGACGGCCAAGAGCCGCACCGCAGGAGGGGCCGAAACCGGTGATGATGTTGACGACGCCGGCGGGAAAGCCAGCTTCGTGCACGAGACGGGCAAATTCAAGCAGTGGCGCCGGCCCGTCTTCCGAGGCCTTGACCACCATGGTGCAGCCGGCGGCGAGCGCCGGGCCGATCTTGACCGCCGACAGGAAGAGCTGGCTGTTCCACGGCACGACCATCGCAACGACGCCGATCGGCTCGCGGCGAAGCCAGACATCCATGTCGGGTTTGTCGATCGGCAGATAGGAGCCTTCGATCTTGTCTGATATGCCGGCATAATAGCGATAATATTCAGCGACATAGGCGATCTGCGCGGATGTTTCGCGGATGATCTTACCGGTGTCGCGTGTTTCCAGTTCCGCGAGGACCTGCGCGTTGGCAGCGACGAGGTCGGCGAGCTTGTAGAGCAGCTTGCCGCGCTGCGTGGCCGTCATCTTCGCCCAGGGGCCATCATAAAGCGCCCTCTCGGCAGCGTTCACGGCCCGATCGACATCGCCCTCTCGCGCTTCGGGCATTTCAGCCCAGACCGCACCGGTGGCCGGATCGATGCTCGGATAGCTCGCTTCGCCATCCGAGAATTCGCCGTCGATGTAATGCTGGAAACGCCGCATGGTGCTACTCCTGAAATGCCGGCATGACCTCGGCGATGAAGCGCTCGAGCGACGCCTTCTTGCGCTCGAAACTCATGCCGGTGTCGATCCAGAAGGAATATTCGTCATAGCCGAGCGCTTCATAGGCCTTGAGCCTGCGGATGACGGTCTCGGCGTCGCCAACGACGTTGTTGGTGCGCATGACCTCGTCCGACAGCATGGCGTTGGCGCGGATCTGCTCGTCCGGAATCCGTTCGATCAGGCCCTGGGTCACCGGCTTCTCGTTCTTGAACCAGGCGAAGAAATAGTTGTAGTAGACGCTGAGTTCATGGGCGGCCTGGGCGACGTCTTCTTCCGACGAGCCGACATAGGTGTGGCGCAAAAGCATGATCTTCGGCCGCTCGACATCGGGATTCTTGGCGCAGGCATCGTTGAAACGGTCCATCAGCGACTGGACCTCGTCATCGCCCTGCCAGAGCGGCGTGACCTGGACGTTGCAGCCGTTCGCGACGGCAAATTCATGCGAGTTCGGATCGCGCGCAGCGACCCAGATCGGCGGGTTCGGCTGCTGCAGCGGCTTCGGCGCCGACGTGGTCGCGGGGAACTTGAAGAACTCCCCGTCATGGGCGTAGTCGCCGGCCCATACGCCCTTGACCGCCGGGATGAGCTCGCGCATGCGCTGGCCGGCACCCCAGGCGTCGAGACCCGGCAGCAACCGTTCGTATTCGAAGGAATAGGCGCCGCGCGCAATGCCGATATCGAGCCTGCCGTCGCAGATGATGTCGGTCATGGCTGCCTCGCCGGCAAGCTTGATCGGATGCCAGAAGGGGGCGATCACCGTCCCCGTCCCGAGCCTTGCCCGCGATGTGCGCCGCGCGAGATCGGCAATGGTCACGAAGGGGTTGGGAGCAATGGTGAAATCCATGCCATGGTGTTCGCCCGTCCAGATCGCATGCATGCCGCCTTTGTCGGCGATCTCACAGAGCGCGACGAATTCCTCATAGAGGCTCTTATGGCTCTGGTTGGCGTCGAGCCGTTCCATATGGACGAAGAGGGAAAACTTCATGCTTTTGCGCCCTTGGCTGGAATAGGATGAATGGTGCCGCCGGTCTCGTCGCCGAAATAGACGCCGAAATTGCCGATCGAGCTTTCCATCGCGAAGCGGTTGACGATATCGGCGGTCGAGCTGGTCTTGAATTTTGCCGCAGCCAGGGCGTCAGGTTTTACGAACCTGCCGCCGGCCGGCTCACCGTCTCCGGCAACGGCGTGATAAACGATATGCTGCTTCCCATCGCTCTTGCCCTCGTAGACCGAATAGAGAAAGCCGATGCTCACCTTCAGCCCGGTGAGCGTCTCCAGATATTCCTGCAGCGCCTCGGTCGGGTTGCCATCATGAGCGTCGACGCTCGGCAGGCAGAGCACATCGTCGCCGAGCAGAAGAACTTCTCCGCGGCGCTCGACGACGGCTGCGAGTTCGATATTGCCTTCGCTTGCCGCGGAAACCGCCTTGCTTGCGAGCGTCGGCGTGAAATAGCCGCCGCGCGCATAACCGAGACCATTGCGGCCGCTATTGTCGAAGGATTCGATGCGGCCCATCAGGATGACATGGTCGCCAGCCTCGACGACCTGTTCCATGGCGCATTCGAACCAGGCGGCCACATTCGAGAATATCGGGCAGCCGGCCGATCCCTTGGCCCATTCGACCGCCGCAAATCTGTCTTCGACCGGCCGCGCAAACGTGTTCGACACGTCCTTCTGCGTTTCCGACAGCACGTTGATCGCAAAATGCGGCGTACCGGTCATGGTGGCGAAATTGCGCGACGTCTTGGCAAGGCAGACGAGGAGCAAGGGCGGATTGAGCGAGACCGATGTGAAGGAGTTCGCGGTGAAGCCGATCGGATTTCCATCTCCGTCGCAGGCGGTGACGACAGTCACGCCTGTGGGAAAAGCGCCGAATGCATCTCGCAATGCCCTTGGGTCGACAGTCTGGATTGTCATCGTTCATCCTCCCCGAACGACAGCCACTCGGCGAGCAGCGAATTGACGATATCAGGCGCGGTCAGGTTCACCATATGACGATGGCCTTCGACGATGCGGGCCCAGCCCTTCGGCGCGAGCGCGGCCATCTGTTCCGCCATCAAGGGCGTGGAATTCGGATCATCGGACCCCGTCAGGAACAGGGCCGGACCAGCCACGTCCTTCCAGCGATCGGCATAGGTCTCGTCGCCGCCGGCGAAGGCGGCGTAAGCGACAGCATAGCCTTCCGGATCGACGAGGTTGAGCCATTTCCGCGTCAATTCCCGCGCAACAACGCTGTCAGCGTCATCGCCGAACCAGCGTGCCAAGGGACCTTCCTTGTCCACGCCCGTCACCGGAATGGCCGCGGCCCGTGCGAGCACGGCAGCTTTTGCTTGGGGATCGCGCCTGTAAACGCCGTTAAGGTACGCGACACGGCTGATCCGTTCGCCGAACGTCGCCGCCGCTCCTCCGGATACCAACGCACCCATGGAGTGGCCGGCAACATTCACCGTATCGATTGCCATCTCGTCGAGAAAACGCCCGAACCAGGCGACAAACTCATTGAGGCGGCTGCCCGCCGGCAATTTTGCGCTCTCGCCATGTCCCGGCATGTCGACGGCGATGACACGATGGCCGGCCGACAGAAAGGTGATCTGCGGCGCCCAGGCTTCGAGCCGCATGCCGACGCCATGAATGAGAACCAGCGGCTTACCGCTGCCGGCCTCGTGATAGGCCGTTCCGCTTGCCGTCTTCCTTCGGGGCAAGTCACCGGCGACGCTCTTTGCTGCAGCGGCGCCTGAGATCGATCCGGCTGTCAGCATCTCGGAGCCCCTTTCAAACGCCCGCAGGATTGGCGACGTCCTGCCCAAGATCTTTCAGATCCTGGTAGCGGTCGCCGATGCGGTGATGAGGACGCCCCCCCACCGACGCGCCGAGAGCCACGACAATCTCGTTGGCGGCCGGCGCATCGGGGATCGAGGTCTGGATGGTCAGGTAATGCGAGCGACGACCTTCGTCGTTCTTGTCCATCAGCGGGATCATGATCGGCGCATTGGCGGGACCGCGCGTATTGCAGAAGGCGAGATAGGACTTGGCGCCGACGGCGTGACGATAAAAATTGCCGAAGCGAAGCGTGTGGATGAGCGCGGAGGCATGTTCGATCTCACCGTCCAGGCCGACCACGGCGGCCTTGCCATAGGCTTCGACGGCATCGCCTGACCCGACCGCATCGATGATCATCTTGGTCAGCAATTCGCCGAGAACCGGCGCACCGGCGTGGATTTCGGGCTTGAGGTCTTCGACGAAGCCCTGGTCCGCCCATGGGTTCTTCACGACCGCGAAAGCGGTAAACATCTTCAGCGGCACCGCCGCAGCCTTGCCGCCTTCGATCAGCGTCGTTTCAATCTGCAGTCCCGTCTTGCGAATTTGAATGGCCATGGAATATCTCTTCTCTCTGTTTGGTATTATGGTATACCATAATATATTAGTGTCAACTTGGTTTTGGCCGAGACAAAATAAAGTCCGAAGATTGGCTTGGCGTGTGCGCTCGTCGCCCGGAAATGCTTGTTCCTTCAGCCTTAGAGCCGGACGGCGCGACGCTCCCTTAGTGACGCGACACGTACAACGCCAATATTCTCCCGGCCTATATGACCGCCTTAGATATTAGTGATTATGGCATACCATCATATCGAGCAAAGTTGGGTGTCAAGCTTGGAGTTTGAATTCTCCTCATTGCCCTGAACATCCAAGCGACACGGATATACGGTAGCTGACAGGTGCTGCTCCAGAGACGGAACCGCTCTGGGTTTGGATGTGCAGCAATGGGTTCGGTACCCGGTCAATGTACAGATTGTTTTACGAGCGCCAATTGAAGCTTGCCCCTGCTTTTCAGATCAGCTTCAATCCCTTTCAGGCTGACATGACCGTCCTTGATGTCGAGCGGCTTGGCCGCCTGGATGAACAGCTTCGTATGTCGAGGTCGGCGCGCGACGGCGTCGGATCACCGGAGGATGGCTGTTTGCCATCGTGATACCGCGCTGAGACTTACTCAGGTGTCAGTTACTTGCCGCCTCTCGGGGTCTCGTAGGTAGCGAGACCATCAACCACCATAAAAAATGATATGAAAAGGTTGCAAATCACGGAGTACGGGCTTTGGTACTTAGTATGAAAAGAGCTGAAATTAAATTATGGCAAAGCAATGCTATATCTGGTGTTGAATTGTCTAAAGTCTCGCAAAGTTATCATCGCTTTCCAAAGCATTTTCACGACACGTACGCTGTTCACCTGCATGAAAGCGGGACGATGATATTCTCGTATGGTCGAGCAGAGGTGGCATTGAAGCCGGGAAGCATCAATTTGATCCATCCTGGCGTTGTTCATTCTTGCCTTCCTGGAAACGAGCAGCCCCTAAGTTATAGGTGCCTATTTTTGCCCAGAAAATTCATGGACGATTACATGATAGCTTTGGGGAAGAAAGCTTCATGTCCCGCCCATATTTCCTTGCAAGATTCTAGTCTTTTTGGTGCGTTGAGTGCAGCTCACAGGCGGCTTGAGGTTGATGATGGCTTTCTTGGATGTGACACGATCCTGGCGCTTTGCGTTGAGATGCTGGTGTCTCAACGCAATGAGCGAGCCTCCTGGCGCGTCGACAACAGAGAACCGAAACATATCAAAGTGATTCGTGATTTTCTGCATGCGCATTACAACGAGCGTGTATCTTTGGCTTGTCTCGCCGATGTCGTGGGATTGAATCCAGTCTATCTCGTTAGGTCGTTTCGGTCATGCATGGGGATGCCTCCGCATGCCTATCAGACACAGTTGCGGATTAGTCATGCTCGGAACTTGCTTAGGGCCGGTACACCGCCCGCCGAGGTGGCAGCACTCGTCGGCTTCGCCGACCAGAGTCACCTGACCCGATTGTTTAAACAAACCACAGGCGTGACACCCGCATTTTTCGCGCGAAGTTTATAGCGTTCAAGACTAACGGAACCTCCTGTGTGAAATCCTGCTGCGATAGTCCGACAAAACGCAGATGGTACACAACCGTTCGCCCTCAGCAACAGTCCGGGGGAACAAGCAGGAGGAATAAAAATGCCCGCCACCGGTACACTCGCTATGTTCATCGCTGCGGCATTGACCTTGCTGCTGATTCCCGGGCCGGCAGTTTTATATATCTTTGCTCGTTCTGTTGAGCAGGGACGTGTTGCTGGTGTTGTTTCAATTCTCGGAATTCACGTTGCGACGGGGGTACATATAGTTGCTGCAGCGTTTGGGCTTTCTGCCATGGTCGCCTCATCGCCAATAGCGTTGGAAGTGGTGAAATATGCCGGTGCGGCATACCTGATTGGAATAGGGATCAAGAAGATTCTTTCCCGAGCTGTTTCTTTCGATGAGACCGTGCCCATTAAACCATATCCCTACGGTCATTTGTTTCGCGACGGATTTGCAATCAACCTTCTCAATCCTAAGACGGTTCTGTTCTTTCTGGCCTTCTTGCCTCAATTCATCGACCCGTCCCGTGGATCGGTTGCAGCTCAGACCCTCATACTTGGGATGATTTACACCATTCTTGGAATTATGACCGACGGTAGCTACGCAATGGTGGCGGGAGGCTTCGGAAACTGGCTGAAGCGCAACGCCAACTATCTTACTATCGAACGCTATGTGAGCGGCATTATTCTCGTCGGTTTGGGGTTCATGGCTGCCTTCTTCGGAAGCAAAAGCGCGTGATATTCTTGAATTCCGATTTTTATTACACCTCAAGCTAGGCGTAGCCACGTTACCGGCGCGAATGATGAAGCGCTGGGAGGAGTAAACAATGCAATTGTTCAGGCTCCCAACGCATGAGAACGATAGAATCGTTCCGGACCGACGCAACGCCGGCCAGGAACGGATTACGGATGCAGGCGACAGGCATCGACAATGTCGATGCGAGGCCCCCTACTGGCAGCCTCCTGAAAGACAGCGGTGGTTGACGTGTCAACCTATTCGGCAGGCTTCTGAGCGGACAGCACCGCCTCGGCAATTGCGCTGGCGGCCGCGACATGATCCATCGCGGCCCGCTGGGCCCCCTCGCCGTCGCCACGGCGGATGGCTTCGATAATCTTCGACATCTGGAGCGGCCCCTCGGTGCCGCGCCCTTCCGTCTTGATCGTCATCGAGCGCAGATGGTTGATGCGCACGGTGAGGAGGTTGACAACGCCCCAGGCGACATGCCTGTCGACTCTGGTGAACAGCGTTTGGTAGAAGGACGAGGTATGGGCAAGCACAGCGGCCATATCTTGGTCGCGATAGCTGTTGCGGATGGCGGTCAGGGATTCCTCGAGAGCGGCGACGATCTCGGGGCTGCCGCGCTCCGCGCATAGCCGTGCCGCCATGCCTTCGAGCGCACCGCGGATCTCATAGATCTGTTTGGCTTCCTCGATATCCAGCAGGGCGACGATCGGTCCCTTGTTCGGCAGATTGGCGACGAGCCCTTCCGATTCCAGATGTCTCAGAACCTCGCGCACCACCGTCCGGCTGACGCCAAGCTGGGCGCAGAGGTCGCGCTCGACAAGGCGGTCTCCGGGACGAAAATATCCGTTAACGATGGCCTCGCGAACTTTGTCGAGCGCCAATTCCCGCAATGTCTTCGCAGGACGCTCCACCCTGATTGCTGCGTCCTTCAGAGCACCGCTCATGCTGTACCTCAGTGTTTGGATTGACTTCGCAGGCTCAACTTCTGCGGCAGCCGAATTCAGGGAATCGTATTATGGCCTACCAAATACTGTAGCTGTCGGCGGCCAGCAATTCAACAGCACTGCGCCGATCCCGAGTTTGTCAGCCTATGCGCCGGAATTTGGCCTTGCCCTGACGATCTCCTCGGCCACGGCCTTCGCCTGCAGCCGAATGTCGGGGACGGCGGTGATCTCCCAGAATTGCCCCGCCGTCAAGGCGCCGACGGCAAACAGCCGGGCCGGCGAAATTCGAGATGGAGCCGTCACCTCGGAAGCCGCATCCACCTGAATGCCAAGGCCAAGCCGATCAGGCACGATCAGCTGAAACCGGCTCATTTCCTTCAGAAGCGGCGAATGGCTGATCCCGGCGCGCTCCATCCCCGTGCAGTTGACCAGCCAGTCCGCCTTGATTTCGGCGATCTCACGCTTGGCCCTGATCCTATAGTCGGCAACGAGCCTGCCTTCCCTGGCCTCGAGCGATTTCAAAAAGCCGGCGTGGAAGCGAACGGAACCGTCCGAGACCAGTTTCTCGAAGCCGGCGAATACGTCGGGCGCGACCCGGTGGCGATGGATGTTCCACCAGGGAAGCGCGTGGCGCAGGAAGCGGGCCCGCTCCTCGTTCGAAAGCCGTTGCCAGAGAGCCTGCGTCACCGGCCTCAGGCCGTCCATCACGCTTCGCCAGTCGGCGACCTCCCTGCTTTTGCCCCGCAAGATCTTCAACAGGCCACTGATCGTAGCGGGAAGCGCGTGAACGTCGATCGGCAGAGGCGCGGGCAGCGTCCTTGCATGGCCGAGCGGTGCCAGGCCGCGCCGCGAAAGCACCTCGATCCTGCCTCTGTGGCCATGGGCGCGAAGTGCCAGAACCTGATCGATCATCGTCAGGCCGGAGCCGAGAACACAAACCGTATCGGACGGCGCGACTCGCCTCAGCCAGGAGAGCCGCCACGGGTTCTCGACGATGTGGGATCGCAAAAATGGCGGGACGCCGGTCGGATCGACCGGAAGGTTGGCGTTTCCGACGCCAAGACAAAGCACCACGTTCTTCCCGGCAATCTCGTCGCCATTGCCGAGATGGAACGCGAGCGTGCTCGTATAGCGTTCCACGCAGCCCGCCGCCTTGGCCTTGATAAAATCGACCCGGCAACGGCGCTCCCGCTTGCGAAGCAGCCGGGCAAGCGTATCCCTGACATAAAGCCCGTAATCGCTGCGCGAGGCGAAATCGCCTGCCTGCAGCGGACGCCCATTGCTTTTCAGCCAGTCGACAAAGTCGTCGGGGTGGTGGGGCAGCAGGCTCATGCGGCCGGCAGGAACGTTGAGGCGATGGAGATAGAGCTCCGTCCGGTATGCCGTCCCGCGCCCGAAACCGGGATCGTCGCCGACGACGGCAACCTTCGCCGAAGCGGGAAGCTGCTGGATGAGATTGCAGGTCACAGCGATCGCTGAAAAACCGGAACCGACGACGATCACATCGTATATCAATGCATTCTCCCTGAAGCTTCAAACGCTGTCGAGACATCTCGTCATTTAAGCCCTGACGTCGCTCGCCGGTCCTGCGGACCGCATGAGCGGCAGAATCACGAAAACAATTATCTCTATAGTCTATAAATATAGTTTGTTATTCCTCCCGCCAGCCCCTTCTCGACGATTACCCTTTGAAGGTGAGATCAAGGGGCCGGGTGGCCCTGGAAACAAAAGGGGCTCAGGATGAATTTCAGAAATTTGGTTGCCGCAATCGCGGTCAGCGTCGGCACTCTCGCAACGGCGATCGTCGCCGAGGCGGCGGACAAGAAGGTCGTCGTCGGTTATCAGACCGATGCCCTGCCGTCTTCCGTGGCGATCGCCAACGGCGAATTCGCCAAGGACACGGGCTACGACATCGATTTCCGCAGGTTCAATTCCGGCGCCGAAATTTTTGCCGCCATTGCCTCGGGCGACGTTCAGGTCGGCTATGTCGGCTCCAGCCCGTTTGCAGCTGCGGTGTCGCGCGGGCTCGAGGTCAAGGCCTTCTACCTCGCCTCCATCTCCGGCATCGACGAGGCCCTCGTCGTCCGCAACGGCTCGGGCATCGAAAGCCTGAACGATCTGAGGGGCAAGAAGCTCGCCGCCGCGCCTGTCTCGACTGACCATTATCAGCTCCTAGCGCTGATCAAATCGCTTGGCCTGACCGAGAAGGACGTCCAGGTCTTCGCAGTCCCGCAGCCGGAGATCGTGGCGAGCTATAACCGCGGCGATATCGACGGTGGCTTCGTCTGGGATCCGGCGCTCACCGAACTCAAGAAGAACGGAAAGGTTCTGGTGACTTCCAAGGACGTGGCCGACAAGGGTGCACCGACATTCTCCGCCTGGGTCGCCACCTCGACGTTTGCGACCGAGAACCCGGAATTCCTGAAGGGCTTCGCTTCGGTCATCAACAAATACTACGCCTCCTTTGCCTCCGACAAAGCAGTCTGGGGTCCCGACAGCGACAACGCCAAGTCGCTCGCAAAGCTTCTCGGCGGAACGGCCGAGCAACAGGCCTCGGCCCTGAAGAACCTGACGCTGCTCACCCCAGAGGTTCAGGCATCGGACGCCTGGCTCGGCGGCGGCGAAAAGGCCGGCGCCGGCAAGATCCTCAAGGACACCGCATCGTTCCTGAAAGAGCAGGGCAAGGTGTCCGACGTGCTGGCAAATTACGGCGCCTTCGTCACCGCAGACGCGCTTACCAGCGTCAGCAACTGATCCTCCCCGATGCCGGCGCGGCTGTTGTGGCGCCGGCATCGAACTAGCGAGCGGACCATGCTTAAAGTCGATCACGCCAGCGTTTTCTTTGCAGCTCGGGACGGGCGGACCGTCCACGCGCTCGATCGCGTCTCCTTCGATATCCCCGAACGGGGTTTCGTCGTCGCGCTCGGCGCCTCGGGATGCGGCAAATCAACCCTTCTCAACGCGATTGCCGGTTTCCTTCCGCTGTCGGATGGCCGGATCACGCTTGATGGCCGCGCAGTCGAACGGCCGGGCGCCGATCGCGGCGTCGTCTTTCAGAAAGATTCGCTGCTGCCCTGGAAATCGGTGGCCGACAATGTCGCGCTCGGACTGAAATTTGCCGGCGTCAACCGCAAGGAGCGACAGGCGCGCGCGTTCGAACTGCTCCGGCTCGTCGGCCTCGACGAATTCGCCAATGCCTTTCCCTACGAACTGTCGGGCGGCATGCGCCAGCGGGTCGGCATCGCCCGGGCCCTTGCGGCCAATCCGGACATCCTGCTCATGGACGAGCCGTTCGGAGCGCTCGACAGCCTGACACGCGAGCAGATGCAGGAACTGCTGGTTTCCGTCTGGAACAAGACGGCGAAGAAGATTTTCTTCATCACCCATTCGATCGAAGAGGCGCTGTTTCTCGGCACGCAGGTTCTGGTCATGTCGCCTCGGCCGGGGCGCGTTGTCGCCCGCTTCGATCTCGATTTCATCAGCCGCTTCGCCGAAACCGGCGACGCACGATCGATCAAGGCCTCGCCGCAATTTGCCGAGCTGCGCGAGGAGGTACGCGCCATTCTCCACAGCAGCGAAGATTTGAGGAGCGTCGCATGAGCGATATCGTCCAGAGATCGCCGGTCGCGGCGCGGAGAGAGGACCGCCAGGTCAAACTGGTGAAGATGGCAAGTTTCGGCGCCGGCGAGAAATCCACGATGGCGATCAGCGTCGCTACCGCCTTGGCGATTCTGCTGCTGTGGTGGCTCGTTTCCGCGCTCGGTCTCGTGCCACACCTGTTCCTGCCGCGGCCGGACGAGGTGCTGACGCAGATCGGCCTCGTCTATCGTGACGGTTATGCCGGCGCATCGCTTTCCGAGCATATCCTCGCGAGTCTGTTCCGCATCGTCGTCGCAGCGCTGATCGCCATCTCCGTCGGCATTCCGCTCGGATTGCTCATGGGCCTGAACCGCTGGGCCAAAGGGGTACTCGATGCGCCGATCGAGTTCTACTGGCCGCTTCCGCCCCTCTCCTACCTGCCGCTGATGATCATCTGGCTCGGCATCGGCGAAACGTCGAAGATCACGCTCCTGGTGCTGGCAATGTTCGCGCCGATCTGCCTCTCGGCCCAGGCAGGAGTCCGTTCGCTGCCGATCGAGCGCGTCAATGCCGCCCGTTCGCTGGGTGCGAGCCGGCTGCAGCTATTCATCGATATCGTCCTGCCCTCCGCCCTGCCGGAAATCCTCACCGGCATCCGCATTGCCCTCGGCGTCGGCTGGGGCACGCTGGTCGCCGCCGAATTGATCGCCTCGACGCGGGGGATTGGCTTCATGATCATGTCGGCATCGCAGTTCCTGGCAACCGACGTCGTCTTCGTCGGCATCGGCATCATCGCGGTCTGCGCCTTCACCTTCTCGGCCGCCATCCGTTTCCTGGAGACCTACCTTGTGCCGTGGAAAGGCAAGCTCTGAGGGAATGCAGCCAATTCAAAACCTCAAAGCGCCGCGGGTCTGAAAAGACGCGCAGCACTTAACGGCTTTGTGTTACCCCGCTGAAGCCGTGTATCGACAGGAGTTCGGCGGCGACGAGTTCCTGAAGCCGCCACAAATTGCGATCGCGGATGCCGCGTTCTTCCAGATGCTTGACCGTCAGATAAAGATATTCGGCGCAGGAGCCCATATGTCCGCAGGCCCTGGCAAGCACGGCCGCCACCGTCTCCAGCGGCAATTTGCGGGAAACGCGCTCCCCCTTCGGGCCGGCCCAAAAGACCAGGGCGCGCACGAAGCCATGTGCGGTTTCAACCGGAATCCAGCGAACCGTCGCGGCATCTTCGATCGTGCCGACCTCACGGCGGATCAACCGCCGAATCTGGCCAAGACGATCCCCATCGGCAAGCCTGTAGAGGATGCCGTTGCAGCGTCCGCCGCGATCAAGCGCCATCATGAGGCCGGGCTGCGCCCGGCTTCCCCGCCAGCGGGTCATCTTAAGGCAGAAGGACCGATGCCAACCCCTTGCTGCGCCGCGCTGCCACTCGACGGCATCGAAGTCCGGCTTCCATATCAATGATCCATAGGCGAAGACCCAGAGCGGCGCGCCATCGGATTCCTGGAGCAGCCGCCTGGCAAACATCTCCGTCTCCATCTCGGTCAGCGGTGTCCGGTGCGGCTCGGGGCCGGGATCGAGCTCGGGGCGAAGGCTGAGCGACACGAGCTCGTCCGTGAGAGCCATCCTGGTTGCGCCGAGCATCCGAACCTCGCTTCGTCGCATACCGGGCTGCTTATGCGCGATAATACCGGTCACGTTTCAATGCACCGTAAATCTGGCCGCGTCGGCTCGGCGCCGCTGCAAGCTGCGGATCAGCATCGCGGCCTCCCTGACGATCGCCGCAAATGTCGTATCGTCGGCCTCTGCGATCCTGCCCGTCATGTCGCGGATGATTGTCGTCAAATGGATGATCGAATGACGATGTTGCACCTCTTCAGGCCCAATTTCGGCATCAGCCATGGCAAGCAGCGTCTCTACCAATCGCTCCATGGTTTGCCGGCGCCGGCACCTCGGGTCAGCATTCGGATCTTCGCTGAGGCGCAGGAGATCGTCGATGATATCGGACATTCCGTTTCCATTCACAGCGCGAAAGCCGGCCGCGCGAAAACGTTGCGCCTTCGATCGCCGGCGCGCATCTTCAAGGCATCCAGCAGCTGGTAGCCGCTTCGCCAGCGGCCAAAACCGCTGGCGATATTGATGTGGCCGGCAAGGCCGATATTCCTGGTCTCGGCCTTCCACAGGCGACCAAACAGGGTCAGTCGATCGACCGCCATATAGGCGTCGTTCATGCTGCCGATAACGATGCTCGGAAATGGCAGAGGCGCCGTCGGCATGCCGCCGAAAGAGATATGCCCGGGGTGCAGAATGTCCGTGGCCGGCAGATCGCAGGGAGCAACGAGCAACGCTCCATTCACCCGACGGGCAACACTTCGCCCGGCCAGCCGGGCGGCGAGCAGGCATCCGAGACTATGGGCAACCAGATAGGCCTCACCGGCCTCTTCGAGCACGCCTTCCAGGCGCGCCAGCCACGAGTCGAGGTCAGGATGAGCCCAGTCGTCCTGGGCGACGCAAAGGCTGCCCGGCTGATCCTGCAGCCAGTGCTGTTGCCAATGCCCCTCTCCTGAGCCGAAAAGTCCGGGAAGAATAAGGACGGCACTCATTGGATCAGCCCGACCGCCAGGGCGAAGAGGAACGTGAAGGAACCGACGATCGTGCAGATTCCCGCCGCATGCCTGAATTGCGGCATGACGCTGCCTGCCGGTCTTCTCAGGCCGCGCCGGCGGAGGCCGGTCTCGACGACGATTGCCATCACACCGCCCTCCTCAATACCAAAGTCCGGGCATCGCACCCCAATAATGGAGCTCATATTCGCGGGCCGACCGGTCTCGCTCTTCGTCACGAGCAAACAATCCGATTACAGGCTTCCGCGCCTTGCGCTGGAGGAAGTAGCCGATCACTCGTTTCAGCCGGAAAAAGAAATCAAGCTTCATACAAACCTCCTGTCGGGACCGATATCTTCGGCGGTTAGGAAATCAGCGAATGACGTTGCGCATTGGCAAGAAGATCGCGAAACGATGCAGTCGGTCCGTAGAGCATCAACAGGCGGTTCTCTTCCCGCTTGGCGAGGCGATATCGTCGGACGAATTCAAAGACGCTCCATAATTGCTCGTCTGATCCCGGCCGCTCCGCATCGTCCATTGCTGCCTCCTGAGACCGGGCCATCGCGACGATCCCTATTCCGCCGCCGCTATTGCCGGGCTTGCTTCAGGAAAGAAGGCTGCCAACTCGCCGATCACTTCGCTGATGCGGTTCGAGAGCGCCTCCGATGAAACCGCGTAATTTGCGAAATCGCGGTCAGAGGCATAAACCGCCGTCGGCAGCGTATGGGCCATGAAAAAACCGAATAGCGGCCGAAGCTGATGCTCGACCATCAACGCGTGCCGGTCGCCGCCGCCCGTCGCGGTAATGATGATCGGCTTGCCCCGAAGTTCCTGCGGGTCGATCAGATCGATCAAATGTTTGAACAGACCGGGATAAGAGCCCTTGTAAGTCGGCGAGCCGATGATCAAGGCATCGGCCCTGACGATCTCGTCGACGACGCGCCCGGCCTGCTCATCGAGGTCCTTGCGCCACAAGGCGTGGCCCAGTGACGGGCCGAGATCATGCAGATCATAGGTCTTGCTGGTAAAGCCGTATCGGAAGCTGGCGCGGTCGGCGACATGCCGAACGAGCGCCAGTGTCTTCGATGGACGGTTGAAGCTGCCGGCGATGCCGACGAGTTTGAAACCTGACATGGTTTTTCCTCTCTATATCGCCTCAAATATTGTCTATAAAATTACTGGAGCAAAGGAATGAGCGTCTCTCCTTTGACGCTCGGCGGAAAAAACATTCGTCTTGGTGATCTTCCTACGGTCTGTCGCCGCGAAGATGTCGCTCGAGGAAGGGCAGATTGTCCTGTCCCCAATAGATCTCGCCGTCATGGACATAGGTGGGAAAACCGAAAACGCCGCTGTCGCGCGCATGCACGCGGTCCGCCGACCACTTGTTCTGGACGTCCTCGTCGGCTTGCCGCCTGAGAAGGGCTGCGCCATCGAAACCTGCCGATGTGACGATCGCCTCGCGCACATCGGGTTTGCCGATATCCCTCGCCTCGCTCCAGAAGGCATGCTGCAAGGCCTTGCTGACGCCGATCCAATCCTGTCCATCGAGATAGGCGGCGATCACGAAAAGGGAGGCCGGCGTCGGATCGCTCAGCTCCGGGCGGTGTTCGAGCCGCAATTCCTTCCCGCGCACGCGCGCCCAGCGTTTTAGGTCCCGCGTCCAATAGGCGCGCCGGATCTCCGGACGGTTGCGCGAGAAGATACCGCCATTTTCCTCGACCACCGTCGTCAGATAGGGCGTGATGACGACGTCGTTCTTGGCCGCCAATTCGATGAGGGCGTCGAAGCCGATGTAGGACCAGGGCGATCCGATCGAAAAGAAGTATTCTACCGTTTTGGTCACTGATAAATGTTCCTCGTGGGATGATGCTTCTGGCGTCGACTCGACGTCCGCCTTTTCAGGAAGCGGCCCGAATTTGGGGCTGGGCTTTCCATCCGAGCTCGGGTGCGATTGATGTCACGAAGTCGTAGAGGATCTGGCGGTATTCCTCGTGCTCGAACTCGTAAGGAAGCTCCAGCCTCAGCTCGCCGACCTCAGGCAGGATCGGATCGGCAAAAAGCTGCGCCAAGATCTCGTCCGCGGTGCCGACGACATCGCGCGCGAATAAGGTGCGCCGCTCGCCTTGCGGCGAAAGTGTGCGCCCATGGCGGCTCTCGGCATAATCGCGGTAACGGCGGCGCGTTGCCTTGTCGGCGCTGTCGAAAGGCACGATAACGCGGCCGAGCGCAATACGGCGCTGAGGTCCGGCGGCACGGTGGGTTTCAACCAACCTGGATTGGGCAACGAAGAAATCATCCGTCCCCTCCCCCCTTATCACATTGCCGGTCAACAGATTGAAGCCATTGCGGCCGGCCCATCCGGCCGAGCGCTGCGAGCCGCCGCCATACCAGATGCGGTCGATCAGGCCCTTGGCATAGGGCTGCAGGCGCGGCCGCTGCGGGCCGAAGGGCGTCTTGATGAACGTCTGCTCGTCGCCCAGATAGGTGCCGCGCAAATTGTCGGCAAAGCGCAGCACGCGATCATGGGAGACATCGTGGCCGGTCCAATCGCCGTCGAAGACGAGCGGGGCAATCAATTCGGCATGCAGCGGCCGGCCGGCGCTGACGCCGATGTTCAGGCGCCCGCGCGCGAGAATATCGACCGTGGCCAGGTCTTCGGCCAGCCGATAGGGGCTCTCATAGCCGATCGGAATGACCGCCGTTCCGAGTTCGATCCGGCTGGTGCGCTGTGTGGCCGCCGCCAGGAAGGCGCTCGCCGAAGAGATCCCCGGCTCAAGATGACGCTGGCGGACCCAGGCGCTGTCGAAACCCAGCTCCTCGCCAAATTGCAGTTGTTGGAGCGTCTGCTCCAATCCCGACAACGGATCGCCGTCGGGATAATTGCCGGGGGTGAGGAAGCCGATATGGCTGATGGATATGTTGCCCACTCGTGCCATCCGATGATCAGTATTTCGGCAGGCCGGGCGGGTTGGTCTCGGATGCCGGCAAGGCTTCCTCGGAAAGATGCCAGTGGTCGAGGATTTTTGCGTAGGTGCCATCCTTGATCAGGCCGTTGGTGGCGGCAGTCAGCGCATCGGCCAGTCCGCTTCCCTTGCGGGTGGTGATCGCGACATCCGAGCGATCCGGCCAGCCGGCACTCAGCGTGCCGACGCGCTTGATGTTCTTGTCGCGCGCTGCGATGAAGACGAGCTGTGCATGCGGCTGGACGATGACATCGGCCCGGCCGGAACGCAGCGCGAGAAGGCTTGCCGCCTCGTCGTCGTAATATTGCAGCTCGATCGGCTTCAGGCCCGCGGCAACATCTTCCTCGCTCCACTTCACCAGGATGCGCTCCTGGTTGGTGCCGGCCCCGACAATGATCCTGAGGCCGGCCGCATCCTTGGGCTCCTTGATCGAGGTGACAGGACTGTCGGATTTCACGAAGAAGCCATGCAAGCCCTGGCGGTAGGTGGAGAAATCGAACTTTTCCTTGCGCTGCTCGGTGACGCCGACGTTCGAAATGACGGCATCATACTTGCCCGAGACGAGGCCAAGCGGCCAGTCGATCCAGGCGACGGGCACGATCTCCAGCGTCAGGCCGAGGCTCTCGGCGATGGCATAGGCATAATCGGGATCTGCCCCGACCACGGTCTTGGCGTCGGTGGCATAGGTGGCAAGCGGCGGACCGCCCGGGCTGACGGCGATGGTGAACTTGCCTGACGTGACGAACTTGAAATCCTTGGGGATTGCGGCAATCGCCGCATCGTTCTTGGCGGCGTGAAGCCGGCCCGGTTGTTCCGGGCTAAGGTCGAAATCCTCGGCTGCACGGGTTGCGCCGAAGGAAAGGGCCGACGCCATGGCGGCGATCATTAGGGTCCGGAATGCCGGAAAGGCAATCATCGTCTTCAATCTCCAAATTGTCAGGCAGGAAAGGCCGGCAGCATTGCCGCCGGCCCAATAGGGATCGATCAGGAGCCGCTCTTCGGCAGGCCCGGTGGGTTGGTCTGGGCCTTGTCGATCGCCTCAGGACCGAGGTTCCACGTATCGAGGATCTTCCGGTAAGCACCGCTGGCGATCAGGTCGTTAACGACATCGGTCAAGGGCGCGGCCAGGCCGCTGCCCTTGCGCGTGGTGACGGCAATTTCTGCGGTGATCGGCCAACCGCCGCTGACAGTGCCGACGAGCTTGGTCTTGCCGTTGATCCCCGCCGAATAGGCCTGCGTCGCGTTCACGCTGAAGACGGTGTCTGCTCTGCCCGACTGGACGGCAAGATCCTTGACCGCATCGTCGTCATAATATTGCACCTCGATCGGCTTCAGGCCGGCGGCGACATTCTCACGATCCCATTCCAGCAGGATCTTCTCCTGGTTGGTGCCGGCATCGGTGATGACCTTCAGACCGGCAATATCTTTCGGTTGCTTGATCGAGGTGATCGAGCTGTCGGACTTGACGTAGAAGCCAAGCTCGTCCTTGCGATAGGTCGAGAAATCGAATTTCTCCTTGCGCTCTTCCGTGACCGTCACGTTGGAGATCACCGCGTCGAACTTTCCGGAGGTCAGCCCCAGGGGCCAATCGGCCCAGGCGACGGAAACGAGCTCGAGCTTCAGACCCAGGCTGTCGGCAATCGCCTGGGCCAGATCGACGTCGTAACCGATGACCGTCTTGGAATCGGAGGCATAATCATGCAGCGGAAGATTGCCGCTCGAGCTGATGCCGACGGTGAAGACGCCGTTTTCGACGAACTTGAAGTCCTTGACTTCGGCAATGCGCTTCTCGTTCTTTTCCACCCGCAGCCGGTTCGCCTGCTCGGGGCTGAGATCGAACTTCTGCTGCGCCTGAGCGGAACCGAAACCGATCGCGCCAATGGTGACGGCTCCCGCTATCAGAAGCCTTGCCCTATCTGTAAATGTCACGCCCCTTCTCCATTTCATCTTTAGGTTGTGGTTATTGTTATTCGGCCGGAGCAGCCCGTCGCGGCCCGGCATTTCGCCAGCGCTATCAGGCGCTAGAGAACCTTGGCGAGGAATTCCCGCGTACGGGGATGTTCCGCTTGTGCGAAGATGCGGGCCGGCGGGCCAGCCTCCAGGATGCGGCCGCTTTCCATGAAGACGACCGTGTCGGCGACTTCGCGGGCAAAACCGACCTCATGGGTGACGATGACAAGCGTCGTGCCGGTGCGGGCAAGCTCCTTGATGACGTCGAGCACTTCGCCGACGAGCTCCGGGTCAAGCGCCGAGGTCGGCTCGTCGAAAAGCAGTACCTTCGGGCGGAGCGCCAGTGCACGGGCAATCGCCACACGCTGCTGCTGGCCGCCGGAAAGCTGGCGCGGATAGGCGTTGATCTTGTCGCTGAGGCCGATGCGTGCCAGCAGCTCCTGCGCCAGTTGCACGGCGTCCTCACGGCTGACGCCGCGAACCTGGATCGGTGCCTCGATGAGGTTTTCGAGCACGGTCAGATGCGGGAAGAGATTGAAGCTCTGGAAGACCATGCCGATATCGGCGCGGCGTTTGAGGATATCCTTCTCCTTGAGCTCGTAGAGCGTATCGCCCTTCCTGCTATAGCCGACGAAATCGCCGTCCACCGAGATGAAACCCTCATCGACACGCTCCAGGTGGTTGATGGAGCGCAGAAGCGTCGACTTGCCCGAGCCGGACGGACCGAGGATGGCGGTCACGCTGCCTGCAGGCAGACTGAGCTCGACATCATCGAGCACTTTCAGCGAGCCGAAGCTTTTGGAAATGCCGTGAATGCGCACCGCGGCGCCTGCGGCCCGCAGCGTCGCCGCATCATGTAAACCGATCTTGCGCACGCTGTCGGTGGCCGCCTCGAGGACAGGCAGCGGACGGCGGAAACGCTCGAAAAGTGCCTGGAAGGGCAACGGCGTCGGATTGCGCACGGCGCCTTTGGAGAAGTAGCGTTCAATATAGCGCTGAGCGATCGACAGCACCGTCATGATGATCAGATACCAGACGGTCGCGACCATCAGGAGCGGAATAACTTCGAGATTGCGGCGGTAGATCACCTGGACCGTATAGAAGAGCTCCGGCAGCGCCAGCACGTAGACCATGGAGGTGCTCTTCGCCAGTCCGATGAGTTCGTTGAAGCCTGTCGGCAGAATCGAGCGCATGGCCTGCGGCAGCACGATGCGGAAGGCCTGGCGACGGCGCGGCAGGCCGAGTGCGGCGGCGGCCTCCAGCTGTCCGTGATCCACCGAGAGAATACCGCCGCGCACGATCTCAGCGAAGAAGGCCGACTGGTTGAGAGTCAGGCCGAGAAAGGCAGCGGCAAAGGGCGTCAGCAGCTGCACGGTGGGATAGTCGAGGAAGACGGTATCGGTGAAGGGAATGCCGATCTTGATCGTCTCATAGAGGTAGCCGAGATTGTTCAGGATCAGCAGCAACACGATGACCGGGATCGAGCGCAGCAGCCAGATATAGCCCCAGGAAAGGCCGGAGAGCAGCGGCGACTTGGAAACGCGGGCAAGCGCCAGGGCCGTTCCGAGGATGGAGCCGGATATGGCGGCAAGTACGGTCAAAAGCAGCGTCCTGCCGAGACCGACGAGGACTGGTTCGGCAAAGAACCATTCAGCAAAGACGCCCCAACCCCAGCGCGGATTGGTGAAAATGGAATAGAGCACGGCGATGATGACGACGGCGGCAAAGATCGTGCCTGCCAGGCGGCCCGGATGACGCGCCGGCACGATGCGGTAACGGGAATAATCCTTCGATCCTGCCGTCCTGCTGCCGGGGTCGATGCCGGCGAAATCCGTCGTCAGTGCCATTGTGCTTCCCTTTTATGATTGTCGGTCTTTGCCGCTTTCAGAAATTTGCGCCGGCCACGCGCAGGCGCGGTTCGGCATCTTCATGCGCAGGCTCAGCGAGATGGGTGATGTCCTTCTCGAAGGGCAGGCTCTTGTAGATCTCTGGATCGGCAGAGGTGTCGAAGAGAGCGGTGTAGCCGTAGTTCAGATAGAGGCCGACGGCTTCGGGCTGGCGAAAGCCAGTCGTCAGGTAGATGCGGCCATAGCCCTGGCGGGCGGCCTGGGCCTCCAGTTCCACCAGCACCTTGCGGGCAAGGCCCTGACGACGCAGATCGGAGCGCGTCCAGATGCGTTTGAACTCGGCCGTGCCTTCGTCATAATTCTTGAAGGCGCCGCCGCCGATGGTCTCGTCATCACGGACCAACAGGAGAAAATTGCCGTGAGGCGGCGCAAAGGCTTCAGGAGGATAGCGGTTTAGCTCGGCCGCAGCCCCTTCGGCATTGAAATAGTTGCCGTAGCGGCTGTCATATTCGTGGATCAATTCATCGATCAGCGGCTTGGCGCGCGGGTCGAGAGGGCTGGTATAGAGAAACGTATCGCTCATATCGTTCATCACCCCTTGTCATCAGTGAGGAAGGTTTCGGCGAGCCGCACCCAGTAACGGGCGGCGGGCGCGATGATCGCGTCGTTGAAATTATAGTGGGCGCTGTGGAGAGGAGCGCTGTCGCCATTCCCGACGAAGAGATAGCTGCCGGGATTTGCCTGCAGCATGAAGGCAAAATCCTCGCTCGCTGTCCTCGGCCGGAAATCCTTCTCGATCGCCGCGGGGCCGAGTGCGTCGTCGGCGACGTCGCGGGCAAAGGCCGTTTCATTGGCGTGGTTGACCAGCGCCGGAAAACCGAGCCGGTAGTTCACCTCCGCCACCGCGCCGAAGCTTTCGGCCTGGGCGCGGGCAAGGGCTGGAATGCGCTCCTGCAGCAGCTGGCGAACCGTCTCGCTGAAGGCCCGCATGGTGAGCTTCATCTCCACGCTCTCGGGGATGACATTGGAGGCGGAGCCGGCATGGATCGAGCCGACGGTGGCAACCGCCATATCTTGCGGATCGACATTGCGCGAGACGACGCTTTGCAGCGCGGTGATGAAGGAGGCGGAAGCAAGCACCGGATCGACGGCACGGTGCGGCTCCGCGCCATGCCCGCCCTTGCCGACGATTTTGACCACCGCCTGATCGACCGAGGCCATAGCCGGGCCGGCGACGAAACCGAACTGGCCCGCCGGCACACCCGGCCAGTTGTGCAGGCCGAAGACCGCATCGACGGGAAAGCGTTCGAACAGGCCTTCCGAGATCATCTTGCGGGCACCGGCGCCGATTTCCTCAGCGGGCTGGAAGATCAGCCGCAGCGTGCCGCTGAAATTGCCGCTTTCGGCGAGATAACGCGCGGCGGCGAGCAGGATCGACGTATGTCCGTCATGGCCGCAGGCATGCATGACGCCGGGATTGCTGCTGGCATAGGCAAGACCGGTCGCCTCCTCGATCGGCAGCGCATCCATGTCGGCGCGAATGCCGATGCGCTTCTTGCCTTCGCCGCGCCTGAGGGTGGCGACGATGCCGGTGCCGGCAATGCCCGTCGCCACCTCATAGCCCCAGGAGGAAAGGCGGGAGGCCACGAGCTTGCTGGTCCTGAGTTCCTGGAAGGCAAGCTCCGGATATTGATGCAGATCGTGGCGAAGCGCGATGATCTCGTCGAGATAGGCGGCGATGCCCTTCTCGACCGGATCGTTGCTGCGCGGGTTCCGAGCGATAGTGTCCATGGCGGTTCGCCGGCGCCTCAGGCGCCGACAGCCCTTCCCTGATCGAGCTGATCGGCGCCGGCCGCATAGCGGCTTTCCCGGAAGGGCAGGCCTAGATGATCGCGCAGCGTCTCGCCCCTCAGGACCGGATCGAAATAACCGCGCGCCGTGAGGATCGGCATGACATGTTCGGCAAAATCGTCGAAGCCCTCGGCGATAACGGGGAAGCCGAGAATGAAGCCATCCGCCGCACCATGGTCCACCCAGCGGATGATCTCGTCGGCGATATGTTCTGCCGTACCGATGAAGGCGGTGCGGGGCGTCGCGGAATCGAGCGCGACCTGGCGCAGCGTCAGGCCTTTTTCCCGCGCCGTTCTTTTGATCCGGTCGGTGGTGGCACGGAAATTATTCCTGCCGATATCACCGAGTTCGGGGAAAGCCTGATCGAGCGGGTAGACGCTGAAATCATGGTGATCGAAGAAGCGGCCGAGATAGAGGAGTGCCTCTTCGATCGTGACGAGATTGCGGATCGTCTGATATTTGGCTTCCGCTTCCTCGGCCGTCTTCCCGACGATCGGGCCGATGCCGGGATAGATGCCGACTTCGGCTGCCGGGCGCCCATGGGCGATGACGCTGTCCTTCAGCTGCCGATAGAAGCCTCGAGCCTCTTCGAACGGGCCGCTATTGGTAAAGACGGCGTCTGCATGCTTGCCGGCAAGCCTGACGCCGGAGTCCGAAGCGCCGGCCTGGAAGACCACCGGTTGCCCCTGCTTCGAGCGGCCGATGTTGAGTGGTCCTTCTATGCGGAAAAAGCGGCCCTTGTGGTTGAGGCGGTGCATCCTGGTCTTATCGGCATAGACGCCGGTTTCGCGATTGCGGACGAAGGCGTCGTCATCCCAGGAATCCCACAGGCCCTTGATCGCATCGATATAGTCCTCGGCGATCTCGTAGCGCAGTTCATGTTCGGGATGTTCTCGGCTGTAATTGCGCCCCGAACCCTCGAGCGGCGAGGTCACCGCGTTCCACCCTGCCCGGCCGCCGCTGATGAGATCGATCGAAGCGAACTGGCGCGCGATGGTGAAGGGATCGCTATAGGAGGTCGAGACTGTGCCGACGAGGCCGATTTTCGAAGTCGAGGCCGCAAGCGCCGAGAGAATGGCGATCGGCTCGAACCGATTGAGGAAATGCGGGATCGACTGCTCGTTGATATAGAGCCCGTCGGCGACGAAGGCGAAGGCGATGCCGGCCGCCTCCGCCTTGCGCGCCGTCTTGACGAAGAAGTCGAAATTGACGCTGGCATCGGCTGGTCCGCTTGGATGCTTCCAGGCATTCATGTGACCGCCGGGACCCTGCAGCATGATGCCGAACGTGACGTGTTTCTGAGCCATGGGATCGATCTCCTTGAAAAGGGTCAGGCGACGAGGGAAAGCCGCTCTTCGGCGAGCAGCTCGATGGAGGCCAGGCGCTCGGCGACCGAAAGCGCCGGCGTGTCGAGCACGAATTCCTTGACGCCGTAGCGGCGGTGAAGCTCGTCCAATTCCTTGCGGATCTGCTTTGCCGTGCCGTGCAGCACGCTCGGCACCTTCTCCTCGATGCGGTAATCGGTGACGCCAGCCTGACGGGCAAATTCGGCCGCCTGCTCCTCGCTGCCGACATTGACGGTCTGGCCGTTCGGCAGGAATACCTTGACGATGCGCAGATGGCCGATCCTCTCGCGGGCGTAGTCCTCGCTTTCGGCGGCAAAGGCTGCGAGCGCCAGGATCGGCCGCTTGCCGCCGGATGCCCGCTCATAGGTCTCGAAGGTTCTGCGCAGATTGTCAGGATCGCCGTTCAGGTGCCCGGCAAAGACCAGTTCCCAGCCCTTCTCGGCCGCCAGTTCGGCGCTTTCGACGCTGGCCCCGAGCAAGAAACGATCGGGCGCCGTCGGGGGGAAAGGGGTCGCCTGCGCACCGTCATAATTCGGATCGGCGGCGAGATAGGTGTTGAGATCGGAAAGCTGGCTTGCAAAATCCGGCTTCCTGGACGGATCGACGGCGAGCTGTAGGGCGCGCGTCGACAGCGGAAATCCGCCCGGCGCCTTGCCGACACCGAGATCGACACGGCCGGGTGCAAGCGATGCCAGAAGATTGAACGTCTCGGCAACCTTATAGGCGCTGTAATGCTGCAACATGACGCCGCCGGAGCCGATGCGGATCTTCGAGGTCCTGGCAAGAAGATAGGCGATCAGCGCCTCCGGCGCGGAACTCGCCAGATTGGACATGTTGTGATGCTCGGCCACCCAGAAGCGGTGATAACCGAGTTCCTCTGCGCGGGCGGCAATCTTGACCGTTGCCCGCAACGCATCCGCGGCGGTGAAACCCTGTTCAATCGGGCTTTTGTCGAGAAGGCTGAGGAGATAGGCCATGAGATCACGATCCGCTCGCTGGTTGCAAAGTTTAATCTATAAAATCAGTAGACAAACTTCGTTATAAGAAATGGCATTCTCTTTCGCAGAGGTTGCGTGAAAAAAAGCGGCGGTGCCTGAAAGGGAAGTCGGAGGCTCGGGTTGCAGCCCGGTGTTCAAAGGGCTTCTTTCAATCGACCATTTGATGATCTATATTCTGGTCGAAAGGGAGCAACCGCATGAAGTTGTCAGAACAGGTGAAGCCCATCAGTTATCTCAAGGCGCATGCGCCGGAGATCATCCGAACGCTGAAGGACAATCCGCAGCCGGTCGTCATCACTCTACACGGCGAGGCGAAAGCCATTCTGCAGGATGTCGGCCAATATGAAGAGACACAGGAGACCCTAGCGCTCCTGAAAGTGCTGGCGCTGACCAACCGGCAAGTCGAGGAGGGCAAACTACGCCCTGTTGCCGAATCCTTCGCACGTATCCGCAAACGTCTGGCCGACAGCCAATCCTGATGTCGTATCGTGTTCTTTTCGCCGAGGATGCGGAACGCGACATCGAGGATCTCTATCGTTTCATCGTCCGTCGCGACGGCGCCGAGACAGCCGAGCGTATTCTGGCGGAAATCGAAAGCGCATGTGCCGATCTCGCAGAGTTCCCTGCCCGTGGCAATATTCCGAAAGAGCTCACGAGTATCGGCATTACCGAATATCGGGAGCTGCATCACAAGCCCTGGCGCATGATCTATCGCATCATCGGCACTGACGTCATCGTCTACTGCGTCGTCGATGGACGCCGCGACATGCAGGCTTTCCTGGAGCGAAGATTGATCCGCTGACATTCGACATATCGACATTCAGCGTCTCCCAACCCTCGCTCCTTATCCAGCTTTTCGGCCGGCCGGCGCGTTTGCCCGCAGGAGTGCCATGAGCATCGGGCCAATCGCGAACTCTCCCTTTTCGCTTCGCCGCGTCAGGTCGCGGAGATAACCACCGGCCGAATTGATATGGCCGCCGCGCTCCAGGATGCATGCCATCACCGTCGCGGCATTTTCCGGCCCCATTGCATTTGCCGCCTCCTCGTAGGCTGACGGACTGACGCCGAGCATCGATCGAACGGTCACGGCTGCGGCCATCAGGTCTCGCCAGTTGCGAATTTCGCCATTCGCCCCGTAGGCAAGGATTTCAGGGCAGGCCTGCAGAACCAGGCCGAGCGGGAAGGATTTCAGCCCGCCGGCATCATCGCGCGCTCCGAGCCGTCGACCTTGCCTCACTTTCTGCCTGCTCGGATGGGCAATTTCGCCCCTCCCCTCTTCCAGCGTCACGGCCCCTCGCCCATTGTCTTGCTCCGGCGTTGCGCCCTGCTTCGTTTCGAAGCTTGGTTCAAGTTCAGGGGTAGATTCGGAGTTTGAATTCTGTATGTGACGCTCGATATAACCGCCATTGCCGCGCTGTTTTGCAGATTTCATTCGAATTTCCAGCTGCTTAAGGATCTCTGCCCGAAGCGCGGTCAACTCATCCAGCAAAAGTTCAAGCTGTGCGGTCGTCGGCGACCGGGGCAGCCCCTCGACTAGATCCCGAAATTCCAGGTAGAGGCGCTGCCAATCCCCTTGAACGTCTTCTTCGACGGCGGCCTCGATCAGCTTGGCGATATCGCGGCGGCAAAGCGTGATGCGTTCGCGCAGCCGCTGGACATGCAGCCGTTCGGCCATTACTTCAGCCGCCAGCCGCTCGATCTCTTCGGCGCGGGCAAGCAGCGGCGCCAGCGAGAAGCCGAAGGCCTCATTGACTTCCCCTGCCCTGTCCCTGCGGACATACCGCTTGCCGTTGGGGCTGTCCTTGCGCAGCAGAAGCCCTGCCTCGACGAGTGCCGCAAGATGCCGCCGGACGGTCTGTTCGGCCATGCCATGCGTCCTCAGCGAAAGCTGGATGTTCGACGGGAAGACGATCAAGCCGTTTTCCTGCGCCAGCTCGTTCTTGGGATAAAAGCTCAATAGCGCATTGAGCACGGCAAGCGCCCGATCGCTGATGCAGAGCAGCGGCTTTGCTTCGCACAGCGCACGAAACAGTTTCCATTTATCGACCGACTGGTCAGGCTTGATCTCACCTGCCATGACCTGGCTTGCGAGCATGCCAAGCGTCATCGACCGCCGCCCGAAGGGCGTCGTTATACTTCCGGTTTCCATCTCTTCCACCTCAACGAGGCAAAAGAAATCCGCTCGCCAAAACGGCGCCAAAAACTCTTGACAGCGATTCTCGGAAGTGCGATTCTCGGAGGTGTTCAAGACTACGAGGAAAGCTTCCGTGACGGTGACGTTCGGGGGCTTTTTTCTTTTGCGCGTTATCTCCTATCCGAATTGTCAGCTGACAATCGGTCTAACTGCCTCATTTTCCCTCATTTTCCTCTTCGAACTCAGCGGCGAGGCCAACCAACCGCTGAGCCAGGAATTCTGAAAACGCCGCCGATTTGACGGAGATGCGAAAGGTCTTCCCGGAGCGGGTCACCGAAGCAAGCTGCGTGCCGCCTTGGGTCCGAAGCGTCTGCTCGTCCCGCTGCGGCGCGCTCTTTTCTTCAAGCGCCTTCCAGATGGCGTCGAAGCGGCTATTGCTCTCCAGGGTTTGGAAAGCTGCGGCGCCGATTGCGGCCTGCGCCTTCTTCTGCCCGCCGGCCCCCCTGAATTTCTCGGCAAAGGCCAACCAGCGCGGCCGCCCGACCTTGGGCGCCGGACCGATGGCCAGAATGATCTCGGGGTCGATCGTCTGCGCCACCTGCAGCAGCCTTGACGTTTCCGGCTTATCCGTCGCCAGCGCCTGGGCAATCATGTCGCGGTTGAAGCCATGTTCATCCATGCGTCGGGCAAACAGCGCCCGTTCGATGAAGCTCAAGTCGACCCGCGGGCCGTTTTCCTGACCCTGTGCGAGGATCAGTTCTTCATCCGTCAGCTTGCGCACCACAGCTTTGATCGGAACCCCGATTTCCGCCGCCGCACGCAGACGCCTGTGGCCGTAGGCGGCCTGGTAATGCCCGGCCTTGACAGGGTCCGGCCGCACCAGGATCGGAACCTGCTGCCCGCTTTCCTGGATCGACTGCTTCAGCCGCTCGAACTCGGGATCCTGGTCGACCGGGATGCGGTCGCGGATAAAGGACATTTCCACGGCAGCCGGATCGATCTCCAGCACCTTGTCGCCGGAGGCGAGCGATTCGCGCAGCGCCTTGGCGGCCGCCGCTTCCTCACCCAATCGTCCGAGCGACAGGTTCATCGCCTTGACCGCGCCCGAGGGCCGATGCGGCAGCGGCGCGCTCTGCGCATCCGGCCGTGCCGGCTCCACGGCGCCGACCATGCTTTTCAGGATATCGCGACCTTTTGGGCTCATGTCCTGCTCCATGCACTGCGAATGAGTCGCTCGACCTCGGCATTGACGTTGTCGACGGATTCGACGCCGCGGTCGTAGGTCTGGCGATGCATCGTCTCGCGTCCCGCCTCGTAAATCGTCTGCTTGGACAGGCCCGCATCCGAAACCGCCGTCGACTTGACCATCATCGAGGTCAGCACACGCTCACCGAACAGGCTGCGCAGGAAGGCGACAATCTGCGCCTGTGGGCCATCATTGGCCTCATAGCGGGTGACGAGATAGCGCATCCAGTCGTAATCGAGATTGCCGCCGGCCTCCTTGACCACGGACAGAAGGTCGGAGGTCATCGTCAGGAACTGGTTCATCGACGCGACGTCGAGCATCTGCGGATGAACGGTAATAAGCACGGCCGTGGCGGCGCAGAGAGCAGACAGCGTCAGGAAGCCGAGGGTAGGCGGGCAATCGATGATGACGACGTCGTAGTTCTCTTCCAGCGAATGCAGCGCATTGCCGACCCGCATGAAGAACATGTCCTTGTCGTCGCGGTTGGTGTCGGCCAGGGCCTTTGGAGTATCGTGTTCGAACTCGTGCAGTTCGAGATTGCCGGGGATGAGATCGAGACCGGGGAAATAGGTCTGGCGGACAATGTCGGCGACGTCACGGCGTGTCTCGTCATATTTGATGGCGCCATAAAGCGTCTCGTTTTCACCGACGTCGAATTCCGGCTGATAGCCGAGCATCGCCGACATCGACGCCTGCGGGTCGAGATCGACGGCAAGCACGCGATAGCCGCGCAGCGCCAGGAACTGCGCCAGATGGATGGATGTCGTCGTCTTGCCGGAGCCGCCCTTGAAATTGGTGACAGCGATCACCTGCAGATGATCACCCGGCCGGCGCATCGGCAGGTAGGAAGGTTTGGTGCGCCCGAGATGCTGGCGCATCGCATGGATTTCCTCAAGCGAGAACACCCGGCGGCCGGATGCCGTCTTTTCGGGATTGATGGTTTCCAACTGGGCGGCGAGGTGGCGAACATAGCTGTCGGTGACGCCGAGCAGCTTGGCGGCCTCGGTACTGCTGAAGCGCCGCAGCGATTTGCGGGCGTCGGGCGAAAACAACCGCTCGAACAGCACTTGGAGCTGGCTGCTGAGCATCGTCGAATCCTGGGCAATCGTCTCGTCGATCGAGACTTGACTCGCTCTCCTGGCTTTCTCAACAATCGCGGCCTTGGTCGGCATTCACGCAAATCCTGATAAATCGGGTAATTTTGCGCAAATGATCGTGAGTCTGGCAATGACGTCAAGCGTTTTCTTGGTTAGCGAATGGATAACAAACCGGATTCGACAGAAAAATCATGTGCAATTCCGGAATCTTAGCGCTGTTGTCAGCTGACAACAGCGGCCGTCTCCACATCCGCGGAAGCCAGCCTTCAAAATATCGCGACATACTCGATGCGAGTCGGCATCGGCGCCGACTCACCGAAGACGGATTTCTGTCACTGAGCGCAGGCGGATTAGCAATCAGTCTCTCATTTATAGGCGGACGCATGGTACAGGTTTTCGGTTTCCGGCCCGCGCACGGGTCCATTGCCGGAAGACTTGTCGTTTGCATCCTGGGTTTCAGGATCGCGGCGTGACGGGGCAAGGCCGAGCATTTGTTCGAGACGACCGGCGTTGAGCGGAGCGCTTATTCCCTTGAAGTTCATAATCCATCTTTCGTCTGCGCATGGCTTGTTTAACGCTGCAGAGATAAGCGCAATTTGAACCCGCCGAGAACAACCCGCCGGCGTTATCACCATCTTTTCCGACGTGAAGGAGAAAAGGGGAGGGGGCTCCATCCTTCTGCCGCCGCCCCGCATGCGGCATCCGAAGCACGCTGAAGGTCTCGGATCATATGTCAGCCTGACATATCGGCGCTGAGCGCGAGGCGACGCCGTGCCGGTCACGATAACATGCAGATCCCACGGGACAGGCTAGGCGAATCACATCTCGGCGGGTATCCTCGACAGCGTTCGCACCGTTGCGATGTGCAGATCTGCTGCCAGCCCAACCCGATTTGATTTCCATATTCGAAAAGCCAAACCTTCCTGACGGAACTTATGGGTGGATTTGCTTCCGTCTGCGGAAATCCTCGTTGTTTACCTGTTATTTACCATAACGCGCAACAACGCCTACCGAGCCTATGATTGGCGGCGTAGCGTGGAGGTAGACGCTGAGACTTATCGCGCCTTCGTTGTCTCGCGATTGGTAAAATGCGCATTGCCCAGGCCCGTACCGATTGTCAGCACGGCCCATCGCGACACGTCAGTCATAAAAGGGATTTGCGACAATCCCTGCACGACGGCGTCGTTGTGCATCATCACGAATGTGCTGTCGTCGCCGATTTCAGGAATGGCCTTCATCAGCGCGGCGGGAAGGTTGAAGCTGTCGCTCTCCCAGTTTCCCCCCGGCAGGTTCTGCCCGCCGCGTTCGATGGAACCATCGGCTTTGATGATGCCGGGGCAGGCGATCCCGATGATCGGCGCGGGCTTGAGATTGGCCTTCTCGGCTTTGCCGATCAGATCCTCCAACATCGCGGCCAGCCTCTCGATGGTTGCGGTGCGACTTGGCTCGTCGTCGGCGTGACGCCAGATCGCTGATTCCCAGACGCTCGCATCCGCGAAGTTCGGCACGTCGTCCTTTCCGAATTTAACGACGCCGGCGCGAACATTGGTGCCGCCGATATCGACGGCTAGGATCGCCTCGTGACCTTTGAACATCCAGCGCGGCATCAGGTGGACCGCGCCGATCAGTCCGGCCTCGTCAGGGTGATGAACGATCGGTACGACCTCGACGTCGATACCGGCCGCCTTGAGGATGACCATGGTCCTGGCGATCGTCAGCTCGCCAAAACGGCTCTGCCGGAAGCCACCGCCGACGACGATCCGTTCGGTCTTCACCCAGCGCTTATCCTTCAGGAACTTCCCAATCACATCGGCAAAATCCTGAGCGAAGTCCTCCACCGCCCCCATGACCAATGCCGCTGCCTCCATATCGTCGCCCTTCAGAAAGGCATCGATCTTTTTCTTGGAAAGCTTCGCCGTCGCGGTCTTGCCGATCGGGTCGTCCCCGACCTTGCGGACACGTTTTCTCCAGTCGTCGAGCTTCATTTGAAAAGTCTTCTTGTTGGCGTTGTCGCCAACGAAACCATCCTTGTCACGCAGTTCGTTGTTGTAATCGTCGATCGTCACCAATGGCAGCGTTAACGCGCCATGTGCCAACGGGGCATTGACCTCATCACGGGGCTCGGAACTGCTTTTGGCCATCAAAATACCTTCTGCGTGGCGAGGGCTGGAACGGGCGGCGAGATACAACGCGGACTAGCCCCGGATGTTCCGGCGTCCGAAACCTCACCTTGTCCTCGTCGACCCGTGACCTAGCTTCAATCATTGCAGAGTTTGGAGAATGCCGTGCAGGACGACGCCGCTACCCAGGAAATGCTTTCACTGGTCTTGGAAGAACCGGAACGCTGGGCGATGTTTCTCGACATCGACGGAACGCTGCTCAATCTCGCGCCCACGCCGGATGCGATCGAAGTACCGGAGGCTCTTCCCGCACAGCTTCACCGCCTGTCGAACAAGCTCGGCGGCGCCTTGGCGCTGGTCACCGGACGATCGCTTGCCTATGCGGACGCGCTGTTCAAACCCTTTGCATTTCCGACGGCAGGCCTTCACGGCGCGGAAATCAGAAGTGCCGCCGGGATGCACACGCTCGAGGCCAGTCCCGAATTTCAGGCGCTGAAGCACGCCCTGACCGAGGAAGCCGAACACTATCCAGGTGTGCTGATCGAGGACAAGGGCGCGGCCGTTGCCGCCCATTATCGGCTCGCGCCCGAATATGAAAAAGTGCTCGAAGAGCGCATGCATCACTATGCCAAGGTCGCCGGGCCGAACTGGGCGCTACAACTCGGCAAGATGGTCTTCGAGCTGCGGCCGGCGCGCTCAAGCAAGGGCGATGCGCTGGAACGTTTTTTTCAGTCCGACCCATTCAAGGACCGCTGCCCGATCACCATCGGCGATGATCTGACCGACGAGTCGATGTTTGCGATCGCCAATGCTCGCGGTGGCGTGTCGGTGCGTGTCGGGGCGATCGGCGCCCCGAGCTGCGCAACGAGCCGGCTGTCTTCGGCGGCATTGGTCAGAAACGTTATTGCCGCTTTGGCTGCCTGATCCGACTTGAACGATACCCAATGTGGGTTGCGGTTGCCTTTTGCATCGACTGCGCAGCATCAATCATCAAAAAAGTATCAGTTTTGACCGGGAATCGTGGTGGCGGGCTTGAAACGAGCCCACTACACTCGCCTTCAACAATAAAGCCAAAAGGGAATTTGGCGTGCGGGCTTGGAACCCGTCCTCGGAGGAGGAAACAATGGAACCTGACTTGGAAGTCGTTCAGATCAGGCCGGGCGAATCCTTCGCAACGAAGGCGCATGGCTATCCCTACCATACGGTTCGCTGGCATTTTCATCCGGAATACGAACTGCATCTCGTGGTGGCGACAACCGGACGCTATTTCGTCGGTGACTTCATCGGCGAGTTCGAACCGGGCAATCTTGTGCTTGCCGGCCCCAATCTTCCCCACAACTGGATCAGCGACGTCCCGAAGGGGTCGAGCATTCCGCTTCGATGCCAGCTCATCCAGTTTAGCGAGAATTTTATCAGCGACACGATGAAGGTGCTGGCCGAGCTTGGCCCCTTCGAGCCGGTGCTCGAAGCGTCGCGCCGCGGCGTGCTCTTCGGCACTGACACCAGCCGGCAGGTGGCGCCGCTGATGAACGAGGTGCAGCAGGCGCAGGGCGTGCGCCGCATCGAGCTCTTCATGATGATCGTCGGCCTGCTCAGCCGGGCGCAGGATGCCCAGCTTCTCGCCAGCCCAAGCTATCTGCCCGATCCGTCCGGCTACATGTCGGCCGGCATCAACAAGGCACTCGCCTATATCCGGGAGAACCTGACGAAATCCTTCGACGAAGCCGATCTCGCCGGCATTGCCGAACAGTCCACAGGCGCCTTTTCACGCGCCTTCCGCCGGCATACCGGCATGTCGCTCGTGCAATATGTGAAACGCCTGCGCATCAATCTCGCCTGTCAGATCCTGATGAGCGACGACCACGCATCGATCACCGATATCTGCTTCGAGGTCGGCTTCAACAACCTGTCCAACTTCAACCGTCAATTTCTCGCGGAAAAGGGCATGACGCCTTCCCGTTTCCGGCGGTTGCTGGGTGACAATATCAACGTGGCGAAGGCGGCTTGAGGAAGCCGCACAGGCACGGTTCCAGGGAGTAGAAAGCAACGGTCCGCCGAAGACGGCGATAGGGAGGACGAGGAGGAGGAACCAAAACCGATGCTGATTTGAACGCGAGCGCGCAACGCGCGGTTCGCGAGAGGAGACGCTTGCCCTCAGAAAACAGCAAACCGCCGGGACAAGCGTGGTGGGTCGTTCAACCGAACGGCAGCTACAGACACTGCAACGAACGAAGCTACACAATTTTTCCAATGGGAGGAGACGGAAATGATGAAATTCTCGACAAAAGCGGCAGGCGCCGCGGCACTTGCCCTTTCCCTGCTTGGCGGGACGTCCGCCTTTGCGCAAAACGCCGTTGCGGATGCAACGGTCGCATTCCTCATGCCCGACCAGGGCTCGACCCGATACGAAGAGCATGACCATCCGGGATTCGTCGCGGAAATGAAGAAGCTCTGCGCATCCTGCAAGGTTCTCTATCAGAATGCCGATGCCGATATCGCCAAGCAGCAGCAGCAGTTCAACTCGGCCATCACGCAGGGCGCCAAGGTCATCGTGCTCGACCCGGTGGATTCGGCAGCGGCCGCCTCTCTCGTTCAGCTCGCCCAAAGCCAGGGCGTCAAGGTCATCGCCTATGACCGCCCGATCCCGAAGGGCAAGGCCGATTTCTACGTCTCCTTCGACAACAAGGCGATCGGCAAGGCCATCGCGGAATCGCTCGTCCAGCATCTGAAGGCGAAGAATGTGCCGACCGATGGCGGCGGCATCCTGCAGATCAATGGTTCACCCACCGATGCGGCCGCCGGGCTGATCAAGGACGGCATTCACGAGGGTCTTGCCAGCGGCGGCTACAAGACGCTTGCCGAATTCGACACGCCGAACTGGCAGCCGGCGAACGCGCAGCAATGGGCGGCCGGCCAGATCACCCGCTTCGGTAAGCAGATCGTCGGCGTCGTCGCCGCCAATGACGGCACCGGCGGCGGCGCCATCGCCGCCTTCAAGGCAGCCGGCGTCGATCCCGTGCCGCCGGTGACCGGCAATGACGCGACGATCGCCGCGCTGCAGCTGATCATATCGGGGGATCAGTACAACACGATCTCCAAGCCGAGCGAAATCGTCGCCGCGGCTGCGGCAGACGTCGCCGTCAAGCTTTTGGCAGGAGAAACGATCAAGGCCGAAATGACGCTTTACGACACGCCGGCGCAGCTCTTCGTCCCTGCCGTCGTCACCGCCGAAAACCTCAAGGCCGAGATCATCGACAAGAAGATCAACACCGCCGAGGAACTCTGCACCGGCCGCTATGCCGACGGCTGCAAGAAGCTCGGCATCACCAAGTAATCGCACCAAAGGGGAAGCGCGGCCGGACGCCGGCCGCGCTTCCGGTTTTCATTTCGGAAGGCCAGGCGATGTCTGAAACCTCTCAAATTCCTGACGGCTCCCGCCAGCCTGTTCTCAGCTTGCGCGGAATATCGAAACACTTCGGGGCCGTGTCGGCGCTCACCGATATCGAACTCGACGTGTATGCCGGCGAGGTCGTGGCGCTCGTCGGCGACAATGGCGCCGGCAAATCGACACTGGTCAAGATCCTGGCCGGCGTGCATCAGCCGAGCTCGGGCACGATCCTGTTCGAGGGAAAGCAGGCAAATCTGTCGAGCCCGAGTGCTGCCCTCGACCTCGGCATTGCCACCGTCTTCCAGGATTTGGCGCTGTGCGAAAATCTCGACGTCGTCGCCAATATCTTTCTCGGCAAGGAGCTCAACCCCTTCCAGCTCGACGAGGTTGCCATGGAGATCCGCGCCTGGAAGCTTCTGAACGAGCTTTCGGCCCGAATCCCCAGCGTGCGCGAGCCCGTCGCCTCGCTCTCCGGCGGACAGCGCCAGACGGTGGCAATTGCGCGGTCGCTGCTGCTCGAGCCGAAACTGATCATGCTCGACGAACCCACGGCAGCACTTGGTGTCGCCCAGACCGCCGAAGTGCTGGACCTGATCGAGCGCGTGCGTGAACGCGGCCTCGCCGTCATCATGATCAGCCACAATATGGAGGATGTGCGCGCGGTCGCCGACCGCATCGTTGTCCTTCGGCTCGGACGCAACAACGGCACCTTCATGCCCGATGCTTCCAATGAAGAGCTCGTCAGCGCGATCACCGGCGCATCCAACAATTCCGTCTCCCGCCGCGCCACGCGCCGCAAGGCGCAAAGCCGAGAGAACGAGGAGGGCAGGGCATGATGAAGACCTTGCAGAATGAACCGGCGGCACCCGCACTTCTCGACCGGCGCGACGAAAGAGTGCGCCATGACGATAGTCTTGCCGGCTCGATCCGCGCCTTTTGGGATCGCATCCGTTCCGGCGACCTCGGCTCGCTGCCGGTCATTGTCGGCCTGGCGATCATCTGGACGGTATTCCAGGCGCTCAATCCGGTGTTTCTCTCCAGCGCCAATCTCGTCAACATGCTGTTCGACTGCTCGACGGTCGGCGTCATCTCGCTCGGCATCGTCTGCATCCTGATGGTCGGCGAGATCGATCTTTCGGTCGGCTCGGTCAGCGGCTTCGCCTCGGCGCTGGTCGGCGTCTTCTGGGTCAATCAGGGCTGGCCGGTGGTGCTCGCGGTCCTCGCCGCGATGATCGTCGGCGCCCTGATCGGCTCGCTCTACGCCTTCCTGTTCAACCGTTTCGGCATGCCGAGCTTCGTCTCCACCCTGTCAGGCCTGCTCGCGGTTCTCGGCCTGCAGCTCTATGTTCTGGGAGCGACCGGCTCGATCAATCTCCCCTATGGCTCCTGGCTGGTGAATTTCGGGCAGATCATGGTCATGCCGGACCCTGTCGCCTATCTGCTGGTGGCGCTTGCCGGCATTGCCTTCTTTTTTGCGAGCTACCGCACGTCGGCGCGCCGGCGGGCAGCCGGCCTGTCGGCGAAATCGACGGGCGGATTGCTTCTGCGTGCCGTCGTCATCACCGTCGCCCTGGAAGCGGTTGCTTTCTACCTCAACCAGTCGCGCGGCATTCCCTGGATGTTCGGCCTCTTCGTTGGGCTCGTCGCCGCCATGAACTATGCGCTGACGCGCACCAAATGGGGACGCTCCATGCAAGCCGTCGGCGGCAACAGAGAGGCCGCCCGCCGCTCGGGCATCAATGTGTCGCGCATTTATGCGAGCGCCTTCGTCACCTGCGCCCTGCTTGCGGCGACCGGCGGCGTGCTTTCGGCGGCGCGGCTGGCGACCGCAAGCCAGCAGGCCGGCACCGGCGACGTCAATCTCAACGCCATTGCCGCAGCGGTCATCGGCGGCACCAGCCTGTTCGGCGGACGGGGCAGCGCCTATTCGGCGCTTCTCGGCATCATCGTCATCCAGTCGATCGCCAGCGGGCTGACGCTCCTCGATCTGTCGTCATCGCTTCGATACATGATCACCGGCGCCGTCCTCGCCGTCGCCGTCATCGTCGACTCGCTAGCCCGCCGATCGCGAATTTCGCACGGCCGCGCTTAACCACTTGAGAAAACAGAGGAAGAAAATGGGACAGGATCTGTCTGGAAAAGTCGCGGCCGTCACCGGAGCGGCATCGGGCATCGGCCTGGAATGCGCCAAGGCCTTGCTTGTCGCCGGCGCTCGGGTCGTGCTGGTCGATCGCAATGAGGAGGCCTTAAAGGAAATCTGCTCTGCGCTTGGCGCCAATGCAATTCCGCTGGTCATCGATCTCACCGACCCGGAAGGTGTGGCGCGGATGATGCCTGAGATCCTGACGAAGGCGGGCCAACTGGATATTTTCCACGCCAATGCCGGCTCCTATATCGGCGGCGAGGTGCTTGGCGGCGATCCCGACGCCTGGGACCGGATGCTCAATCTGAACATCAACGCCGCATTCCGTTCGGTGCATGCCGTCTTGCCGCATATGGTCGAGCGCAAGACCGGGGATATCATCCTAACGAGCTCCGTCGCCGGTCTGGTTCCCGTGGTATGGGAGCCGATCTACACAGCCTCCAAACATGCGGTGCAGGCCTTCGTCCATACGCTGCGGCGGCAGGTGGCGAAGCATGGCCTGCGCGTCGGGGCGGTCGCGCCAGGCCCCGTGGTCACCGCTCTTTTGAGCGATTGGCCGCAGGAGAAGCTGGATGAGGCACTTGCCGCCGGCGGCTTGATGGAGCCGAAGGAAGTGGCCGAAGCGGTGCTCTTCATGCTGACGCGCCCGCGCAACGTCACAATCCGCGATCTCGTCATCCTGCCGCAGAGTACCGACATCTGATGAACGCTCGTCGCTTTCCCAAAACCAGAAAGGGACCACCATGATCTTCGATAGATTTCGCCTGGACGGGCAGGTGGCGCTGGTAACCGGCGGCACGCGCGGCATCGGGCTTGCGATCGCCGAGGCCCTCGGCGAGGCCGGCGCCAAAGTTGTCATCACGGGAAGGGCCCGCAATGCGGCGGCGGTAGATCGGCTCGCCAAGGCCGGTGTCGATTGCGATTTCATCGTCGCCGACCTGACGAAAGACGATGCTGCCGACGCGCTCGTCACGGAGACGCTGTCACGGGCGGGCCGGCTCGACATCCTCGTCAATAATGCCGGCATCGCCATTCATGGCGACAGCGGCGAATTCGCCGATGCCATTTGGCGCGAGATCATGACCGTCAATGTCGACGCTGTCTTCCGCGCCTGCCGCGCGGCACTCGCTCCCATGCGCCGCCAGGGCGGCGGCGCCATCCTCAATATCGGCTCGATTTCGGGCATCGTCTCCAACATTCCTCAGAACCAGGTCGCCTACAACGCCTCCAAGGCGGCGGTTCATATGATGACCAAGAGCCTGGCGAGCGAAGTCGCCGCCGAGAATATCCGCGTCAACGCCATCGCGCCTGGCTATATCGAGACCGATCTGTCGCGCGGCGGGATCGATAACCCCGACTGGTTCCCGACCTGGCGCAACATGACCCCGATGGGACGAGTCGGGCAGCCGGAGGAGGTTGCGGGCGCTGCCCTGTTTCTCTGCTCGGCGGCGGCAAGCTATGTGACCGGCGAAGTGCTTGTCATCGATGGCGGCTATACCACGCGGTGATGAGCGGACACGAGGCGGGAGGGCGCCCGCCGCTGCATATGCTCAAACGAGACAATCGAGCATCCACTGGACGCCAAAACGATCGGTGAGCTTGCCGTAATAGCTCCCCCATGGCTGGACCGCCAGCGGCGTCGTTATCCTGCCGCCTTCGGCCAACTGGGCGAAGAGCTCCTCGGTCCTGTCGCGGTCATCCATGATCAGCATATGGGCGGAGCCTCGCATCGGCTCGGCATCGTGATTGTCGGAGGCGAAGAACAGAATGCCGGGTCCTTCGAAACGCGCATGCATCAGCTTGCCCCTCATGGCTTCGCTGGCAACGGGCATTCCATTTGCGCCCTGACGTTTCAATTGCGTGACCCGGCCAAGCCCGCATTCGGCATAAAAGGCGAGCGCCTCCTCGCAGCCGGTGGAAAAGAACAGATAGTTGGCAAGCTGCATGGGTTGGCTCCGTCGCGCCGCCGGATGGCGGCGCATTGCTGTGTCAGGTTTGAGGTTTCGCACATCCGCCGCCAACGTTACGACGCGGCGGCCGCTTGCTGGATGGCGCCGACGAAGTCGGCATTGCTATAGCTGTCGCCGGCAATTCCCCACGCTCCCTCGGGAGCATAGACGATGTTCGACCATATATGCTCTCGCTTGAGCCGGCCTTCGGCGGCCTGCTCGACGACATCGGCCGCTTTTTCGATAAAGGCCTGCTTCGCTTCAGCGCTCGCCAGCGCGACCTCCGGCAATTTAAGTTCGACGAATGCTGCGGCGATCGGCTTTCCCGCCGCCAGCACGTGCTCGCGCGGCAGCACGTTGATGGTGCCGATGACATTGGCGGTCATGAAGGCGTTGCCGGTCAAACCGGCGACATCAAGCAAAGCGTCCGTCAATCCGGCGAAGGCTTGCGCCTGAGCCTCCGGCGAGAGCAGGCCCTCCGGCACGGTGAGTGTGATAGGCATCCGATATCTCCCTCTTTGAATCGTGACCGTTTCTGATATACCGATCACTCTTTATGCATACACACCGGTCACTCTCTTAGCAAGCAATAAAGAGAGATTGCTCTCTAAATGAGGTTTTCATGCGTTACAGCGCCGAACACAAACTGGAAACCCGGGCCCGCGTCATCACAGCCGCGGGCCAGGTCTTCCGCAAGGACGGTTATGGCGGCGCCGGAATCGACGCGCTGACGAAGGCCGCCGGCGTGACGAACGGCGCCTTCTACGGACATTTCAAATCGAAGGCCGAAGCCTTTCGCACGGCCGTGCTGGAGGGGCTCCAAGATCTGCGGCAGGGAATCGCCGCGCTGAAGACCAATCAGCCGAAAGACTGGCTGCCGACATTCGTCAGCTACTATCTCGGTTATAAAAGAACATGCGATTTGGGCGAGAGCTGTGCTCTGCCGAGCCTTTCGCCCGACGTGATGCGCGCGGATGATGAAACGCGAAGCGCCTATACGGCGGAGATCAAACGCCTCGTCGAAGAAGTTGCCGCCGGCCTGCCGGAGCACAAGATGGAGGGCGGATCCGAAACAAGCCGGGAAGATCAGGCGATCCTGCTTCTCGCCACGCTGAGCGGCGGTGTCACCCTTGCGCGCGCCGTTTCCGACCCGGCGCTGTCCGAACGCATTGCAGATATCATCGCGCAGGCGGCGTTGACGGCAATAAAACCGCACAACTGATCCGCCTACTTACGAGCCTGCGGTCGGCATCAGGTCCAGAAGGTCAACGTGGGAACAATCTTCAGGCACAAGTGAACCTCTTCCCAATCATAAGGGAATTACACGGGTATGGTGATTTCGAACTCGGCGCCTGCGCCGGCCGTCTGCAGCAGGCGGATCGTACCGCCATGGGCGCTCAGCATGGCGCGAACGATGCCGAGACCCATGCCGGTGCCGCCTTGTTCGCGGCGGGTTGAAAAGAACGGCTGAAAGATACGTTGGCGATTTGCCTCGGAAACACCGCCGCCGTCGTCACGGACTAAGATAACGGTTGCCCGGGCATCCGCCGACACGCTCAGTTCCAACAGCGTGGCGCCTTGCTGAAGGGCATTCTCGGCGAGATTGGCAAAGACGATACCGGCTGCTTCCCGGGGAAGAGCAACCGATGTCTCCGTATCGCCTTTCCCGGAAATATAAAGGGCGGGGAATTGCCCGCGCAGTGCGGGCAGGATATCCGAGATGTTGCTTTCGCCCTCGGCTACCGGGGTTTCCGCTTGCGCAAGTTCTCTCAGCCGCTGCAACAGCGCATCGAGCCGGGCTGCATCGGCGACGATATTATCGAGAAAGTGTAAACGCTGCGCTTTCGTCATCGGCCTTTCGGCATCGTCGTCGCGCAAAAGCTCCGCTGCACCGCGAATGGCCGTCAGCGGCGATTTCAGTTCGTGGGAGACATGTGCGGCGAATGAGCCGACATATTCGGTGCGATCGACCAGTTTTCCGGCGAGATCGAGGAAGCTTTGCGACAACACTGCGATCTCGCGCGTTCCGTAGCTTTCGAGCGGCCGGATTGCTCCCTTGCCGCCGCGGGCAATCTCTTCCGTGCGGGCGATCAAGGCGTCGATCGGGCCGGTGATGGTGCGCGTCAGCACATAGGCAATAGCGAGCGTCAGCATGGCGACAACCGCGAGAGCGACGATTTCCGCCGGCGCCATCCGGTTCGAACTCGCCTCGACCGCGCGAAACCAGATGACGATTAGGATCGGCAACGCCATGACGGCGAGAAGTACGACATAGACGATCAGCGCCAGCGTCGGGCGCCATTTCGTCCTGACTTTCGGTGCCGGCATCAGGCCTTCCTCCCGCTTTCACTGCCGAGTTTGAAGCCGATGCCGTGAACCGTCGCGATGATCCCCTGGCCGCCCGCCGCCAGGAACTTGGCCCTGATGTTGCGGATATGGCTGTCGATCGTGCGGTCGGCGACGTAGGTTCCGGCGCCATAGGCCGCCTCCATCAGTCGTTCGCGGCTAAAGACCATGTCGGGGCGTGACAACAATGCGTCCAGGATGGCGAATTCGAGCACCGTCATCGAAATGGCGCTGTCCCCGAACATGACCGTCCTGCCTAGGCGATCCAGGCTGAGCTCGCCGGCGACAAAGATGGCGCGGCGCCTCTCAGGCTCCGCTTCGTTGCCGCTGCGCTTCAAGATCGCCTTGACCCTGGCAACGAGTTCGCGCGGGCTGAACGGCTTGGTGACGTAGTCGTCACCGCCGATTTCCAAACCCAGCACTCTGTCGATCTCCTCGTCGCGCGCGGAAAGAAACAGGATCGGCAATCCCGATGTCTTGCGGATCTGGCGGCAGACCTCAAGACCATCCATATCCGGCATGCCGATATCGAGAATGATCAGATCGATGCTGCCGCGGCGGAAGGCCGCCATCGCCTCGGTGCCGTTGCGAACGGCCGTCGATATCAGACCGGCACGCTCAAGAGCGAAACAGATCACATCGCGGATGTGAGGTTCGTCATCGACGACAAGAATGCGGGGCGCCATCAGCGGTCCGGTGTTGGTTTGTCCTGCTTGTTGTCATCGTTCTCGTTCTCTCTTGCAATGGCTGCAGGAGATAGAAGATAGGTCTCCAGCCGTGCAGACCGAAAGGTCCAGCTCCGCCAGTCGCGCGGCTGCATCTCAAAATGCCTGACGAGGTAAAAGCGAGCGGTCACCGCTTTGCTTCTTTGGTCGATCAGGTGGCTCGGCAGCTTCTGGAGATAGAGATCGAGCGCCGGAATGACGGAGGGACCGAGCGAGGAGAGATAAGAGAGGTCGAGCGGCAGACCTTCCTGGCTGATCTCCTGGCTGTGGGCGACATTGAAACGGGCGATGAATGCCGAAAAATCGACGAAGGAACTGATGTAGAGAACCAAAAGCAGGGAGGCAAGATTCGCAGCGACCAGCCACTCATTGGATCGGTTGAGCAGAATGCGCAGCAGGATTAAGACAAGGCCGATGGCGACGATACCCATCCAGAGACCGGCGGCGACACGCAGTTCTGTCAGCGAATAGACCTCGACATAAAGTCCAAGCCGCAGCATCGAAGACAGGCAGAGCAGGACATTCTGGCCGATCCAGGCTTGAACGAGGCCGCGGATCAGCGCGCTATGATCACCGGGCCCGCCGCGCCGCATGGCGACGAGGACGAAAGCTGCGGCAAGAAGTGCTGTGGCAATCAGCGGATAGGCGCCGCGATGGGCATATTCGGCATGGCTCATGTGCTCGGGCAGATCTGCGCCGCCCCAGAGATAGACGAGATCGAGAAGCGTCTGCACGGCAAAGATCGCGTTGAACAGGATGAGCGACCGCAGCAGCGAAGCATGACCGAACGGCGCATTCCTGGTGGGCACCATCATGAACGGCCGGCCGGCCGGCGGCCTCTTGGTGCGACGCTCCAGGCGCGGCCGCAACATCGCCCAGACGACAACGGCTGTTATCATCCAGAAGCCGATCCGCCAAAGATCGAGAAACTGCAGCAGAACGGCAAAATCAATACTGCGTAGCGCGATTTCAATAAGCGGGTTCGCAGTTGCAAAGAGGGATACGAAGACCGCCGCGAGGATGAGCGGCATGATCCAGAGGCCGACGCCCTGTCGGACCATGGTGAAAGAGAAACGTTTTCCCGGTGTCGCAAGAGACTTCCTGATATCTTCGGCAAGCCGCAGGGGAATGACGAGGGCGAAACGGAAGAATACGAGGGGCAGGGCGGGCAGGCGGCGGGGGAGGAGCCTGGCGCTGATGAGCGCAACCGACATTAGCGCGCCGAGGCAAAGGGCAACACCAGTCAGCGAAGGCGATTCCACTAGGGGCGCCGACGCCAGAATCGAAAAGCTGAGCAGGAACGCCGCCATCGAAAGCCGAGGTCTCCTCCTGGCCGAAAGCAGAATGCCCGCGAAGACGGCGAGCGCGAAAAGGAAAAGGTTTATCCCGAGTTCCCGGCCAAAAATCAGAAAATCCGCAAATCCCACCAGCGCAAGCAGCGCGACAGTTCGGCCGCTGCCGCGTCTGGTTGGCATCGGTTCTGTCAAAGTATTGGCTGTATCCATTGCTGTTCCTCTTGCGGATGCTGCGTTTCGATCACGATGAGCCTGCTTCCCAACCTCGCCGCGGCAGGCGAGTCTTGAGGCTCCTGTGCAAGCCACCACCCGTCATTGCGCAGGCGTTCCGGCAAAGCTGGGGATGGGTCGCCCGGCTGGATGTCGTTCGTGCTCATGGCGGAAACATCCCGCGCCGGATTGCAGATTTTGTGCAGAGGGTGAGGAGCAATTCAGGAATCTTCGGGGACGTGAAGATACGGAAAGGCTCACGGCCGATCGTGAAGACGCCTTGTCATTCGCGCTTGTCGGCAGGCGCTGCCCATCCGCGTGGGATGGCGCCGTGCCTTTTCAGCATGCGGAGTCGCGGGCGTTACCCCGTCACGCAATGTCTGACAGCCTCGTTCGCCGACGAGTTAGCTGTGCCAGAAGATGAAAGGGAATAGACAAGGCTCATCTGAATCGTGGTGCGCGCTTGGCATTGTGAAGCAGTTCGCAGGCTGTCGCGAATGGCCCGAAAAGTTTGAGCAACAGCGCCTGTTCCTCGGCGTCTATCCGATGGCGAGCGCAGAACTCGGTTACCGACCAGACTTTCGTCAGATCATCGGTCTCAATTTGCTTGGGTTCGATGTATTCGGTCAAGGGCGTGTCCTCCGAACTTCGAGACTACGCTTCCCCGGCATTTATAAGAACTAGCTAAAAAGAGTTAGGCCCAGCCGAATAGGCCAAGTATACGAAAACGCCCGCCGATTGCACGGCGGGCGTCATGTCACAAGACTATCGCAACTGATCAGGCGATATGAGCGTCGGTGCCGGTGATGTTGAGCGTCACCTTGGCAGTGTCCGTGTGGCCTTCGCCGTCGGAGATCTTGTAGTAACGGAGAACTTCCGTGTAGGTCTGACCGTCATTCAGATCCGTGTTCAGGTCGTAGGTGAACGTGCCGTCCGACTTGACATGGAACGTGCCGTAGGTCCCGGCAACGTCGGTTACAGCGTCGGCAGTGCCGTCTACCTTGGTGGTCAGGAACTGGCGGAGGAACATCTTGCCGTTGTCGCCGGCAATGTCGTTATCCAGAACGTTGCCACCAATGGCATGGCCTTCGGTGAAGTTGTAGACATCATCAACCGCGATCGGCTTGACCTGGGTTACGCCCTGAATGTTCAAGGTGAACAGGCCGACGTCGGTATGACCGCTGCCGTCGGAGATCTTGTAGGAAACCTTTTCCTGGTACGATTCGCCGTTGGCGAAGCCGATCTTGGCAGCATCGCTCAGGACATAGGTGTAGCTACCGTCCGGCTTGACGAAGAACGTGCCGTAGTCGCCATGGATCTCGGTGATCTGGCTGTTGCCGCTCTTGGCGCCAACGGTCTCGCCGTCGAAGGCGCGCAGGAACAGGTGGCCGTTATCGGATGAATCGTTGGAAAGCAGATTCCCGGAAATTACGTCAGTTTCTAGAAATGTTGCACTATCATCGGTTGCGTGTATCGGCGAAGCCATCGCTCTCTCCTTAAATTATTATGGCGGGTCAGTTTTGACCTCAGCAAGCGGCCCCTTTAACAACCTATTAATACTGCAAGTCAATAGGTTATTTAATGAAAGGTTAATGTCATCACCGATACAGGCGTTGCTTAATTTCTGGGCGAATAATTTCGTTTTCACGCCAAATTGAAGAAAATTCGAGCGAATCTATACCCGGCTAACTTGAACATCGGCAACGAATATATCTAAGGGTGATTCCAGGCCCTGAAACCGAACGATCCGGCTCAGCTGTTGCAATTGCACGCCACGCCAACTATTTTAGGGCCAAAGTGGAACTCGAAGCCGTCGCGGGCTTAGGAACGGGACGCTTGTACATCGGCTGAATCGGCGCACGCCCTTGAGGCAGCGCGGTGGTCAAATCCAAAACAATCGATGAAGCCGGCAATGGCCGGTAAAGGATTTCTTTTTGATCAATACCAATACAGCCACCGCGATTGCGGCGGTGAACTCGCGTGAGGGTGACGAGACCGTTCGCCGCGCTGCCAAGACTTGGAGGCCATTTCCATGCCTTCTCACCCGCCGTGAATTGCAGGCGCTCATCGCCGAGCAGCTCGGTTAAGCGTCCCTTACATCGGAGAATTCGAAATGCAGGTAGTTGTCAGAGACAACAATGTCGATCAGGCCCTCAGGGTCTTGAAAAAGAAAATGCAGCGCGAAGGCCTGTTCCGCGAAATGAAGGAACGGCGCGCCTATGAGAAACCTTCCGAACGGCGCGTCAGGGAAAAGGCGCAGGCGATCAGCCGGCAGCGTAAGGCGGCACGCAAGCAGCTGCAGCGCGAAGGCCTGATCGTCAAGCCGAAGCGGACGGCCGCCCGTTAGAGCAATTCCAGCCAAAGAGCGTACGACCGGCTTGCCGAGCTTCGACGGTTGCATTCCCTGGAAAGGACAGACAATGGACGAATTGAATAGCCTCACCGTTTCAGAAGAACGCCTCGAGGATTGCCGCGATGTCGTGGAGCCGGATCTGCAGGATCTCATCCAACGCGCATTGATCTCAGGCTTTTCCCGCGAGGAAATTCTCATCGCCGTCAGCGAACTGGTCGCTGAAGACTTCGCAATGGTCATGGAAACCCCAAGCGTGCACTGAGAAACAAGCGCAGGGACGGTGGCAGTGGTCGAGTTTGCGGAACATTGGCCACGGCAAATGGTTACTTCGTCTCCTCTTGCCAAATGGAGATGACGATGGCCGAGCATAACGATGCGACGCGGGTATGGGAACTGATCGACAGAATAGGGTTTTGCATGCTGACGACCCGCAGCGGTGACGATCTGCGTGCCCGCCCGATGTCCGCCTATAGCGCGCAGCTCGAGAACGCGGTCTATTTTCTGACCGATGTGGCCAGCCACAAGGACGATGAGATCGCCTGCTGGCCAAATGTGTGCCTCGCCTTTGCCGATACCAAGGGGCAGAAATACGTTTCTCTGTCGGGCACGGCCGAGGTGCAGAACGACCGCGAAAAGATCAGGGAATTATGGGCGACGCCGGCCAAGGCGTGGTGGGACAATCCCGACGATCCTTCCATCCGCATCCTCAAGATGATCCCGTCTTCGGCCGAATACTGGGACAGTCCAGGCACGATCATCAGCTATATCAAGATGGCCGCCGCAGCGGTCTCGAACAGCAAGCCCGATATGGGCGGCAATGCCGAGGTCCAGCTTTGACGGATCCAGCGCTGTTCAAGCCTGCCTGTTCGAGGCCTTGACGAAATCGATAAATGCCCTGAGCGGCGCCGGCACCAGTCGCCGTCCGGGGTAATAGAGAAACGGCCCGGAAAAGCGCTGCCACCAGGGTTCCAGGATGGGCTCGAGGGCGCCGGTGTCGAGGTGTGGGCGCAGCCAGTCCTCGAATACGCAAATGATTCCGGTGCCCGAGATCGCTGCGTCGACGGTCAGATCGGTCGCCCCGCCGACCCTGACGATCAACGGTCCTGACGGTTCGACCCGCACCACCTCACCGTCTCGCTCGAACTCCCATGGCGTCGTCAGCGCGCCGCTGGCAAAACGGCCCAGCAGGCAGGCATGGCCGAGCAGTTCGCTCGGATGCTGCGGCCGGCCATGGCGGTCGAGATAGACAGGCGAAGCTGCGGTGGCGAAGCGCTGGACACGCGGCCCGATCGGCACGGCGATCATATCCTGCTCCAGCCGTTCGTCGTAGCGGATGCCGGCATCGCACCCGGCAGCGAGCACATCGACGAAACTCTCCTCGGTGATCACCTCAAGGCGAATGTCGGGATAGGCTTCGAGGAACGGCGGAACGATGGCGGGCAGCACCAGCCGCGCCGCGCTGCCCGGTACATTGAGCCGCAGCGAGCCGGCCGGCCGGTCGCGAAATCCGTTGACCACGTCGAGCGCAGACTCCACCTCGGTCAGCGCAGGGCCGAGCCGCTCCAGCAAGCCTCTACCCGCTTCGGTCGGAACGACGCTGCGTGTCGTGCGGTTGAAGAGCCTGACGCCGAGCTCGGCCTCCAGCCGACGCACCGCCTCGCTGAGGAAAGAAGCACTGCCGCCGCTTACACGCGCACCCTCGCGAAAACCACCGGCCCGCGCCACCGCAACGAAGGCATTGAGATCGCCCAAATCGACTTTCACTGTTCGCCACTCCGCACAGCCTGTGCGGATTGTAGCGAATTATCAGGCGCGCCGACAACGCCTATCTTGGCGTCATCTCTTGAAAGGAGTGAGGTCATGTCCATCATCGATCAATCCGGAACCTTCAAACTCGGCGACCGCAACGTAAAGCGGCTCGGTTACGGAGCCATGCAGCTTGCCGGGCCAGGCGTCTTTGGCCCGCCCAGGGATCATGGCGCGGCCTTGGCCGTGTTGCGCGAGGCGGTTGAGAGCGGCGTAGACCACATCGACACCAGCGATTTTTATGGTCCGCACGTCACCAACCAGATCATCCGTGAAGCGCTCCATCCTTATCGTGACGACCTTGTCATCGTCACCAAGCTCGGCGCACGACGCGGCACGGATGGATCATGGAACCCTGCCTTTTCGCCGGAAGAACTGACGGCGGCGGTCCACGACAATCTTCGTAATTTAGGGCTTGAGGTGCTTGACGTCGTCAACCTCAGAATCATGTTCGACGTTCATGGCCCCGCGGAAGGCTCGATAGAAGCACCCCTGACGGTGCTTGCCGATCTCCAGCGGCAGGGCTTGGTCCGTCACGTGGGCTTAAGCAACGCCACATCGAAGCAGATCGCCGAAGGGCGCGGGATCACCGAGATTGTCTGCGTGCAGAACCAGTACAATCTTGCGCATCGGGCCGACGATCGCCTGATCGACGAACTCGCCCGCGATGGCACCGCTTATGTGCCCTTCTTCCCGCTCGGCGGCTTCACCCCGCTGCAGTCGTCCACCCTGTCCGATGTCGCCGCACGCCTTGATGCCACGCCCATGCAAGTGGCACTCGCCTGGCTGCTACGCCGCGCGCCGCACATCCTGCTGATCCCCGGCACCTCGTCCGTTGGCCATCTGAGGGAGAACCTCGCCGCTGCCGCGCTCGTTCTGCCGGATGAGACTATCGACGAACTCAACCAAATCGGAAACATCGCCGCCTGATCTTCTAAGGCCGCGCACTATCGCTGCACCACGCTCACACGTGGGATAGCGATAGCCGAAACTTCGGCGAAGCTGGAGTCCGCTCGTCATCTGCGACCGTGAAGGCAGGTAGAGTTATGCCTCAATATCGCTCCGGCACGTGCATTTCAGGCGGAACCGGCGCCCTGTTATAGTCGGCGTGGCGGATACGATCCGGCAGCTCGATATCCGGTTTCGGAACATCCTCGTAAGGGATCTGTTCGAGCAGATGGGCGATGCAGTTCAATCGCGCCCGTTTTTTGTCCACCGCCTGCACCACCCACCAGGGTGCATCCTTGCTGTGGGTGCGCGCCAGCATTTCTTCCTTGGCCTTGGTATATTCCTCCCAGTGGACACGGCTTTCCATATCCATCGGTGAAAGTTTCCACTGCTTCAGCGGATCGTGGATGCGCATCTTGAAGCGGAATTCCTGCTCCTCGTCGGTGATCGAAAACCAGTATTTGATCAGCACGATGCCGGAGCGGACCAGCATCCGTTCGAATTCAGGCACCGAGCGGAAGAACTCCTCAAGTTCTTCCGGGGTGCAGAACCCCATGACGCGCTCGACGCCGGCGCGATTGTACCAGCTGCGGTCGAAGAGCACGATCTCGCCAGCGGTTGGGAGATGCGGGACGTAACGCTGGAAATACCATTGATGGCGCTCCCGCTCGGTCGGGGCGGGCAGCGCGACGGTGCGGCAGACGCGCGGATTGAGCCTCTGGGTGACGCGCTTGATCGCGCCGCCCTTGCCGGCCGAATCCCGGCCCTCGAAAAGCACGACGACCTTCAGCTTCTTGTGCTGAACCCAATCCTGCAGCCGCACCAGTTCGTGCTGCAGCCGGAAGAGTTCGCGGAAATAGATCTTTCGCTCGAGCGTCTGCTCGGCCGGTTCCGACATTCCCTCGGTGACCAGATCGTCCAGCCGGTCCTCCTCCATCTGCATTTCCAGCTCCTCATCGAAGCTGTCGGCGATTTCGGCCTTTATCCGGCTGAGCTGGTCCTGATGCGATTGCGACATGGTTTTTCCCTTCCTGCTTTTGTTGACAGGAGCATGTCAGTGCGAAGGTGATATGACGACCACTGATCGAGCTGAAACGGTTACTCCCGCCTCTCGTTCCAAGCGCGCCTTAAAGCTGCTCCGCCCGGTACCGGTCGACCAGGTTTCGGCAGGCGCGGATCGTCAGGGCCATGACGGTGAGCGTCGTGCCGGCGATGCCACTGCCGGGAAAGGCGCTGGCGTCGGTGACGATGAGGTTTGGGGCATCCCAGACCTGATTGAAAGGGTTGAGCACCGACACGTCCGGGCTTTCGCCCATGCGGGCACCGCCGGTTTCGTGGATTGCCGCACCCATGCACATGGTCTTGCGAAACCATGTGCGAAACATGAAGCGGCTGAAAGCATCGGCGTCGGGGAAAGCGCCCTTGCCCATCTCCTTGAGGCCGGTGGGCGAGCCGATGAATTCGAGTTCTCCGCCGACCTCGCTCACCATGGCGATCAGCGTCTCCTCCTGCATGTGAAGCAGCGCCTGCTCCTCCGCCTGCATGACGCAGCGGATATGCGGCACGGGAATGTTCCAGGCGTCCTTGCGCCTGCCATCGAGGGTGATGCGATTGTCGGCATAGGGCAGCATTCGGCCGAAGCCGAAGAAGGCGAGACGCGCATCGGCATCTCCCGAAACCGGCGCCCGGCCGACGCTGCCCTGGTAGTCGAAATCGCCGCGGGCGGCATCACCCTCGCCGAAGCGGGGGATGAAGATCCCGCCCGATGGATTGTAGAACGGGTCGGCCGGAGCGGATTCATCCTGCGCCCAGCCCTTCGCCTTCGAAAAGGAGCCGAAGGCGAGGCAGGGAAGCTGGTCCATGAAATAGCGGCCGAGGACGCCCGAGCTGTTTCCGAGCCCGTCAGGATGTCTTGCCGAAACCGAATTGAGCAGCAGCCGCACGCTCTCGATCGGCGATGCGGAAAGAACCACCGTTGCGGCACGGGCAGTCGAAACATGACCCGTGTTGCGATCGATGAATTCCGCGCCGGTGGCGCGGCCGGTTTTCTCGTCGGTGGTGATGCGGCGAACGACGGCGTCGTAGCGGACGGTCAGCCGGCCGGTGGCCTTGGCGTCCCTGAGCGGCCGCGGCATGCGTTCGGCGTCCGGCGCAATGTAGCGCCAGGAGACGACGTGCCTCTCCGGCCAGCGGCTTTCGACCGCCTGCTTGAAGATCTGCTCGGCGGGCGTCAGGCCTGCCGGTTTGGCATAGATGCCATCCGGCAGGCTCGGCACATCATCCTTGTTGCCGTAAAGCCCGAGATAGGTTTCCACCTCGTCGTAAAAAGGCGTGAGCTCGTCATAGGAGACCGGCCAGTCCACACCCTTTCCAGAGCGCGACCGGATCTTGAAATCGTCGTCGGTCCAGCGCAGCAGCACGCGGCCGAAACTGTGCAGACGCCCGCCGCCCTGGCGGCCGCGGATCCACAGGAAAGGCTCGCCCTTCGGCGTCGTATAGGGATTCTTGCGGTCGTTGACGAAGAAATGGCTGAAGCGCTCGGTAAAAAAAGCCGCCCGCGCCTGGATCGGTTGGCCCTTGATCGTGGCCCGGGCGCGCTCCCAGATATTGATGCTGCTGGCGGGCGCCTTCTTGCGTGCAGGGTCGAAATCTTGAGGCCCGACGGCAGGACCTGCCTCCAGAAGGAGCACGGATAGTCCTTGCGCCGTCAGTTCTTTGACCGCGAAAGAACCCGCCGCGCCGGAGCCGATCACCAGCGCATCATAGACGATCTCAGACATGTCTTTCCAAATCCTGTCCTGGAGCAATTGCTCAAATCGGCGCGCAGCGCGCCGGCAATTGCGAGAAAACAAAGGCGCGGCGCATCAGAGCCGCGATCCATCGGCGCCGAAGAGCGACGCCTTGGCGATATCGAGCCCGGGAGCCACGGCGTCGCCCGGCTGCAGATCCACGTCGCCCATGAGTCTCAGCGAAAGGCTTTGATCGGCCCAGTCGAACCAGACGACCGCATCCGACCCCATCGGCTCGACGACGGAAACGCGGCCGGGAATGGTGGGCAGGCGGCTTGTCGCCCCGTCGAGCACGAGGTGTTCGGGGCGAAAGCCGAGTGTTGCCGGTCCTTCCGCCGCCCCCGCGCTAAAGGCATAGCCGGAGAGCTCGACGGCGAGCCCTTTGCTCCGGAAGAGCGGCGAGGCGCCGCTGCGCTCGATCCGGCCTTCGACGAAATTCATCGCCGGCGCGCCGATGAAGCTGGCGACGAAGAGATTGGCCGGACAGCGATAGATCTCGGCCGGCGAAGCGAGCTGCTGGATCAGACCGTCGCGCATGATGGCGATGCGGTCGGCAAGCGTCAGCGCCTCCACCTGGTCATGGGTCACGTAGATCATTGTGTTGCCGAGGCGCTGATGCAGCTTCTTGATCTCGACGCGCAATTCGTTGCGCAGCTTGGCGTCGAGGTTCGACAGCGGTTCGTCGAAGAGGAAGACATCGACTTCCCGCACCAGCGCTCGGCCGATGGCGACACGCTGGCGCTGGCCGCCGGAAAGCTCCGCTGGGCGCCTGTCGAGCAGCGCTTCGAGATGGAGGAGGGCAGCCGTCCGGGCGACACGGGCTTCGATCTCGGCTTTCGGCAGACCGGCGATACGAAGGCCGAAGGAGAGGTTCTTGCGGACCGACATGCGCGGGTAAAGCGCATAGGACTGAAAGACCATGCCGATGCCGCGGTCCTTCGGTTCTTCCCAGCTGACGTTCTTGCCTGAGATCCACACCTCGCCTGATGTAATATCCTGGAGGCCGGCAATTGCGCTCAGAAGCGTTGACTTGCCACAGCCGGAAGGGCCGAGCAGCACCAGGAATTCCTGCGGGGCGATATCGATCGACAGCTTCTCGATCACCGTATGGTCGCCATAGGCGATCTTCAGGTCCTTGACGGAAACGGCAGATTGCATGGAAACGTTACCCCTTGACTGCGCCGGCGGCGATGCCGCGCACGAACCAGCGGCCGGATAGGAAATAGATGGCGAGCGGAACGATGGCGGTGAGGATCGTCGCCGCCATGTTCACGTTGTAGGTCCGCTCGCCCATCGTGGTGTTGACGATATTGTTGAGCTGCACCGTCATCGGCAGGTTGTCGCGCCCGGCAAAAACCAGACCGAGCAGGAAGTCGTTCCAGATGCCGGTGAACTGCAGCATGGAGACAACAACCACCATCGGCACGGCGATCGGCAGCATGATCTCGAAAAAGATCCGCCAGAAGCCGGCGCCGTCGACGCGTGCCGCCTTGCAGAGCTCTTCCGGCACGCTGACGAAATAATTGCGGAAGAGCAGCGTCACCAGCGGCAGGCCGAAGATGACATGCACGAGAATGATGCCGGCGAGCGAATTGTAGAGATCGATATTCGCCATCACCCGGACCATCGGGTAGAGGAAGATCTGATAGGGGATGAGACCGCCGGCCATCAGCAGACCGAAGAGCAGGTTTGCCCCGCGCGGCCGCCAGAGCGACAGCGCATAGCCGTTGACGGCGCCGATGAAGACCGAGAGCGCCACCGCGGGTAGGGTGATCGCCACCGAATTCCAGAAGCCGCTACGAATGCCGACACAGACGGTTCCCATGCAGGCGCCCGACCAGGCGGTCACCCAGGCGGAGAAATCGAGCGTCGCCGGCAGGGCAAAGATCTGACCGAGCCGGATTTCGTCCATCGATTTCAGCGAGGTGACGACCATGGTGTAGAGCGGCAGCAGGAAGAAAAGCGCGGCAACGACCAGGAAGGCATAGAGGCCGATCCGCCCGGCCGTCAGGCGCGCCGGTTTCGGGCCGTTCGGATGGGGACCGGTCATCACGCGGCTCCCTTTGCTCTGGCGCGTATATGCATCGCGTAGCGGAAGGGAGCGACGGCGATGATGACGCCGAGGACAAGTACTGTTGCGCCGGCTGTGGCGAGGCCGAGATTCTGGCGCCCGAACAGATTGTCCATAATGAATTTTGCCGGCACCTCAGTCGCATTGCCGGGACCGCCATTGGTCATGGCGACGACGATGTCGTAGGTCTTGATCACGCCCATGGCGAGCAGCATGCCGGCCGCGGCCAGCGCCGGCCCGAGCTGCGGCAGGATGATCGAGGTGTAGATGCGCCAGACGGGAATGCCGTCGATGCGCGCCGCCTTCCATTGCTCGGCCTCGATGCCGCGCATGCCGGCAAGCGCGATGACCATCACCAGCCCCGCACCCTGCCATACGCCGGCAAGCACGAGCGCATAGATCGCCATGTCGCGGTTGACCACCCAGTCGAGGACGAAGCTTTCCCAGCCGAGCGACCGCACGCTCGCCTGGATGCCGAGCGTCGGATTGAGCATCCATTGCCAGATCAACCCGGTCACCACGAAGGACATGGCATAGGGATAAAGAAATATGGTTCTGAAGGCGCTTTCGAAGCGGATCTTTCGATCCAGCGCCGCGGCCAGCAGAAAGCCGAGCAACAGGCAGCCTGCGACGTAGAGCACGCCGAAGATCAACACGTTTTGCAGCGATGCGAGCCACTTGGCGGAAGAGAACAGCTTCGAATACTGGGCAAATCCGACGTAGGTCGAGGACGGAAAAAGCGTCGAGTTGGTGAAGGACAGGCGGATCGACCAGGCCATGGTGCCAATGAAGACCGCGACCGCGGCGCACCAAGTCGGCAACAGGGCGATGGTGGCGGAAAGATTGGGCTTGCGTTTGATGGGCATCGGCCAGCTCGTTGACGGAAAGCGGGGCACACGCCACCGCGCGAGGCAGCGGCGGCGGCTGCCGCGGCGCCGGGATCAGGCCGACGCCGCAGGCACTATTCTACTCGAAGACGGCGAAGAAATTCTGAGCCGCAGAGGCCGCATCGTTCGAGCCACCGCTCCAGTATTCGTCGACGAAATCGTCGAGCGCGCCGACCTGCTGGGGTGTCAGCACGATTGCCTGATCCGGGACGATCGCGCCGGAAGCCATGAGCTCGACACCCTTCTGGGCGCAGACATCAAGCTTCGACTTGTCGACATCGGTGCGCATTGGAACCGAGCCCTTCTTCAAAGCGAATTCGACCTGGACGGCGGGATCCATGACGACTTCAGCGAGAAGTTTCTGCGCCTTGTCGGTCGCGGCATTGCCGGTCTTCGGGAACCAGAGGGAATCGGCGATATAGACCATGCCCTTGGACTCCGGCACGATCATGCAGCCGTAATCTTTGCCTGGTTCCTTGCCGGCAACGGTGAATTCGCCCTTTGCCCAGTCGCCCATGAACTGGACGCCGGCCTTGGCGGTGATCAGCATGGCTGTTGCGTCGTTCCAGTTGCGGCCGGCAGCCCCGGCATCGACATAGCCGCGCAGCTTGCCGAGAATTTCGAGGGTCTTCTTGACGCCGTCAATGGAGGCCTGGCTCTTGTCCTTGTCGACATAGATCTTCAGGAAGCCGTCGATCCCGACCTGCGAGAGCAGGATCATGTTGAAGACCTTGGTCTGCTGCCAGGGCTGGCCGCCCCAGGCAACGGGAACGATGCCGGCAGCCTTCAGCTTGTCGAAGTCGTCGAAGAACTCGTCCCAGGTTTTGGGCTCCTCGGCGATGCCGGCCTTGCCGAAGGCTTCCTTTGAATAAAAGACCCAGCTCTCGCCGTGGGCGCCGGTCGGCGCGAGATAGACCTTGCCGTCGTAAGAGATGAGATCATGGATCGATGTCGGCAGGACGTCGGCCCATTTGCCGGCAGCGGCGACATCGTCGATCGGGTAGAACAGTCCCTGGCCGACGAAATCCGCAGCGGCGAGACCGATGACACCCTGCTTGGCGCCGGGCGCGTCACCGGCGACAATACGGTTCTGGAACGCCGCATCGGCGGCGCCGAAGCCGGCGATCGAGGAATCCTTCCAGACGCCGCCGCGCTTTTCGAATTCGGTCTTGATGACGTTGAGGGCTGCCGCTTCGCCGCCCGACGTCCAGGACGACATGATCTCGATTGTTGGCTTGTCCTCAGCATGCGCCGAAGCGAAGAGACCGGCGAATGCCACACCGGCAAGAAAAAGCTTCATCATGGTCTTCATTGTTCCACCTCTTGAAAATGCCCTCTTTGCGGGGCGTTCGTTGTCTTCAGGATTGTCTTGTCAGCGATAGATCGGCAGGAGCGCCTGCCGGACGAGCGTTAGCCCATTGGCGATGTCGCGGACCGGATTCGGCGCGGCATCGAGTTCGAGGATCGCCCAACCTTCATAGGCCCGGTCGCGCAGCAGTCGGATCCAGGCCGGCCAGTCGACCCGACCGAGGCCGAAGCCGCAGAAATAGGGACGGTGGCGATCGTGGATATGCTTGTCGATCGGCGTGTCGGCGGGCATGGGGCCGATCGCATCCTTCCAATGGGCGATGATCATCCGCTCGTGATGGCGATCGACGAGTTGAACGGGGTCGGCACCGGCAACGATGATATGGGCCGTGTCCGGGCACATATGCACATAGGCCGGGTCGGTCAGAAGCATCATCAGGTCGACGTCACGCGCGGCGGCAAAGATCGAATGCGCCTCGGTATGCAGCGCCAGCCGCACGCCCCTCGCGTAGAGGATCGCTCCGAGCCGGTTCAGAAAATCGGCAATCACCTTGGCACGGTCGAAATCATGAAACTGTACCGGTTGGGCACCGAGCGTCTGGCGCAAGGGCGCGCCGATCACCATGATGTCGCTGCCGCAGGCTTTCAGGAAGTCGGCATAGCGTTCCGCCTTGTCGATCAGCGCGCGCTGAGCCGCGGGGTCGGCAAAATCACCCGCCGCCTCCAATTCCGCGAAGAAGCCGCTGCAGAGCGTCAAGCCGCGTTTTTCCAGCTCGGCCGCGAAAGCGTCGACCGAACCATAGGTCTTGATCGCATCCTGCCAGTTGAAGGGAGAAAAAGTGAGTTCGACACCGGTGACGCCGGAGGCCTTGACGCTGTCGAGGATCTTGTTCCAGAAGGGGCGCGGTTCGGCGCGCGCATAGGCGACGATCGCATCATCGCTATCGACGCCCCAGAAGCCGGGATGAAAGAACGTCACGAGATCGACGCCGAAGTGCAGCCTGTCGCCAGTCGCCATAATTTGTCCATTCTCGAGGCACGACCCATCGGCGTGCGGAACAACAGTCCCGCATCCAATAAGTCATGGGTTTTCAACGCATTAAGAAATGGCAATCGTTTGCCATTTGAAGATGATAGCCAAGCTGGTCTTTTTGGCAAGCGATTTTTGGCAAACGTTTGCTATCGACCATAGCCTGTCTTAAAGTTGCAAATCGAAGCATCCGAGAGAAAGAAATAAACGTGAATAAAAACAAGGATGTGGTCAGCGAGGATCAATCGGGCGCATTGATGGCCGATGTCGCGCGGCTCGCCGGCGTTGCGATATCGACGGTCAGCCGTGCGCTCGCCAACCCGGGGCGGGTTAACGAAAAGACCCGCGCCAAGATCAACGCCGCGGCCAAGCAACTCGGCTATACGCCGAATGCGATGGCGCGCGGCCTCAGGGTTGGCAAATCCAACATCATCATGATCATTCTGCCCGGATCGCTTTATTACGGCGTCTCACAGATCATTCCGCAGGTCCTGCAGAGCATCAACAAATCGCTGATCCAAGGTGGCTACAATCTGATGATCGCCAACCTCGATCGTGATGAGATTTCCGAGCGGCACATTCTCGATCTCGCCTTCGGCGGCAGCGTCCGCGGCGCCATCATTCTGTCGTCGAAGCTTCCCGAGGTCGACGGGCGCTCGCTGGCAAATTCCGGCCTGCCGATCGTGTCGATGCTGCTCGACATGAGCGATGCGGGCCTGCAGAGCGTCGTGACCAATGACCGCGAAGCTGTGCGCGATGTCACGGCCGAACTGATCCGGCTGGGCCATCGGCGGTTTTTCTATCTTGCAGGACCTGAAGGCAATTATCACGACGTCGAGCGCTATGGCGGTGTGCTCGAGGCGCTTGAGGCAGCCGGCTTACCGAAGGAGTCCGTGCATCGCTCGGGTGGTCGCCTCGATTATCAGCACGGTTTCGATATCGGCGTGCAGGCGGCAGACGATTTCGCGGAGTTGGCTGAAAAACCGACGGCGGTCATCGCCACCAGCGACGACATGGCCATTTCATTCGTCAGCTGCATCAAGCGCGCAGGTTTGATCATTCCCGACGATCTATCCGTCGTCTCCTTCGACGGCTCCCCGGTCTGCGAATTCTCCGCGCCGCCGCTCTCGACGATCGAGCAGCCGGTGGAAGAGATGGGCCGCGCCGCGGTGGAACTCCTGCTCGACGCCATTGGCCAAAAGCAAAACCCGGTCTCGGTGCGCACCATCATCCGCAGCAAGCTTATCCTGCGGGAAAGCATCGCCCCTCCGAAGAGCTGACGCGGCAACACCGGCTGTGTATCTCTGACGCCGCGATCTGATCCATGCAAGCAGCTCTGCTGCTCAGCCTTGCCAAGGATCGACAATGACGACACCGGTGCCGTCGAAATCTCTCACGTTTCGCGTCACCACGGTGAGATTGTGAACGAGTGCGGTCGCAGCAATCAACGCATCGGCCTCGTTGCGCCGGTCGGGAATATGCAGATGCGCGCAACGCGTTGCAATGGCATCGTCGATTGGCAGGATCCGGCCAACGAATTCCCGGCGCACATGGTCGTCCAGCCATGTGCGCAGGCGTGAGCCTTGGCGCGCATCTCGTCGCTGGATCGCAAGCACGCCTCGTTCCAATTCGAGAATGGAGATTGCAGAGAGATAAAAGTCTGAAGCGTTCGCGGTTTCGATCCACGCCACGACTTGAGGATCAGCCTTGCCATCACCAACCTTGCGCAGCTCCGAGATGACATTCGTATCCAGCAGATAGCTCAAGACAGGTCAACTCCGCGGGTTTTGATCTCGACCCGCGTTGGCATGAAGTCGATTTCCGATAAGCCCGGCATGGAAAGCCCATCGACCAGGCTTTGGCGGCTGCCGGAAAGACGTTGAAATTCTTCATATGTCAGAAGCACATGGGACGGCTTGCCGCGGTCCGTTATGATGACGGGCCCCTTTTTTGCAGCTTTCTTCGCACTGCTGACATCGTGATTGAGCTCGCGGCTGGAAAGCGTGGTAACGGTCATGGCATGCCTCATGTAGGTATTTACCTACATATAACATTGCCGGCCGTCAGAACAAGCATTGTGTCGTCGTTGAATTCATTCGTCGACAATATCAGCCATATCTCTGACTAAGCAGGGCCCGTGGCATGCCGATCTTGCCGTGAGCTTGCAACTCCGGGAGTTCTTTCGGCCGGGAGGGAGATTTTAGTTGTCAGTAATACAATCGTCCGGCAACATTACCGGCTAGCTTCTAGAATTGCGTAGTATTGCCACCAGCACGTTGGGGAGACGGGCATGTGTGCAGAGCTTCTTGAACGTCGGCTGGCGGCTATCTTGGCTGCCGATGTGGTGGGCTACAGCCGTCTTCTGGAGGCAAACGAAGAGGAGACGCTCAACGCCCTTCGTCTACATCGCCGGGAGCTCTTCGATCCTGCCGTCGAAACCCATGGCGGGCATATCATCAAGATAATGGGGGACGGTTTCCTTGTCGAGTTCGGCAGCGTGCTGAGTGCTGCACGTTGTGCGGTCGAAATCCAGCGCGGCATGCTGGAGCGCAACATCGGAATTCCTGCGGACAGGCATTTTGCGTTCCGAATAGGCTTGAATCTGGGTGACATCGTCTTCGACGAGGACGATTTTCATGGGGACGGCATTAATGTGGCAGTCCGGCTGCAAGCCCTTGCGGCGCCTGGTGGTATCGCCTGTTCGGCGGCCGTGCGCCACGAAGTCGCAAACAAGCTCGGCCTCGATTTCGCAGACCAGGGCGAAAAGACCGTCAAGAACATCTCCCGTCCGGTGCACGTCTATTTTGCCGATTGGGGCAATGTCGCCTCCGGTGAAGGCATGCCGCTTGCCACAAACGGCCACACGCAGGCACCCGTCAACAAGCCATCCGTAGCAATCCTGCCATTTGCCAACATCAGCGACGATCCCGCCCAAGAGTTTTTCAGCGACGGCATCACCGAGGACATCATCACTGATCTATCGAATGTTTCAGGCCTCTTTGTCCTGAGCCGCAACACCGTCTTCACATGGAAAGGCCGCAGCGAGAACCTGCAGCGCATCGCCAGGGAGCTCGGCGTTGCTTACATCGTAGAGGGCAGTGTCCGCAAAGCCGGCAACCATCTAAGGATCAATGCCGAATTGATCGACGCAGCTAGCGACGGTCACGTCTGGGCCGCACGTTACGACCGCGACCTCACCGATATCTTCGAGGTTCAGGACGAGATCACGAAGGCAATTGTCGAGCAACTAAGGGTCAAGCTGCTCCCGGAGGAAAAGGAGGCAATCGAGCAAGCGCCGACAGAGAGTGTCGAAGCCTATACGCATTTCCTCAGAGGGCGGGAATACTACCATATTGCCTCGCGCTCGAACCATCTGATGGCCAGGCAGAGCTTCGCCCGAGCCATCGAATTGGATCCGAATTATGCCCGCGCCTATGCGGGAATCGCGGTTTGCGATGCGCGTTTGCGATCCCAGTTCGGCACCGGGATTCCGGTAGAAGACATTCTGGCGAATACGACGATGGCGCTCGTTATCGATCCCAATCTGGCGGAGGCCCATGCGGCGAAGGGATTTGCTTTGGCGGTCGCCGGCAATCGCACCGAGGCAGTTTCTGCATTCGAGCAGGCGTTGTCGCTCGACGCCAATTGCCACGAGGCAAATCGGTACTATGCCGAATTCTGCGTCACCGAAGGTCAATTCGAACTCGCGGCAACGCACCTCCAGCGTGCGATGGAAATCAAGCCTGCCGATTATGGTGCGCCGATCATGCTTGTGAACGTCCTTCGTTCGCTCGGGCAAATAGACAAGGCCAGCAGCTATGCGCGGATCGCCTTGAAAAAGGCGGAGGAAGAACTGCGGCTACATCCGGAGAATGCCAATGTTGCCTGCCTGGGAGCGACGGCGCTGGCCTTTCTCGGTGTCCGCGATCAGGCTCTGGAGTGGTTGGCCCGTTCTCTGGCAACGGATCCAGATGATATCAACATTCAGTACAATGCTGCTTGCACTTATGCACTGCTTGGCGAAATCGAGCGAGCGATAGACTTGCTCGAGGTCTGGATGCCTCAGGTCGGCATCGAGATGCGGCTGTGGTTCAAGAACGATTCCGACCTCGATGCGATTCGCAGTCACCCCCGCTATTTAGGGTTGGTTGAACTGTCAGAATAACGCCCCGGTACATTTTTGCAGGCTGGCTCTAATTCTAATTTACTACTTGCTAAAATGCTTGCGAGCGCCGATCGTCAACTTAAACTGGCAGCATAAAAGTCTTTTGAGGGGGGAGCGGATGGGCACCCGGTTCAGACTTTTTGTACAGCCTCCATTTGAAGATCCTCGGTCTCGTCCCGAGATCGTCGAAGTTTCGTCTCCGTTGGGTAGCGTGACAGCCGGCCCGGCCGACGATCGCATGTTCGTTGTGGAGCCGGTTGGCAAGACCGGTCCTTACGGCGTGAACCGCGGGCCGCTCGGTACGCCATACATGTATCTGCCGCCCTGGACCGGGAAAATCCTTGAGCCCGCCACCCCCGACGCGTGCGGCAATTTCGACTATCTCCGACCGTCGATGGCTGGCTTCGAAGCCGCGCATGTTTTTGGATGCGTGCGGTTCACACTGGATGTGTGGGAGCGCTATCTCGGCCAACCGCTCACCTGGCATTTTCGTGATCATTACGACCGTCTGGAGATCTCGATCCTGCGGCGCTGGGACAATGCACAATATGGCTATGGTTTCCTCGAAGTCGGCAGCCAGTTCGAGAGCGACGGGCGCGTCCTTCCCTTCAGCCTGGATTTCGACGTCGTCGCGCATGAGGTGGGGCACGCGATCATCTTCAGCGTTTTGGGCGTGCCGCACCCCGAAGCTGAGTATCCCGAATATCTTGGTTTTCAGGAGGCCTTCTCCGACTGCGTGTCGCTGATCGCGGCCATGCATTTTCCGTCGGTAATCGACAATGTTCTCGCGGAGACGCGCGGGAACCTCTACCGGGCAAACCGCCTGTCACGCTTTTCGGAATTTTCGCCGCATCGCCAGATACGGTCGGCAAACAACAAACGGACGATGGCCGAGTTTGCGCGTCGTGGGTGGAAGGACGAGCACGAGCTTTCGCAGCCGCTGACCGGTGCGATATTCGACATCCTCGTCGACATTTTTCATGAGAGCCTAGTGGCGCGCGGCCTGATCTCCCATGCGGTTGAAGATCTGGCAGATGTTGCCGAGTTCGATCCAGCCGCCGAGGCGCCCGTGCAGTATGCTTTCGACCGTGCTTTCGCGTGGAATTCGGATGGGTTTGTCGAAGCATTGCTCGACGCCCGCGATATCGTCGGGACATATCTGGCGGAAACCTTGTGGGCTCTCGCTCCCGACTTCCTCGATTACGGCGACGTCGCGAGAACGATGCTTGCGATTGATCGGGACGAAAGTGGCGGTCAGTTCGCACGGATCATCAGTAGGAACTTCAGGCGACGGGCGATTGGTGAAATGCACGCTGGCCCGCACCTCAAAGGCGGCGAGCATCACAGTCACATCAACTCTGCTCGGACGTTGCTGCCGATAGATTATCTGGAGCTCCCGAAGATGACCTTTCGCGAGAAAGTTTTGCTGTCGAGATCAATGAGCAGTCAATAATCCGGTAGATGGAGGGAGAAGTGGCAGACAATGAAACCTTACTAGGCCTATCAGCGATACATCTGTTCGGGCGCCCACTGAGTGATCTGATTCTCAGAGGTGGACCGATTTATCAGAACCTAAGCGTACCGATTGCAGGAAGAAATAATTTCCTGAGAGACCAGCTCGGTGCAGCCGACGCGGTTCTGGCGCGTATCTTTGCTTTCTCCTTCGAGGGAGCATTCATTGAACTTGGTCGGCCAGCCATCTTCGTTGTCCACGGCCCTGGGGCCGATCCAGACGATCCACCCCCGAGGAACGTGGCCGGTGATATCGAGTATGACAGATTGTATCGATCCCCTGGTTCGAGTGCACGAACCGGCCTTGGTTCCCAATTCGGGGCACTCGCTAAGGACATGAGGGTGTGGATTTATGACAAAGGCGATGTCTCAATGAGGCTTGATGCCGAAACAGGGACCCTTGAGCAAATCCTGCTGTCGGCCGAGGTTTCAACCGATCCTAGAGGAATGACCAGCGGCGCAATGTCCCGCTCGGGCGGCGCCCTGTCCCGTTCTGGTGGCGTGATGTCAAGATCAGGCGGGTTCATCCCTCGCAGATCGAGCGATAACGACTAATCCGAACAAAAGAAACCAATGAGGAGGATAATATGGGTACCGTAAACCCCAGAGTGGAAATTGATCGGCTTGAGCCGGAGATTGTAGTTGCTCCGTTACTTGTTCGAACACCGTTTAAAATTATAGGATCCGGCTTCAACAGTAAAATATACATATATATATCCACTCAATCAAACGGAAGTGACGACGTTTCAAATCCAAATGGAAGCGACGAGAAAGAAAAATACAAAATTAAAATAGACACTGACGATTCGGCCACGAGCACGGATAAAGTTTTATCGTTGGTTGTTAAACCGGAGCTTGACGCCGGCCCATTCGATGAAACAACAGAGTTCTGGATTGCTATCAAACTCGAAGATAGGAATGGGAAGTTTGAAGCGGCAAGGAAAACTTTCAAACTTGTCTGACGCCCAGGTCGCTTTGTAGAGGGCGGGTTAAGGGATCCACCGACCCTGAGCGCAGTCGCCGGGCGCGCGTCCGGCCGGCCGCACCGATCGACACGCGAGCCGCTTGCTTTTTCCTGGATTCGGTTCGCCTCGCCGGCGCCGGCTGCCATCAAGGGCATTCGGCGACATCTCCCCATAAGCGCCGTTTGCGCTCCATCAAAACTTCGTCTGACCCCATCAGCCCATACGTCGTGCTACGAAAATCACGACACCGGGCGACGTGAGACTTCAGGTCTGCGCGGTGGAATTTGAAATTCCGAGCACGCATATGGACCTCTCGAAGATCAAGACGCTGATCGACTTTGTCGGACGATCGAATATTACCGAGCTGACCGTGACGGAAAAGGACGTGACGGTTCGGATCTTTCGCACGTCGCCGGCAGAGGCAGGCGTTGCCGAGCCCTCGCAAAAGCCGGAATCGACGATAAACCTCGTCTCCGATGCGCCTTTGAGCGTCGTGAAAACCTCCCATGCGGTGAAGGCGCCCGTCTTTGGCGTTCTGCACCGGGCGCCGGCGCCCGGCGAGCCGCCATTTGTCGCGATCGGCGACGCGGTGGAGGAGGGGCAGACCCTTTTCATCATCGAGGCGATGAAAGTCTTCAATACGATCGCCGCACCGCGATCCGGGCGCATCACGCACGTGACCGATATCGACAATGGCGAGGTCGAGACCGGCGACCTGCTGGCGGAGATCGTCTGATGCCGAAAACCTCGGAACAATCCGCTGCTTCAGAACGCCGCTTCGATACCGTCCTCATCGCCAATCGCGGCGAGATCGCCGCCCGGGTTCAGCGCGCCTGCCGCGAACTCGGCCTGAAGACCGTCGCCATCTGCTCCGAAGCGGACCGGCAAGCGCCCTACGTCACGACCGCAGACCATTTTCTCTGCATCGGCCCGTCGGGTGCGGGCAGGAGCTATCTCAATCAGGATGCCATCCTTCTCGCCGCACGCCTGACCGGCGCCGGCGCCATTCATCCCGGTTACGGTTTTCTGTCGGAAAATGCCGCATTCGCCGACGCCGTCGAAAAGGCCGAGCTGACTTTCATCGGTCCGACCGCTTCGTCGATCGCGACCATGGGCGACAAGATCGCGGCGAAGCGGGCGATGATGGCGGCCGGCGTACCCTGCGTTCCCGGTCCCGACAGCGCGCTGCCTGACGACCCGGCCACAATCGAGCGCATTGCGCTGGAGATCGGTTATCCCGTCATCGTCAAGGCGTCCGGCGGCGGCGGCGGCCGCGGCATGCGCGTCGTCCCGAAAGCCGATCAGTTGCATGAGGCAATTGCACTGACCCGGGAAGAGGCGCGCAAGGCCTTCGGCTCGCCCGCCCTCTACATGGAGAAATTCCTGGAGCATCCGCGCCATATCGAGATCCAGGTTCTTTGCGACGATCACGGCAATGCCGTTTGGCTTGGACATCGGGATTGCTCGATGCAGCGGCGCCATCAGAAAGTGGTGGAAGAGGCGCCGGCGCCCGGGATCGCGCCTGAGATCATCCAGCCGGTCGGCATGGCCTGCGTCCAGGCGTGCCGCCAGATCGGCTACCGCGGCGTCGGCACCTTCGAATTCCTTTATGAGGACGGTGCTTTCTACTTCATCGAGATGAACACACGGCTTCAGGTCGAACATCCCGTCACCGAACTGACGAGCGGCATCGATATCGTCCAGGCGCAGATAAAAGCGGCCCAGGGCGAGGTTCTGGATCTCGCCCAGAGCGAGGTCACCTGCGAAGGCCATTCTTTCGAATGCCGCATCAACGCCGAGGATCCCGACACTTTCCTGCCGTCGGCCGGTGTCGTCACTCATCTGACTTTGCCGCAGGGGCAGGGCATCCGGGTCGATACGCATATTCATCCCGGCTACAGGGTCTCGCCCTATTATGACTCGCTGATCGCCAAGCTGATCGTCCACGCGCCGACGCGGGCGAAAGCGATGGCCAGAATGTGCGAGGCGCTTGCCGGAACCGAGATCGAGGGCATTGCCACCAATATCCCCTTCCTGCGCGCCCTATTCGAGGACCACGCATTCGCACGCGGTGAGACCGATATCCACTATCTCGAGCACTGGCTGAAGCTGCGGAGGAGGGCGGCATGAGCGCCATCGACTTCAGCGATCCCGCAACCATCGCATTCCTCACCGAGGCGCTGACGGCCGCCGGCGTGGAGAGCCTCGAAATCTCCCGGCCGGACGGGCAGATTCGCATTGTCATATCAGGGGAGGGCGGCGCCCGCGTCAGCGTGCCGGCAGCCACACCCCGCGCGTCGAACTCTGCACCTGTCGTGGTGAAGGCGCCGCTGGCAGGACATTTCTGCGCCGAACATCCGGCCGCCGCCGTCACGCCCCAAACTCTGCCGCGCTTCGTATCCGATGCCGATGTCCTCGGCTTCGTCAGGGTAGGGCACGTGCTGCTTCCCCTTCGCGCCGGCCGTTCCGGTGTCTTGACTAGGCTGCTCGCCGAGCCTGACGCCCTGGTCGGCTTCGGTGACCCTCTGTTCGAAATCGAGCTGCCATCATGATCGCCACGACGAACAGACATGCCTCGCAACGTGAAATCGTTCCGGCCACCCAAAGCCGGGCGCGGGTTTCCTCGATCGGGGCCAGATCCTTCCTGCTCGAGGCGCCGGGCGATTTCGATCTGATCGCGCAGCGGCGGATCTGGGCCCTGTCTCAGACGGTGAGAAGCTGGGCCGACCTTGCCGAAAATATTCCAGGGATGACCAACCTGCTGGTTATCTTCAAGGAGACGCCCGAGGATCCAGATGCGGTGGTCGCCCGGCTGCTGGAGGCATGGGAGCATGCGCAGAGCATCGATCTCAACGGCAAGACCATCGAGATCCCCGCCCATTACGGCGGCGAACATGCGAGCGATCTTGCGGCCCTTTGCGATTTCTCGGGCTTAAGCGACCGCGAGGTCGTCCGCATCCATCATGAAGCGACCTATCGGGTCTTCGCCTTGGGCAGCGCGCCGGGTTTCGGTTATCTGCATGGCCTCGATCCGCGCATCTACATGCCGCGAAAGACCGTGCCGTCGCTGAAGATGCCGAAGGGCTGCGTGACGATCGGCGGCATGCAGACCGGTGTCGCCATGCTGACCGGCCCCAATGGCTGGAACTCCATCGGCTTTGCGACACTCGAGATGTTCGACCCGACCGCCCAGAACCCCGCCATGATGGCGCCTGGAGATACGGTGCGGTTCCTGCCGGCAAGGATCGAGCTATGATCGAGATCTTGGAAAGCGGCCCGTTCAACACGGTGCAGGATCTCGGACGCCCCGGCTACCGCGACATCGGCGTGTCGGCGAGCGGCGCGATGGATCCGCTTGCGGTCAGGATCGGCAATAGTCTCGTCGGCAATGACGAAAATGCGGCGGTGATCGAGGTGCAGACCTTCCCGTTCAGCCTGCGTTTCGAGCGGCGCGCCGTCTTTGCCGTGACCGGCGCCGACGGTCATCCTCACCTCGACGGATCGGAGCTCATTCCCTGGTGCGCCTATATGGCAGAGCCCGGACAGGTTCTCGAACTGAAGCAGCCCCCGCGGCTGGCGCGCGCCTATATTTCGTTCGGCGGCGGGCTGGATATTCCAGTTGTCATGGGGTCGCGCAGCACGTCGCTGCGGGGCGGCTTTGGCGGCAATGCCGGCAGGCCGCTGGCGAAGGATGATCGGATCGCGGTCGGCGAGGATGCGGAGATCGCCATGCTGCCGGCCACTGGCCTCGCCGTCGTCGAGCCGGGCGTGGCACTGCGCGACGTCTTCCCAGCTCCCGTCGACGGCGCGCTGCCGATCCGCGCTCTGCCTGCCGGCGAGCATGGTCTTTTCGCCGGAGACGGCGAAGCCTTTTGGGGCCAGACCTGGCGGATTTCCTCGCGCAGCGACCGCACGGGCTACCGCCTGTCCGGCGAGCCGATCACGCCGACTGCCTCCATCGAAATGCGCTCTCACGGCGTCGTGCCCGGCGTCATCCAGGTTCCACCCGGCGGCGAACCGATCGTGCAGATGAGCGATGCGAATACCGCCGGCGGCTATCCGAAGATCGCCGGCGTGATCGAATGCGACCTCTGGCGGCTCGGTCAGGCCCGCATCGGCGCCCGCCTGAAATTCGTCCGCTCGACGCATGCGGAAGCGCGTGCGGTCGAACAGGCCGTCGCCCGTTATGTCGAGGATGTCAGGCTGACATCCGGGATGGTCAAGCGTGCCCTGAAGGCGATGGCTTAAGCGAGGCGAAAGGAGGAACTGATGAAGATCGATCTGAATTCCGACATGGGCGAAGGATTTGGTCCCTACCGGCTGTGCGACGACGAAGCGATGATGAAGATCGTCTCTTCGGCCAATATCGCCTGCGGTTTCCACGGCGGCGACCCCGATACGATGGGGCGGATGGTGCGGCTGGCAAAGCAGAATGGCGTCGGCATCGGCGCCCATCCCGGCCTGCCCGACCGGCCGGGCTTCGGCCGGCGTGAAATACCCTTTCAGGCAGACGAGCTTCGCCAGCAGATGCTCTACCAGCTCGGCGCGCTGATGGCGATCGCCAGAGCCGAGCGCGTCACCGTCTCCCATCTCAGCTTTCATGCGGCCATGGGCAATATGGTCAACCGCGATCCTGTTCTCGCCGACCTGATGATGGATGCGATCGCAACTGTCGACGCCAATCTCGTCGTCTTCGTCACGTCAGGCAGCGAAATCGAGCAGGCGGCCAAACGCGCGCGCCTGAAAACGCTGGTGCTTTTCCTTGCGGACCGGGCCTATGACGGCGGCGGCAGGCTTGTTGCGCGCGGGCTGCCGGGCGCCGTCATCAAGGACGAAGCCGCCGTGCGCGCCCGTGTGCGAAAATTCCTCCTCGACGGCAGCGTCGAGACCAGCGACGGCGGTGTGATCGCCATGCCGGCGCGCTCCATCCTCGTCCACAGCGACACGCCGGGCGCCCTTGAGCTTGCTGGCATCGTGCGCGCCGAGATCGAAGCCACGGGCGCGACCCTCGCACCTGCCGCCGAACTCGCCGAATAACGCAATCCCGATCGCCTGCGGGCGGTCTCTCGTTTTCAATTCCTCATCGAAGGATCATGTCGATGTCCATTATCGCCGACCGCCTGAAAAACGTCTCCATTTCAGCATCCGCCGCCATGACCCAGCGCGCCCGGGAATTGGCTGCCAAGGGGATCAAAGTCGTCAGCCTCTCCTCCGGCGAGCCGGATTTCCCCACCCCAGCACATGCGATCGAGGCGGCCCACGCGGCAGCGCTCGCCGGCGATACGAAATATCCGCCGATGGACGGCACGCCGGCGCTCAAATCCGCCATCATCCGGAAGTTCAAGCGCGACAACAATCTCGACTACGACGCCAGCCAGATCGTCGTCTCGGGCGGCGGCAAGCAGGTGATCTTCAACGCCATGCTGGCGACCTGCAATCCGGGCGACGAGGTCGTCATCCCCACGCCCTCCTGGGTCAGCTATGCCGACATCGTCAAATTCGCCGGCGGCGTACCGGTTCCGGTCCCCTGCCATGAGCAGACCGGCTTCAAGCTGCGCGCGGAAGATCTGGAGGCTGCGATCACGCCGCGCACCAAATGGCTCTTCCTGAATTTCCCGAACAATCCGACCGGAGCCGCCTGCTCTCGGGCTGAGATGGCCGCCATCGCCGAGGTCATGCTGCGCCATCCAAACGTCTGGATCATGACCGACGATATTTACGAACATCTAGTCTATGACGACTTCCAGTTCTGCACGATCGCGGAGGTCGAGCCGAGACTGTACAATCGCGTCCTGACGATGAACGGCGTCTCCAAGGCTTACGCGATGACCGGCTGGCGCCTCGGATTCTGCGCCGGATCGAAAGAGCTGATCTCGGCGATTAGCAACGTCAACGGCCAGAATGGCGGCGGCATTGCGACGCTGACCCAGGCGGCGGCAACCGCGGCGCTGGACGGGCCCCAAGACCTGCTGAAGGAGCGCGCCGCTATCTACAAGACGCGACGCGACTTCGTTCTCGACAAATTATCCGAAGTGGAAGGGCTGCGCTGCCACCGGCCCGAGGGCGCCTTTTATATCTATCCCAACATTTCGGAGCTGATCGGCAAGACCAGCAAGGGCGGGCGCAAGATCGAGAGCGACGTCGATTTCGTCATCGGTCTGGTGGAGGAGCATTATGTCGCGACCGTGCAAGGCGCGGCTTACGGAATGAGCCCCTTCTTCCGTATTTCCTACGCGACAAGTCTGGAAAAACTGGGCGAGGGCTGCGCGCGGATCGCCCAGTTCTGCAAGGATATGCGCTAGCCGGCAGCCACCTCAGGCTTTCAGCCGCGCCGTCAGCTCGAGAAGAATGTCGCGGACGGCAAGCGCCGGCTCCGACAGGGGATTCTGATCGGAAACGCAAAGCGACAGCGTTTCCTCGATCCGCGGCGAGACCAGCCGGCAGATCAGCGGCTCGCTCGATTCCGAGACGATGCGATCGGCAATCGCCTTCGGCATGATCGTCGCGCCGAGACCGCTGCCGACCGCGCGGGCGAGCGTGCGCACGATCTCGACCTCCGCCACGACCTTCAAATTGGTGCGTGTGCGGGTGAAGGCAGTGTCGACCGCGCGGCGGACGAAGTTATAGGCCGGCGGCAGGAGCAACGGTATGCCGTCGAGAGCGTTGACCGCAACGGGTTTCGTATCCGCTTCGATGGCAAAGTCGCGATGGGCGACCAGAAAAAACTCTTCGCTGAGGATCGGTTCGAAGCGCACGCCTTTGATCGGTCCGGTTCCATGCAGAAGCGCCATCTCCAGCCGGCCGTTCATGATCATCTGGCTATAGGTCTGGCCGACGCTTTCGGTCAGGTGCAGCAGAATACCGGGATGCCGTTTCCGGGTTTCCGCCAGCAGATCGACGGAGAGCGTCGCCGCACTGCTGAACGGCACCAGGCCGACCGACACGCGCCCGGCAAGCGAATTGCCCGCCGCCGATGCATCGGCCTGCGCCTGCTCCATTTGCCGAAGGATGATCTGGGCATGGCGATATACCGCGTGTCCGGCATCGGTCATGCTGACGCCCTGCTGGCTGCGGATCAGCAGCTTGTGGCCGAAATGCTCTTCCAGCGCCGCGAGCTGCTGGCTCAGAGCCGGCTGGGCGATATGCAAAAGATCCGCCGCTCGTGTGATGCTGCCGCTGTCGACGATCACGATGAAGGATTTGAGGCGTCTGATGTCCATGGGGATCGGGGTACCATTCTGATCTGCGGATGGCATGTTTGCAGAGGCGCCTTGCTTTTGCAACGCGGCGCAGCCTGAAGCGGGGCCGCGAGAGAATACCGGCATCGCCGCTTTCTCTTCTTCGGCAGACCGCGCCGGCTCCATAACCGTTGCTTATTGCTCCAGAGATAATCGGTCTTAGGCAAGGGGTTAAAGCTTCGCTACTGTCTCAATCAACCACAAGGGAACGACAATGCCATTCTCCGACTACAAGACCGCACTGGTGACCGGCGCATCCTCCGGGATCGGCGCAGCCGTGGTTGAGCGGCTTCGCCGGGAGAATATCGAGGTCCATGCCGTTGCCCGCAGCACTGAAGCGCTGCAGCAGCTGGCCGAGCGTACGGGCTGTATTGCCCATGCCATCGATGTGACCGACCGTCCGGCAATCGCCGAGCTCGCCGGCCGGGTGGAGTTCGACATTCTCGTCAACAATGCCGGCGTCGACCGGCCGAAGAAGTTCCTGGAAGCCGACGAGAGCGATATCGACCTCCTCGTCGACGTCAATCTCCGCGCGGTTCTGCACATCTGCCGCCTGGTGGTGCCGGGCATGGTGGCGCGCGACCGCGGCCATGTCATCAACATTTCGTCGATTGCCGGCGCCTATAATTTCGGAGGCAACTCCTCCTATCACGCCACCAAGGCCGGCGTGAGCATGCTGTCCAACCAGCTGCGCATCGACGCTTTCGGCAAGCGGGTGCGGGTCACCGAAATCTGCCCCGGCCGGGTCGCCACGGATATTTTCAATCACGTTCATGGCAATGATCCGAGCATCCGGGAAAAGTTCATCGACGGTTTCGAATTGCCTGAAGCGACCGATATCGCCGACGCGATCGCCTTCGCCATCGCGGCTCCCGTTGCCGTCAACATCGGACATATGGAGATCACACCGACGCTGCAGGTCATGGGCGGCCTGCAGACGGCAAGGCCGCAGCTGAAGACGGATCCATCCGGGGAGCCAGGCTCGTGAGCGGCTTCGACCTTTCGGCAATCCTGGGGAATCCCGAATATGCCGCCATGCTGCTGCATGGCATCGAGATGACCTTCATCATCTATGCCGGGTCCTGGACCCTGGCGATGGCGCTCGCACTGCTGCTGCTGGCTGTGCGCCTGTCGCCCTTTCGCTTCGGCGATCCGTTAGTCGCCGCTTACGTATCCTACCATCGCAACGTGCCCACCCTTGTTCAGCTGATGCTGTGGTATTTCGGGATATTCACCCTGATGCCGAACGGGGTGGCGACATGGCTTGCAAGCCACAATGCCGAGGCGATATTCGCAGTGATCGGGCTCGGGCTCTGCCAGGCAGCCTATTTCAGCGAAGATCTTCGTTCGGGCGTGCGCTCGGTCGGTCCCGGCCAGATGGAGGCAGCCCGCGCTCTCGGCCACGGTTATGTCTCGGCGATGCGGTTCGTCATCATGCCGCAGGGCGTGCGTAACGCGCTGCCGCCGCTCATCAATCACAGTGTTTCCCTGTTCAAGAACAGCAGCCTCGCCGTCGTCATCGGCGCGTCGGAACTGACGCATGCCGTCAAGGAAATCGAGAACCTCAGCTTCCGCACCTTCGAGATCTACCTGATCGGCACGGTTCTCTATCTCTTCTTCTCGCTCGTGATCATGAGCATCGGCGCCTATCTGTCGATGCGCGCCGATCCTGCCAGGAGTGCGCGCGCATGATCCACGACATGATCGCCATCGTCCGCGACTACTGGCTGCTGCTCCTGATCGGCCAATATCCGAACGGACCGCTCGGCGGGCTCGCCAATACGCTGATCCTGTCGGCGCTCAGCATCGCTCTCGCCTTTCCGATCAGTATCCTGTTTGCAACAGCGAGGCTCTCCAAATCGCCGCTGCTGCGCTGGCCGGTTACCGCCCTTGTCTATTTCACCAGGGGCGTGCCTCTCTTGATGCTCATCCTGTGGAGCTATTTCCTGGTGCCGCTGCTGACCGGCGCCGACGTACCGAGCTTCGTCACCATGCTGACGACGCTCGTGGTCTATCAGAGCGCGTTTTTGAGCGAAGTCGTCCGTGCCGGCATCGTCGCGCTCGGGCCTGGCCAGATGGATGCGGCACGGGCGCTTGGCCACAGCTATATCGGCGCGATGCGCTACATCATCCTGCCGCAGGCGCTCTACAACATGATCCCGAGCATCCTCTCCACCTTCGTCTCGACGATCAAGGATACGACGCTCGGTTACGTGATCAACGTGCCGGACCTGACCTTTGCCGCAAGCCAGGTCAACAATCAGCTGCTGACGCAGCCCTTCCAGGTCTTCCTCATCCTGGCGATCGTCTACTTCGCCATCTGCTGGACGCTGACCTACTTCGCAAATCGCCTCGAGCGGCGCATCACGCGGCGGCGTGCGGGACTTCTCAACGTCTCCGCCGCCGTGGTCACGCCGTCGAAAATCGTATCGGAGCAGCTATGACCATGTCCGTTTCAACGCAGGAATCGCAGATGATCCGGCTTTCGCAGGTCTGCAAGAGCTATGGCGACTATCCGGTTTTGAAGGACATCGACGCTGAGGTGGCGCGCGGCGAAGTCGTGGTCATCTGCGGACCGTCCGGTTCGGGGAAATCCACGCTGATCCGCACGATCAATCGCCTCGAGGAGATCAACAGCGGATCGATCACGCTCGACGGGCAGAACATTCACGCCTCCATGCGGGCAAAGGCACTCAACGCGATGCGCAGCCGGATTGGCTTCGTCTTTCAGAATTTCAACCTGTTTCCGCATCTCTCCGTCGCCGAAAACGTCTCGATGTCGCCGATCCGGGTGAAGGGCGTAACGGCCGATGTCGCGCACAAAAAGGCGCTCAAGCTTCTCGACCGGGTCGGCCTCGCCGACAAGGCCCGCGCTTATCCCGGTCAACTGTCGGGCGGCCAGCAGCAGCGGGTGGCGATCGCCCGGGCTCTGGCCATGGAACCGCCGGTGATGCTGTTCGACGAACCGACCAGCGCGCTCGATCCCGAAATGGTCGGCGAAGTGCTCGCGGTCATGAAGAGCCTGGCGTCCGAAGGCATGACCATGCTCTGCGTCACCCACGAAATGGGTTTCGCCCGCGATGTCGCCGACCGGATCTGGTTCATCGATGCCGGCCAGATCATCGAAACGGCGAGCCCCGAGGACTTCTTCAGCAATCCGACCCATCCCCGGGCTCAGCGGTTCCTCGCTGATCTCAGGCATTGATACCTAACCATTAAAAACAAAGGAGAACAGCAATGAAGTGGAAATACCTAAGCCTCACCGTCGCATTCGCCGGCATGGCAGCCGCCTTGCCCGCGAAAGCCGATCAGCTCGACACCATCATGTCGGCCAAGACCCTGCGCTGCGCGACGTTCGCCGACGTTCCTCCCTTCGCTTCGCCGGATCCGAAGACCCGCGAAATGGCCGGCTTCGACGTCGATCTCTGCGGCGCCATCGCCAAGGAATTGGGCGTCAAGGCCGAGATCAAGCCGGTTTCGGTCGAAGCCCGCGTGCCGGAGGTCAAGCTCGGCCGCGTCGACATCACCGTTGCCAACCTTGCCTATACGCTGAGCCGCGCCGAGCAGATCCAGTTCAGCGATCCCTATTATCTCGCCAAGGAGATGCTGATCGTGCCGGCCGACGATGCCGGCAAGACGAAGGCCGATTACGCCGGCCAGCGCCTGGCTTCGACCAAGGGCTCGACATCTGAGATGTCGATCAAGCTGAACAAATCCGACCCGCTCACCTTCCAGGATACCGCCTCTGCCTATCTCGCCGTCCAGCAGGGCAAGGCCCGCGGCATGGTCGCCAACACCATGACGACGACCAAGTTCGTCAATGAATCGAAGAGCAAGGGCAAGCAAATGCGGATGATCGAGGAGCCGATGCTCTATCAACCGATCGGCATCGGCATGGCCAAGGATCAGCCGAAGCTGACGGCCAAGATCAACGAGATCCTGCACAAGCTCGACGAGTCCGGTGAAATCAACAAAATCTGGGACAAGTGGCTCGGCCCGAACACCGAGTACAAGATGACCCGCACCGACAAAGTCGTGCCGCTCGCGCAGCTGAAATTCGACCCGATCCCGTAGACCGACCGGTCTCGGAACCTCCCGAAGACATTCAACCGAGATAAGACGGCGGGATTTGCCCGCCGTCTACCAACGATGTGAGGCACCCATGATTCATATAAAAGACATCGCTGAACGGCCCAGCAAAGCTGACATCGAGGCCGTTTCGAAATTTTCGCCGGCGACGATCCACGAGGCCCAGGGACGCCGCGGCGCGCTTTCCTCGCGCCTCAAGCCCGTCGACTACCGCATGAAACTGTGCGGTCCGGCCTTTACGGTCAAATGCGCGCCGCGCGACAACATCATGCTGCAGCTCGCCATCAACTACGCGAAGCCCGGCGATATCATCGTTGTCTCGGCGGGCGAGTACGAGGAAGCGGGATCCTTCGGCGATGTACTCGCCAATGCCTGCCTTGCCAAAGGCATCGGCGGTCTCGTCACCGACACCGGCGTACGCGACACGCTGCAGCTCAGAGAACTTGGTTTCCCCGTCTTCTCGCTCAGCGTCTGCATCAAGGGCACGGTGAAGGAAACCATTGCGGCGGTGAACGACCCGATCATCGTCGGCGGCGAAACCATCAATCCCGGCGACATCATCGTCGGCGATGCCGACGGCCTGGTGGTCGTGCGCAGACAGGAAGCGCAGGAAGCAGCGAGGCTGTCGCAGGCGCGCGAAGATGCCGAAGCCGGTTACATCGCAGCCTACAAGGCGGGAAAATCGGTCATCGAGGTCAGCAATCTGGAAGCGGTGCTGAAAGCCAAGGGCCTTGTCGTCGACATTTGAGCCGACACGCGGATCGGCCCTTGATAAGCCCGGGCCGGCTTTCCAGTCGCGGCGAACGCCGCGGCTGTCATCTCAGATATTCTCCGGCGTCACGATTTCGAAGGTAATGGTCCGCTGAATCGTGCCGCCCGAGGCACCCTGCGTGATCGTTTCGATCATCGTTTCGACCAGCGCCGTGGACGTCTGTTCCAGCGGATGACAGAGAGCCGCGGTAATCATCCCCTCTGACAGGCCTTTTCGCGTCTCCGGGCCGATGTCCCGGCAGACGAGGCGGATGCTTCGGCGCCGCTCCTGCGGCACTTCCCTCAGCGCCCGCAAGACCCCGGAGATGCCGCCGCCGACAATCAGGATGCCGGTGAGGTCATCCGTCGCCGCCAAAAGTTCCTTGACCATCCGGTAGGCCTCGTTCGGCTCCTCATGCGTGGGGCGGCTTTCCTCGATGGTCAGATGCGGCGCATGCTCGCGCACATAGGAGCGGAAGCTGGCATCGGAGACGTCCTGACATTGGTAACGATGGTTGCCGATGAACACGGCAATCCGCCCCGGTCCGTGGGTCATGTTCGAAATCAGCCACGCCGCCGTCCGCCCCATTTTCCAATTGTCGGCGCCGACATAAGCGGCCCGTTCGCGGGCGGATTGGTCGGTAATATAGGCGATGACCGGCTTGCCCTTCTCGTGCAGCTCGCGGATGGCCTGGGCGATCACCGGATGATCGGCGGCGACCACGGCGACGGCGTCACAATTTGCGCCGAGCGCCTTGAGCCGGCCGGCAATATTCTCCGGCGTCAGGAGATCGACAAAATCGACCACCGGGTCGATGACCTCATCGCGCCTGGCGCGGCATGCCTCGACGATCTTCTTGCCGAACAGCTGGTAAAGCTCACGGCTGGATTGCTGCAGCAGAAAGCCAAGCCGGTATTTTGGCACCGATTTGCGCAGCCTATCCTCGATTGCCCCGGCGCCGTAGAAGCCGATCCGCTCCGCGGCCGCCTGGACGCGCTGCACGGTCGTGCCTTTGACGGAGGCGGTGCCGGCCAGGATCCGATTGACGGTCGCAATGGAGACATCGGCCTCCTTGGCAAGATCCGAGATGGTCGGCCGCCGCATGATCATTCCCTCCATCGTCAGAGCGTTCGTATCATTATGACTGATACTCTGTGATACTTTATGCATGTTTAGTATGATTTCACATTTCGCGAATTTCAAGCGGTGATATGTTTCTCTTCACGGCAAGCCAGGGAGGCGGGCCATGGGAGGAAGATTGAGATGACTAAATTTCGCCGCTTCGCGGCAACCGTGTCGGCCGCCGCCATCGTGACCTGCACTGCCACGGCCGTTATGGCCGCCAACATCTTCGTTGTGGGCGGCAAGCCGGACGATCCGTTCTGGTCGATCGTCAAGCGTGGCGCCGAGGATGCCGGCAAGGTCGCGGAAGCCCAGGGCGGCAAGGTCGTCTGGCTCGGGCCGCAGAACTACGACAATCTCGGCGTCGATGCGGCCGAGCTGATCCGTCAGGCCATCGACCAGGGCGCCGATGCGATCGTCGGCCCGGACTGGGTGCCGGAGGCCATGGACCCCGCCTTCAAAGCGGTCGTCGACAAGAAAATTCCGCTGATCATCTATAATGCCGGCGGCATCGAAGCCGCCGATCGCCTCGGTGCAATGAACTATGTCGGCTCTAACGACTATCTCTCCGGCAAGGCTGCGGGCAGCTACTTCGCCAAGCATGACCTGAAGAACGCCGTCTGCCTCAACACGCTTCCAGGTGCGGCAAACATCGAAGCTTTCTGCAAAGGTATGACCGACGGCGTGACCGAAGGGGGCGGCACCGGTTCGTCGTTGCCGCTGCCCGCCACGTCATTCGGTTCGGCAACTGCCGTGGCACAGGCGCTGAAGGCGCATCTGTTGCAGCATCCGGAGATCAAGGCGGTCTTCGCGATCGGCAATGTCGATACCAATTCGGGGGTCAACGGCGTGACGCAGGCCGGCAAAGCCGGACAGGTGAAGGTCTGCGGCATGAACATGGATGAAACCGTTCTGAATAACATCAAGAGCGGCAGCCAGCTTTGTGCCATCGACCAGCAGGGTTACCTGCAGGGCTATCTGGCGGTTTCGATCCTGAACGGCAACGTCAATTACGGACTCACCGTCCCGACCCGGGAGATCCTGACCGGCCCCGGCGTCATCGACGCGTCCAACGTCGACGCCACCTTGGCAGGCGTGAAGGCCGGCGCCCGGTAAGGGGTCGGCCGAACGTGGTGAAGCTGCCTGCCCCTCACGCGGGCAGCTTCCATTCTTTCAGAAGCGCCGACCCTTACCGGTCATGCGGCTTTATTGGTGGTGTCAAATGAACGCGAGAAACGATGTCCTCGCCCCGTCGGCTGCTTCGGGCGGCCATACCAAAGCGACCATCGGTCAGCTTTCCCGGCGCCCTGAAGCCGGGTCGTTGCTGGGCTTGATTGCGGTGTTCGCCTTCTTCGCCCTGCTGGGCGGCAAGGTCTTCCTGTCCGCTGCGGGCTATGCGAGCTGGCTCAACGTTGCCGCCGAGATCGGCATCGTTGCGCTGCCGATCGGGCTCCTGATGATCGCAGGCGAAATGGACCTCTCGATCGGCGCGGTGATCCCGGCATCATCACTGACGGTGGCAATCATATCAGGCCATTACGGCTTGCCCGAAATCGTCGGGATTTCCGCCGGCCTGGGCGTCGGGCTCCTCGTCGGGTTTTTCAACGGTTATCTCGTCAACCGCACCCGAGTCCCGTCCTTGATCGTCACCATCGGCTCGATGTTCGCCGTCATGGGCCTGACGCTCGGCTTCACCGTGCTGATCGCCGGCAGTACCGGCGTATCGCTGGTGCCAAGCCCGACCGTCAAAGCGATCCTCGGCGATTTCATCGGCGGCATGTTCCAGGTGACGATCTTTTGGTGGATCCTGTTTGCGGTGGCGTTCTTCTGCCTGCTGCACATCTCGCCTGTGGGCAACTGGATCTTTGCTCTCGGCGGCGACAAGGTCTCGGCCCGCAACGCCGGTATTCCGACCGACAAACTGACCATCGCCCTCTATATGCTGTCGGGCTTTTCCGCCGCCTTCGTCGGCGTCAGCCAGGTGCTCGTCTATCAAAGCGCGCAGGTGCTCGGCGGGCAATCCTTCATTTTCAATTCAATCATGTGCGTGGTCATCGGCGGCGTGCTTCTGACCGGCGGCGCCGGATCGGTGGTGGGCATCGTCTTTGGCACGCTCACCTTCGCGATCGTCAATCAGGGCATTTATTTCACCGGCATAGATCCGAATCTCGGCAGCGTCATCATCGGGGCGCTTCTGCTGCTCGCCGTGATGATGAACGACAAGTTCCGGCTGATGGCGATGTGCTACGCCGCGAAAAAGAAGAAGTGAGGGCGAAGAGATGAACGGCTTTTCCATTGGACACTTCGTACGCCGCCCGGAATTCGGCGCCGTGTTGAGCTTCGTCGCGGTGATCGTCTTCTATGTCGCCTTTGGCGGCGTCAGCCTCGGTACGCTCTTCGGCGCGGCAAGCTGGGTCAATTTCGCCGCCAATCTCGGTATCGTCGCCCTGCCTGTCGGCCTTCTGATGATATCAGGCGAGCTCGATATCTCGATCGGTGCAATGATCCCGGCGGGCTCGATGACGATCGCCATTCTCTCGGGCTATTACGAGTTGCCAATCGTCATCGGCATGCTCGGCGTGCTCGCCATCGGCGTCCTCGTCGGGCTGGTCAACGGTCTCCTGGCGGTGCGCACCAGCGTGCCCTCGCTGATCATCACCCTCGGCACGCTGGTGGCGGTGCAGGGGCTCGTGCTGGCCGGATCCGTCATCCTGACCGGGGCCGCTTCGGTTCCGCTCAACGCCCCCGCCTGGGCCAAGACGGTGTTCGGCGACCTCATCCACGGCAAATTCCAGGTGATCATCCTGTGGTGGCTGGCACTGACGGTGGTCTTTGGTTTCGTGCTGCACGCGACCCGCTACGGCAACTGGATCGTCGCCATGGGCGGCGACGAGGTCAGCGCCCGCAATGCCGGCATCCCGACCGACCGGCTGAAGATCGTCCTTTTCGTTCTATCGAGCACGGCCGCATCTTTCGTCGGAATGTGCGGCGCCATCCTGTTCAATTCCGCGCAGGTCTCGGGCGGCATGAACTACATCTTCAATACGATCGTCTCGATCGTGGTGGGCGGCGTGCTGCTCACGGGCGGCTTCGGTTCGGTCGCCGGAATCTTCCTCGGCGCGTTGACCTTCGCCGTCGTCAGCCAAGGCATCTACTTCACCGACATCGACCGCAATTGGTCCAATCTGATTATCGGCGTGATGCTGATGGCCGCCGTTCTGATGAACAACACGTTCCGGCAGATGGCGTTAAGCTTCGTGCCGAAGAAAAAGAAGTGAGTGTCAACCATGTCCGACAATATTCCGATCCTTGAACTCCAGAATGTCGACAAGAGCTTCGGCCCGATCGACGTGCTGCACGACATCTCGCTCAAGGTCCGTGCGGGCGAGGTGCTCTGCCTGCTCGGTGATAACGGCGCCGGCAAATCGACGCTGATCAAGACGCTTGCGGGTGTCCACAGACCGTCGCGCGGCGCCATCCTGATGGACGGCAATCCGGTCGAATTCAGCGGGCCGCGCGATGCGCAGGAAAAAGGCATCTCGGCAGTGCATCAATTCGGCGGCACATTTCCACTGATGTCGATCGGCCGCTCCTTCTTCGTCGGCGTCGAGCCGACCAAGGGCTGGGGTCCTTTCAAGGTCTATGACCGCAGGAAGGCCAATGAGATTGCCGTCAAAGCCGTGCAGGATTTCGGCATCACCCGGATTGATGATGGCGACCGCCTTGTCGGCGGGCTTTCAGGCGGCGAACGCCAGTCGCTCGCCATTGCCCGGGCCGTGCATTTCGGCGCGCGCGTGCTGATCCTTGACGAACCGACGGCCGCTCTCGGCGTGAAGCAGGCAGCGCATGTGCTGCGGATCGTCAACGAAGCCAAGCGGCGGGGTCTGGCGGTGATCTTCATCACCCACCAGGTCATGCATGCGATGGCGGTGGGCGATCACTTCGCCGTTCTCATCCGCGGCGCGATCGCCGCCGATTTCCGTCGGGGCGAGAAGACGCGCGAGGAGATTACCGACCTGATGGCCGGCGGGGAAACCATGGCGGATCTCAAAGCCCAAATCGATACTTACATTGCAAGTCATGAGAGCCATTCGCCGCCGGCTGAGTAACCGCTGACGGCACTCAAACGACACAGCGCAAAACACACAGCGTCCGGCAGCGACAAACAGGTCGTCGCCGGGGAAGGAAAATCATGTCTGGAATCCGGAGGTCAAAATGAAGATCGCAATCGACCCGTTCATGCATCGGCATCTCTCACTCGAGGCGTTGCCGGGGAAGGTTAAGGAACTCGGCTACGACTGGATCGAGCTCTCGCCACGCGGAGATTTTCTCGAATGGTTCAAGGCGCCGCGCGTCTTTCCTGAGCGGATCAAATCATTGAAGCGCTCGCTGAAGGAGGCGGATGTCGGGATCGCCTCGCTGCTGCCGATGTACCGCTGGGCGTCCAATGACGAGACCGAACGCAAGGCCGCCGTCAAGCACTGGAAACGCGCCATCGAGATCGCGGTCGAGCTGGAAGTCGGCGTGATGAATTCCGAGTTCGGCCGTGGCCCGCATCCCGACAAGGGGTCCTGCTATTGCTGCCACACCGGCTCGATGATCGAGGCCTGCGAGGATGCCTGGTGGCGCTCGATGGAGGAACTGGTGCCGATCTTCGAGCGCGAGGGCATCCAGCTCAATGTCGAACCGCATCCGGAAGACTGGTGCGAGACGCTGCAGCCGGCGCTCGACATCATCCGCACGGTCAATTCGAAGAGCGTCAAGTTCCTCTATTGCGCCCCGCACACCTTCTATTTCGGCGACGATACCAGGGCGATGCTGCGCGAGGCGAAGGACGTGCTGGCGCATGTCCATGTCGGCGACACGTTCAACCACAAGGCTTCGTCGGGCCTCAGATATATCCTCAATCCGCCCGGCACCAACGCCCGGGTGCACCAGCACCTCAATATCGGTCAGGGCGAGGTTCCCTGGGACGCGTTCTTCGGCACGCTCGCCGAGATCGGCTTCGACGGCATCATGACCGCCTGCGTCTTCGCCTGGGAGGACAAAGCGGACCAGAGCGGCACCTTCATGCGCGCGGAAATGCAGCGTTACATCGATAAGCACTGGGGGGCGAAATGACCCTTCAGGTTGGCGTCATCGGCACCGGTATGATCGGTCAGGATCACATCCGCCGCCTGACGAACGTCGTTTCCGGTGTCGAAATCGTCGGCGTTACCGATATCGACCAGGCCCGCGCCGCCGCTGCCGCCCCCGCGGGGGCGGAGGTGTTCGCCACCCCTTCGGCGCTGATTTCTTCGGAAAAGGTGCGGGCCGTGATCATCTGCTCCTGGGGGCCGGCGCATGAGGAGCAGCTGCTCGCCTCGATTGCCGCCGGCAAGCCGGTGTTCTGTGAGAAGCCGCTGGTGACCTCCGAGGTGGCCGCACTCCGCGTCATGGAGGCGGAAGCGGCGTTCGGCCGGCGGCTGGTGCAGGTGGGTTTCATGCGTCGTTTCGATGCCGATTATCGCCGCCTGAAGGCTGTCATCGACGGCGGCAGACTCGGCGCGCCGCTGCTCTTCCACTCTGTGCATCGCAACGCTTCTGTTCCCGAAGGGCTCTACACCTCGGAGATGCCGCTGAACGACACGCTGGTCCATGACGCGGACATTTCCCGCTGGCTCCTCTCCGACGAAATCACCGGCGTGGAGGTGCGTGTGCCACGCCGGTCCTCGCGCGGCGGCGCGTTGCGCGATCCGGTGTTCGTGCTCCTGCACATGGCCTCGGGAGCGCTTGTCGATGTCGAGATTTCGGTAAATGTCGCCTATGGCTATGACATCCGGGGCGAAATCAGCTGCGAGGCGGGTGTCGCTGCCCTTCCAAACCGCCCGGCGACCGTGATCTCGGATTTGAACGGCATTCGCCAGGCGATCCCCGAGGATTGGCGCGAGCGCTTCATCGAGGCCTACGACCAGGAATTCCGTGAATGGATCGCCGCCGCCTCTAAAGGAACGGCCGGCGGACCTTCCACCTGGGATGGATATGCGGCGACGCTGGTCGCCGATGCCGCTCTCAGGGCCGTGTCCAGCGGCGGCCTCGAACCGGTCAACATGATACCGAAACCCAAGCTTTACGCACTGCCGACCGCCATGGCGGCGGAATGACGCGGCAGGCCATTTCAGGAGCAATGATCAGATGATCAACGGAGAAAGATCCATCGAGCGCCCCTTGCGTTGGGGCATGGTCGGCGGCGGCCGCACCGGGCAGGTGGGCTACAAGCATAGAACCGGCGCCCAGCGGGACGGCACCTACCGGCTCGTCTGCGGCGCCTTCGACCTCGACGCGGCGCGCGGACGCGACTTCGGCACGAAGATCGGCGTCGCCGCCGACCGCTGCTACGGCGACCATAAGGAGTTGATCGCCGGGGAGGCCGGGCGCGAGGACGGCGTCGAGGTCGTCTCGATCGCCACGCCGAACTTCACCCATTACGAGATCACCAAGGCGTGCCTGGAAGCCGGGCTGCACGTGATCTGCGAAAAGCCGCTATTCTTCACCGTCGCCGAATGCGACGAGATCACCAAGCTCGCCGAAGAGAAGGGCCTGATCGTCGGCGTCACCTATGGCTTCACCGGCCATCCGCTGGTGCATCAGATGGCGGCGATGGTCAAGAAGGGCATGCTCGGCGAGATCCGCATCGTCGACATGCAATATACCCACGGCTTCAATGCGGGCGACGATGTCGGCGCCGGCGAGGCGGTGAAATGGCGCACCAATCCGAAAACCGCCGGCCCGACCTTCGTTCTCGGCGATATCGGCACCCACCTCTATTACCTCTCCGAAGTGGTGCTGCCGCATCTGAAGATCGAAAAGCTGCTCTGCGACCGCAAGGCCTTCATTCCGACCCGCGCGCCGCTCGAAGACCATGCGACCGTTCTCATGCATTACGACAACGGCGCCCGCGGCCGTCTCTGGGTATCCTCGGTCAATGCCGGCAACATGGGCTCGCAACGCTACCGTTTCGTCGGCTCCAAGGCCTCGATCGAATGGTCGGACGCCCATCCCGACCAACTGATCTATGAAGTGCAGGGCGAGCCGAACCGCACTCTGCATCACGGCATGCCCTATCTCGAAGAGGAAAGCCTGGCGGCTGACCGCATGGGCGCGCTGCACACCGAAGGCCTCGGCGACAGCTGGGCGAACATCTACCTCTGGATCGCCCAGGCGATCGATGCCAAACGCCGCGGCGACGAAGCCTTCCTCAGGAGCCACCATTATCCCGGCATCGAAGCCGGCACCGAAGGCGTGCGCTGGCTGGAAAACTGCGTCCGCTCGGCTGATGCGGGCGCGGCCTGGATCGACTTCAAATAGCTCCCTCCGAGGGCGCGCCGGGATCTCCTCCACCCTCTCACAAAGGCGCGCCCTCAATTTCCATAGGAAAGATCGAGACGATGAAACTCTCCATTTGCACCGACGTTATGGGCAACCTGTCATTTACCGACATGCTCGACAAATGTGTTGAACTCGGCGTCGAGGGCATCGAAATGACTGGCGGCGGCTGGTCGCGTGCCCCACATTTCCGCGCCGACGAACTGCTTGAAGACAAGGGGCTTTTGAAAATCAAGCTTCAGGAAATCGAGGCCCGCGGCCTTGAAATCGCGGCACTGAACTGCTCGGCTAACCCGCTCGATCCCGGCGAGATGGGCAAGCGCCACCGCAAGGAAATGGAACAGACGATCCGTCTTGCCGGCGAAATCGGCATCAAGACGATCGTCACCATGTCCGGCCTGCCGGAAGCCGCCCCCGGAGACAGCGTGCCGAACTGGCTCGTCTATACCAAAAGCTGGCCGGACGAGATGCCGGAACGCGACCGCTACCAGTGGGAAGATCGCGCCTTCCCGCTCTGGCATGATCTGGTCAAGCTCGCGCGGGAAGTCGGGGTCGAGCGATACGCGCTGGAAAACTTCTCGGCGATGCTCGTCTGGAACCCGGAAACCCTGTTCCGTCTGCGCAACGAGGTCGGTCCGGCGGTCGGCATGAACCTCGATCCGAGCCATCTGTTCTGGAAGGGCGCCGATCCGATTGCCGCGGCACGCGCGCTCGGAAGCGCAATCCATCATTGCCACGGCAAGGACACGCGTATCGAGCGGGGCCTTGCCGACATCAATGGTCTTCTGGAGCTGAAGGACGTGACCGACGTCGCCAACCGTACCTGGAATTACGTCGCCGTCGGCGCTGGCCATGACCTGCAGTGGTGGAAGGAATTCTTCTCGGTCGTCAGGATGGTCGGCTACGACGGCTGGGTCAGCCTCGAGATGGAAGACTTCACCATGTCGACCGAGGCCGGCATCCAATCCTCCATCGAGGCGCTGCAGGCAACGATCAGCCGCTGACAGGGCAGGATGGGCGGCTTTCGCGCCGCCCTCCGCGTTCAAACGAGCCTGGACACTATTATGGACACATGTTCTATAAAGCGGACAGACTTGAACCGGAGCGCGCCATGCACCTTTCCATGTGGACTTACCCCTGGGATATCCAAGACCAGGGGCTCGATGCGATTGCCGGAGAGCTTCGCAACCGGGCAGGCCTCAACACGATCAGCATGGCGACCTCCTATCATGCCGGCCGCTTTCTCCAGCCGCGCAGCCCGCGGCAGAAGGCCTATTTTCCCGAGGACGGGACGGTCTACTTCCGGCCGGACGAGAGCCTGTGGCAGGACAAGCTGATCCGGCCGCTGATGGCGGCGAATGTCACCGAGCGCGGCGACATGCTGGAGGCGCTGGTCAGGGGACGCGACGCGACCGGTCTCAAGGTCTCCTGCTGGACGGTCTGCCTCCACAACAGCCGTCTCGGCATGCTGCATCCTGATCACGTGACGCGCAACGCCTTCGGCAATCCCAACTATTACAATCTCTGCCCTTCCAGCCCGGCGGCGCGCGCCTATGCCGTCACCCTTGTCCGCGACATCACCGTGAATTACCAGCCGGATATGGTGGAGCTCGAAAGCCCGAACTTCATGGGCTTCGCGCATGAATACCATCACGAGAAAGACGGCGTCGGCCTCAACACCGAAGACGATTTTCTGCTGTCGCTCTGCTTCTGCGATCATTGCGCGGCGCGCGCCGCAAAGGCCGGCGTGCCGGCCGAAGGTGCACGCCGAACTGTTGCGCGTTTCATCGCCGAACTCTGCGAACGTGATATCCCGGAATGCCAGTTCCCGGATTTTCCGGCGGCCGGCATCGATGCCTTCCGCGACCATCCGGATTTACACGCCTATCTCGCCTGGCGCAGCGAACCGGTGACCAGCCTGATCGGCGAGATCAAGGCGGCGGCCGATCCGGCGAGCCGGATCGTGCTGATCGACCTGAAGGACGGCTGGCTCGGCGGCGTCGATCTCTCAGCTGTCGGCAAGCTCTGCGACGGGGCGATCCTCTGCTGCTACGACATGACGCCGGATGCCGTCGGTGATGTCATCCGCGCCGGCCGGGCAGCACTTGGATCGGAGAAATTCCTCGGTGTCGGCCTGCGCGTCTTCTATCCCGAGGTCGGTGAAGCCGCGGTGCTGGCGGCTCGCGCCAAAGCTGCCGTCGACGCTGGCGCTAATGGCGTCAACTTCTACAATTACGGCCTGATCCCGGCCAAACGTCTCGATTGGGTCAAGGCGGCGGTCGACGGGCTTCTCTAAGCGGAAATCGGTTCGGCGACCTGGATCAGGCAGTCACCGGCCTGGCTGTCGCAATGCAGACGGTGGGAAATGACCATACCGTCCTCGGCAAAGCGCAGCTCTTCCTCCGACTGCTCCAGGCATTCCAAGTCATGATACCATCCGGCCAGATCGCCGGCCGAAACCGTGGCGCCAAGGGCAGCGGCCGGCTCGAACCAGCCTCTGCGATCGGCGTAGATTCCCTGGCTGTGCCGGGATAGCGAGAGGAGTTGCAGCGGCCCCGGTTCGGCAAGCGGCGTGCGGGAGAGAACCGGACGCCCGACAATGCCGAGGGTTACAAGCAGTCGGTCGATCGCTGCCGCCGTGAAGGCCATCGTCGCAGGCGTCACCGTTCCGCCGCCGCCGAACTCGCCGGAAAGACCGACGATACCGGCCCTGGCCGCAGCCCCCATCGATGTCGGCGCCGCCGGGCCATTGTCGGCGATGAAGGCATGCGACGCGCCCATCGCCCGCATCAGCGCGACCGACCGCTCGAAGCGGATGGCGTCGGCCTGCCGCTCGATCAGCGTGCAGGGCAGGTGCGCCATCGACGTGCCGCCCGAATGCAGGTCGAACATGACGTCATGGCGCGGGAAGAGTTCGTGTTCGAGGAAATGCGCCAGGCGCGCCGTTGGCGCCCCCGCGGGATCGCCGGGAAAAGCCCGGTTGAGGTTGCCGCCGTCGAAGGGCGAGCAACGTTTGGCCGCCATCACCGCCGGCAGGTTCGCCATCGGCAGGATGGTGACGGCGCCGCGGATTGCGGTGACGTCAAGCAGGCGCATCAGCCGGCCGAGCTGCAGTTCGCCCTCATATTCGTCGCCGTGATTGCCGGCCATCAGTAGCAAAGACGGCCCCTCGCCATTTCTCAGGCAAAGGATCGGAACGCGGATCTGATAATAGGGCGAACGGTCGATCGAATAGGGAATGGCGAGATGGCCGGCCTGCCGGCCCTCACGCGAAAAGTCGATCGGATTGACGAGGCCGCTATGCATGGTCCCTCCAGTGCGGGGCGGTTGCCGCGCAGTTACAGCGCCGCGACCGCGGTCATTTCGACGCGCAGGTCCGGGTCGGCCAAGCGCGCTTCGGTGCAGGCACGCGCCGGCGGGTTTTCGATGTCGATCCAGCTGTCATAAACGCCGTTCATCGCCTCGAAATCGGTAATCGCCGGCAGGAAGACGTTGACCGCGAGGAGATGCGAGCGATCGGTGCCGGCTTCCTTCAAAAGGGCGTCGATCTTGCCGAGCACATCGCGGGTCTGCTCCTCGATGCCGGCCTTGCGATTTTCCGCGACCTGGCCGGCAATATAGACGAGACCTCCGTAGCTGACGGCCTGGCTCATACGCGGGCCCTTCTGATAACGCTGGATCATGCAGCTTTTCCTTTTCTTGGTTTTTGCAGGGAGAATTCAGCCGAAGCTTGTGAGATAGGCGGCCGTCACCGAATGATCCGGATCGAGGCCATAGAGGATTGCATGCCGGTCGAGGCAGGTGCAGGGATGCGAAATGCCGAACTCGACGACGTCGCCGACCGAGACGTCGCTATCCTCGGCAAGAGTCAGGAAGGCATGCTGATCGTTGAGGCGGAAAACCTCGGCGCTTTCGAAATTGCAGAGATATGCGCCATTGCGATAGAGCGCCAAAGGCCGCGGCAGGCCCTGGTCCATCGCCACGTCGCGCATGCCCATGCCTGAAATCGCAAGCTGTGGCTCCGGCCGCGAGAGGACTTCGGCCCAGACCCTGAGCGCCGGACGGAAACCCGCCGCCGCGGAAACCGTCTTGTCGCCAATGCGCAGACCGCCGCGTGCATCGAGGCCGGCAAGGCCGCGTTCGTAGATGCCGTGATCGTGAAAGAAGATCGCGCCGCTGCGCAGCACGAGCCGGCAGGCGGGATCGGCCGCGACGGCCGCTGAAAGCCGCGCCACCACGACATCGAAAAACACCGAGCCGCCTGATGTCAGAAGCAGCGGCCGTTCCTTGCCGATGCGGGCCCGTATCTTCGGCAGGAAATCGGGTATCATCGCCATCAGCGCGTCGATACGAAGCATCGTCTCTTCCGCATTGGCGGTCGCGGCCGCACCCTCATAGGCGGCGATACCGGTCAGCCGGAAGGCCGGCGTCTCCACCGCCAGGATCGCGTCGAGAACTGCCGCCGCGGCGTCGGTGCTGCGCAGACCGGCGCGGCCGGCGCCGAACTCCACCAGCAGGCCGAGAGGCGGCAGATCCGCGCGCTCCTGCCATGCGGACCGGAGTGCCGCGACGAGCGGCGTCGAATCCACGAAAACATGCAATTTCGCATCGGGATAATGGCCGAGCAGGGCCGCAAGCCGGCGGGCGGCGGCGATCCCGCCGATCTCGTTGGCAAGGATCAGCCGTCGCTGTCCCGCCTTGAGCATGACGGCGGCCTGGCGGATATCGGCGACGGTCGTGCCCCAGGCGCCCGCGGCCAGAAGCGCCGCTGCCAGCGCCGTCGACATCGGCGTCTTGGCGTGCGGCGCGATTTCGGCGCCATAGCTCTTCACATAGGCCATCATCAAGTCGACATTACTGGCGAAGGCCTGCCGGTCGAGCGAGATCAGCGGCAGCGCCATCCTACCGTCATAAGGTTTCCATCCCTGCGCTCCCACTGCCGCAAGCGGCAACTGCGGATGGCCCGGCGGAAAGCCTCGCACCCGCTCATCGAGCACCATATCGTCCATCGCAGCATGAAGATCAGACATGGCGGCCTCTGCCGATCCCGGCCGGATCGTCCAAGCCTAGGCGATAGCTATCGTTGGCTGTGGCAAAGAACAAGGCGCGCTGCTCGTCGAGAGAGAGCTCAGCGGCAACCGTGCGAAAAGTCTGATAGACCTCGTCGAAAGAAGCATGCAGACCCGCGACCGGGAAGTCGCTGGCAAACATCGACCGCGCCGGACCGAAACAATCGAGGCAATGTTCGATCACCGGTCGCAGGCTGTCGAGCGTCCACGCATGGTCATAGGCGACAAGGTCGGAAATCTTCACGCGCACGTTGGGCGCGCCGCCGAGCGCCCGCAGGCCGCGATACCAGAGCGCCATGCCGTCCTTCGTCCGGTCGGCAGGGCTGCCGCCGTGGTTGAGCACGAAAAGCGTGTCGGGAAAAGCCTGCACCAGATCGAGCGCCTCAGCCATCTGCCAGGGATAGAGCATCAGGTCGCAGACCAGCCCGAGCCGCGTGGCATGGGCAAGCCCCGCGCGCCAGGCGGGATCGGCCATGCGATCCGGACGCGATGCAAAACGCTTCGCCACATCGGGATGCCAGCTCAGAATATCGCGGATGCCGACGACGTTGGGGTTTTCCGCTTCCGCCTCGAGCAGGCGCGCGGCATCCGGACCGTCGAGGGGAACGCGGGCGACATAACGGCGGGCCACGCCGGAACTGCGGTCGAGACCCTCAAGCCAGCGGCTCTCTTCCAGCGGGTAGGCAACCGACCAGCCGGCCTCCACATGCACCGTCGCAATGACGTTCTGTCGCGCAGCATCGGCGCGATAATCGTCGATGCCGTAATCACGCAGGATCGGTCCGAGGTTTCCCACCACCATCTCCTCGCCGGAAGCCCGCGCCTTCTCAAGCCAGGGGTGGCGCTGCAGGCTGAGGTCCCAGAGATGGTGGTGCGGGTCGATCACCGGCCCGTCATAGCACTTCGTCATCGGCGCGCCTCGCGGCCGGAAACGAGCAGCAGGGCGAGGATCAGCGTGCCGAACATGATCGAGCGCCAGCCGGGCGAGGCATTGACGACGGTGATCAGCGCCGTCGTGGTGACAAGCAGGATCGCCCCCGGGATAGTGCCGGCATAGGTGCCGCGGCCGCCGAGGATGGAGGTGCCGCCGAGCACGACGGCGGCGATCGAGGTCAGCAGATAGGGGTCGCCGATGCCGACATAACCCTGCCGGTTCATGCCCAGCACGAGAATGCCCGCAAGCCCGGCGAAGAAGCCGGACAGGGTATGGACGATCAGCGTGTTACGGGTGATGCTGACGCCGGAAAGCCGGGCGGCGAGCGGGTTTGCCCCGAGCGCCAGGAACCGGGCGCCGATCGGCATGCGGTGGACGAGCAGCAGGACGACGATCGATACGGCGAGCCACAGCAAGATGCCCGAGGGGATGCCGAGCGGCCGCGCCTGCCCGAGCAGGATGACGGCCGGATTGCTGACGGTGACGGCGCTGCCGCCGGCGACGATGACCAGCAGGCCCTGCAGGAAAGTCGCCATGGCAAGCGTCATGATGATCGGCGGCACGCGCAGATAGGCAGCGCCCGCACCGTTCATCAGGCCGATGCCGGTGGCGATGGCAAGGCCCACCGCGATGCCGGCAAGGCCGGTCGGATCCCAGGCCGGCGAGATCAGCGGCAATAGGATCGCCGTGACTGTGATAACAGCGCCGACCGAAAGATCGATGCCGCCCATCAGGATGACGAGCGTCTGGCCGGCCGCGACGATGCCGATCACCGCGGCGAGTTCGAGGAGGTAGCGCAGATGGCCGTAGGCGCCGAAACCGCGCAAGGTGACGCTTGCGACGATCCAGACGAGCGCGACCAGAAGGAAGGTAAGCAGCGGCGGATTGCGAAATGCGGACCGGATGATGTTCATCGCCTTGCCCTCCAACCCTTAACAAGTTCCGGCACGGCGACCGCGCCGACGATGATCAATCCTTGCGCGACATATTGCGCGACCGGCGGAAAGCCGAGGAAGAACATCACGTTGATCATCACCGAGAGCAGCAGGCTGCCGCAGATCGCGCCGCGCATCGTGCCCTTGCCGCCAAGGAAGCCGACACCGCCGAGCACGGCCGCGGCGATCGAATTCAGCGTGAAGGGTGTGCCGATCACGGGATCGCCCGAGCCGGTCTGCGCCGCGACGAAGAGGCCGGTCAGCGCCGCAAGCAGGCCGGAGAGCGCGAAGGCAGCGACCCTCACCCGTTCGACCGGGACACCGGAGCGGAATGCGCCGACCGGGTTGTCGCCGGCCGCATAGATGCCGAGGCCGAGCGGCGTTGCCAGAAAGGCTTTCCAGAGCGTGAGGATGACGACCAGCAGCAGGAAGGCGATGGGCGTGTGGCCGGCAAGCGCCGTCGACAGCCAATCGGGAATGAACCCGCCCGGCCGCGGCAGCAGGATCAGCGCGACGCCGCCGATGATGAAGGAACCGGCCAGCGTGACGATGATTGCCGGCAGCCTCAGATGCGTCACGATGGCGCCGATGATGGCGCCGATCGAAAGGCCGGCGAGCGCGACAGCCAGAATGCCGCCCGGCACGCCGAGCACCCCTTGCATCGTCGTCGCCGCGATCACCGCTCCGAGGCTGACGAGTGGGCCGATCGCCAGGGTGATGCCGCCGTTCAGCATCAGCAGCGCCTGCGCCATGGTGACGAGCGCCAGCGGAAACCAGTTCTGCGTGAATTTGGAGAAACCGCCGACGGACAGGATGCCGGGAAAGAGCACCGCATAGAGGATGAGAAAGCCGGCAACGACGAGATAGAGGCCGGCGAGGCCGCGGTTGCGGCGGAGCTGGATCGAACCGTAGAGCCGGGAGGACGCAATCGTGCTCATGCCGCCTCTCCCTGCGTCGCAGCCGCAATACCCATGGCCGCACCGACGATCGCGCCTTCGCTGATCGCATCGCCCGAGAGCGTCGCGGCAACGCGCCCCTCGCGCAGAACCACGACGCGGTCACAGAGATGGACGAGCTCCGGCGTATCGGAACTGACGAGAATGACGAGCCGCCCCTCGGCGGCGAAGGCGCGCAGCATCAGGTAGATTTCCCGCTTGGTCTCGATGTCGACACCGCGCGTCGGATCGTTGAGGAGCAGAATGGAAGGATCGAGCGGCAGCCATTTGGCGAGCGCCACTTTCTGCTGGTTGCCGCCGGAAAGCGCCTGCACCAGGCGGGCCGTATCGCCCTTGATCGTCAGCCGCCGGGCAAGATCGGCGACCAGGCCGCTTTCCGCCGTCAGGTCGCGCAGCCCCTTGCGGGCGAGCCGTCCGAGCGAGGGCAGGATGAGATTGGCGGCGATGGAGTGGGGTAGCACCAATCCCTCATGTTTGCGGTCGGCCGGCACATAGACGATGCCCGCCGCATTCGCCGCGCCGACGTTTGCGGGCAGACCGGGATTTCCCGATACTTCCGCCCGGGCAGCAGACGCGGGAATCGCGCCATAGAGGCCGAGCAGCAGGTCTTCCTGGCCTTGTCCCACCAGCCCGCCGATACCGACGATCTCGCCAGCGCGGGCGGAGAAGCCGATATGGCGCACCATGCCGGCGGAAAAATCCTCGACGCTGATGCGCGTCGCGCCGGGCTTGGCGGCGACACGCGGCGGGAACAGGTCACCGGTCTCGCGGCCGACCATCAGGCGGACCAGCCCCTCGCCGTCGATGCCGGAGAGCGACTGGTCGGCCGTGACGCCGCCGTCCTTCAGCACCGTGACATGCGAGCAGAGCGCCTGCACCTCGTTGAGCCGGTGGGAAATATAGAGAAGGGCGGTGCCGCGACCCTTGAGCGTTTCGATGAGACGGGCAAGGATGCCGGCTTCATGGGCGGAGAGCGATGAGGTCGGCTCGTCCAGAATGAGCACGCGCGGCTTGCGGAACAGCGCCTTGGCGATCTCGACCACCTGACGGCGGCCAAGGGCCAGATCGGCGACCGGCATGTCGAGCGGTTCGGTGAGCCCGACCATGTCGCAGACCTCTCGTACGCCGCGATGCAGCGCTCGATAGTCGATCAGGCCGAACCGGCGCGGAAAGGCGCCGGTTCCGATGTTTTCGGCAATCGACAGGCTGGCCGTCAGGCTCAGCTCCTGCTGAACCACGGCGATGCCGGCCGCGCGCGCCGCCGCCGGGCTGAAACGCCCGACAGGCTTGCCGTCGATGAGGATGGAGCCGCTGTCCGGCTGAAGGGCGCCGGACAGGAGATTGATCAGCGTCGACTTGCCGGCGCCGTTTTCACCGAGCAGGGCGTGAACCCTGCCCGGCAGAAGGGCGACGTCGACGCCCTTCAAAACGGGATTGCCGAAAAATCCCTTGAACACCTGCCGGGCTTCCAGCAGGGGCCGTTCTTCCGTCATGACGGTGTCCTCAGCTCGGGATTACTTGGCCAGCAGCTTGTCGAAGAGCGCCTGGTCGTAATCCGAGTAGATATAGCCGTCGGCCGGAAACTTGTCGGCCCGGGCGAGGTAGCTGCCGATGGTGCTGTCGTCGATGACGGGAAGCGGCACCTTGACGAAAGCGGGCACGTCCTTGCCTTGCAGCGCCTGCACGGCGGTATAGACGGAGAGCGCGCCGAGCCAGTTCGGCTGCATCGTCGCCCAGCCCTTCAGGCCCTTCTCCTTCCACAGCTCCAGAAACTGCCGGGCGTTTTCGCCCGTCGTCGGCACCTGGTCGCGGCCCTGGCGCTCAAAGGCGAGGACGGAACCGGCCGACAGCGCGCCGCCGAGCGACAGCACGCCGTCGATATCGGGATTGGCGAAGAGCAGGCTGGTCATCGCTTCCTGTGCGGGCGCAACGTTATATTCGGTATTGGTCTCGGTAATCACCTGCAGACCCGGATTGGCGTCGAGGACCGGCTGGGCACCCTTGCGGCGATCATCACTCACCGAAATGCCGGCCGGGCCGTTCATGATGATGATCTTGCCCTTGCCGCCTAGCTGGCTGACCATCCACTTGGCAGCGGTCGCACCCCATTCGTTGGAATCGGTGTTGATCTTCGCCGTCACCTTGTCGGTGTTCACAAGGCTGTCGAAATTGACGACGGCGATGCCCTTCTCGCAGGCATCCGAAATGACGCGGTCGAGCGCGTTGGAGGAGCCGGCGATGACGACGATGGCGTCGACATTGGCGTCGATCATCGACTGGATATGCTGGATCTGCGTCTGGGCGTTGCCCTGCGCGTCGGTGATCATCAGGTCCTTGACGAGACCCCCCTTCTTCAGTTCCTCCACCTCGGCCGTGATGGTGCCTTCGGTCTGCTTCATCCAGGTCGGCACCGAATAGATGTTCGCCCAGCCGATCGTATAGGGCGCTTTCCTATCGCCCTTGATGCAATTGGCGGCGGCCGAGGCCGTGCCAGTGGAAAAGACGAGGAGGGCCGCGGCAGCGGCGGCACCGGCGAGAAGGCGGCGGCGCAGTGAAGCGGAAATGCTGTTTTCAAAATTCTTCATGTCGATCCCCTTTTTTGTGCGGCAGCCTTGACGGCCTGCCATCAATGTCCAATATATTGTACACATGATCTTTATACCGGACGAGGCGATCTTATGCCGATTTTTCTACCTCGCAAGAGGGGTGAAAAAAATTTTCGTCTGCTGCGAAATCACGGAGGTCGGTTGACAGATGCGGCGGAGGATTTGAAAAGCTTGGCCGAACAGAAATTGGGATCGACAGCAATGGATGCAGTTCAGGACGAAGCAGCCGGCAAACGCGCCCGCGGGCTCGACCGCGCCTTCGAAATCCTCGATTTCCTGCGCCAGAAACGGCAGGCGCTGAAGCCGAACGAAATCGCAGCGCAGATCGGCGCGCCGCGCTCCTCGGTCTACGAGCTCGTCAACCTGCTGCTGAGCAACGGCATTCTCGAATTCACCGGCGGCGAGGGACGGGTCTATCTCGGCCGCAAACTCTATTTCCTCGGCGCCGCCTATGAAAATCATTTCGATTTCACCCGCGAATGCGAGGCGACGCTGGAACGGCTTGCCGACGAGACACGGGAGACGGCGCAGTTCTGCATGCTGGATGGCAACCGGTATACGGTGGTGCGCATGCGCGAAGGCGCGCGGCCGTTCCGCATTTCGACCGATGTCGGCCAGTCGGTGCCGATCCCGTGGACGGCGTCGGGACGGCTGCTGGTTGCGCATCTTTCGGATCAGGACATTCTGAATTTCATTCCGCCGCAGGATTTCCGCCTACCGGGCGGCGAATGGCTCGAGCCCCAGACCTTCATCGCCGAGGTGCGCCAGGCCGAGCGCGAAGGCCTCTTCACCTTCAATAGCATCGTCGACAGCTTTACCCATTGTTTTGCCGTGCCGGTGCGCGGCGAGGAAGGCCATGCCGCCGCAACGCTCTGCCTCGTCACCCCGCGCGACGACGGCATCGCCAACCGGGACCGCTATCTCGACTGCCTGAAGAAGGCTGCCGCCGGCTTGGAGCATGCCCCGGCCCGGCCAAAACGAGGCTGACGCCAAATCATGTCACGCTAAGGCAGGACGCCACTCGTCGACCTGTCCGACATGGAAAGATAAAAGACCGCCGCAAGAGATATCTCTTGTTGGCCGCCGCGATCGTCGATTTCCAGATTCAAGCCGATCCCGCAAAACTATTCACGCTTCCTCCGAAATTATGAAATGTAGTTTCTCTATAAAATTTATGGAAAACGTAGTTTAGCGTCCTGACAGCCTATCTATGCCTTGGCCTTGAATAAGACCGGGCGATCAACGGCAAACGGAGAGGACGCGAAATGACACGGAAAATCAGGCTTGGAGCATTTCTCCCCGGTGGCGGTCAGCACGTCGCCTCGTGGCGCCATCCCGACCAGCCGGCCGACGGCGCCACCAGTTTCGAGTTTCACAAGCAACTCGCCCTGACGGCTGAGCGCGGCCTCTTCGATGCCTACTTCCTGGCCGATGGGCTGGCCGTCGGTTTTGGCGGCGCACGCGAAGGCGGCAATGCTCGTGTCGCAGGCTTCGAGCCCGTCACCTTGTTTTCCGCACTCGCGCCTCTGACCACCCATCTCGGCTTTATCGCCACCTCCTCGACCACCTATGAGGAACCTTATACGACCGCCCGCAAATTCGCTTCGCTCGATCTGATCTCGGAGGGCCGCGCCGGCTGGAATGTCGTCACCACGACGGGCGACCTCACGGCGCAGAATTTCAATCGCGACACCCAGCTTCCGCATGCCGAGCGCTATCGCCGTGCTGCCGAACATGTCGACGTCGTCCGCAAACTCTGGGAGAGCTTCGAGGACGACGCCTTCATCCGCGACAAGGAGAGCGGCGTGTTCTTCGATCCGGCGAAGCTGCACGATACCGACCATCGCGGCGAGCATTTCAGCGTGCGCGGTCCGCTCAACGTCTCGCGCTCGCCCCAGGGACATCCTGTTATCGTCCAGGCCGGGCAGTCGGACGACGGGCGCGGGCTTGCCGCGGCAACGGCCGAAGTCATCTTCACCGCCCATCAGCACATCGAAACCGCCCAGGAATTCTACCGGGATATCAAGGCGCGCGCCCGCGGCCTCGGCCGCAATCCCGATCACATCCTGGTCATGCCCGGCGTCTCCGCCTTCGTCGGCAGGACCGAAGCCGAGGCGCGGGAGAAGTATGATCGCCTGACCTCGCTCATCGTCGAAGAGGATGGGATCGGCCTCCTCAACGGCCTGACCGGCGGCACGCTCGACCTGCACGGCTATGATCTCGACGGGCCGCTGCCGCCGGCGCCGCCGACCGAAGGCATGAAGAGCCGCCAGGCCCTCATCCGCCAGATCGCCGACGAAAATAACTTCACCATCCGCCAGCTCTATCAGTGGATCGCATCGGCCCGCGGCCACTACACCATCGTCGGCACCGCCGAGCAGATCGCCGACACGCTGCAGCAATGGTTCGAGAACGAAGCCGCCGACGGCTTCAACATTCTGCCGCCCTGGCTTCCCACCGCGCTCGATGACTTCGTCGATCTGGTCATCCCGGAACTGCAGCGCCGCGGCCTGTTCCGCACCGCCTATGAAGGCAAGACGCTGCGGGAAAACCTCGGCCTACCTTTCCCGACCAACCGATGGGCTGCGGGGCGCGCAGCTCTCCAGGCAGCAGAGTGAGGAGCGATCCATGGCTTATGAAATCAATCAGGTCCTCCCAAGAAGCTTCGGCCGCCTGAAGAGCAGCGAAAGCAATAGGCCCACTTTCGCGTCGCATGTGCGCCATGCGCTCGCATCGCTTCTGCCGCGCTACGGCCTGCTGATCGCCTTCCTCGCACTCTGGCAGGTTTCGAGCACCAGGGGCTGGATCAATCCGGCCATTTTCCCGCCCCTGAACGTGATCCTGTCGGCCCTCTGGACCAACCTTGCCAATGGCGCGCTGCTTGATGACATCGCCATCAGCCTGCAGCGATCGGGAACAGCCTTTGCCTTTGCCGTCGTGGTCGGCATTCCGCTCGGCCTGTTCATGGGCCAGTTTCGCGCGGTCGAGCAGGCGCTCGATCCGATCCTGCAGCTCTTCCGCCAGACCTCGGCGCTGGCGCTCTATCCGGTCTTCATCCTGCTGCTCGGCCTCGGCGAAACATCGAAGATCTTCGTGATCTTCTGGGCGACGCTGTTTCCTGTGCTGCTCGCCACGATCAGCGGCGTCAAGGAGGTGGACCAGAAGCTCATCGAGATGGCGCGAACTTACGGCGCCGGATCGCTGACCGTCTTCCGCCGCGTCATCCTGCCGGCCTCCGTCCCCGCAATCTTCGTCGGCCTGCGCCTCTCGGCGACGACGGCACTTCTGCTGCTGATCGCCGCCGAGATGATCGGCGCCAACAAGGGCATCGGCTTCCAGGTCATGAACGCTCAGTACAATTTCCAGATCCCGCTGATGTTTGCGGCGATCCTGCTGCTCGCCTTTCTCGGCCTTGCCGCCAATGCCTTGCTCGTTCTGCTGCAGCGCCGCCTCTGCCGCTGGTCTCAGCCGAACGCCTGACCGCTTCCACCGATTTTCCTCCTCCGAAAGGACACGTCATGACTTTCCATCCCCGCAACCTTCTCCTGCCGGCCGTGATCGCTCTCGGTCTCGCCACGCCGGCCGCCGCCACCGATACGGTCAAGCTGCGCTATCTCGCGAGCCAAGGCGGCCTTGCCGCCCATGAACTCGCCGACGCACTCGGCTACTTCAAAGATACCGGCATCACGTTTGAGAATGTCGGCTATGCCCAGGGTGGCCCGGCCTCTCTCATCGCTCTTGCATCCGGGGATGTGGAGATCGGCAGCGCCGCCACGTCAGCCGTCTTGAATTCGATCATCGGTGGCAATGATTTCGTCGCCGCCTACCCATCGAACGGCATCAATGACGAGGTGCAGTCGACCTTCTACGTGCTGGAAGACAGCCCGATCAAAAGCATCAAGGACATTGCCGGCAAGAGCATCGCCGTCAATACGCTCGGCGCCCATCTCGATTACACCATCCGCGAAGCCCTGCATTCCGTCGGCCTGCCAAGCGACTCCGCCAATCAGGTCGTCGTTCCCGGGCCGCAGCTCGAGCAGGTGCTGCGCTCCAAGCAGGTCGATATCGCCGCCTTCGGCTACTGGCAGACGACCTTCGAGGGTGCTGCGCTGAAGAACGGCGGCCTGCGTGCGGTCTTCGACGATACCGACGTGCTCGGCGACATTGCCGGTGGTTTCGTGGTCCTGCGCCGCGATTTCATTCAGCAGCATCCCGAAGCCTCGAAGATCTTCGTCGAGCAGTCGGCCCGCGCCCTCGACTATGCCCGTGAACATCCCGAGGAAACCAAGAAGATCCTGGCAAGGGCACTCAGCGAACGTGGCGAGAACCCTGACATCGCACAGTATTTCCGCGGTTACGGCGTGCGCGCCGGTGGCCTGCCGGTCGAGCGCGACATCCAGTTCTGGATCGACGTGCTGGTCCGCGAAGGCAAGCTGAAGCAGGGCCAGCTGGCGGCCAAGGACATCATCTACGCGGCCGATGCCAAGCCGGTAAGCAACTGAGGAAGAGTGATGAGCCTCGCCCAGGACATTCGCCGCGGAGAGGTGACAATCCGTCACCTCTCCAAATCCTACAAGCTGAACGGCAGCCATCTGCAGGTTCTGAAAGATATCAATCTCCACATCCGCTCCGGCGAAAGCCTTGCAATCGTCGGCGCCAGCGGTTCGGGCAAGACGACCCTGCTCCGGGTTCTCGCCGGCCTCGAAGAGGCCGACACTGGTGAGGTGCTTGTCGACGGCAAGGCGATCCGCGGCGTCGGCGCGGAACGCGCCGTCATCTTCCAGGAGCCGCGCCTTCTTCCCTGGCTCGATGTCCTCGGCAACGTCGCCTTCGGGCTGGAAACGAGAGGCCTCACCCGCGAGCAGGCGAGGGCGCGGGCGCGTCACTACGTCAAGCTCGTCGGTCTGCAGCAGTTCGAGGCGGCCTATCCCCGGCAACTCTCCGGCGGCATGGCACAGCGCGTCGGCATCGCCCGAGCGCTTGCCGTCCAGCCGGAAATCCTGCTGCTCGACGAACCGCTCGGCGCGCTCGATGCGATGACCAAGATCGGCATGCAGCAGGAACTCGCCCGGATCTGGCGCGATGAGGATGTGACGACCATTCTCGTCACCCACGATCTCGAGGAGGCGATCTATCTCGCCGACCGGATCCTGATCCTGCCGCGGGAAAAGGGGGCCGAACCGCGCCTGATCGACATCGATCTGCCGCGCCCGCGCGACCGCAGCGCACCGGAATTCGTCCGGCATCGCGAGCAGCTGCTGAACCTGTTCGGGCTGCATTGAAGGCTGCCGCTGCAGCCTTCGCCAAGACTATACGATCCAGGGATCGATCAGTTCGATCCCAAAACCCTCGAAATCCCTAGGGTTGCGCGTCTCGGCCCCGCATTGCGCTGAAGAAACCGGAGGCGGCTATCAAGACTTGCTCTTCGCTCCGGCGGTCAGATAAGGCCGCCGATCCAGTTCCGCCGACCGGTAGGAGCTGCGCAGCCGTAACAGATCCTTGCGGGCTATCAGGCCGCAGAGTTTGCCGGACGCCGGATCGACGATCGGAATACGCCCATCGCCGGTCGACAGCATCAGGTCGGCGATGAAGGCAACGGTATCATCCGGATGCCCGACGGGAACGGAATCGTCCGTGACGTTTTCGGCCAGCGTCTGTAGGGCCAGATCCGCCTTCCCCTGCCAGAGCAGGGCATCGGCGCGCGAGACGATGCCGGCCAATCTGCCTTCCGCGTCCACCACCGGGTAGATCCGATGGGTTTTCTCCTGAGAGGCGAAGAAATCGCAGGCCTCGCCGATTGTCATCGTAACGGGAAGCGTGTCGACATCGGCGATCATGATCTCCCTTGCCCGGGAGAGTTCGAAGGGATCGACGCCATATTCGCGGGTGATGTGCTGCCCACGGCGCGCGATCTTCTCGGTGAGGATCGAGCGGCGCAACAGCAGCACCGTGACGGCATAGGCCACCACTGTTGCGGCGAGCAGGGGAACGAGCGTGCTGACGTCGCCGGTAATCTCCATCGCAAAGAAGGTGCCGGTCAGCGGCGCGCGCATGGTTCCGCCCATCATCGCCGCCATGCCGAGCAGCGCCCAGAAGCCGGGATCATAGCCAGGCAAGACGAGGCCGACCAGCCATCCGAGCGCGCCGCCGAAGATGAGAAGCGGCGCGAGCACGCCACCCGAGGTGCCCGACGACAGGGCAAATAGCCAGATGATCGTCTTCACCAAGAGGATCGACAGAACCGCCGGCGCGAGCAGCCGATTGTTGAGCAGGCCATCGATAATGTCGTAGCCGACACCCATCGCCCGCGGCTCGATCAGGCCGCCGAGGCCGATGACGAGACCGCCGAGCATCGGCCACCACATCCAATGGATCGGCAGCGCCTCGAACAGGTCCTCGATCCGGTAGAGCAGCGTCGTCAGCAATCCCGATTGCAGCCCCGATATGATGCCCATCGCCGCACAGGCAAAAATCCCCCACCAGGGCAAATCAACCTGGAAATGGGTTGGGAACAGCGGTCCGGTGCCGAAGAGTAGCGGACGCCAGCAGATCGACACGCAGGCGGCAACGGCGACGGGAATGAAGCTGCGCGGCTTCCATTCGAACAATAGGAGTTCGACCGCCAGCATGACCGCGGCGATCGGCGAGCCGAAGATCGCCGTCATGCCCGCGGCGGCACCGGCGACGAGCAGCGTCTTCCGCTCGGCCGCGCTCATGTGGAAGAACTGGGCAAAGAGCGATCCGATCGCCCCGCCCGTCATGATGATCGGTCCTTCGGCGCCGAACGGGCCGCCGGTTCCGATCGAGATTGCCGAGGACAGCGGCTTCAGGACCGCGACCTTCGGCGACATCCGGCTGCCGCCGATCAGGATGGCTTCGATTGCCTCCGGAATGCCGTGGCCGCGGATTTTTTCCGACCCGAAGCGGGCCATCAGGCCGATGACCAGTCCGCCGAGCGGCGGCACCAGCACCACCCATAGCGAGCGCGGCACTGAAGCCAGAGAGTTAGGCTGAGTGCCGATCTCTCCGAACCAGATGACATTGGTCACCAGCGCGATCAGGCTGACGAGACACCAGGCCGCAAAGGCGCCCGCCGTGCCGACGATGATGGACATCCCGACCAGCAGGAGAACCCGCCGGTCGGTAGTGAAATCGCCGGCCTCGCGTCGGGAAAGACCGCCGGTAAAATCATGCGGGCGGTTGCTGGGTTGATGCTGCGCCATGGAAGCCTCTGCTACGCGAAAATGGGTCTGCTTGAGTGGCGTCATTATATCGTGATACGATATAAATCAATGGACGAAAGCAAGTAGGCGAAAATCTCTCGGAAGATGCTTCACTTGACCGGCCGGCGGCTGTCCATCTATTCGAGATCGGCAATAGCGCGCGCATGGATCGCCTCCTGCGAACCAAGCGGCAAAGGAGAATGAGTGTGAAGAAAATCCCGCCGCCGCTGAGACAGGAGGATTACGAGGCGCTCGCCGACCTCAGATTCGCGCTTCGCCAGTTCATGGACTTCAGCGCGTCGGCCGCCCAGTCGGAAGGACTGCCGGTGCAGCAGCATCAAGCGCTGCTGGCGATCAAGGGGCAACGCGGCGGCGAAACCATGACCATCGGCATGCTCGCCGAGCGGCTGATCATCGCGCCGCATACGGCGACCGAGCTCGTCGGGCGGCTGTCGGATGCCGGGCTGGTCGAACGACATGCCGATCCGGTCGACAGGCGCCGTCAGACACTCCTCCTGACCGAGAAGGCGGACGAGCTTCTGACGAGGCTGAGCGCCGTCCACCTTTCGGAAATCAGGGTGATGGCGCCGAAGCTGATCGAACTTCTGCTCGAGCTTCAAAAGACGGCGCCGAAAGTGGAGTGAACGAAGCCGCGCTGCGGCTTATCGTGAAAGCGTCTTGCCGAGACGATGGATATGAGCGGCGCCGATTCCGCAGCAGCCGCCAATGATCGTCGCACCGGCTTCGGCCCAGGAGCAGGCAAAACGCGAATAGGCATCGTCGTTCAGATCGTCGCGGGTATCGTGCAGGCCTTCATTGGCGGCCGAGGTGCCCTGTTCCCCTTCGAAGGCGTTGGCATAGACGCCGATTTCGATCTGGGCGTCCATCTTGCGGAACGTCTCGGCGGCCGTCTCGACCGCTTCTCGCATGACCTCGGGCTTGCTGCAGTTAAACAGGAAGGCTTCGGCGCCCGATGACGCCGCCCAGGACGCCGCATCCTCGACGCTTTCGCCGGAGCGAAGCTTCGGCTCGCTGCTTTCGATATCCGCTTCGTCATCGGCCAGCGTGAAGGAAATCCAGAACGATTTACCCGATCCCGCCACCGCCTGACGGACGGCCTCGCCCTCGGCGATCAGGCTCAGCGTCTCGCCGAGCCATATGTCGACGAAGGGGGCGAGGTTTTCGACCAGCACCTCGAGATAACCCTGCACCCGCTCAGGCTGAAAATTCTGCGGCTCGTAGGAGCCGAAGATCGGCGGCAGCGAACCTGCGACCAGCACCTTGCGATCGGTGGTGGAATCGGCCGCCTCGCGCGCCAGGCGGCCGGCAAGACGGATCAGCGCCGCACCCTCCTTCTGGAACCGGTCCTCGCCGATATGGAAGGGCACCAGCGCATAGCTGTTGGTCGTAATGACCTCAGAGCCGGCGGCGATGAATTCCTTATGCACCTCGCGGACGATATCCGGCGAATTGATCAGCGCCAGGGCCGACCATTCCGGCTGTTTCAATTCGGCGCCGAGCCGCAGCAGCTCGCGGCTCATGCCGCCATCGAGGATTCGTGTCCTGCTCATGAAGGGTCTCCATTCGGGCCGCCGCACCGTCACCGGCGGGCGTGCTTTTCATTTACAAAATAGTGAGTGAGTGTTGTTCGCTCCGACAGGCGGCGGGGTTTCATAGCGGGCTCTTCCGATCGGCTAACGACGAACCGGCACTTGCGCTTCGAGACCTCGAAAGACGCGGGCAATCACTGCGGTCAGGGCGAGATAGAAGAGAGTGACGACGAGCAGCGGCTCATAGACCAGCAGCGTATCCTGACGGACCTTGTTGGCCACGGCATAGAGATCCATCACCGTCACCGTGAAGGCGAGCGGCGTCGCCTTCAGCTGCATGACGATCTCTCCGGCAATGGTCGGCAGGGCGATGCGGATGGCGCGCGGCAGCCAGATGCGGCGGGTCAGCTTCCAGGGTGACAGGCCAAAGGCCCGCCCGGCTTCAAGTTCGCCCTTGGGAACGGCAAGCAGCGCGCCGCGCAAAACCTCCGCCTCATAGGCCGCATAATTCAGCGTGAAGCTGACGGCGGCAAAGAAGAAGCCCTCGCGCAGGATCGGCCAGAATAGGCTCTGGCGGATACCGGGGATCATCGGCAGCAGCGAGCCGACCCCATAGTAGAGCAGCCAGAGCTGGATCAGCAGCGGTGTGCCGCGGAAGAAGGTGCAGTAACCGCGGGCCAGCAGCCGCGTCAGCCTGCCGCCGCTGACCTGCGCGAAGGCGAGTCCGATGGCGATGATGAAACCGAACACGACTGAGATGACCAGCAGCGCCACGGTCTGCCAGGCGCCGGTCAGAAGCAGCGGCCAATAGGAGGAAATCCAGGTGAAACTCATGGGCGCGGCTTCCTCAGGCGAGACGCGGCTGTCCGCGCCGCACCCGCCCTTCGATCAGCTTGAAGGCGACGTTGGAAACAAGGGTGATGGCGAGGTAGAGAAAGGCCGAAGCGAGGAAAAACACGAAATAGTGTTTGGTGCTTGCCCCGGCAAGCCGGGTGGCGAGCGCCAGTTCCTGGTAGCCGACGACCGCGACGAGCGCACTGTCCTTGGTGACCGACATCCAGAGATTGGCCAGCCCTGGCAGCGCGTTCGGCAAAAGCGCCGGCAGCAACACGCGGCGGAACCGCAGCATCGGCCCCATGCCAAAGGCCTTGGCCGCCTCGATCTGACCGGTGGGAATGGCGAGGATCGCGCCGCGCAGCACTTCGGTCATATAGGCGCCCTGCACGAAGCCGAGCACCGCGACGGCGGCGACGAAGCCGTTCACATTGACCGGCGGCAGGTCGAGTGCCGCCAGCAGCCGGTTGAGGCCGTCGGTGCCGGCATAATAGAGGCCGACGATGAGGATCAGTTCGGGAACGGCGCGGATGAGCGTGGTGTAGAGATTGAGCACCAGGCGCAGTGCTCGATTGCCGGAAAGCTTTCCGAACGCGCCGCCGGTGCCGAGCAGCAGGCCAATGGCGAAGGCGCAAGCCGAGATGGCGACCGTGGAGACAGCACCTGTCAAAAGAACGCCGCCCCATCCCGGAGGATAGGGAGACAGCAGATCCAGAATGCCTTGTTGAGCGGTCGCCATCTCTTGGATCGCTTACTTCGCGCCGTAGATGTCGAAGTCGAAGTATTTCTTGGTGATCGCGTCGTACTGGCCGTTGGCGCGAACTGCAGCGATCGCCGCATTCAGCTTGGCTTTCAGCTCGGTGTCTTCTTTCCGCAGACCGCCCGAAACGCCGGCGCCGAGAATTTCCTTGTCGTCGGCGACATCTCCCATCTTGGCGCAGCAATCCTTGCCGCCGTCGCTCTTCAGGAAGGCGTCGAGTGCCAGGGAATCGCCGAAGACGTAGTCGATGCGGCCGGAGACCAGATCCTGGAAAGCTTCGTCGAGCGTCTGGTAGGTTTTCTCCTCGGCAGCATTGGCAAAATACTTCTTGTAATATTCAGACTGAATCGTCGACACCTGGATGCCGATGGTCTTGCCCTTCACGTCTTCGGCCGTGGCGCCCGGCTTCTGGTCCTTGGGACCGATCAGGGTGCTCGGCGTGTTGTAATATTTGTCGGTGAAATCGATCACCTTCGAGCGTTCCGCCGTGTTCGACATCGACGACCAGATCACGTCGAACTTCTTGCTCTGGAGAGCCGGAATGAGACCATCCCAGGAAATGTCGACGATCGAGCATTTCTCCTTCATCTCCGTGCAGACGGCGTTCATGAAGTCGATTTCCCATCCGTGCCACTCACCCGAGGCGTCCTTGGCAAAGAAGGGCGGATAGGATTCGTTCATGACGCCGAAGCGGACTTCGGCCTGCGCGGTGACCGCGGAAAGCGCAAGTGCGGCGCCGGCAAAAAGCATGGGGAGCAGTTTCATTCGCAGGATTCTCCTGGTTCGTGGGTGTCGATGACGGCTGGTGTGGATCAATGGGCGCTGAGACGAGTGAATTCCCGGCAGCGGGCGCTGACCGGCGCCCCGAAAACCTGTTCCGGCGGCCCTTCCTCCTCGATCCGTCCCTGATGCAGGAAGAGGACACGGCTCGAAACATCCCGGGCGAAGCGCATTTCATGGGTGACGATCAGCATGGTCCGGCCTTCTTCCGCGAGATCGCGGATGACTTTCAGGACCTCGCCGACCAGTTCCGGATCGAGCGCCGATGTCGGCTCGTCGAACAGCATGACGGCGGGATCGACGCAGAGCGCCCTGGCAATCGCCGCGCGCTGCTGCTGGCCTCCGGAGAGGAAGGCGGGATACGTGTCGCGCTTATCGAAAAGCCCAACCTTGTGGAGCAGGGCTTCCGCCTTTTCGATCGCCTCGCGCTTGGATATGCCCATGACATTCACCGGCGCCTCGATGACGTTTTCCAGCACGGTGCGATGGGCCCAGAGATTGAAACTTTGAAAGACCATGCCGAGCCCCGTCCGCAACCGCTCGATCTGCCGCCAGCTCTGCGGCTGCAGCCGCCCGCCGCGACCGGCTTTCAGCACGACTTCCTCGCCGTTCACCGCAATGCGCCCGCGATCCGGTGTTTCCAGGAAATTGATGCACCTGAGAAAAGTGCTCTTGCCGGAGCCCGACGAGCCGATGATCGAAATCACATCGGACTTGTAGGCCTCCGTCGAGATACCCTTGAGAACCTGTTGCGAGCCGAAGCTTTTATGGAGATCTTCGACGCGAAGAGCAGGAAAGGGTTGATCCGACATGCAGGGGTCCGGCTGAACTGAGTTTGCGAAGGATAATGATAAAACAACGCGGTTTTTTCGCGCAATTATCACCTCTTTTGCATATTATGCGCAAAATAATCTTCCTCACGCATCGAATGCGGCGAAATCTATGAAATGCCATAACTGGAATTGGACTGGACAATGGAACAGCTGGATCGTTTTGACCGTGACATTCTCGATATCGTTCAGCGCGACTGCCAACTGAAGGCCGAAACGATCGCCGAACGGGTCGGCCTGTCTGTCTCGGCCGTGCAACGGCGGTTGAAGCGGCTGCGCGAGGAGGGGATCATCAAGGCGGAGGTCGCCGTCGTCGATCGGAAAGCGACGGGAACATCGATGGTGTTCATCGTCGGCATGGAAATCGAGCGGGACAATTACGACGCGCTGGCGAAGTTCCGCGTCTGGGCGGAGAAGCAGGATCATATCCAGCAGGTCTATTACGTCACCGGCGCCGTCGATCTGATCGCCATCGTCACCGCCCGCGACGTCGAGCACTATGACGATATCGCCGCCCTGATCATGGCTGACAATCCACAGATCCGCCGCATGCACACCAATGTCGTGCTGCGCGACGTCAAGCTCGGCCTGTTCGTGCCCCTGGAATAGCGCCGGATAAGCCCCTGGACTCGCAATCGGCAAAGGGCATAATTCCGGGCGCAAATTCTCGGGAGGAACGAGCCTTGACGTTACGACACCAGATCATCGCATTGGCGATCGTCCCGCTCGTCATTTCGATCCTTGCGATCACCACCTTCATCACCTGGCAATCGGCAAACCTCGCCAAGAACAGCATCGACACGTTCGAGCAGAACATGCTGAAGACCAAGGAAGCCGAGATCCTCAACCTGACCAATCTTGCCCTCTCCGCCATCCAGACAATCTATGACAAAGCCGGGGCCGACGACGAAGCCGCCAAGCAGCAGGTGGCTGAAATTCTGACCTCGCTCGACTACGGCAAGGACGGGTATTTCTTCGTTTACGACTACGCCGGCAACAATATCGTCCATCCGCGCCAGAGTTTCCGGCATGGCCACAATTGGCTCGACCTTACCGACCCGGATGGCGACAAGGTCATCGCCGAACTGATCGCCACGGCCAAGGCAGGCGGCGGCCTTCATCAGTACAAATGGCAGAAACCGTCGACCGGGCAGATCGCCGACAAGCTCTCCTTCGTCGTCAGCCTCGACAAATGGAACTGGGTCGTCGGCACCGGCGTCTATCTGGATGACGTCTTTGCCCAGAGTGCCGCCGCCAATGCAGTGACGCGCGCCAACATCAGACGGACCTTCGTCATCGTCGCGCTGATCGCCGTGCCTTCGGTGCTGGTCGTGTTCACCACCTGCATGCTGCTGACCTTCCATGAGCGCCGCATGGCCGACAGCCGGCTGAAGGAACTGACGCAGCGGGTCATCGACACCCAGGAAGAAGAGCGCACACGGCTGGCGCGCGAGCTGCATGACGGCATCTCCCAGACCCTTCTCGGCGTGCGTTATGCAATGGATCTCGCCGGCCGCAAGGTCAGGACCAATGTCGACGAGGCCGCGCTGACCATCGAGCGCGGCGTCGAGGCGCTGAACGGCGCCATAAAGGAAATACGGCTGCTCTCGCATGATCTGCGCCCGCGCGTGCTCGACGATCTCGGCCTGACGGCGGCGCTGGAGGCGCTCTGTCATCACTTTGCCGAACGGACGGGGATCGAGACGGAGATAGACGCCTCGGGCTTTACCGGCATGCTGAAGGCGGAAGCCAACACCGCGCTTTACCGCGTCGCCCAGGAGGCCTTCAACAATGTCGAGCGACACGCGGGCGCCTCCCGGCTTACGGTCAAGCTCTGGAGCGACGGCGGCCGCGCCCGCATGACCATCTCCGACAACGGCACCGGGTTCGCTGGCGCCAGGGATGGCGCTTCCGGCAGCTCGGGTCTGGGCCTGCGCAACATGCAGGAGCGGATGGCACACTTCCGGGGCCTGCTACTGATCGAGAGCGGCGAGGCCGGCACGACTTTGACGGCGATGATGCCGAGATCGGCCAATCTGCCCGCCGGCAAGCAGGCGGAAGCCGCATGAACGAACGCCCGAAAATCAAGGTGCTCCTGATCGACAACCATCCGCTGGTGCTGGACGGGCTGAAAGCAGTGCTCGAAACCTTCGACCATATCGAAGTAGCGGGCACTGCCGGACTGGCCCAAACCGGGCTTGATATCGCCCGGCAGGTCCAGCCGCAGGTGGTGCTGATGGACATCAACATGCCGAAGCTCAGCGGCATCGATGCGATCGAATTGTTCCGGAACGAGCTTCCGCAAACCCGCGTCGTGATGCTTTCCATGCATGACAGCCGCGAGTATATTTCCTCGTCGGTCCTGCATGGCGCCGCCGGTTATGTGCTGAAAGACGTGTCGACCGACGAGATCGTCGCGGCCATCGAGACAGTGGCGGGCGGCGGTACTTATTTCTCCTCCGGCGTCTTCGACGCGCTGATGGGTGAGCGCGTAGAAGAAGGGAGCGATCCTCTGACGCCGCGCGAGCGCGACACGCTCGGGCTGATCGTTGCCGGCAGGAGCAACCGCGAGATCGCCGAAGCGCTCGGGATAAGCGCCGCCACGGCGGAAACCCACCGCAAGAACCTCAAGAAAAAGCTCGGCATCGCCACCACGGCAGGCCTTATCCGCTATGCGCTCGACCATGGCATCGCCTCGAAAAGCGAAGGAAATCCGCGCCTACCCACTTCTGGGTAGGCCCCGGTATTTCGCCTCTGCGCCCATCTTGTGGGGATAAAACCAACGCCCTAGGACTCCAGTCACGGCTGGCCAAGTGCCAAGCCGTTGGGAGGAATTCACATGCGTTACATCAGCTTCCGATCCGCCGGAAAAGCTCGAGCGACCCGAAACGGGCCTGCTGCCGCCGCCGGCTGAAAGACCTGCCTTCCACGCCGACAACTGGAACATGGCGACCGCCGCCGCGCGGCGCCTGAAAGGTATTCCGACATGGAAAAACCACGTAGCAAGGCAGCACTCTGGCTGCTGATCATCCCTTACATAGGTCTGCTCTGGCCATCATTTTACAATCTCCGCGAGCCGTCGCTTTTCGGCTTTCCCTTTTTCTACTGGTATCAGCTTCTCTGGGTGCCGATCACAGCGACGCTGACCTGGATCGCTTATCGGAGCGTGCGCCATGACGACTGACATCAACGGCACGGCGCTTGCCGTCTTCATCTTCTTTTTCGTCCTCGTCACGGTCATGGGCTTCGTCGCCAGCCGCTGGCGCAAGCCCGAGACGCTCGCCCACATCGATGAATGGGGTCTCGGCGGCCGCAACTTCGGCACCTGGATCACCTGGTTCCTCGTCGGCGGCGATTTCTACACCGCCTACACTGTGATCGCTGTCCCGGCACTAGTCTATACGGTCGGCGCCTACGGCTTCTTCGCGCTGCCCTATACCATTGTCGTCTATCCCTTCGTCTTCATGGTCATGCCGGTTCTGTGGAAACGCGCCAAGGATTTCGGCTATGTGACGGCCGCCGACGTCGTCCACGGCCAATACGGATCGCGCGGCCTGGAACTCGCCGTCGCTGCAACCGGCGTCATCGCCACCATGCCTTACATCGCCCTCCAGCTCGTCGGCATGACGGCGGTCCTGAAGGCGCTCGGGCTGCATGGCGAACTCCCGCTGGCGATCGCCTTCATCGTGCTGGCGCTCTATACCTATTCGGCGGGCCTGCGCGCACCGGCGCTGATCGCCTTCGTCAAGGACATCATGATCTATATCGTGGTTATCGCAGCCGTCGCACTGATCCCGTCGAAGCTCGGCGGCTACGCCAATGTCTTCGCCTCTGCCGATGCGGCCTTCCAGGCCAAGGGCTCCGGCAACCTGCTGCTCGGCGGTAACCAGTATGTCGCCTATGCCACGCTCGCTCTCGGTTCGGCGCTCGCAGCCTTCATGTATCCGCATACGCTGACGGGCATCTTTGCATCCAACAGCGGCAAGACTATCCGCAAGAACGCGATCATGCTGCCCGCCTATACGCTGCTGCTCGGCCTGTTGGCACTGCTCGGCTATATGGGCCATGCCGCCAACCTGAAGCTCGACAGCGCCAATGATGTCGTTCCGACCCTGTTCAAGACGCTGTTTTCAGGCTGGTTCTCCGGCTTCGCCTTCGCGGCGATCGCCATCGGCGCACTGGTGCCGGCGGCGGTAATGAGCATTGGTGCGGCCAACCTCTTCACCCGCAATTTCTGGAAGGCCTATGTCGACCCCAAGGTCAGCGACGCGGGCGAGGCCAAGGTCGCGAAGGTGACGTCGCTGGTGGTGAAGGTCGGGGCACTGCTTGTCATCATCTTCCTGCCGACGCAGTTCGCACTCGACCTGCAACTGCTCGGCGGCATCTGGATCCTGCAGACGCTTCCGGCCCTGGTTTTCGGCCTCTACACCAACTGGTTCCGTGCACCCGCCCTGCTGGCCGGCTGGTTCGTCGGCTTCTGCGGCGGTACCTTCCTCGTCTGGGATGCCGGCTGGAAGCCGCTGCATATGATCAGCCTCGGCGGTGAACCCTTCACCGTCTATACCGGGCTGCTGGCGCTGGCGGCAAACATCGCCGTCGCGGTGGTGATCAATGCCCTGCTTCCGGCCAAGGTTCCGGCTCGGGCGTAAGACAAAAATACGAAGGGCAGCAAACGCTGCCCTTTGTCCTTTTATTTTTCAGCAGAAGCTGAGGAGAGGTTGGGCGATCAAAACTCCTCCCAATCGCCAACCAATGCCGCATTGCCCTGGGTCGCATTCCCCTGGAACGACCTGCCCACCTTGGCGATCATCTGGCGTGCCGGCGAGGCCACGGGTTGAGCATGCTGTGCCGGGGCCGCCGGCTGCGATACGCGCTTCGGTGCTGCTACTCCGCCAATGTTGAACTGGCTGAGCAACTGGAACAATGCATCGGCTTCCTTGGCGAGGTTATGAGAGGCGGCTGTCGCTTCTTCCACCATGGCGGCGTTCTGCTGCGTGCCCTGGTCCATCCTGTTGACGGCGGTATTGATCTCTTTCAGTCCTGTCGCCTGCTCTTGCGAAGCGCCGACGATCGCGCCGACATTGCCGTCGACCTGCTGCACCTGCGCCGCAATCTCCTGCAGGGCCTTTCCGGTCTCGCCAACCAGGGCGACGCCGTTTTTCACGTGGCCGTTCGAAGCGTTGATCAGTTCCTTGATTTCCTTTGCCGCCTTGGCGGAACGCTGCGCCAATTCGCGTACTTCCTGGGCAACGACGGCAAAGCCCTTGCCGGCTTCACCGGCGCGGGCGGCTTCGACGCCGGCATTCAGCGCCAAGAGGTTGGTCTGGAAGGCGATCTCGTCGATGACGCCAATGATGCTACCGATTTCGGTGGCGGAGGATTCGATCTTGCCCATGGCGTCGACCGCATCCCGCACGACACTGCCCGAGCGTTCCGCATTGTCCTTGGTCTTGCGAACCAACTGGCCTGCTTCCTGAGCCTTGTTGCTCGAGTCGGCGACGGTGGTGGTGATCTCTTCAAGGGCAGCGGCGGTTTCTTCGACGGAGGCGGCCTGCTGTTCGGTCCGTTTGGCGAGATCGTCCGAAGCGGAGCGGATCTCTTGCGCGCCGGCTGCGATGGCGCTGGCGTTCTGGGAAACCTTCTGCATGGCGGCGCGCAGCTTTTCGACGGCGGCATTGAAGTCGGCTCTGAGCTTTTCGAGGGACGGAATGAACGGCGTGCCGATCTGCTGCGTGAGATCGCCATCGGCCAGCGCCTGCAATGCAGTACCAAGCTGGCCGACCGCTCGGTCCGTCTGCTCGGCAAGGGTGCGGCGTTCATCGGCATCCTGTTCGAGTCGATGCCGTTCCGCGACCGCCCGCTTGGCTTCCGTGTCGGCTTCCCGCTCAGCCTTTGCCGAAATGGCATCGCGCAGGCCGGCGACGGCGCGCGCAAGCGTGCCGATCTCATCGCCGCGCGCTTCGAGGCGGCGATCGCCATCGAGATTGCCTTCCGCCATCGCCTTCAGCGAAAGCTGCAGTTTTGCCAGCGGGCCAACGATCGTACGCGCGGTAATCGCAGCCGCAACGATCGAAAGAAGAGCTGCGATGCCGAGCGCCGTCAGGACCATCGGCTTGAAGCCGCTCGCCGTGCTGCGGACCTCACCGCCGATCGATTTGTTATATGCTTCCTGGTAGTCGATGAATTTGTTGATGGCGCCGAGCCAGGCAACGAAGGCCGGTCTTGCCTGTTCGAGCAGGATCTTGCGGGCAGCCTCGCCATCACCCTTTTCCTGCAGCGCAATGATCTGGGCGACCAGGGGATTGGTTTTCGCCTGGATGTCGGCGATCTCGCTCAGAATGGTCTTTTCCTGATCCGTCGCACCCGCCGGCGATGCAACCATCTCCGCCATGCGTTTTTCGTTTTCGGCGTAGGAGGCCGCGAGCTTTTCGATCAATGCCTCGGCCGCCTTGCGTTCATCGGCGGACGTCACCAGGGTCACATCGCGAATGGCGATCGCCCGATCGTGCACGCTGCCGCGATAGTTGATGGCAAAGCGCTGCTTGACGCTGTTGACGTCGTTGATCGTTCCGAGATTGTTGTTGATCTCCGCGACCTGCACCGCCGAGTAGATGCTGAGGCTGGCCATCAGCACGATCAGAAAGCTGAAACCAAGGGCGAGACGCATCGCGATCCCGAAACTCTTAATGCTGTTCATTCGCGCGCTCCATCGTGTCGGCGAGGTTTAAAGGTGTCTGTGACCAGGATCTGTCCCCGAACGCCTCCGCCGGCCACCACTACACGCGTCGCCTCCAAAGCGGGCGCGCGTCAGGGTACCAACGTCGATTTCATGCGGGATTTCGGGATACCTGGCCGGCCATCATGGCGTAGGTGACGATCCTCAGAACGTCGCTCCGATATAAATAGGAGGAGATATTTTAGAGAGTGTAAACGAAGCCCACAGGGCGTCATTATGCTGCGATTTTTGTATATTTCGTCGTATTTGCTGCAGAACCACGAATGGTCGGAGGTGACCCCATGGATTGAAGTCACCTGTTCGATCGGCCTGACTGTCGGTCCTTGGCCAATACTTGGAGGCGGCGCTGCAGGTGGCCGACGCCAATCTCTGCGCCGCCAAGAATACCGGCCGCAAACGATACGTGTCGATGGCGAGCTGTCGCCTCCTGCTTCAGTCGCGCAGTAGCGGCAAGAGCTGATCGCCTTGCCGCTTGATCTCGGAGAGATAGGGCGTGTCGGACAGCACGAAATGCGTGATCCCGAGATCCTGGTATTTGCGCAGCGAGCGGGCGACGTCTGCCGGTGAACCGACCAGCCAGGTGGTGCCGGCACCGCCGCCGCCGAACCTGCCCGGCGCGGTATAGAGATTGTCGTCGAGGACGTCGCTGCGTTCATGGAGAGCAAGCAGCCGCTGCTGGCCGACGGCGAGCACGCGCTGGTGATCGTGCCAGCCGGTGCCCTTGCTCCTTGCCATCTCGGCGACCTTCGCCTCGGCGTCGGCCCAGGCCTCATCCGTCGTGTCGCGAACCAGCGTCGTTATCCGTAGCCCGAATTCCAGCGGCGGGAGGTCGCGGTCGAGAGCACGGCTCAGCCCCTTGAGCCGTCCGATCCGCTCGCGGACGCCCTCGAGCGGCTCGCCCCAGAAAAGCTGGACATCAGCCTCGGTGGCCGCCACCCGTTCGGCCGCTTCCGAGGCGCCGCCAAAATAGAATTTCGGATGCCGGCGGTTGCCGCGAACCTCGATGCGCGGCACCACGGTGGATTCGGCGACCCGGAAATGGTCGCCTGCCGAGGTGACGTTTTCTTCGGTCCACAGCCTGCGGACCAGCCGCATGAATTCCTTGGTCCTGGCATAACGATGCGCCTGGTCGCCCTCGCTGTCGCCATAGGCGGCCAGATTGTCCTTGCCCGAGACGATGTTGATCCGCACCCGGCCGCCAGTCAGATGGTCGAGCGTTGCCGCCGCGGAAGCGAAGTTCGCCGCCCGCCAATAACCCGGCCGGATCGCAATCAGCGGCTCGAAGCTGGTGGTGCGCGCGGCGAGCGCGGCCGCGACGGTGAACGTGTCGGGACGGCCCCAGCCGGTGCCGATGAGCGCGCCCTTCCAGCCATGCTCTTCCAGCGCCTTCGCGTGGCTGGTCAGCGTGTCGAGGCTGTTGTGGTTGTCGACGGCGGAATCTCCGCGATGACCTGCTCTGACGTCGTTGGGAATATACCAGAGAAATTCGGAATGCTTGCTCATGCGATGCCGGTTTATTCGGGATTGGAAGAAGGAGGCCAAGGAAAGACCGGGAAGATCATACGGCTGCCTGTGCTGCCTGCGCCTGAAGCGCAAAACCGTTCGGCGGGCGCTGGAGGCCCAGATTCTCCCGCAGCGTCGTGCCTTCATATTCATGCCGGAACAGGCCACGCCTGCGCAGGATCGGCACGACCTGATCGACAAAGTCGGTGAGAGCCGTGGGCAGGATCGGCGGCATGATGTTGAAGGCGTCGGCGGCACCATTCTCGAACCAGATCTGCATCGCATCGGCAATCTGCTCGGGCGTTCCGACGACAGTGCGATGGCCGCGCGCGGTGGCGACCGCCAGATAGAATTGGCGCAGCGTCAGATGATTGCGCGAGACGAGGTCGGAAACCAGCTTGAGGCGGCTTTTGTTGAGTTCGGTATTGTCAGGCAGGGGAGGGGCGGGATCATCAAGCGAATAGCCGGAAAGATCGACGCCCCTATAGTGGCGGGCAAGGATATTCCAGGCGATAGCGGGATGCACCAGCGATTGGATATACTCATAATTCGCTTGAGCTTCCGCCTCCGTACCGCCGAGAACAGGGAATATGCCGGGACTGATCAGGAGGTCGTCCGGCCGCCGCCCGTAACGGGCAAGCCGCCCCTTGACGTCGGAATAGAATTCCTGGGCATCCTCGATCGTTTGGTTGGCGGTAAAGATCATCTCGGCGGTGCGTGCGGCAAGCTCGCGTCCGGGTTCCGATGCGCCAGCCTGCACGATGACGGGATAGCCCTGCACCGGACGGCCGACATTGAGCGGACCCGCCACCGAGAAGAACTTGCCCTTGTGATTGACGAGATGCACCTTGTCGGGATCGAGATAGACCCCGCTTTGCTTGTCGCGGATAAAGGCATCGTCCTCGTAGGAATCCCACAATCCCTTCACCAGGTCGACGAATTCCTCGGCCCGCTCATAACGATCGGCATGGGCGGGATGGCCTGCGATCGAAAAGTTCTTCGACACGTCGGCGCCCGTCGTGACGACGTTCCATGCGGCACGGCCCTTGGAGATATAATCCAGCGACGCGAATCTGCGGGCGAGAAGATAGGGGTCCTCGTAGGTCGTCGATGCCGTGGCGACGAAGCCGATATGACTGGTCGCCTGGGAGAGGGCGGCCCAGAGTGTCAGCGGCTCGAAATGAGCGCCCTGGGCAATGCGGCGAAACGCTTCCGGATCCGCGGCCCGCTCCCATCCCGCCGGGCTGTCGGCGACGAAGACGAGATCGAATTTCCCGCGTTCGGCGGTCTGCGCCAGGTCCCGGTAGTGATCGATATTGAGGCCGGCATCGGCCTGCGCATCCGGATGGCGCCAGGCGGCGATATGATGGCCGGTCGCCATGATAAAGGCGCCGAGCCGCATTTGCCGTTTCGATGTGCTCATTGGCTTGCTTCTCCGCTATATCAGGCTGCTCTGCGGCCGGGGACGCTGACCCCGAGCCGGCCGAGAAGATGGCTTCGGAACTCTGCAAAACGCGGATCGCTGTGATCGCGCGGCGCCGGCAGATCGATCCTGAGATCCTCGATGAGCCGGCCTTCGTCGAGAACCAGAATCCGGTCCGCCAGCGAGATTGCCTCGTCGACGTCATGGGTGACGAGCAGCACGGCGGGACGGTGCCTTGCACATAATTCCCGCAGCAGATCGTGCATCTTCAGCCGGGTCAGCGCGTCGAGCGCGCCGAAGGGTTCGTCGGCGAGAAGCAAGGCCGGCTCGCGCACCAGGGAACGGGCAAGCGCGACCCTCTGCTGCTCGCCGCCGGAAAGCTGGTTCGGCCATGCCGTTTCCCGCCCCGCGAGTCCCACTTCCGCCAAAGCCTTCCTGCCGCCTTCCTGGCCGGTGGCGCGGGGCAGGCCGAGCGTGACGTTCTGGATGGCGCTGCGCCAGGGCAGCAGGCGGGCATCCTGGAAGACCACGGAAAGCCTTTCCGGCGTCTCAAGCGTGCCGCTTCCCTCCACACCGTGATCGAGACCGGCAAGGGCCCTGAGGAATGTGCTCTTGCCGGAGCCGCTGCGGCCGAGCAGGGCAACGAATTCGCCTTCTTCGATATCGAGATCGACACCGTCGAGGATCGTCTTCGCTGCAAACCGGCGGACGAGGTTTCGCACATGGACGGCCGTGGCCGCCGGCTTCAGTTTGCCAGGGTGCGGCGCCATGAGAGAGCCCTCCGTTCGATGAGGCGGACGAGGCCGTCCGAGACGAGACCCAGGAGCACATAGACCACCAGGCCGACGAGGATGACATCGGTCTGCCCGTAATTGCGGGCGAGATCGATCATGTAGCCGAGCCCGCTGGTGGCGTTGATCTGCTCGACGACGACAAGGGAAACCCAGCAGAGGGTGACGGCAAAGCGCAGCCCCAGCAGGAAACCGGGCAAAGCGCCCGGCAGCACCACTTGGAGGATGAAGTCCTTCTGGCTCATGCGCAGCGTCTCGGCCAGTTCGACATAGCGACTATCGATGCTGCGCAGCGCATTGTGGGTGTGGATGTAGATCGGCACGATGACGGCAAGCACGATCGTCGTAACCTTCATGCTCTCGCCGATGCCGAACCACAGGATGAGCAAGGGGATCAAGGCGAGCGTGGGTATCGCCCGCTTGATCTGAACCGGTCCGTCGATCAGCGCCTCGCCGATCCGGGAAAGACCGGCGATGACGGCCAGGATCGTTCCGATCAGCAAACCGATGCCGAGGCCGAGCAGAGCGCGCGTCGCTGACGTCACGAAATTGTCCTGCAGGCGGCCCTGTTCCAAAAGCCGCGCGAAAGCCTCGACGACCGTCCACGGTGCCGACAGGATACGCGGGTCGATCCATCCGAGCGCCGAGCCGGCGACCCAGGCCAAGACAAGCAATGCCGGTCCGATCTGCAGCCCGAAAGGTATCGCCGGGCCGGGACCCAGCCTGCGCCGGGCGCGCGCGCCGGCAGAGCCGGGAAGACCAACCGGCCTTGCCGCGCGTAAACCCGCCGGCGCAATTCTGCCACCTGACCTCAGGGACAGGTTCGCTTCATCTGCATCCCAAATGGTTGCCATGCTTGAAATCTCCTCCTGAATGGAATGGGGAACGTTAAAGGCCCTTGGCCAAAGCCGCCGCACCCAGCTTTTCGAAGCGATTGTCGAAAATCTGCTCCACGTCGAACGGCTTGTAACCGAGCTCGTCCGCTAGCAGGTTGATCGTTTCCTGATGACGCTTCTTCACCTCGCTCCAATCGGAGGGAACGATCTGCTCCCCGGTCATCTTGACGAGATATTCCCCGTCGTCCTGGCTGAGGCCCTGCTGACCGACGTAATATTCCTTGATCCAGAGGTCCGGGTTGCGGTTCACCCATTCGGTGGCGCGCGCCCACAGGCCGACATATTCAGCGAGGGCAGCCGCCTTGGCGGGATCATCCAGAACCCATTGCGGAGCATAAAGATGGCCGGGATCATCGCGCAGCCCATGCTCGAGGAGAGTCGCGCCATCCGGCCCGTATTGCGTGATGTAGCGCCTGATATAGACGCTGCCGAGCGGCGCGATGTCGACCTGTTTGCCCGCCAAGGCCTTCGGATAGACATCGCCGGTGCTTGGCAATTCCACGAGAGTGACGTCGCTGCTCTTCAGGCCGGCGGTGTGAAGCGCGCGCAGGACGAGAGTGCCCTGGGCCTGACCGGGGCTAAACGCGATGCGCTTGCCGCGGAAATCAGAGAGCGTCTTGACGTCGGCGCCAGGCGCGATGCCGAAGCGGTAGATCGGATTGGCGATCGGGTCGCGGCGTTCGCGATAGGCGATGTTGCGGACCGGCAGGTTGTTCCAGTTGGCGAAGATCGAGGGGATCTCGGCCACCGAGCCGACGTCGAGCGCATGGGCGCGGAAGGCTTCCGATGTCTGCGGTCCGCCGCTGATATTGGCCCATTTCACTTCGAAAGTGAGCTCCTTGTCGAGGCCAGACACTTCGAGAGCCTTCTGCGTGACCGGGTCGCCGATCGTCAGCACGGTGCCCGGCGGCACTTTAGCAAGGAGGGGCGCGTCGGCCTGGGCTGCGGCCGGATTGTGAATGGCGCCGAAGCCAAGCAGACTGAACAACGCGATTTTGAATGCTTTTGCCAATGTCATCGTCGATCTTCCCGTTTCGGATTGCTGATTGCAGGAACGATGCACGGTAAGATGGAACATTATCCACTAAATCTATAGACTATTTAATTCAATAATCACGTCGCTGATAAAAAATTGTGCCAAAGCTCGGGTCGCTGGCCCGATTGGGCGCCCCCGAGGATTGCCGATGCCCAGACGAAAAAAGGCGCCTGAGACATATGCCGCAGGCGCCTTGTGGTCACTCCAGTCTTCGACTGTGTCTTGAAGCCGGCAGATGTCAATCGCTGACGTCAGGCAGCGGCCGGCGGGTATTCGTTGGCCTGGAATACGTGATGATGCACCTTGCCGGTGAAGAGTTGCAGGAGTTCGCCGGTAACTTCACGGCTCTCGAAGCGCACATCGGAACTTAGCGCTGCGCTCACCGCATCCATATCGGGATAACGGATCGCCAAGGCCATGGCATAGACCGGGGCGCCTTCATCGCGCTCCATCCCGTCCAAGACCCGAACTTCCTCGGCGCCTGGAAATTTCGTCCATAGAGGAACGAGCCGCTCCCTGACAAAAGCGCGGAATTCCTCTTCTCTGCCGGGATGGATTTCGCCTTCAAACAAAGCATAACGGATGATCATAGGTTCTCTTTTCCAAAACTCGCCGGAGCCGGATCGATATGATGGGGGAAAGTGAGGGCGTATCGATCGATACGCCCTGATTGGAGGCTTATTTGCCCCAGATTTTCTTATACTGATCGCGATAGCCGTTATCGGGATCGAAGCTATTCTTCGGTCCGCCGTCGAACTCGACGTTCGCGCTGGTCACCACATGCAGCGGCGACACATAGCCCGACCACGGGGCGCCGGCGAAAGCGCGGTTCAGCTCATCGACGAGCTGCCAGCCCTGGAGGTTGAGCGGTTCGGCGACCGTGACGGCCTGGAACTGCTTGGCGCGGATACGCTGATAGGCGCTCTCCGAACCGTCGCCGGCTGCAACGTTTACCGGCTTCCCGTCGCCGGCGATGCCGGCTGAGGCAAGCGACGGTCCCATGAAGTCGTAGTAGAGGTCGTTGATCGCCAGAGAATGCGTCCACTTGGCGCCGTACTTCTGCAGCAGCGACGTGGTCAGCTGCGGCATGCGCTGGGAGGTTTCGGCGATCGGCGTGTCCACATATTCCAGCACGGTACCGCCGAGATCCTCGATCTCTTTCTTCATGCGGTCGGCCTTGGCAATTGCAATTGCATAGGTCGAGTCGGTGAAGATGATGACGCCCGGTTTGCCGCCGGCGTCGACGAAGGCCCAATCCGCCGCCGACTTCGAGACTTCCATCGCATCGGTGGTGACGTTGGCGAAAACGCCGACTTCGGGAACCGGACCGACGGCCGAGGCGGCATGCCAGGAAACCATCGGAATGCCGGCCGCCTTTGCCGCTTCCATCGCCGGCTTCTGCTCGACCGCGTCGAAGCCGTTGATGATGATGCCGTCGGGCTTCAGCGCCATGGCCTGGCCGAAGGCAGCCGTCCGTCCGCCGATCGAGCCGGCGCCGTCAAGCGCCTTGACCGTCCAGCCCAGGGCGCCTGCCGCTTCCTGAACGCCGTTGACCACGCCGAGAATGCCGCCGTTCTTCATATCGCCAGCAAGAATGACGATGTTCTTTCCGCTAGCAGCCTTGGGGCCGCTCGTCGGGCCATCCCATGCGCTCACCTTGGAAGCATACTTGTCGACCACGGCCTTGGCGTCGGCCATGGAATCGGCCATTGCCGGCATGCTGAGCATAATGGCGACGGTTGCGACCGTTGCCTGCAATAAAGTCCTGCGCTTCATGTTCACTCCTCCATTTTGTTTGTTGTGGAATGCCGGTGAGCCGGCATCCTCATTTGGATGCGGGTGTGATCCTCCTCACAGCTCCGCGCTTGCGCTGGGCATAACCTGCAATGCCGATGGCAATCAGCAGGGTCACGCCGTTGAACAGCGGTTCGACGAAGAACGAGCCGCCGAATTGCTGAATTCCTGATATCCCGACTGCCAGGATGATGACGCCGATCAAAGTCCCCCAGACGTTCACCCGGCCTGGCTTGATCGTCGTCGATCCGAGAAATGCGCCGACCAGCGCCGGCAGCAGATATTCAAGACCGACGCTTGCCTGGCCGATGCGAAGCTTCGAGGCGAGAAGGACCCCGGTCAGAGCAGCCAGCAGGCCGGAGGTCACGAATGCGCCGATCACGAACTTGCGGACCGGAATGCCATTGAGGGCCGCAGCCTTGGGATTGGCGCCGATCGCGTAAAGGTACCGGCCGATCGGCAGGTATTCGAGCACGACCCACATGCAGATGGCGATCAAGAGCACATAAAAGCCGGTGATCGGCAGGCCGAACAGCATGGTACCGTTCAGCGCATAAAAACCTTCAGGCAGTACACCGACCACCTGCCGCCCGCCGGTGTGCCAAAGGGCAAGCGCGTAAAGAACCGTGCCGGTACCGAGCGTGGCGATGAAGCTGTCGATCTTGGCGACCTCGACCAGCAGGCCGTTGATGAAACCGGTGAGGACGCCGAGCGCGAGTACGATGAGGACGGCGACCGGCCAGGGCAGGCCGTAGGCCGTCTGCAGGCTGATGGCGAGAATGTGCCAGAGCACGATGCCGTAGCCGACCGTCAGATCGATGCGGCCCGATGCCATCGGGATCATTGCGGCCAGCGACAGAAGCGCGATGATCGCCTTGTCGGAGACGATCGAGCGAACGTTCAGCACGGTCGGGAACGTATCCGGCAGAAGGATCGAGAAGATTACGATCAGGCCGACGGTCAGGATCACCAGCCCGTAAACCGGGATCAGGCGGCCGATCTTCTGGCCGGTGGACAGGCCGGCCATTTCGCTCTTGGTCGGCTCCAGTGCGGTGGATTCAATGGATTGCATGGCTGTTCTCCCGATGGCTCAAGCGGCTTCCGACGCCGAAGCGGCCGTGATGACCGCCTCCGTGGTCAGAGCGCTTCCGCTCAGTTCGCTGACGATTTTTCCGCGCGAGAAAACCAGCGCGCGGTGGCAGATATGGGCGATTTCCTCGAAATCCGTCGAGACCACGACGACCGCGAGACCGGCTTCCAGCGCCTGGGTGATCAGGCGGTAGATTTCCGCACGCGCGCCGATGTCGACGCCGGCGGTCGGGTCTTCCGCAACCAGCAGCTTGCGCCCGGTCGCCAGCCAGCGGCCAACGACCACCTTCTGCTGGTTGCCGCCCGACAGCGCCTCCACCGGCAGATCCGGATCGTTCGGCCTGAGGCCGACGGAATGGCCGATCGCATGGGCAAGATCGGCTTCGCCACGCGGCGACAGGAAGGAGAAAATCCCGCGTCCGACGGCGCCCGGATTGAGATAGGTATTTTCCCGAATGGACAGCGAGAGCGCGACGGATTCCTCCGTCCGGTCACGGGCGATCAGACCGATCCCTGACGCCATGGCCTGCCGCGGGCTGGAAAGATCAGGGGCCAGGCCATGCAGCAGAACCGAGCCGTTGAAGGGCTCGCAGCCGAACAGCGCCCGGCCGATGCGTTCCTGACCGGCGCCGCGCAATCCAACCAGCCCGAGCAGCTCACCCTCGCGGATATCGAAGGATATCGGGCTCGTGCCGGTGCAGACGAGATCGCGAACCTCGACGATCGCCTTGCCGGGCTTGATCTCGGCCTTGGAAAAGAGGCTGTCACTGCTGCGGCCGATGATCATCGTCACCAGTTCGTCGGGGGTGGTCTCGCTGACCGGCTTCTGTCCCACCATGCATCCGTCGCGCAGCACGGCGACGCGATCGGCAATGCGGAAAATCTCGTCCAGCCTGTGGGAAACGTAGATCATGCCGACGCCCCGCTCCTTCAGGGGGCGGATCGCATTGAACAGCCGGTCGACTTCGTCGGCGGGAAGGCTTGCGGTCGGCTCGTCGAGCACCAGAACGTCGGCCTCGACGGCAAGCGCGCGGGCAATGGCGACAAGCGATTTTTCGGTGCGCGACAGGGCCGAGACCCGCGTTGTCGGATCGAAGTCGCAGCCGACCAGTTTCAGGGCCTCCTTGGCGCGCGCCTGTGTCCTGTTCCAATCGATCACGCCGCGACGCATCGAGAAACCCTGTGACAGGCCCATATTCTCGCCGACCGTCATCCACTCGATCAGACCGAGATCCTGGTGGATGAAGGCGACCGGTTGGCGCTCGTTCGGCTTCGGCGGACGATGATGGTAGCTCTGGCCGCGGAAAAGGATGTCGCCATTATCCGGCCTGTAAATGCCGGCGAGGGTCTTGATCAGCGTCGATTTGCCGGCGCCGTTTTCGCCCAGCAGCGCCAGGATTTCGCCCTCGCGCAGATCGATCGAGACGTCACGCAACGCCTGCGTGCCGCCGAAGCTTTTGGTGATCGATTGGAACTCCAGCAGTCTCTTGGCTTCCACTGTGGCTCCTCCCAAAGCTGCGGTTGTCATTGGCTGTATGTTATCGATAACATTCATGCATGGTCAAGCGGAAAGATGACAATCTCGAATTTCGAATGAAGATTGCCGTCAGCCGGCCTGAAGCCCGTCGAGAAGGCGCATCATCTCGGCCGAGTCCTTCGGCCCAAGCCCGGCCGCACAGAGCAGTCGGTGAATTTCGACCACCGCCCCGGTCATCGGCAATGGCGTCTTCGTCTTCAGCGCGAAAGCCTGAAGCGAATCCAGGTCCTTCAGCATGTTGTCGATTCTTCCTGTCGGGGAGAAATCGCGGGCGGAGAATTTTGCCATGAATTCCTGCAATATCCGGCTGTCCGCCCTGCCGCCGGCAAGGGCTGCCGGAATGGCTGAGGGATCGACGCCGCCGGCTTCAGCGAGCTTGACGGCTTCAGCGACGGCCTGGAACAGCACGGCGCAAAACAGCTGATTGATCAGCTTGGTGGTCTGCCCGGCGCCGGATTGGCCCATCAGCGTATAATTGGCGGCAAGATGCCGCATCACCACGCGGGCCCGTTCGAAATCCTCAGGGCTGCCGCCGGCCATGATCGTCAGCTTTCCGCCAAGCGCGCCTGGCACGCCGCCGGACAACGGGCAATCCACCCATGCCATGCCCGTTTCCGCACGCAGCCGCTTCGCCATGTCGACCGTCTCGGCGGGATCGATGGAGGACATGTCGATCAGCAGCTTGTCGGCGCTTGCCGCCGCCGCTACCCCCTTCTCGCCGAAGACGACGGCACGCACGATGTTGGCGTGATTGAGGCTGAGCACGCAGAATTCCGACGCCGAGACCGCATTCTCCACGGAACTCGCCGCGTGGGCACCCTTGGGCGTGAGTGCCGCGACCTTTTCGGCATCGAGATCGAAGACCGATACTTTGTGCCCGGTTTCGATCAGTCGCGTGACGATCGCCGTTCCCATGATACCCGCGCCGATGACGGCGACGTCTGCTCTATAGTCATCCTGCATGATTATCTCCTCCCTTGACCGCCACGCCGCTCAGCCCTTTGCAAGCCAGCGCCATAATATCCTCCAACGCATTCTCGACCGCCACCGTCACCACCCCGGCTTCATCGGTCGGCGGCTCCAGCGTCTGCAACTGGCTGTCAAGCAGCGACGCCGGCATGAAGTGGCCCTGACGGGCCTGCATCCGCGACAGCAACAGATCGCGCGTCCCCTCCAGAAAAACAAAGGCCAAGCGTCCGCCCGCCGCCTGACGCAGCCTGTCCCGATAGGTTTTCTTCAGCGCCGAACAGGAAATTACCAATCCCTGCGACGCCTTTTGCGCGGTGTTAATCTCCTCGCCGATCCGGTCGAGCCAGGGCAGCCTGTCGGCGTCGGTGAGCGGTATGCCTTTCGCCATCTTCTCGACATTGCGAGCCGGGTGGAGTTGGTCGCCTTCCACAAAACGCATGCCGTTTCGAGTCGCGATGCCCGCTCCAACCGAGGACTTGCCGCAACCGCTCACGCCCATGACGACAACGGCCAGAGGCAGCGTTTCTTTTTCGAGTTCCATCGTCGCGTCTCTGTCAGAGGCAGGTCGTGATGCCGCCGTCGACGTACAGCGTGTGGCCGTTGATGAAGGACGACCCGCGGCCCGCCAGGAAAACGGCGGCGCCGACCAATTCTTCGACATTGCCCCAGCGCCCGGCCGGCGTCCGCTTCTCCAGCCAAGACGAGAATTCAGGATTGTCGACGAGCGCCTGGTTGAGCGGCGTCTTGAAATAGCCGGGCGCAATCGCGTTGATCTGCAGGCCGTGCTTGGCCCAGTCGGCGCACATGCCGCGCGTCAGGTTGCGCACCGCACCCTTGGTCGCCGTATAGGGAGCGATGCCCGGGCGGGCCAGCTCGCTCTGAACCGAGGCAATGTTGATGATCTTGCCCTGACCGCGGGCTATCATGGCTTTGGCGGCTGCCTGGCCGACGTAAAACACGCTCGAAATATTGGTGGTCAGCAGCAGCTCCCATTTGTCCGCCGGGAAATCTTCCAGCGGCGTGCGAAACTGCATGCCGGCATTGTTGATCAGGATGTCGAGCGGGCCGATATCGGCCTCGATCGCATCGATGCCCGCTTTGGCGGCATCCTTGCTGGTCACGTCGAAGATAGCGGCATGGGCAGACAGGCCTTGAGCCTTGAGACTTTCCACTGCGCGTTTGACGCTTTCGGGCGTGCGGCCGTTGATGATGACCTCGGCGCCGTGCTGCGCTAGGCCCTCGGCCAGCGCATAACCGATCCCCTGGCTCGAGCCGGTGATCAAGGCAAGCTGCCCGGTCAGATCAAACAGGTTCTTCATGCAAATAACTCCTCCGGTGTCGCTGCGAATGACGGCTTATACCGCCACTTCAGGTGAAACTCACTTGACATCGCTTCTCTGGATTATATGTTATCGATAACATAATCAACTGCCAAAATGCGGGACGGAGACGGAATGCCTGACGTAGAGATCTTGATGACCGGAGCTTATCCGGAATGGGATATGGTCGATCTGGAGGCGAAGTATCGCGTTCACCGCCTGTGGGAAGCGGCAGACCGGCAGGAACTGATTGCAAGGGTCGGCAAGGATATTCGCGCCATCGCGACGCGTGGTGAACTCGGCGCCTCCGCCGAGCTGATGAAGCAATTGCCGAAGCTGGAGATCGTCTCCTGTTACGGCGTCGGCACCGACGCCATCGACCTCGCCTATGCCCGCGCCAACGGCATTCGCGTCACCAACACGCCTGATGTGCTGACCGAAGATGTCGCCGATATCGCCATCGGACTGCTGCTTGCCACGGCGCGGCAGATCCCGCAGGCCGATGTTTTCGTCCGCGCCGGCCAGTGGGGCAATGTCGCCATGCCGCTGGTGACGCGGGTCGCCGGCAAGAAGGTCGGACTGGCCGGCATGGGGCGGATCGGCAAGGCGATCGCCAAGCGGGCTGCCGCTTTCGGCTGCGACATCTCCTATTTCGCCCGCAATGAGCACACGGATGTTGATTATGCCTACCAGCCGGACCTGGTCGCACTTGCCGATTGGGCCGATTTTCTGATCGTCATCGTCCCCGGCGGGCAGGCGACCATGAAGATCATCAACGCCGAGGTGCTGAAAGCGCTCGGTCCGAACGGCATGTTGATCAATGTTTCTCGCGGAACCACCGTCGATGAAGAGGCGCTGATCGCAGCCCTACAGGACGGCACCATCCAGGCCGCCGGCCTCGACGTCTTTTTGAACGAACCGAAGATCGATGCGCGGTTCCTGACACTCCAGAACGTGGTGTTGCAGCCCCATCACGGCTCCGGTACCGTCGAAACCCGCAAGGCCATGGGCCAGCTGGTCAGAGACAATCTCGCCGCGCATTTCGCCGGCGCAGCACTTCCAACTCCCGTCGTGTGAGGGTTTCGATATGAAAGCCATCGTCATTCATGCCGCCAAGGATCTCAGGATCGAGGAGCGCGAGCCGGAGGTTGCGGGCGAGGGGCAGGTGGAAATCGCCATCGAAGCCGGCGGCATTTGCGGATCCGACCTGCATTATTACAATCATGGCGGCTTCGGCACCGTTCGCCTGCGCGAGCCGATGATCCTCGGCCACGAGATCGCCGGCACAGTCAAGGCGCTGGGTGCCGGTGTGAGCGACCTTGCCGTCGGAGACCGCGTTGCAGTTTCTCCGAGCCGGCCGTGCAATCATTGCCAATATTGCCTGAAGGGGCAGCAGAATCACTGCCTCAACATGAGGTTTTACGGCAGCGCCATGCCGATGCCGCATATTCAGGGCGGCTTTCGCCAACGGCTGGTGGCGGAGCGCTGGCAATGCCACAAGGTCGCGGACGGCATTTCCATTCACGAGGCCGCCTTCGCCGAACCCTTTGCCGTGACGCTGCATGCGGCCAGCCGCGCCGGATCGCTGCTGGGCAAACGGGTGCTCGTCACCGGCTGCGGCCCGATCGGGATGCTGGCGATCGTTGCGGCACGTGTTCTCGGCGCTCGAGAAATCGTCGCGACCGATGTGACCGACAGCGTTCTGGCGATCGCCCGCACCAGCGGCGCGGATCGAACGATCAATGTTGCCACGCATGCCGCCGACCTCGCCGCTTACGGCGCCGACAAGGGATATTTCGACGTCATGTTCGAGGCGTCGGGCAATGAGCGGGCGGTGCGCGCCGGCCTGGAGGCGCTGAAGCCTCGCGCCGTGCTCGTACAGCTGGGCCTCGGCGGCGATGTCTCCATCCCGCAGAACATGATCGTCGCCAAGGAAATCGAGATGCGCGGGACATTCCGCTTTCACGAGGAATTTGCGCTTGCGGTCGAACTGATCAATGCGCGCCGCGTCGATCTGAAACCGCTGCTGACAGGTGTTTTTGCCATCGAAGAGGCCGTCGCCGCCTTCGAATTGGCCAGCGACCGCAGCAAGTCGATGAAGGTGCAGATCGCCTTCTGATATCGGCGCCCATTATTGGGCGCTGCGATCCGTGCTTTCGCGCAGCACGACCCTGTAGCCTGTCAATGTGATCTCGTCGCCGGTCGTCTCGCCGCTGCCCTGCAAGGCATCGAGAAGGCGGGCGGCGGCCTGGCGGCCGATGCCGTAACAGTCGACATTAATGGTGGTGATGCTGGGGTGACAGATCGACGAGATCTCGTAATCGCCGAAGCCGGCTATGGCGATATCTTCAGGCACGCGCATTCCCCGGCGTTTGCATTCCATGATCGCGCCGAAGGCGGACAGGTCGGAGACGCAGAGAACGACTTCGGTATCCGGCCAACGCTCCAACAGGCTGACGATCGCCTGGCCGCCCTGTTCCATGCTGATCGGCGGCACGCCAAAGGAAATCGCCCGCCCCGGTCCCAAACCCAGTTCCTCGACGGTCCTCAGAAAACCGCTTCGTCGCTGGCTGCCGCGCGTATCGCGCGCTGTCGTACCGCCGATATAGCCGAACCTGCGATAGCCCTGGCTCGCAAGCGCTCGCACCAACAGGGACATCGCCTCGCTGTTGGAAAAGCCGACGACATGATTGATCGGCTCTTCCGGAATTTCCCAGGTTTCAACCACCGGAATGCCGGCCTTATCAAGCATGCGCCGCGCCCGGTCGGTATGCGAACCGCCTGTCAGGATGATGCCTTCGGGGCGGCGGCGCAGCATTGCCTCGATCAGCTTTTCTTCTTTCTCGGCGGAATAGTCGGTATAGCCGAGAAGAAGCTGAAGGCCGGTATCTTCCAAGGCATCGGTGATGCCGCGGGCGGTGTCGGAAAAATTCGAATTGTTGATCGAGGGTACCAGCGCCGCGATGAAGCCGCTGCGCCGAGAGGAAAGACTGCCGGCCGACAAGTCGAGCACGTAGCCGAGCGCATCGACGGCTTCCATGATGCGCTTGCGCGTCTCTTCGGAAACGCTCGCATCCTGCCGAAAAGCGCGCGAAACGGTCATGGCAGATACGCCGACATATTTGGCGACTTCAGCCATCGTCAGTTTTTGGGCGTCGCCTCCCTTGAGACGCTTGTCTTTTGGCTCATCCTCGTTTTTCACTGGCTCCGCTTTCAAAACAGCTTCCGAGTTGGGCAACTCAACACACGATAAAGTTATCGCTATCATCGCACAATCGATATTATTGCAGGAATGCCGCGTTCCACAGTTCGCCGATATCTGTACGAAGAGCGAAAAACAAAGCATTATGGTATCGATAACAATTTGAGATGAGGGAGCATCATGTTCGGAGAAATCGAGGGGACTGGGTTCGAGGTTCTCGATCCGCGCTTTGAAAACTGTTTCGTCGGCCATGCCCGCGTCGAGCGGCTTTGGACGGGCGGGCGCTGGCTGGAAGGACCGGCCTGGTTTGCCGCCGGGCGCTATCTGGTCTTCTCGGATATCCCCAACAATCGCATGATGCGCTACGATGATACCAGCGGGCAGACATCGGTCTTCCGCTCACCCAGCAACAACTCGAACGGCAACACGGTCGACAATCAGGGACGGCTGATCACCTGCGAGCATCTGGCGCGCCGTGTCACGCGAACCGATTTCGACGGCGGGATCAGCGTGCTGGCCGATCGCATTGCCGGCAAGCGGCTCAATTCTCCCAACGATGTCACCGTCAAATCCGACGGGACCATCTGGTTCACCGACCCGAGCTACGGCATCCTCCACGATTATGAGGGCGACTATGGCGAGGCGGAAATCGGCGGATGCCACGTCTACCGGCACGACCCGGCAACAGGCGCCACCGACCAGATGACATCGGATTTCGTCAAACCGAACGGGCTGGCTTTCTCCCCGGACGAAACGCTGCTTTATATCGCCGATACCGGGGCATCGCACCTGTCCGGCGGTCCGCGCCATATCAGAAAGCTCGCCGTGTCCGATAACGGCAAGCTGAGCGATCTCGGCATTTTTGCCGAATGCACCGCAGGCTTTTTCGATGGTTTTCGCGTCGATCGAAAGGGAAGGATCTGGACGAGCGCCCGCGACGGTGTGCACTGCTATGATCCAGATGGCACACTGATCGGCAAGATCCATATTCCCGAGATTGTCTCCAACGTCGCTTTCGGCGGCGAGAGATTGAACCGCCTCTTCATTACGGCAACCACGTCGCTCTATGCGGTCTATCTCACGGCCAACGGCTCAAGACTGGGATAGAGCGCCCTATCTTCCAACAATAAATCAGCCCGCGACCTGTATTAATGGGTTTCCGTTTCATACGGTGGGCTGATTTAACCATATCGATTATCAGTCCACAGACTGAACAGGGAACTCCTCGTTCCAAACGCTCAGAAGCAGAGGCCGTTTCCCCGGCGGTCTCTGCTCTGCGGTATTCCTCAATTCATCGTTGGCTGAGGCCGTCAGCCAACCTGATGAGGCCGAGGAAGTCCGACCTGTAGCCGAAGGGATCCGCCCCGCGCGATGCCGCAGCGAGATCGGCAATCGCCTGATAGGGATAGGTGTCGAGGGCGCTGGTGCGGCTCAGTTTCTGGCCGAAGGCGGCGACGGCCACGGAGAAGCGAACGTCCTGCGGCGCGGCGTCGATGGTGGCGAACGCGTTGCCGTCACCGACAGGGGTGGTGATCAGCGCGCTCTTGTCCTCCCCCGGCCGCTTGTAGCGCATCTTGACGAAGGCAAGCTCGCCGTGATGCGTGCCGTCCGATGCCGCGGCCGGCGCCTTGTTGGGCAGGCCGTAACGCAGATCGTCATTCATCACCGCGGGGCTCCCCTTGGGCGTGATTTCGTAGATCACCGTGACACTGTGGCCGGAGCCGATATCGCCGGCATCGACGCGGTCGTTGTTGAAATCCTCGCGGTTGAGGGCGCGTGTCTCGTAGCCGATCAGCCGGTATTCGGCGATCCGTTCCGGGTTGAACTCGACCTGGAACTTGACGTCCTTCGCAATCGGAAACAGCGTCGACCCGGCTTCTTCGACCAAGGTCTTCTGCGCCTCCGCGAGCGTGTCGAGATAGGCGGCGCTGCCATTGCCGTTCTGGGCCAGCGTCTGCATCAGGGAATCGTTGAGATTGCCGCGGCCGAAGCCGAGAACGGTCAGGAAGATGCCGTCCTTGCGTTTCTCCTCGATGATGCGCTTCAGATCCTCGTCGCTCGACGGGCCGACATTGAAGTCGCCGTCCGTCGCCAGCATCACCCGGTTGACGCCATCCTTGACGAAGGCCTTCTTGGCAAGATCGTAGGCCGCCTCGATGCCTTCGGCGCCGCCGGTCGAGCCTCCAGCCTCCAGCCTGTCGATTGCCACGAAGATCTTCGATTTCTCCGCTACCCGCGTCGGCTCGAGCACCGTGCCGGCATTGCCGGCATAGGTGACGATCGAGACGGTATCGTCGGCCTTCAGCTTGCTGACCAGAAGACGGAAGGCGCTCTTCAGCAGCGGCAGCTTGTCCGGCTCGTCCATCGAGCCCGAGACGTCGATGAGGAAGACGAGATTGGCATGCGGCGCGGTCGCCGGCGCAATGTCATAACCCTTGATCGCCACGTGCATCAGTTCCGTATCGTGATTCCACGGTGTCGGCATCACCGTCACGGTCGCCTTGAAAGGTTGATCGGCCTTCTCGGGACCCGGCCAGTCATAGGGGAAATAATTGATCATCTCCTCGACGCGAACCGATTGCGGATCCGGCATCGCCCCGCCGGCCAACGACCGGCGGACGAAGGAATAGGAGGCACTGTCGACATCGGCCGAGAAGGTCGAGACCGGATCGGTCGCGACACTCTTGATCGGATTTGCCACGGCATTGGCAAAGCGTTCGCGGCTGGGATCGAGCTGAACCCGGACATTCCCTTCCGCCGGCGGGACAGGCGAGGGGGCCGCGGCCATTGGTTCTGCCGACAGCTGGCCCTGAGCAACCACGCCGGGAGCCGCCGGCGCAGCACGTTTTGCCATGCCAAGTGCCGCGGCGGAATCCTCCGACTTGTTCTTAAGAGTGGCGATCTCGCCGGCATCGAATTCAGCGCGCAGCTCCGCAGCGGACTTTGCGGCCTGAGGTTCCTTGTCCTGCAAGACTTGAGTGCTATCAGCCGCCGACGATTGAGCCGGCCGATTCTCTTCGGCTGGCGCTTCGGAAAGCCGAGGTTCGGCCGGTTTCGGCATGTCATTTTTGGAAACGGTGCCGGCGATCTTTTCCTGGTTGACGATCGGTTGGTTGCGGGCCAGCTCGAGGGTGAGATAGCCGGCGGCGGGAATGACGAGCAGCGTTGCAAGGGCTGAACCGGCGAGGAATTTCTTATTCACAGCAGAGCTCCATATCCAGTTGATGATGGAGCTTGGACGCCAGCCTTTCGTAATTCCTTGGGCTGCTGCGGCATTATTTTCTGCGTTGTCGAAGGCCTGCATTGCCGCGGCAAGGGCGCGTGCACGCGCCTCCGGATCGGTTGCCGGCGGGGTGAGGCGGGAGAGCTTCTCGAGTTCCTTGTCCATTATACCTCTTCCTTGCCGAGCATGGCCTTCAGCCGCCTGCGCGCCTCGTGGACCTGCCAGGACACGGTCGTTTCCGAGCAGCCCATGACATCGGCGGCAGCCGAATGGCTGAGGCCTTCGCCATAGACGAGCAGCACGGCGTCGCATTGGCGTTCCGGCAAAGCGCGCACGGCCGCCCATAATTCGCTCGACAGCTCGTCGTCGTTCCCGCCCGGTGCATCCGGCTGCGGTTCGGAGGCGTAAGCGCGGAATGTCTGCTCTTCCCGTACAAGTTTGCGTCTATGGTCGCGGGCGGCATTGAGCGTCAGCGTATAGAGCCATGTCCTGAAGCGGCTGGCGCCGTGAAAGCCGCGGATGGCCGCGCCGAGCTTGACGCAGACCTCCTGGGCGATGTCGTCGGCGTCGGCGGAACTGCCCGACCATCGCCATGCCGTCGCGTGGACGAAATCATAATGGCGCGAGACCAGTTGCCCGAAGGCCTCCCGGTCGCCGCCCTGCGCTCGTTCTATGAGCTCCGCATCCAATGCGCACCTACCCCCAAGCTATCAAGCAAGATGCTATTTCGGGATTGAGACGTTTCTCCAGTGGCTTTCCTTGGGTCGACGACGAAAAAAATATCGGAATTTTTTGAAAAAGCGGCAAAGCCTTGAAATGCAGGATCAAAATAAGGAAGCATCGCGACATCCATGGGTCGCGGCCAGACAGATTGCCTCCGCCGCAAAGGCGCATGATGGGGTGAGAGTCGGCCAGGGACGTCTCCGCAGTCCCAAATCGAAAGGACCCTGCATGTCCGCTCCATCCCCTGTCCCCACCGAAAAAGGCATTCTGCAGTTTCTCCAGATTTGCGATAGCGTCTATCCCACTGAGGCTGTCGAAGCGTCGGTCGAGCAGCAACGGCATTGGTACGATGCGCTTTGCGCCCGCTTCGACCGCCCGCTGCCCCCGGATTTGATCTTTGCGGACGGCATGGTCCAGCGCATGCCGATCCGGCGCTACCGTCCGCGGAAAATCATCACCCGGACTGTTCTGCTCTATCTCCATGGCGGCGGCTTCGTCGTCGGTTCGCTTGAGAGCCATCACGCCATCTGCGCCGAGATCGCTGATTTTGCCGGCGCCGAACTCGTTTCCGTCGATTACCGGCTGGCCCCTGAATATCGCTGGCCGGCACAGACGGATGACGGCTTCGCCGTGCTCAAACATCTGCTTGCCGCCGGCAATAAGGTCGTGCTGATCGGCGACAGCGCTGGCGGCAACCTTGCGGCAGGGCTTGCCTTGCGGGCGCGCGACGAGGAACTCTCCGGCATCGTCGGCCAGGTGCTAATCTACCCCGCGCTCGGCGGCGACCTCGACGCAGGTTCCTATCTCGAAATGGCCGCCGCACCCGGCCTGACGACGGCCGATGTCGCCTATTATCGCGAGATTCTGCAGGCGCCTGAAGGAAATGAGATCGCCGAGCCACTCCAGGCGTCTTCGCTTGCCGGGCTGCCGCCGGCCTTCATCACGGTCGCGCATTTCGACCCCTTGAGAGACGACGGCCGGCACTATGCCGCCCGGCTCACTGAAGCGGGCGGAGAGGTCTGGTTCCGGGAGGAGCCCCAGATGGTGCATGCCTGGCTGCGCGCCCGGCATATGAGCGATGGCGCCCGCGATGGCTTCCATGCCGTCTGCGAGGCTGTCCGGCATTTCGCCGTGCCCTGACGATCACATCAGATCACGTGGGATCCGCTTTTCCGCAAAGATCTTTTCGAAGATCTGCACGTCGTCCTCGAAAGCGGTGACGACGGCACTGATGATCCAATCGGTGGCGGTGCAGGCAATCCGCGCGGTTGCCACGGTGCGCACGAACCAGCCGGGGCGGCGCATATCGCAGGTCCAGGTCGACACACCGGTCATCGACAGCGGATCATCGGGTGAAATCGACCAGACTTCCTCGCGCAATTGCCGGGTCGACAGGCCCGTCTCAGGATGTTCGTAGAGCCCGGTATCCTCGTGGATGCGATAGTCCGTCCGGTTGCCCGAGAGGTTGCGAACGACCTGGCGCTCCGTCGCCGCCGCGGCATGCTCGATATATCGAGGCAGGGGATCGGGATTGGCCGGCTCCTTGATTTCGATGCGGCGATGGTCGCCGAGCACCGGCAACCCCAGGCCGAGCGATGCCATGTCGATTTCGATTCCCTCATCCTCAGGCGGAGGAAGGATCATCGGCCAATAGGCGGTGGAAAGCGAAAGGCGGATGCGATGTCCCTTGCGGAAGCGATAGCCGCAGGCGTCGAGCACGAGACGGATCGACACCGTCTCGCCCGGGATCAGCGGTTTCGGATCGGCATTGCCGTCGCGGTGGGTGAGATTGACGACGCCGAAGGCGACCCGCATTGCCGTACCATCAGGATGAACATCGATCAGCCGGGCGCAGAGATTGCCGCCCGACGTCCGGGAGCGCAGCGCAAGCGTCAGCACGGGCTGGCCGAGATAGTCGCAATCGCCGGAAAGCGGCATGGTATCGAAGACCAGCGAGCCGGCATCGTCCGAGCGCTGATCGATCGCCATTTCGGCGTCGGGCTTCAGCGTGAAATATTCACCGGATGCCGTGCCGATATCGAGCGGAGAATGGAGATAAACGGGATGTTCGGGCGCGTGCGGGATCGGCATGCCTTCCGTCAGCCTGCCGAATTGCTCGACGTAAAAACACTGCATGCGCGGCGGCGTCCAGACATCCCTGGCGATCCAGAAACCAGGATCGCTGTCGCGGCGTGGGGCAGGGCGGATGGCATCGAGAATATAGGCACGGGTCTGCGGCAGTCTGTCGATGCCGTTGTCCTCGCCACGCAGCCACTTGTTCCACCAGGCGATCGCTTCGCCATGGAAATCGGCGCGCGGTTTCGGCCAGGCGAAGTGCGGATATTTGTGCACCCAGGGACCGATCAGCGCCTTGGCTTTATCGCCGAGGCCTTCGACCGCCATCAGCGGCGTATTGCGGTAACCGTCGGCCCAGCCGGCAATGACCAGTGCGGGAATCTCGACGCTGGAAAAATCCTCTGCGATCGAGCCGTGACGCCAGAAATCGTCGCGCCGCTGATGGCTCAGCCACTCCTCCATGAAAAAGGGTTCGCCCGCCAGGCGCTCCAGCCACAGCGCCTTCCAGCGCTCGCCGGCCAGTGCGGGATCGGGCGGGCGCGACTGATAGCCGAGCATCGTCGCCGCCCACGAAAGCTGGGCGGAGAGATGGCAGCCGTTCTTGTAGTGGATGTCGTCATTGTAGCGGTCGACGGTCGAGGCGATCGAGATGACGGCCTTCAGCGCCGGCGGGCGCAGGGCTGCGACCTGCAGGCTGTTGAAGCCGCCCCAGGAGATGCCCATCATGCCGACCGCGCCGTTCGACCAAGGCTGCGCGGCAATCCAGGCGATCAGCTCACAGGCATCGGCAAGCTCCCGTTCGGTATATTCGCCATCGATGACGCCGTCGGATTCTCCCGATCCGCGGATATCGACGCGCACGCCGGCAATGCCGGCGGCGGCGAAGACCGGATAGGTCGACTCGTCCCTGAGGCTCGTCCCGTCGCGCTTGCGATAGGGGAGGAACTCGAAGACCGACGGCACGGGATCCTCCTCCGCGCCGTCGGGCATCCAGATGCGTGCCGCCAGCCGCGTCCCATCCTTCAAGGTGATCCACTGATTTTCGATGGTTGTGAAGCTGCGGTCTGACATTGTCATATATCCAGGAGAGCTTTAGGCATTAAGCCACACGCGGCTGCCGATGTAGCCGTTGGACATATCGTTGCCGATATCGTCGACATATCCCTTCAGCATTTTCGAAGAGGCCATGATGTAATCGTTGAAGACGGGCAGGATCAGACCGCCATCGTCTCGCACCATCAGGGCCAATTGCCGATAAAGCACCTTGCGCTTGGCCTCATCGAGTTCTGACCTTGCTTGCAGAACCAATTTGTCGAAGTCAGGGCGCTTGAAATGCGTGTCGTTCCATTCTGCGGTCGACAGGTAAGAGGTGGAATAGCGCGAATCCTGGGTCGGACGACCGCCCCAGAACGAGGCGCAGAAGGGCTGCTTGTTCCAGACATTGGTCCAGTAGCCGTCTTCCGGTTCGCGCTTGACGTCGATCGTGATGCCGGCCTTGCGCGCGCTTTGCTGGAACAGGATCGCCGCATCCACAGCGCCAGGAAAGGCTGCGTCTGACGTGAGCAGCTGAATGGAGCGGTCGAGACCCGCTTTCTTGAAGTGGAAGGCGGCCTTGTCTGGATCATAAGGGCGCTGCTCGATATCGGTCGGGGCGAGAGCGTAGTTGGAATTGACCGGATAGTCGTTGCCGATGACTCCGTAGCCGCCCAGAACCTTGTCGAGGATCGCCTGACGATCAATGGCATATTTCAGCGCAAGCCGAAGATCGGTGTTGTCGAAGGGAGCCGTGTCGCAATGCATCAGGAAACAATAGAAGCCCTTGCCTGCATTCCGGAGGATTTCGACGGTCGGTGCTCGCTGCAGCATCGGGACTGTCTTGGGGTCGACATTGTTGACGAAATGGACTTGGCCGGAGGCAAGTGCGGCAACGCGGGCGGTGTTGTCGTTGATGACGAGGATCTCGACACTGTCGACAAAGCCGCGGTCGGAGCGCCAATCCTTCGGGTTTTTCTCGAAGGTTGCGTGAACGCCCGGTTCGAAGCTTTTCAGAATGTAAGGACCTGTACCGATGGCCGCCGCAGGCTTGTCGAGGCCGCCCTTCGGTTGGATGATCAGGTGATAGTCGGTCAAAAGCAAAGGCAGGTCCGCATTGCCTTCCGAAAGTGTGAGGACAAGGTCGCCCGCTTTTTCTTCGATACCGGTGATCGAGGCCATGAGCCCCAGAGCGCCCGACTGCGAATTCTTGTCCGCGTGTCGCTTCAGTGTCGCGACGATGTCCGCGACGGTCATCTTGCTGCCGTCGTGAAACTGCACGTCGTTCCTAATTTTGAAAGTCCAGACGGATGCGTCCGCCGATGGCGTCCAGGAAGTCGCCAGCGACGGCAAGGGCGTACCGGTCTTAGGGTCGGATTCGACAAGTGTGTCGCCCCAGAGACGGCCAATCACGAACAACACGGAGGCGCTATAGGTCGCGGGGTCGAGCGCATCACTGGTGGCGCCGCCCTTGAGGCCGAGTTTCAGATGACCCCCGCGCTTCGCTTCCTGCGCGCGGGCATCGCGCGGCATCAAGAGTCCGGAGGTGAGGACTGGCAAAGCACCCAGCGCGACGGCACCGCCAACGAAGTGACGACGGCCGATACTCAAAGGCGAAGATTGATCCTTTTCACGTCTCATTTCAGTTCCCTTTTCAACGTTCTTAGAAGGGAACGTAGAGATCAGGCTGCTTCACGCAATTTCGCGACTTGACGCATTTTTGAGCGAGTTTACGCTACTATCATTAAGACGGAACCGCCGATGCCTCACCTAGTCGAGAACCTCAAGATCGCCTGTGCCACGCAGCGTTCCATTTCGCATCTTTGCCGCGCGATCGATATCAATCGGCAGCAATTCAATCGATACATCAACGGCCAGACGAGGCCGTCTGCCCATAATCTCGCTCGCATAGCCAAGTATTTCGATCTCGACGCAGCCGACTTTGGTCTCGTTCCCAGGCTCTTTCGCGAGCGGCTTCGCAAACCGACTCTAGACCTCAATCAAAGTTCCGAACTATTAAAGGCGTTCCCAGGCGATCTGACCGCGCTCCGGCGCCATATCGGCTATTTCCAGACCTATCATCGCTCCCCGTCCTGGCCGGGAATGGTTGTGTGTTCGTGCAGCCGCTTTGTGGAGAAGGGTGGGCTTGTGCATGTCAAATCAATGGAGCGTCTGCGGGACGCTGGAAACGGCATCCAGCAATTTTCGAAATATGTCGGCCTTGCGGCCTTCTATCGAAACCGGATCTTCATTACGGAGCGAGTCGTCGGCTCGAATCCGATACTTTCACAGACGATCCTCCTGCCATTCGATGAGTACCAGCGCGTCTATCTGCGCGGGACGACAATGGGAGTTTCGTGGCGACGGGAAAATCTCCCGTATGCGTCGCGGATGATCTGGCGGCATGTCGGCGCCGAGCCCAACCTGCGCGAGCTTCTGTCGCGTTGCGGACCACTGCCGCTGTCTTCACGCCAGCTGCCACCGACAGTGCGCTCGTTCCTCGCCGATCCATCCGCGGAAGTGTATGCGGTGCCGGCAGAGTATTGAAGACACCGATTTTCAACGAAGCCATCCGGATGAGTACCGGAAGATTTCGAGCCTTCAATTCCCGGCGCTTGCCATCTTCCGCGTCGTTAGCACCCGCTCCAGCCAGCCGATCTCCATCTCCGGTACGGATTTCAGCAACAGGTCGGTGTAGTCGTCGAAGGGCGGCGATAGCGCTTGGGATTTGGGACCGAAGCGGACGAGCTTGCCGCGATGCATCACCGCGACGCTGTCGGCAATGGCGCGCACGATAGCGATGTCATGGGTGATGAACACGTAGGAGAGATGTTCCTCTTCCTGCAGCTTCAGCAGCAGTTTCAGAATGCCTTCGGCAACCAGCGGATCGAGGGCCGAGGTCGGCTCGTCGCAGAGGATAAGTTCGGGCTTGGCGGCAAGGGCTCTCGCGATCGCCACGCGCTGCTTCTGGCCGCCGGACAGTTCGGCCGGATAACGATCGACGAAACCGTTGCCCATTTCGATCTGGTCGAGCAGTTCCTTTACCCGCGCGGTTTTCTCGGCACCTCTCAGACCATAATAGAAGGTCAGCGGGCGGCCGATGATGTCGCGGACCGTCTGCCGCGGGTTCATCGCCGTATCGGCCATCTGGTAGATCAGCTGGATGCGCCTCAAGTCGTCATTCGGCCGGCTTTTGAGGCCAGGCAACAGCGGCTTTCCATCAAAGACAATGCGTCCGTTGCTCGGCGGCAACAGGCCGGTAATGACGCGCGCCAGGGTCGATTTGCCTGAACCGGATTCGCCGACGACGGCGAGCGTCTGCCCCTTCGGCACGTGCAGCGAGACATCGTGCAGCACCTTGAAGCCGTTGGAATATTCGGCGCTGACATTCTCCACGTTGAGAAGTGCTGCAGACTGGTCGGCGGCTTCCTCGCGGTAGGCCTGCCTGACATTAACGAGGGCGCGCGTATAGTCCTCCCGCGGTGCCTCGATGATCTGCTGGACGCTACCGTATTCGACTTGCTTGCCATAACGCAGGACCATGATGTCGTCCGAAATCTGGGCGACGACGGCGAGATCATGGGTGATATAGAGGGCGGCGGTGTGCGTTTCCTCGATGGCATGCTTGATCGCCGCCAGCACGTCGATCTGCGTGGTGACGTCAAGCGCTGTCGTCGGCTCGTCGAAGACGATCAGTTCGGGATTGGAGCAGAGCGCCATCGCCGTCATCGCCCGCTGCAACTGGCCGCCGGAGACCTGGTGGGGAAAGCGCTCACCGAAGGTTTCGGGATTGGGCAGGCCGAGAACCCCGAACAGATAAAGCGCACGCTTGCGCGCCTCGTCCTTGCTCATCAAACCATGTTTAACCGAAGCTTCGATCACCTGATCGCCGAGTCTGTGCGCCGGATTGAAGGCGGCCGCCGCCGATTGCGCGACGTAGCAGACCCGGGCGCCGCGGATTTTCCGGATGCCGTTCTTGCCAAGCACCAGGATATCGGCGCCGTCGAGCCGCACCTCGCCGCCGGTGATTTCGGCGCCGCCTCGGCCATAGGCAAGCGCCGAAAGGCCGATCGTCGACTTGCCGGCGCCCGATTCGCCGATCAGGCCGAGAACCTTGCCCTTCTGCAAATCGAAAGAAACGCCGTCGACGATCGTCACCCGCTTCGGCGGTTCGCCCGGCGGATAGCTGGTTGCTTCGATCTTCAGATTGCGAACGGAAAGAAGCTCAGGCATCGCCGCGCCCTCCCTTGAGGCTGGATGTGCGTTTCAGGAGCCAGTCGACGACGAGGTTGACGCAGACGGCAAGCACGGCAATCGCCGTGCCCGGCACCAGTGCTGCCGATATACCGAAGATGATGCCGTCCTTGTTGTCCTTGACCATGCCGCCCCAATCGGCCGCTGGCGGCTGAATGCCGAGGCCGAGGAAGGAAAGCGTCGAGAGGAACAGGATCGAGAAGGCGAAGCGCAGCCCGAATTCGGCCAGCAGCGGCGACAGGGTGTTCGGCAGGATTTCGCGGAAGATGATCCAGAGCTTGCCTTCGCCGCGCAGTGTTGCCGCCTCGACGAATTCCATCACCGCGACATCGAGCGCCACGGCGCGGCCAAGACGGTAGACGCGGGTGGAATCGAGGATCGCCATGACAAGGATCAGGACGACGATATTCTGCGGCAGGACCGCAAGAACCACCAGCGCGAAGATCAGCGTCGGGATCGACATCATCAGATCGTTGAAACGCGAAAAGACCGTGTCGATGATGCCGCGCGAGACGGCAGCGGTGAAGCTCAGGATGATGCCGAGCGAGAAGGAGATGACGGTGGCGGCGGACGAGACCAGCAGCGTCGTACGCGCGCCATAGATCAGGCGCGAGAGGATGTCGCGGCCGAGATTGTCGAGGCCGAAGATGTATTGATTATCCGGCAGCTGCCAGACGTCGCCGACAACCTGCGTCTCGCCATAGGGAGCGAGCCAGGGGGCGAAGATCGCAAAGATGAAGGCGATGGCGATGCCGGCCATGCCGATCCAGGCGGTGATGGGAATGTCTCTCAATCTCATCGCGGATGCCTCAGCCGGGGATTGGCGATAATCGCGAGGATATCGGCCGTCATATTGAGGAAAATGTAGACAGCCGCGAAAATCAGGCCGCAGGCCTGTACCACAGGCATGTCGCGCACGGTGACCGCATCGACCATATATTGCCCCATGCCGGGATAGACGAAGACCACTTCGACAACGACGACCCCGACCACGAGATAGGCAAGGTTCAGCGCGATGACGTTGATGATCGGCGCGAGCGCGTTGGGGGCGGCATGCTTGACGATCGCGCGGAAGGCGCTGAGGCCCTTCAGTTCGGCGGTTTCCATATAGGCCGACGACATGACGGAGAGGATCGCCGCCCGCGTCATGCGCATCATGTGCGCAAGCACGACGAGCACCAGCGTCGCCGTCGGCAGCGCGATCGCCTTCAATCGCTCGGCGAGACCCATGCTGTCGTAGACGGTCGCTGGAAAAGTCGCCATGCCGAGCTTCACCGCGAAGAACAGGATCAGCAAGTAGCCGATGAAGAACTCCGGCAGTGAGATCGCCGCGAGCGAGATAATGTTGATGATCTTATCCGGCAGGCGGTTGCGGAAATGCACCGACAGCATGCCGAGGCCGACGGCGAGCGGCACTGATATCACCGCGGCGAAACCCGCCAGGAAGAGCGAATTGCCGAGACGTTTGCCGATCTGTTCACTCACTGAATTCTTGCTGGCCCAGGAAGTGCCGAAGTCACCCTGGACGGCATTGCCGAGCCACTCGACATAGCGCGTCGTGACCGGCCGGTTCAGCCCGAGATCCTGTCGAATATTGGCAACGGCCTGCGGTGTCGCCGACTGACCGAGATAGGTTGTGGCAAAATCGCCGGGCAGGGCTTCCAGACCACCGAAGATCAGGATGGAGACGGCAAAAAGCAGGACCAGGCTGAGCACGAAGCGCTCGAGGATAAGGGCAAGCAGCGGAAAACGCTGCCGGAACCCGAGGCCGGGCAAGATGCTTGGGGCAGGATTGGTCATGGCGAGGGCCTCGCGCTAAAACGTCGGGAGGACCGCGGGGTTTCATCCCACGGTCCCGGCTTCGTTGGGGATCGGAGGGGCAAGCGCCCCTTTGCCATCAGGCGTCCAGCCAGACGCGCGTCGCGACGTAGCCGTTCGACATGTCGTTGCCGATATCGTGGACATAACCCTTCACCTGCTTGGTGGAGGCGTTCACGAAATCGTTGAACATTGGCAGGATCACGCCGCCCTCGTCGCGCACCATCATCGCCATGGCGCGATACAAATCCTTGCGCTTGGCTTCATCAAGTTCGGATCGGGCCTGCAACAGCAGCTTGTCGAAGTCAGGACGCTTGAACTTGGTGTCGTTCCAGTCCGCCGTCGAGAGATAGGCGGTGGAATACATCTGGTCCTGTGTCGGCCGGCCGCCCCAGTAGGAAGTGGAGAAGGGCTGGACGTTCCAGACATTGGTCCAGTAACCGTCGCCCGGCTCGCGCTTGACTTCAATCTCGATGCCGGCCTTCTTGCAGCTTTCCTGATAGAGGACGGCTGCATCGACACCGCCGGGGAAGGCGACTTCGGAGGTGCGCAGAAGGACCGAGCCGCTATGGCCCGACTTCTTATAGTGGAAGGCGGCCTTGTCGGGATCGTAGACGCGCTGCTCGATGCCCTCGGGGAAGAGCGCATAGGTGCTGTTGATCGGGAAGTCGTTGCCGACCTTGCCGTAACCGCCGAGGATCTTCTGCACCATGGTCTCGCGGTCCATGGCGTATTTGAGGGCCAGCCGCAGGTCGTTGTTGTCGAACGGCGCCTTGTCGCAATGCATGATGAAGACGTAATGGCCGCGGCCGGCAGTCGAGAGGATCTCGACGTTCGGGGCGCGCTTCAAAAGGTTGACGGTCTTCGGGTCGACGCGGTTGATGTAGTGCACCTGGCCGGACGACAGTGCTGCGATGCGGGCGGTCGCGTCATTCATGCCGATGATTTCGATCGAATCGACGTAGCCCCGGTCGGTGCGCCAGTCGTCCTTGTTCCTTTCGAAGGTGGCACGGACGCCGGGCTCGAAACTCGTCATCTTGTAGGGGCCGGTGCCGATCGAGGCCAGCGGATCATCGACGCCGCCGTTCGGCTGGATGACCAGATGGTAGTCCGACAACAGCAACGGCATGTCGGCATTGCCTTCGCTGAGCGTCAGCACCAGATTGCCGCCGTCAGCCTTGATCTCCTTGATCGAGCCGAGAACACCCAGCGCACCGGATTCCGACTTCGCATCGGTGTGGCGCTTCAGCGTCGCAACAACGTCGTCAATCGTCAGTTCCTTGCCATCGTGGAACTTGACGCCCTTGCGGATCTTGAAGGTCCAGGTGACAGCGTCTTTCGACGGCTCCCAGGATTCGGCAAGCGAGGGCACGGCGGCACCCGTCAGCGGGTCGGACTCGACCAGCATGTCGCCCCAGCAGCGGCCGATGCAGAACATGACCTGTGACAGGAACTTCGCCGGATCCTTGGAATCGGTGGCTGCACCTCCTTCGAGGCCGAGCTTCAGGTGGCCGCCGCGTTTCGGTTCGGCGGCCTCGGCACTTTCGGTGAAGAGCTTGTCGGCGACGGCAAGTGTGATGCCCGCCGCCATGGCGCGTCCCATGAATTCGCGGCGGCTGAGCCCGCCCGCGGTGACGCGGCCTGCGAGATATTTGCTATAGTCGTTCATTCCCCAGTTCCTTCTTTGTGGTGCGTTGACAGAACTTCCGGGCAGGATCGCAGGCGGTTTCCTCTCCACCTCCGGTGCCCGCATCATGCGGGAAACATTGCGGTTGCTGCCGCCTCGTTATTGTCCTTTCCAGATAGGGCTTCGCTTCTCAGCGAAGGCCCGTGCGCCTTCCAATTGGTCTTCGCTCGAATAGAGCCTGTCGACGGTCGCAAACTGCCGCTTGGTGATCTTGTTCATGGCAGTCTGGAACGTCGAACCCTCCGCTTCGCGCACGATTTCCTTGATGGCCGCATAGACGAGCGGCGGCCCGCTTGCGAGCAGGCGAGCAAGCTCCCAAGCTCTCTCCATCAGCCGGCCGGCCGGCAGGACCTCGTTGACGAAACCCCAGCGATGCGCCTCGTGAACGTCGAGCCAGCGTCCCGTCAAAAGCATGTCCATGGCGATGTGATAGGGGATGCGCTTCGGCAGCTTGATCGACGCCGCATCGGCAACCGTGCCCGAGCGGATTTCCGGCAGGGCGAAACTCGCATGTTCGGCGGCGACGATCAGGTCGGCCGAAAGGGCGAGCTCCAATCCGCCGCCGCAACAGATGCCGTTGACCGCTGCAATAACCGGCTTGTTGAGGTCGCGCAGCTCCTGCAGCCCGCCGAAGCCACCGACACCGTAGTCACCGTCGACCGCATCACCGGATGCTGCCGCCTTGAGGTCCCATCCAGCGCAAAAGAACTTTTCGCCCCCACCCGTCACGATGGCGACGCGCAATTCCGGATCGTCGCGAAAATTCTGGAAGATCAATCCCAAGGCACGGCTGGTCGCAAGGTCGATGGCGTTCGCCTTCGGCCGGTCGATGACGACTTCGAGCACCCCGCCGTCATGTCGTGTGCGAATGCATTCGCTCAACCTATGCTACCTCCTACGCCGTATGAGGGCATCGACTGCAGCAACACCGCGCCCTTCGGGAAGAACCATCAATGGATTAATGTCCAGTTCCTCCAGGCGTGCCACGTTCTTTACGACATAATCTGCCGCTGCTGCGATAGCGGCCACCGCGGCGTCGAGATCGCCTTTCGGCCGTCCGCGATAGCCATAGATCAATTTTGCCAGTTTGAGGCGCAAAATCGCCGCATGAATCTCGGTTTTCGTCGTCGGAAGCGGCAGGATGACGGAATCCTCGAGCAATTCGACAAAGATTCCGCCCGCTCCCAAGGTGAGCGACAAACCGAAGGCGGGATCGCGAATGGCGCCGACGATGAGCTCGGCGACCGGCGGGTCAATCATCTTCTCGACCAGGTAACCGGCATTCGGCGGCATTGCCGCCGCGGCGGTCGAGACCGCCTGGCTATCCCGGAGGTTGAGCGCGACGGCGCCGGCTTCGGTCTTGTGTGCGATGCCGACACCCTTCAACACGACGGGGAAACCGAGCCGTTCGGCCTGCTCGACGGCCTCATGGGGAGAAAAAGCCTGCAGCCCCCGGGGAACGGGGAGGCCACAGGCAGCAAGCTCCGCCTTCGCATCAGCTTCGGTCAGCGTCTCGATCTCACCATCCATGGACGGCACGTCGAGCAGCGGCAGGGGAGGCGGGGCTTGCCAAGCTTGGCCAATGCCGGCTGCGACCTCAGCTGCAGCCATGGTTTCGTCGATGCCTGAGAAGGCGACGATGCCATTGGCCATCAGCCGATCGGCGACAGGTTCGGGCATATTCTCCGGAAGCGTCGCGAGAAGGCCGGCCAGCGCACCTGTCGCAGAGGCAGCAGTGATGACCGCGTCTGCCGTCATTGCCCATTCGGACGCATCGCAGCGGTCGCGCCGCGGGAAGTCGAGGACGACCAGATTGAGGGCATAGCCGCCTTTGAACATGGCGCTGAAGGCTTCGGTCTGGCTGGCGAAATCACCCCACACGAAGGTGTGGTAGTCGAGCGGATTGGAGAGCGTCACCATCTCGCCCAGCACCCGCCGCAGACGCGGCAATTGTTGCGGGTGCAGCGCAGGGAATTCGATATTGCGGCCGACGGCGGCATCCGCGATCAGCGAAGCCTCGCCGCCCGAGCAGCTCATCGACGAGATCGACCGGCTTGGCAGAGGGCCGGCGACATGCAGCAGCTTCAGGGTTTCGAGCAGCGCCGGCAGGCTCTGGACACGGCCGATGCCGAGGCGGGCAAGCACGGCATCCGCCACGGCATCACTGCCGGCAAGCGAAGCGGTGTGCGACACTGCCGCCTGTTTTGCCTGCTCGGATCGGCCGACCTTCAGCACGACGACCGGCTTCTTGGACCGGCGGGCAATGGCAGCAAGGCGTTCGAGGCCGGAGAGATCGCCGAAACCTTCGACATGAAGGCCGACCGCCGTGACACGCGGATCCTCGATCAAGGCGCAGGCGACGTCGGCAAGCGTTGTCTGCGCCTGGTTGCCGGCCGTGACCATATAGGCGATCGGCAGTCCACGGGTCTGCATGGTCAGGTTGATGGCGATATTGGAAGACTGCGTAAGGATCGCCACGCCGCATTCGATGCGCTTCATGCCGTGCTGGTCGGGCCAGAGCAGCGCGCCGTCGAGACCGTTGATCAGTCCGTAGCAGTTGGGCCCAAGGATCGGCATGTTGCCGGCCGCCGAAAGCAGCGCCTGCTGCAGGTCGGCGCCATCGGCAAGTTCCGCCGTCGCCTCGCTGAAGCCTGATGCATAACAGACCGCGCCGCCGGCGCCGGCCGCAGAAAGGCTGCGCACGATATCTACGGTGAGCGCCCTGTTGACGCCGACGAAGGCGGCGTCCGGAGCGGAAGGCAGATCGGCGACCGAGCGATAACACAGCCGCCCGAGCACCTCGTCGAGTTTGGGATGGACGGGCCAGATCTTGCCTGAAAAGCCCATGCGGTCGCACTGCTCGATCACCCTGCGCGCCTCGCGGCCGCCGAAGACGGCGATCGTTTGCGGTCTGAGCAGGCGGTCGAGCGGGCTGGATGTCATCGGCTCAAGCTCCCAAAGGCCGAAGCAGGTCGCGGCTGATGATATGACGCTGAATTTCGGAGGTGCCGTCCCAGATGCGCTCGACGCGGGCATCGCGCCAGAAGCGGGCGAGCGGCAGGTCGTCCATCAGGCCCATGCCGCCGAAGATCTGGATCGCCTCATCCGTCACGCGGGCGAGCATTTCGGAGGCATAGAGCTTGGCAGAAGCGATCTGCCGGTCTGCCGGAAGGCCGGCATCGAGCCGCCAGGCGGCTGAAAGCGTCAACCACTCGGCCGCGTCGATCTCGGTGATCATGTCGGCAAGCTTGAACGAGACGCCCTGATTGGCGCCGATCGGCTTGCCGAACTGCTTGCGCTCGGCGGCGTAGGGCAGGGCCATCTCGAAGACGCGCCGCGCCCGGCCGACGCAGGTGGCGGCCACCGTTAACCGCGTGCCGTAAAGCCATTGATTGGCGATATCGAAACCGCGATGCACCTCGCCCAGCACCTGGGCTTCCGGTATGCGGCAATCTTCGAAGCTGAGCGTCGAGTTATGGTAACCGCGATGCGAAACGGAATCGTAGCCCTTGCGGATCTCGAAACCCGGCGTGCCACGATCGACGAGGAAGGCGGTGATCTTCTTCTTGATGCCCTTCGGCGTCTCCTCCTCACCCGTCGCGGCAAAGACGATGACGAAATCGGCGACATCGGCATGCGAGATGAAGTGCTTTGTGCCGTTCAGCACGAAGTCTCCGCCATCGCGGCGGGCGGCGCATTTCATGCCGCGCATGTCCGAACCGGCATCCGGTTCGGTGATGGCGAGCGCGTCGATCTTGTCGCCGCGCACCGCCGGCAGGAGGTAACGCTCGCGCTGCTCACCCTCGCAGGCCATCAGGATGCCGGAGGGCCGGCCGAAGAAAACCGTCAGCCCGAGCGAACCGCGCCCGAGCTCCCGTTCGACCAGCGTGAAGGTGACATGGTCGAGCCCGGCACCGCCGATCTCCTCGGGGAAATTGCAGGCATAGAAGCCGAGATCGATGCATTTGCGCTGGATTTCGCGGCCAAGCTCCGGCGGGACGATGCCGGTCCGCTCGACCTCGTTCTCATGCGGATAGATCTCGGTTTCGACAAAGGCGCGAACCGTCTCGACGATCATTTCCTGTTCCTGGCTGAGACCGAAATCCATGCCCTGTCTCCTACCGTTTCTGGCCGACGTACCGGCCGGCGCCTTCGGGCAGCGCCAACGCCGCTTGGGCGCTGGCGATCGCCTTGACCTTGTCGAGCACCGCGGCCGGCGCCGGCGCGGCCTTGCCGACCTTGCTGTCGACATGCAGCAGCATGTGCTCGGCGGTTGCGAGGGGCTCGCCCGTCGCCGTGTCGGAGAGGGTATGGAAGAGATGCAGCCGCTTTTCGTCGACCGACAGGATCCGGCAGGTCGAGTGGATCGCCTGGCCGAGCTTCGCCTCGCCGAGATGGCGGATGTGGCTTTCCACCGTATAATAGCTCTGCCCCGCCTCGACATAGGCGAGATCGACGCCGATCAAGCGCAGCAAAGCATCTGATGTATCGCCGAAAATCTGCAGGTAGCGGTGCTCGGTCATATGGCCGTTATAGTCGACCCAAGCCGGGCTGACCTTCGTCTCGACGAGCCTCAGCGGCTTCGACGGGTCGAATGACTTCGTCGCGCCGCCGCCCGCTGCCCAGAGCGATTGCTCGAAATCCTTCAGCAGCTTGCCGGCGCCCCAACCCTTGCCGCCGTCGCCGCCCTTCAGCGCCTGCAGGATGCCGACGAGGTTTTCGTCGCGGATGCGTTCGAGCGCACGGATCGACAGGCCGTCCGCCTGCTCGTCGGACTGTCTGCCGATCTTTTCGATCAGGGCGTCGTCGAGATCGACGACATCGGTGAGTTTGGTCCAGGGCCACGCAAGGCAGGGGCCGAACTGGGCGAGGAAATGACGCATCCCGGCCTCGCCGCCGGCGATGCGGTAGGTCTGGAACAGGCCCATCTGCGCCCAGCGCAGGCCGAAGGAGTAGCGGATGACATCATCGAGCGTCTCGACGGTGCAGATATCATCATGGATGAGCCACAGGGCCTCGCGCCAGAGCGCTTCGAGCAGTCGGTCGCCGACGAAGGCTTCGATCTCCTTGGCGATGTGGACACCCTTCATGCCGATCAGCGGCAGTCTTTCCATCGCCGCCTGGATGGTCGCCGGCGAGGTCTTTGCCCCGCCGACGATTTCGACCAGCGGCAGCAGATAGACGGGATTATAAGGGTGGGCGACGAAGAGGCGTTCGGGATGCGTCATGTCGCGCTGCAGATCGGTCGGCAGCAGCCCCGACGTAGAGGAGCCGATCAGCGCTTCCGGGCGGGCCGCGGCGTCGATCTCGGTCAGCACGCGGCGCTTGAGGTCGAGCCTTTCCGGTACGCTTTCCTGGATCCAGTCGGCGTCAGTGACGGCTTTAGCGAGCGTCGGGCAGAAGCGCAGCCTGCCTCGCGGCGGCAGCGGTGCGCCTGTCAGCATGGCATAGGCTTTTTCGGCGTTGGCGATCACCTCGCCAACGATGCGGCTTGCTTCCGGATGAGGGTCGAACACATCGACGTCGATGCCGGCCAGCAGGAAACGGGCGATCCATCCGCCACCGATAACGCCGCCGCCGATACAGGCCGCCTTGCTGATCTTAGTCATGATATCCTCAGCGTTTCGTCAGCTTCAGCTTCTTGCGCACATCTTCCGGTCCGATGATGCGCGCTCCCATGCCCTCGACCACCTGCACGGCCTTTTCGACGAGCTGCGCATTGGTGGCGAGCTGGCCTTTGCCGACGAAGAGGTTATCCTCCAGGCCGACGCGCACATTGCCGCCGGCCAGCACCGCCGCGGCCGGATAGGCCATGGCGTTGCGGCCGATCGAAAAGGCCGAGAAGGTCCAGCTCTGAGGCAGGTTGTTGACCATCGCCATGAACGTGTTGAGGTCGTCGGGCGCACCCCATGGAATGCCCATGCAGAGCTGGATCAGCACCGGGTCTTCGATCAGGCCTTCCTCGGCAAGCTGCCTGGCGAACCAGAGATGGCCGGTGTCGAAGGCCTCGATCTCCGGTCGCACGCCGAGATCCGTCATCTTCCTCGCCATGGCCCGCAGCATGGCCGGCGTATTGGTCATGACATAATCGCCGAGGTTGAAGTTCATCGTGCCGCAGTCGAGCGTGCAGATCTCGGGCAGGCATTCGGCGACATGGCTGACGCGCTCGCTGGCGCCCGCCATGTCAGTGCCTCTCGGATTGAGGGGAAGGGGGCTTTCGACATTGCCGAAGACCAGATCACCGCCCATGCCGGCGGTTAGATTGAGGACCACATCGATATCGGCCGAGCGGATGCGGTCGGTGACTTCCCTGTAGAGATCGTTGCGGCGGCTGGCGGCCCCCGTTTCCGGATCGCGGACATGGCAGTGAACAACGGCCGCCCCAGCCTTGGCGGCGTCGATCGCGGAGTCCGCGATCTGCTTGGGAGTAATGGGAACATGGCTGGATTTGGAAACCGTATCGCCGGCGCCGGTGACGGCGCAGGTGATGAAGACATCGCGGTTCATCGCAAGAGGCATGATTTTTGTTCTCCCCGTGTTGTCAGGCATTACGCGGCAGGATCGGCGGAGATGCTTTGCATTCTCGGAAGCTATCGATACATTATCGGAACTAGAGGAGATGACCTTGCTGCAGCGATCAACGGAACCGCTCGATATCGACCTTCTCGTCCTACCGGAGACGAACCTGATCCTGATCGCGTCGGTCATCGAGCCGCTGCGCGGCGCCAACCGCATCGCCGGCAGCGAACTCTATCGCTGGCGGCTCTTGACGCCGGACGGAGCGCCGGTCCCGACCACCAGCGCGATCGCCATCCCGGCTGAGGGCACCTTCCAGGCGACGACCGAGGAGACGCCGCTTTTCGTGCTGGCCAGCTACAACTGGCGCCGCAGCGCGACGCCGGCGCTGAAGATGCAGCTGTCGCAGGCGGCCCGACACCGCACGATCATTGCCGGCATCGAGTCCGGCACATGGCTGCTGGCGGAAGCAAGTCTGCTCGACGGGCTGCCGGCGACCGTCCACTGGGAGGATTACGAGGATTTTGCGCTGGCCTATCCTGAGGTCAGGGCCGTCAAAGACCGTTTCGTCATCGACGGCAAGCGGTTGACGACATCGGGTTCGCTGCCGACCGTCGACCTGATGCTTGAGGTGATCCGGCAGCGGCAGGGTTATTCGCTGGCGCTCGAGGTCAGCCGGCTGTTCCGTTACGAGCAGCCCTCCTTTCATATCGATGAACCGCTGTCGGCGGCCTCGGCGGGACTGCGCATGCATGATCCCCGCGTGACGCAGGCGGTACGACTGATGGAGGAGCATATCGAGCAGCCGCTGATTTTGGCGCGGCTCGCCCGCAGGGTGGGCGTCAGCGCCCGGCATCTGCAGGATCTTTTCCAACAGAGTATCGGCGCGCCGCCGCATGTGCATTATCTGGCGCTGCGGCTGAATGCGGCGCGCCGCAAGGTGATCGAAACAACAGCCTCCTTCGCCGACATCGCGGCGGCGACCGGCTTCAATTCAGCCTCGGCCTTTGCAAGAAGCTACCGGGCGAGTTTTTCCGAGAGCCCGTCCGAAACCCGTCGCCGCCTGCGCCGCCGCATCACGCCATCGCCGGCGCCGCCATAGGCTGGAAGGCTTCGCGCACCATTTCGGCGAGTTCCCGGACGGCCTCGCTGGAACGGAACGTGCTGCGGCGAAGCACGACCTTCGAGGAATCGACCGGCGGAAAACCGTCTTCGGCGGTCAGTTCCCGGCAGCCGGGCGGGATGCTGCTGCGGGAAAGCGTGGTGACGGCAAGGCCTGCGGTCACCGCGTTCTTCAGTCCCGAGCCGGTATCGGCGATGAAGGCGATACGGTAGCTGCGGCCGATCTGTTCCAGCGAGCGGAGCGCAAAATCGCGTGACCAGGTGGAATTGCGATAGGTCGCGACGGGCAGTGGATCGATGTCATGCAGCCGGTGGACCATCGATGTGACCCAGACTGTGGGATCAATGCAGAGGACCTCGCCCTTGTTCTGGTCGCTCCAGTCGAAAACGACGGCGAGATCGAGTTCGTCCCGTTCCAGCGCGGCGAGGTTTCGGACCGTGTAGTCGCAGGACACCGTGACCTCGACCGCCGGATGGCGCACGGCGAAAGCCGCAAGGGCTGCCGGCAGCACCGTCTGGCTGTATTCCTCGGGAATTCCGATCCGCACTGGCCCGTCGAGCGGCTTGCTGCGGATCGTCGCGGCGGCCTCGTTGAGGAGGTCGATCACCCTGCGGGCATAAGGCACCAGCTGGATGCCCTGGCGGGTGAGCAGTACACCGCGGGCGCCACGCTCGAAGAGGATCTCGCCGATCGCCGCCTCGAGCCTCTTAATCTGGGTGCTGACGGCCGACTGCGTCCGCCCGATGCGTTGGGCAGCTGCAGAGAAATTCGACGTCTCGGCAACGACCAGGAAGGTCCTCAAGAGGTCGCTCTCGATAGGTTCATGCATGACAGAGCCATAGAAAAAATCGATAAGAGCTATCTCTACTATTCGTTTGTCTTATGTCAATTACCGGCGCAGAAATGAGCGGCGTTCGACTTCCTTCTTTGAGACCATTTGCGTGACCATTGAAAATCCGACCACGCGCCTCGCAGGCAGCGAGCACGAGAAGGGTGTGCTTCTCATCGTTGCCGCGACGCTCGCCTGGAGTGCGAGCGGCGTTTACTCGCGGCTGCTCACGACCGACGTATGGACGGCGATCGCCTGGCGGTCGTTGTTCGGAGGCCTGTTCCTGCTGATCCCCTGCCTTTTCCTCGAAGGGGGCATCTCGCGGCGGCAATGGCGTTCCGTCTTCCATCCCTCCGGTCTTGCGATGATCGCATGCCAGACCTTCAGTCAGGGATGTTTCATCGGGGCGCTCTACATGACCACCGTCGCCAATGTGACGATGATCTATGCGACGACGCCCTTCATTGCGGCTCTGTTCGGCTGGCTCATCCTCGGAGAGAGGGTCGCCAGGCGGACGCTGATCGCCGGCGCCGTGTCCCTCTTCGGCGTCGGCGTCATCGTCGCCTCGTCGATCGGCGGCGGCACTGGTTGGGGCGACCTCTTAGCGCTCGGCATGACCGCGTCCTTCGCGCTCGTCATCATCATTCCGCGCATCAATCCCGGCGTGCCGAGCCTGCCGCCGACCGTCGTCAGCGCTTTCCTGACCCTCGTCATCTTCGCGCCGTTCGGTTCGGTCGGCTCGCTCGACCTGCACAACTGGATCGTCCTTGCCGCCTTCGGCGCCACCAATTTCTCGCTAGCGCTGGTGCTCTTCCTCGCCGGCGCAAAACGGATGCCGCCGGCAGAAGCCGCGCTGATCGGCACGATGGAAATCGTGCTGACGCCCTTCTGGGTCTGGCTGCTGTTTTCGGAACAGCCGCCGGTCGCCACCTATTTCGGCGGCGCAATCATCCTCGGCGCCGTGTTCTGGCACACGGCAATCGACTTCAACCGCAGCCAGCAGTCACGCGACCGCTAAGCATGTCGCGCAAAAGTGTGCAGCGGTTTTCCCAGGCAAAGCGCGAAGCGCTTTTGCCGTAACGACATGCGTAAAAACAAAGATCTAAAGCGCAAGGAGCGAATCTGAAAGATCGCGACGCGCTTTAGAGCCGGCTTTGCAGCGTCATGGGGTCTTTAGCCTCAATTAGCCGAAGAACGCACGAAGCTGAGCGAAAAATCCGCTTGGTTGAGGATCTGCCATCTTACGCACGCGGCGAGCGACTGTTGCCGCGCTGACGCGTTCACCAAAATGACAGAAGCAGACAAGCTCGTGCAGTTCCCCGTCGCTGAGTTCGAAGAACCGTTTGGCTTCTCCGTAACTATCATTTTCCATTCCTGCCGCCCGCAGAATGGGATCAGCGAATGCAACCGAGATCGGCGTGTCGTCATCCCGCATGGCTATGCGATCTGCGATCGGCTGATATTCCGTTTCGTGAAGCGTCTTAAGAAACGGTCTGGGGCTGCGTTCGAGACTTTCGGCCCACCGTTCAATCCGTTCGCGCCGCGTCAAGTCAAGGCGCTTGCAGGTCGTGCTGACCTTCGCAATCGTTTTCAACTGCTCCAGTGCATACTGTTCCATTTCGGCCTCCTATCTCCGAGAAAAATAGATGGTCCGCTCCCAAAAATAGCGTGGCTCAGGTCGCAGCCGATGTCCAATCACGATTGGCAACGGCATCTGCCGCTGGTCGGACAGAGGCGATCACAGCGCGACAACCGGCAGAGAAACCTTGCATTGCTCAGGCCATTTGATCGGAGATCTGCAATTCAAATCTTCTGAACCGATCCGGAAAACCGCCCTATTCCGGGGATCAACTCATAGCTTCCGGCGGCATGCTATCGGAGTTTTCCGACTGTCGTCTTTGAGTTGCGCCCATGTCGTTTTTTCGGGCGCTGTTTTCCGCCGGGCATGGTTTGCTTGTGATGTTCAAGGCGCTCGTCACTGGCGACAGAACCGTTGGAAGGCCGACCGAAGATTCCAAGATGAATCGAAAGGAGGTTCTGGAGTCCGAAACCAGCTCTTTGCGCAGCAAATCGGCGGATTGCGGCGGTGATGACGAGCGGAAACGACAGGCCAGACCTATCGTCTTCACTCTTCCCCTCCATCCAATCTGTCCCCGCCTATTTGCGAAATTCGTATATCGCCCGATGCGGCGTTGTGAATACCGGGCTGCAGAGGAGGCAGGCCGGAGGAAAAATTGCCATCGATTGCATCGGTTGCAGATCGAGGCATTCAACGAATGGGAGGAATCCATGAGCAAGAATAGAGGCGTCGTTTATCTCCGGCCGGGCAAGGTCGAAGTTCGCGACATCGACGACCCGAAGCTGGAAGCGCCCGACGGCCGCCGCATCGAGCACGGCGTCATCCTGAAGGTGATCTCCACCAATATCTGCGGCTCCGACCAGCACATGGTCCGCGGCCGCACGACGGCGATGCCGGGCCTGGTCCTCGGTCATGAAATCACCGGCGAGATCATCGAGAAAGGCGTCGACGTCGAGATGCTCGACATCGGCGATATCGTCTCGGTGCCATTCAATGTCGCCTGCGGCCGTTGCCGCTGCTGCAAGTCCCAGGATACCGGCGTCTGCCTGACGGTCAATCCGGCCCGCGCCGGCGGCGCTTATGGTTATGTCGACATGGGCGGCTGGATCGGTGGACAGGCGCGCTACGTCACCATTCCCTATGCCGATTTCAACCTGCTCAAAATCCCTGATCGGGACAAGGCGATGGCGAAGATCCGCGATCTCACCATGCTCTCCGATATTCTGCCAACCGGCTTCCATGGCGCTGTGCGCGCAGGCGTCGGGGTCGGATCGACCGTCTACGTCGCAGGCGCCGGCCCTGTCGGCCTTGCGGCTGCCGCTTCGGCGCGCATCCTCGGCGCCGCCGTCGTCATGGTCGGTGATTTCAATAAGGATCGCCTGGCGCATGCGGCAAGGGTCGGTTTCGAACCGATCGATCTCTCCAAGAGCGACCGCCTCGGCGACATGATCGCCCAGGTCGTCGGTAGCAATGAAGTGGACAGCGCCATCGACGCGGTCGGCTTCGAAGCGCGCGGCCATTCGGGCGGCGAACAGCCGGCGATCGTGCTCAATCAGATGATGGAGATCACCCGCGCCGCAGGTTCGATCGGTATTCCCGGCCTCTACGTCACGGAGGATCCTGGTGCCGTCGACAATGCCGCCAAGCACGGCAATCTGTCGCTCCGCTTCGGCCTCGGCTGGGCCAAGGCGCAGTCTTTCCACACCGGCCAGACGCCGGTGCTCAAGTACAATCGGCAGCTCATGCAGGCGATCCTGCACGACCGGCTGCCGATTGCCGATATCGTCAACGCCAAGGTCATTCCGCTCGACGAGGCCGCCGCCGGATATGAGAGCTTCGACCACGGAGCGGCGACGAAATTCGTCCTCGATCCGCATGGGGACGTCGCGAAAGCCGCTTAGCGGTTACGATTGAACACTCGACGCGATGGGATGGCCGGCCGCAAGCCGGCCATCCTGCATTCATCAGGAATTTGCCGGCGGAATTACTGGATGCTGAACGGGAAATATTTTGCGTTGATCATGTCGTAGGTCCCATCCGCCTTGATGCTCTTCAACGCTTCGTTCAAGCGTGTAAGACGCTCCTTGTCATCCAGGCGCAGCGCGATGCCGGCACCTTCGCCGAAGTATGTGACGTCGACCAGATCCGGTCCTTTGAACTCGCAGCAGGTTCCCGCCTTGGTGTTGGCGATCCAGTCGTAGATGGCGAGTTTGTCCTCCAGGATGATATCGACGCTGCCATCCGACAACCCCTTGTACAATTCAGGCGAAGACCGGAAGATCTTCTTTTTCATCTCCGGATAGAGATGGTTGGCGTAGGATTCCTGCGCCGTCGACGACGTCACTCCGAGAATCTTGCCGCTGAGGCCAGTGGGGCTGACATCGCTGATCGGCGAATCCTTCCGAGCGATGAACACGGAGGGACTGTTGTAGTATTTTTCCGTGAAGGCAACCTTTTGACGCCGCTCGAGACTCATCGACATGGACGAGATGATTGCGTCGTATTTATCGGCAACGAGGTTGGGGATTATGTCGTCCCATTTCTCGATGATGAACTGGCATTCGAACTTGCCGACCTCGCAAAGCGCATTGGCAATATCGATGTCGAAGCCCTGAAGCTTGTTGTTTGCATCGAGATAATTGAAGGGCGGAAATGCGCCTTCGACGGCAATTCGCATCGGCATACGATCTTGCGCGGCAGCCTGGATTGGCGCGGCCGCGGCCAACAACATACCGAAGCCCCCCGCCATCAGCGCTGCGCGCAACATCATCTGAAGGGATATGCGCAGCATCGTCGTGTGCTCCTTGGGGCTATTCGATCTCGCCCATAGTGCGCCCCAGCTTTTAATTCTACGTGAACGCTTCTTTGCTAGCGTCGACGCATGCGCCCATATCGTGGTGTTCAGGGGTCTAGGCTTGCACATCGTTGTTCCTTCCAGCTCCAATACGTTTCAGCAATCCTGGATCGCCTCGGGAAGGATTCTCTTTCTGATCGCCGTCAGCGGGCTGGGAGCGATTGGGCTCGTCGTGCTTTCGGCGCTCTGGGCAGGAACCGAGAGCGACGCCGCCGCCCTTGATCGCCAGCGCCAGCTCGTGAATGCGCGCCTGCGAGAGCAGGTCGATCAGGTCGCACATGTTATCGGCCAGTTCGGCAACGGCTACCTCACACGCGTTTATCCTGCCGCCCGGTCAAACGGAGGCTCCTCCAGCCTCGACGCCGTCCTGACGGCGGCGGCCGGCAGTGCGATCAGCCAGACCGCAATGTCCGCCTTCGGTTACGACCAGGCTTTCGTCGTCGACGAGAAGGCCCAACTACTCATGCTGTCGGACGCCCAGACGGAAAAGCGTTACCGCTGGATGAAGCCCCTCTTTGCGCCTCTCCTTCAGGATGCCCGCCTGGGGGTGAGACAAGGGACGGCGTCGAAACGAACGCCGTCCTCGATGGAAAGCCGCGTTGCGAGTGCCGCCCGCCCCAACCGTGCATTGGCCAATCTGATGCGGTTGGAAGGCCGCCCGACGATCGTCGGGGTCGTCGCCATCAACGACGCCGATCAGGGACGGCAGCAGCCGATACGGCAATTCCTGGTCGTCGTTCGGTTTATCGATGGCGCGGCGCTCGATGAATTAAGCCGGCAACAGGGGCTCAACGGGGCGCGCTTTGCGCGTACCGCCGATGCCGACGAGCACGAGGTTGCGTTTCAGATCGACGCGACGGCAAACGGCGAACCGATCGGCTTCATCGTCTGGCGGCCCGATCTTCCGGGATCGAGAGTGATCGGCCGTTTGATGCCGGCGCTTTCGATTGCAGCCTTGGTGATCGCGGTCCTGTTCTCGTTTCTGCTGGTGCGCCTGCGAAGCAGTCTCGGCGAGTTGAAGAAGAGCGAGCTGCATGCGCGGCAGCTTGCCTTGCATGATGTGCTGACCGATCTTCCCAACCGCGCCTTGTTCGCGATGCGGTTCGACGAGTGCCTGGCCGAGACGCGCAATTCGTCCGAGCGCTCGGCCGTTGCGCTTCTCGACCTCGACCGCTTTAAAGCCGTGAACGACACGTTCGGCCATGCGGCCGGCGATGAACTCATCAGGATGGCTGCGGAGCGGATCCGCGCCATACTGCGTCCAGCCGACACGCTTGCCCGGCTCGGAGGCGACGAATTTGCCCTGCTTCTCCGGGACATCAAAGATCATGATCAGGTTTTGCCGGCAATCTGCGAAGCCATCGTTGCCGAACTTGGCAAGCCCTTTCCGCTTTTGCACGGCGAGGCAGTCGCCCGCGTCGGCGGCTCGATCGGCGTGACCGTCGTGCCGGATGCCGGCCGAAATGCCGACGACATCATGCGCTATGCCGACGTCGCGCTTTACGAGGCAAAGATGGGCGGCAGAGGTCAATGGCGCCTCTATTCGCCCTCCATGGACGGCGGCAGGAACGCGCGCGACATTCTCAAAAACGAATTGCGCGAAGTTCTCGCCAAAGGCACGGCTTCATCCGCCGGCTCACCTTCGGATCCTATTACAACCAGGCCGGACTTCGGATCGCTCGAGGTCTATTACCAAACGGTGCACCGCGCCGAGGGCGGATACGCAGCGTCGGGCGCGGAGGCGCTGGTGCGCTGGCGTCACAGCCAGCGTGGTCTGCTGACGCCCGCCAGCTTCATCCCTGTCGCCGAGGAGGGCGGCCTCATCGACGCTCTCGGTTTCTGGGTGCTGCGCGAAGCCTGCCGAGCCGCCTGCAAATGGCCCGACGATACGTTTGTTGCCGTCAACGTGTCTCCCGCCCAGTTGAGACGGCCGAATTTTGCCGAGGAAGTCTTCGCCGTGCTTGAAGAGAGCGGACTGCCGCCATCGCGGCTCGAGCTCGAGCTTACCGAGTCCTCGCTCATCGAGGACAACTCGGACGTCTATTCTGTGCTGAAGTCGCTGCGCAGCCGAGGTGTTCAGATTTCGCTCGACGATTTCGGAACCGGCTTTTCATGCCTCAGCCATCTGATGCGCTTCGACATCGACCGCATCAAGATCGATCGATCGTTCGTCTCGCTGCTCGGCACAAAAGCCAACGGCGCAGCGATCATCGGCGCCATCGTCGCGCTCAGCCGCAACCTCGGTATTTCGACGACGGCGGAAGGGGTTGAAACCGAATATCAACGCGACTTCCTGGCCGCCCTTGGCTGCACCGACCTCCAAGGCTATTTCTTCTCCAAACCGGTTCCTCTCCGCGAACTCGGTTGTTTCCGCGAAGCTGAGAGCGCCGCCGGATTACTGACAACCGCTTCAGGCGCCGTCGCCTGAAGGCTTCCGATCTTCCACAGGTCACGGGAACTTTCGCCGCGGGCGGCGGTTGACGCCCGGAGAACGGAGGATGGGATGGGCGAGATAAGCGAGTGGCGGCACCTTTGCGTCGACATGCAGCGGATGTTTGCCGAAGACACGCCTTGGCATGTTCCCTGGATGGCGCGGGTCTCGCCGCAGATCGAGGAACTCGCTGGGCGGCACCCGTCCCGAACGATCTTTACCCGCTTCCTGCCACCCGATCATGCCGACGAGATGCCGGGGAAATGGCGGGATTATTACCGGAAATGGTGGATGATGACCGGCGAGCATCTTCCGCGCGACCTCGTCGATTTGGCCTCATCGCTGACATCACTGGTTCCGCCGGCAAGGCACTTCGACAAACGCACCTATTCCCCCTGGATCGACGGCCGCCTCCATCCGATCCTTCAGTCGGAACGGGTCGATACGCTTGTGATAACAGGCGGTGAAACCGATGTCTGCGTGCTTGCCACAACACTCGGCGCCATCGATTTCGGCTATCGGGTGATCGTGCTGAAAGACGCCGTCTGCAGCGGCGCCGACGATACGCACGACGCCTCGCTGGAACTCCTGCACGACCGCTTTTCCGTGCAGCTCGAACTGATGGAGACCGAGGAATTTTTGCGAGGCGTTGGCTGAAGCAGTTCCCGTCAGCGCACGCCCAGTTCGCGATGCGACCGTCGGAGTTTTGCGGGCGTGACGTGATAGGTGCGCCTGAACCAGTTCACCAGATGGGCGCAATCGGTAAAGCCGCATTCATAGGCGATCTGGGCGATAGACCGATCGCTGTTAAGTACCATCCACTTCGCGGCTTTCAGGCGGATCTGGCGCCAATATTCGCCGGGAGCGACCTGCAGATGTTTTTGGAAAAGCCGGGAAAGCTCCCGTTCCGATGTACCGACGCTCGCCGCGATGTCGGCGAGCGAACAGAGCTCGTACATCTTCTGCCGCATCAGCCCGATCGCATTCACGACGCGGCGATCCCCGCACTTCATGCCGAGATCGGGCTCTTCGATCGCGCCTTGCCTGTCGAAACCGTGATCGCCGAGAAGGTAGTGAAACGCCTTGTGCGCACGGGATTCCCCGCAGGCATTCGAGACCAGATACATTGCAAGCTTTATCGACGCCAACCCGCCGGGACAGGTTATGACGTCTCCGTCGACCACGACCGGCCGGTCGGTGATCGGAGTGATATCCGGAAAAGTCTGGCGCAGCAGCCCCGCCAGCGTGAAATGGACGGCGCATTTCTTTCCGGCAAGCAGGCCCGCCTCGGCCAGCACGAAACTTCCTGAACAATTGCCGGCCACCGGCACGCCGTTGCAAACGGCGGCAGTAACGAAGTCATAGAGTTCCGGCGGGATCCTGTGGTCGGCATGGAGTATGCCTCCATGCACGACGATGAAGTCGTAATCACTGGGATTCCCGTATGTCCTGCCGGGTGTCAATTCCAGGCCGCAGCTCGACCGTATCGGATCGAGACTGTGCGACAGCAGATCCCAGTCACAATAGATGCGCCGGCTGAAATCACCTTCGTCGCCTGCAAGCCGGAGAAAATCCGTGAAGCAGGCAAGCGGCATCAGCGTGAAGTTCGGTGTCGCGACGATCCCCACCCTGAGCGGAGAGGTGATCTCGGGTGGCGGCTTGCTCGGCCCCAGCTGGGAGTAGTCGCGCTGCAAACGATGGTCCTCCGGGCCATGGAAATTGTCCTAAACGTACAATACCGCGGCAACCAAGACAAATACCATCGATTTGCGTTGGGAGGCGCGGTCCGAGGCTCGGAAAACCGGCATTCCCTCCCGCCAAGCAGACATGCCAAAGCGCAAAAGGGGAACATAATGAAGAATCTTCTCGCAATTTCGACGGTCGCTTTGATCGCCGGCATCGCATCCAACGCCAGCGCCGCTTGCGGTACCGTCACCGTCGCCAACATGAACTGGCAAAGCGGCGAACTTCTCGCCCATGTCGACAAATTCATCCTCGAGCACGGTTTCGGCTGTCAGGTGGAGTTCGTGCCCGGCGACACCGTGCCGACGATCACCTCGATGGTGGAAAAAGGGCAGCCCGACATTGCCGGCGAGGCCTGGGTCGATCTCGTTCCGGAAATCGTCAGACGCGGCGTCGACGAGCACAGAATTGTAAATATCGGACCAGCCTTGACCGATGGCGGCATTCAGGGTTGGTATATACCGAAATTCATCGTCGACGCTCATCCCGAGATCAAGACCGTCGATGATGCCTTCGCGCATCCGGAGCTTTTCCCCGCGCCCGAGAATACCGCGAAAGGAGCGGTCTTCAACGGTCCGACCGGATCGGGCGGCTCGGTCGTCACTGCCCAGCTTTTCAAGGCGTATGGCGGCGAGGCCAAGGGCTTCGACCTCGTCGACCCCGGAACCCAGGCCGGCCTCGACGGCGCCATGGCGCGGGCCTATGAGCACAAAGAGGGATGGATGGGCTATTACTGGTCGCCGACCGCCCTTCTTGGGAAATATTCCATGGTGCGTCTCGAAGCCGGCGTCACCAACGATGCGGCGGAGTGGAAGCGCTGCAACACCGTTTCCGATTGTCCCGATCCGAAAAAGAACGAGTGGCCGAAGGACCATGTGGTGACGCTGGTGTCGCAGAAACTGGCGGAAAGCGGAAATGCCGGCGTGATAGACTATCTGCGCAAGCGCTCATGGGACAATCAGACCGTCAGTTCGGTCATGTCGTGGATGACCGATACCCAGGCCGGCGGTGACGACGGCGCGGTGCACTTTTTCAAGGAGCATCCGGAGGTCTGGAAGTCGTGGCTGAGCGCCGATGTGGCGGAGAAAATCACCGCCGCTTTCTGAACGATAAGCGCGCGGGCCGCCGGGGCCCGCGCGTCCGCACGGCAAACCGTGAAACCCGCTAGGATTCAACATGACGAGTTCCTTTCCGAAGACCTTCTCGGACATCACGCTCGCAGGCCATAGGCTGCGCAACAGGATCGTGTTCGGCGCCCATACGGCAAATATGTCGGTGAATGGACTGCCGGGCGATCAGACCACCGCCTATTATGTCGAACGGGCGATCGGCGGGGCAGCGATGATCGTCGTCGAGCCGATGCCGGTCCATCCGGCGACCGTGCTGACGCGCGGCAATTTCCGCACATCGGACGATTCCGTCATCCCGGCGTTCAAGAGGCTGACCGACAGCGTCAAGCAGCATGGGGCCGTCATCGTCCAGCAGCTCTATCATGTCGGAAGCCACGGAGACTCCGATCTTTCCTTTCATCCGCATTGGTCGCCTTCGGGAGGACCGAGCTATCACGACAGCGACGGCTCGCATGCGATGACGGAGGACGAGATCGAGGAGACCATCGAGGCCTTCGTCAAGGCGGCGCTGCGCTGTCGGGCGGCAGGTTTTGACGGCGTCGAGGTCTGGGCCGCCTATGGCGGGCTTCTCGATCAGTTCTGGACACCCTTCTATAACCGCCGCGAGGATCGCTGGGGCGGGAGCCTCGAAAATAGAACGAGATTCTCCAGGGAAATTCTCAGCCGCATCCGGCAGGCCTGCGGCCCGGGTTTCATCATCGGGCTGACCGTCAGCGACGAGCCGGGCTGTCCCACGGCTCTCAATCGTGATCAGTTGACCGAGATCGTTGCCGGCCTCGATGAAAAGAGGCTGATCGATTACGTGACCTGCGGCTCGGGCGGATATTTCGACTATGGCAGCCTGATGCCGACCTTTCTCTATCCCGAGCGACTGGGTGTCGAGCTGTCGGCCCGCCTCAAGCAGGTCGTGAACCATGCGCTGGTGACGGCGGAAAGCCATATTCGAACGCCCGAAAATGCGGAAATCACGCTCGGGGAGGGGGCCGCGGATCTGGTTTCGATCGTCCGCGGCCAGATCGCCGACCCGCATCTTGCCAACAAGGCGCGCCTGGGCACGCCTGAAGATATTCGCGGTTGTCTGTCCTGCAACCAGATGTGCTGGGGCCGCCGCTCGCGCGACTATTGGATCAGCTGTCTGATCAACCCTTCCGTCGGGCGCGAGGCCGAATGGGGCGGTGACCGGTTCGAACCTGTCGACAATCCCCAGTTCGTGCTGGTCGTCGGGGGAGGGCCAGCCGGATTGGAAGCGGCGCGCGTGGCCGCCGAACGAGGCCATCGGGTTATTCTTGCGGAAGCCTCGGACCGGCTGGGCGGCGCTTTCCGCCTTGCCGGCGAGCAACCCCGGCGGGCGCAGATCCTCGACCTCATCCGCTGGTACGAAACCTGCTTCGAAAAACTCGGCGTCGAGGTTCGCTTCAACAGCTATATCGAGGGAAGCGACGTCGCCGAGATCGGCGCCGACGTGGTGATCTTAGCGACCGGATCGCTGCCGCAGGAGACAGGCTTTCAGAAGGCTATGCCCAACCACCCGTCGCTCGCCGGCATTGAACGAGGAAACGTCTTCTCCGCCGAAAGCGTCATGGCCCGCCAGGCACGGCTCGGCAAACGTGTTGTCGTGGTGGACGAAACCGGCGGCTGGAAGGGCTGCGGCACGGCCTGGAAGCTTGCCGAGCAGGGGCACGAGGTCGTGCTCGTCACACCCGACGCACTCATCGGAAAGGAACTGCAGCGCACCTCCGCCGACGTTCCCCTGCGCCGGACGCTCAGCATGCTCGGCGTTCAATTCCGATCGGAGACCAGCATAGAGAGCTGGCAAGGCAATGCCGCAATCCTCGTCTCCCACCTGACCGGAAAACGAGAGACGATCGGAGCCGACAGCCTCGTCTTCTCCACAACCAATGTTGCCGCGAACTGGCTCGCCTTGGAGCTGGCCGAACTCGCTATCCCCTTCGTCGAGATCGGCGATGGTGTGGCACCAAGGCAGGCTCCCTATGCCTTCTATGAGGGACGGCGCGCCGGAATGGCGATCGGAGCCGTAGAGGACACGCGAAACGGCGCAACGGCGAAGATTCGTGCGGCATAGTCGGATTGAAGATCGTCATGCTGATCGCCAGCCCGTCTGCAGAGCAAGTCGCGACAGCGCCGAGTTAAAACCGCGAGGCACTCTCGAAAGTGAGGAACGGCATCATGCGAATTCCTCTTCGAATATCTTCACCGGCCGGTCCCACTGGATGAGCACGACACAGCCGGTATCGCTCCAGACCGAATGCTCGCTGCCGGGTGCATTGACGATATAACTGCCGCTGATGTAATCGCCCGTCTCGTCGGATTGAACGCCGTCGAGCACCAGGATGGTCTCGAGCCCTTCGTGGCGATGGCGGGGAACGGAGGCGCCGGGCTCATATTTCAGCAGCGCCACGCCCGGCTGATCACCCTCGAAGGGGCGGATCCAGTGAATGGTGACGGCATCGCGGAAGGGGCCGAATTCCAGCGCCTTCCAGCCGCCTGACGTCAGGCGTTCGCGGGTCGTTTCAGGCATGGGCGATACTTTCCAGAATGTCGTCGACATGCGCGGTCCAGCCGACGATCGCGCCTTGGGCGCGGATCATGGCGATAGCTGCGGCTTTGAATTCGGGGAAGTAGCTCTCCGTCGCCTCCTCGGCGAGAAGGCATTCATAGCCGCGGTCGTTTGCTTCGCGCATCGTCGTCTGCACGCAGACTTCGGTGGTGACACCAGCAAAGACCAGCTGACGAATGCCCTTCTCTTGCAACACGGTGCCAAGTTCGGTGGCGTAGAAGGCGCCCTTGCCGGGTTTTTCGATGACGACTTCACCCTTCACAGGAGCGAGTTCCGGCAGGATTGCCGTGCCGGGTTCGCCTGAGATCAGGATGCGGCCCATCGGACCTTCGTCGCCGATCCTGAGCGACGGATTGCCACGGTCGCGTTTGGCCGGCGGCAGGTCAGAAAGGTCCGGCCGGTGGCACTCCATCGTATGGATCACAGGCAGGCCGGCATTGCGGAAGCCCAGGATGAGGCGTTTGACATCAGGCACGATCCTGGTGATACGGCTGACATCATTGCCGAGGCTTGCGCCGAAGCCGCCGGGTTCGGCGAAATCACGCTGCATGTCAATGACGATGAGGGCGAGCTCATCGTGCTTCACCGGAAAGGCGAAAGGTTCAGCTTTGATCTTCGCCATCAATGATGCCCCGCCATGTGGGCGCCGATCACGCCAATATCGGCCGAGCGCGCCGGTGTCTCGTAGACCAGCTTGCCTTCCGAAATGACCATGATGCGGTCGGACATCTCGAGCAGTTCGTCGAGGTCCTCGGAAAGCAGCAGCACGGCAGCGCCCAAATTGCGTGCCTTCATGATGCGGGCGCGGATTTCGGCGACGGCCGAGAAATCGAGACCGAAACAGGGGTTCGAGACGATCAGCAGATCGACATCGCCGGTCAATTCGCGGGCGAGCACGGCACGCTGCACGTTGCCGCCCGAAAGCGCTGCGATCGGCGAGGCGGAAGAGGCCGTCTTGACCTTGAAGTCGGAGATCAGCGCCGAGGCACGCTTCTTCATGCTGCCCTTGTTCAGCCAGATCGCGTCCTTGCCGTTCTGCTTCAAGTCGAAGGTGCGGAACGCAAGGTTCTCGCTCACGGTCATCTTCGGCGCACAGGCATTCTGCAACGGCTCTTCGGGGATGAAACGCACCCTGTTCTTGCGGGTCTCGTCGCGGGTGGCGCCGTAAGCCTCGCCATTGACCATGACCTGGCCGCTATCGGTCGGGCGCTGGCCGGCCAGAATTTCCGTCAGCTCCTTCTGGCCGTTGCCCGATATGCCGGCAATGCCGACGATCTCGCCGGAGCGGACCGTAAGCGCGTCGATCTCGATCGTCTTCAGGCCGGAGCGATCCGGAGCTTTCACCTGGCTTACAGTGAGCACGGATTTGGCCGCTTCCGCCACCGGCAGACGGCTGTCGAGCTCGGCGAGCTTGACGTCGCCGATCATCATCGCCGCCATCTCGGCGGTGGAGAGCTCGCCGACCTTACCGGTGCCGACCAGCTTGCCGCGCCGCAGGATCGAAACGGCATCAGCGAACTTCGTCACCTCGTGGAACTTGTGGGAAATCATCAGCACGGTGAGCTCGCCGCGCTCGGTCATCCCGCGCACGATGCCAAGCATCTCGTCGGCTTCGGCGGGCGTCAGCACCGAAGTCGGCTCGTCGAGGACGAGGAAGGAGCGGCCGAGATAGAGCTGCTTGACGATTTCGAGCTTCTGCTTTTCGCCGGCGGCAAGCTCGCTCACCGGCCTGTCGAGCGGGATCTTGAACGGCATGCGCTCCATGAAATCCGCCAGATCCTTGCGTTCCCTGGCCCAGTTGATCACCGCGGGCACTTCGGTGCGGCTGATGACAAGGTTTTCCGCGCCGGTCAGAGAGGGAACCAGTGTGAAATGCTGGTAGACCATGCCGAGCCCATAGGCCGCTGCATCCTTGGGTGAGGCAACCGCCACCTCGCGACCGTCGACCGACAGCGAGCCTGAGGTTGCGTGATAGAAGCCCATGATGCATTTGACGAGTGTCGACTTGCCGGCGCCGTTTTCGCCGAGAAGCGCGTGAAAAGAGCCGGCCGGAACGGCGATCGAGACGTTGTCGAGCGCGGTGAAGCTGCCGAAACGCATGGTCATGTCGAGCGTCTCGATGCCGACGGCCTTGCCGGCTTGCGGAAGGGGCGTGTCGCGGACTGTGCTCACTTCATTGCTCCTTTTCGACGATGATGGCGACGGGACCGCCGCCGGGCGGACCCTGGTGTTCGGCGCCGCCGGACACATAGAGATCGGTAATGCCGAAGATGCCGGCGAGAACGCCGCCGACGAAGGCACGGGCATGGCGGGTGCCTGCAATATCCGAGTCATCGAGCATCGTGTGGCGCCTGCCGCCAATCCTGCCGGACGGGTCCGGCTCGGCCTTGGCGAGAACCGCCGCCAGCCGGCTGTTTTCCGGCAGGCGTTCGCGGGCTTTCCTGACGGAATGCGCGTCGATCGCATCCCGCATGACCGCGTGGTCGATCGACAGCGGACCGGACCATTTTGCGCTCATGCCGAGGACGATGATTTCGTGATCGGTGAGTTCGACCCCGGACGAGGTTGAGGCGCAGCGGGAAAAGAGATCGAAACGTGTGCAGATGTCGGCATCGCCGATCGATGTCGCATCTATCTCGCCGAGGACCACGGCGACGCCGAGAGCCGAAGCGCCGCGCGAGAGGCCCATGGATTTCAGCGTGTCGTGGGTTGCGACCGTCCTGCCTGCTGCCTCGGCCTCGGCAATCCGGCGCGAGGTGAGCAACGGGCACTTGATCTGCACGAAATGGACATCGGCGGGATCACCGATGCCGGCATCCCTCATCGCGGACTTCACGCCTTCGGCAACGAGCAGGATCTGTTCCCGGCGCCCGAGATGTTCGGTGGGCAGCGCGGGGGTACGCGACACACCAATGGCCAGCGCCCGTTCGCCCGGGGTTTCTACGGTTTCACGCGCAAAAACCGTCCAATGCGGCGAGAGCCCACCCTCGGTGCCGCCGGACATGATGATCGAGACGCCGTCGACGCCATATCTGCTGAACAATGTCTCGAAGCTGCGGGTGGCATAACCGCGGGTAAAATCATTGACGCAGCCGTTGCCTTCCGTCTTGCCGAGAACGGCGACAACGTTGTTCGCCTGAAGGCCGCTAGCAAAGAGCGCCTCGACGCCGGCAACGTCATCGGGGCCGTCGGCCGGCACGCGAAAGACATGGGCACGCAATGACGGCATCAGGGCAGCGCCTCGACTAGAGCCGCGGAACTGGAGACCGAGCCGAAGACGCCGCCCTGCATCTTCACCATCTTAATGGCAGCGAGGTGGTTTCCATAGTCGGTCGCACCGCAGCAGTCCTCCAGCAGCAGGCATTCGTAGCCGCGGTCGTTCGCCTCGCGCATCGTCGTCGAGATGCAGACATCGGTGGTGATCCCGGTGAGGATAATGTTCTCGATGCGCTTCTGGTTGAGGATGAGTTCGAGGTCGGTGGCGCAGAACGAACCCTTGCCGGGCTTGTCGATGATCGTCTCGCCTTCGATCGGGTAGAGTTCGGGGATGATGTCCCAGCCGGGTTCGCCACGGGTCAGGATGCGGCCGCAGGGGCCGGGATCGCCGATGCCGGCGCCGATGCGCTGCGAGCGCCAGCGTTTGTTGGCCGGCAGATCGGCGAGGTCCGGGCGGTGGCCCTCCCTTGTGTGGATGATGTGGTAGCCCTTGGCCCGCATGGCGGCCAGCACACGTTTGATGGGTTCGATCGGCGCCTGCACCAGCGACAGGTCGTAGCCCATGTGGTCGACATAGCCACCCTTGCCGCAGAAATCCGTCTGCATGTCGATGATGATGAGGGCGGTGTTATCAGGCCTCAGCGCGCCGTTATAGGGCCACGGATACGGATCGGCGTCGATAAAATGCCCTTTGGTTTCGACCATCGCGTCCATCATTCTCTCTCCTATTCCGCGGCAGGTTTGAGGGGGTCGCCGTAACGGCGCATCGGCTTGTCAAATCCGCAGGACGTGCCGTCCTTGACCTTTATCTCGTCTTCCCACGGCAGGCGGTATTTGCCGGCGGCAAGGTCGTGCATGTAGGTGTAGGGCGCATCCTGCGCGCCGCCGGCGACGGCGACGTAGCCGCGATGGCCGAACTGATAGATATTGTTCTCCACGCCCCAGCCGAGCCGGGCCTCGCGCACCAGGTCGGGACGCACCTCCGCGGTGATGATCTCGTTGGGCCGGCCGGAGGTGCCGTGGGCGATGATCGTACCGTCGAAATTGCAGATCATGCCTTCACCCATGGAATCGAACGTGCCGTCCGAGCCGCACATGCAGACATTCGCGGTGATCATCAGATTGCAGAAGGCGTTGGCCTGGTTGGTGAAGCGCCAGGCATCGCGGATCGGTGCCGTATAGCCGGCGGTGCGTATCATGATTTCGGCGCCCTTATAGGCACATTCGCGCGCCATCTCCGGGAACATGCCGTCATGGCAGATGATCAGCGCGAGCTTGGCGCCTCGGGGGCCTTCGATGACAGGGATGCCAAGATCGCCGGGCTCCCACGGCTCGACGGGGATCCAGGGATGCATCTTGCGATAATAGAGCTTCAACTCGCCCTGATCGTCGACGACGATACCGGAATTGTAGGGCATGCCGCCGGGGTTGAGCTCCATGATCGAGAAGCAGCCCCAGATCCGGTTGTCTCTGCAAGCCTGCTTGAAGGCCGCGACCTCCGGCCCGTCGAGCGTGCACATGATCTCCGGATTGATGTCCATGGAAAGGCCGTGCAGCGCGTATTCGGGAAAGACGACGAGGTCCATGCCCGGCTGGTTGCGCCGCGCTTTGGCCACCAGATCGACGATCACCTGCGTCTGTTTTGCCAGATCCGCTTTGGTGACGGTCACCGGCAGCTGGAGCTGCACCAGGCCGATACCGATGCCGTGTTCGGATTTGTTGAGACCGCCAAGTCCGTTCATCGGGATGCTCCGTTATTTCGTGAGCGACAGCGCACCCGGCGCACCCGCGAGCGAGCGGGTGGGCGAGGAGGTGGCGATCAGGATGATGAGGGTCAGCACGTAAGGCGCGGCGTAAAAAAGGTAGTAGCCTTGTGTGACGCCGACCGATTGCAGCGCCGGGCCGAGCGCGCCGGCACCGCCGAAAAGCAGGGCGGCCAGGAAACAGCCGATCGGGTTCCAGCGGGCGAAGATGACAAGGGCCACGGCCATCAGGCCCTGGCCCGACGAAATGCCTTCGTTCCAGGAGCCCGGATAGTAGAGCGAGAGATAGGCGCCGCCGATTGCCGCCAACGAACCGCCCACTGCCGTTGCCAGCAAGCGAACCCGGTCCGGGTGGATGCCCATGGCCCGGGCTGCGTCGGTGCTGTCGCCGACGACGCGCAGGATCAGGCCGATGCGCGTGTTCTTGAAGGCCCAGAACAGGAAGAGGGCAAGTGCCGCGCCGATGAAGAACAGCACGTTGATATTGAGCGCCGCCTGGACCTGCGGAGTGCTCGACCAGCCGCCGAGCGGGATCGAGGGCAGTTTCGGGGCAACCGGCTGGATGAAGGATTTGCCGAGGAAGAACGCCATGCCGAGACCGAACTGCATCATGGCGATGCCGATGGCGATGTCGTTGACCTTAGGGAATTTGCAGATCCAGCCGTGGATGAGGCCGAAGATCGCGCCCGCCACCATTGCGGCCAGCACGCCGAGGGTCGGGGAGCCAGTCATGACGGCCACCGCATAGGCCGTCATGGCGCCGAAGACGAGCGTGCCTTCGAGGCCAAGATTGATGCGGCCGGAGCGTTCGGTGATCGTCTCGCCGAGGCTGACGAAGATGAAGGGCGTGGAAACGCGGATGGCGCCGGCGAAGATCGCCAGCGGCACGCCCCAGATGCCGATGCCTGTCTCCTCCATCAGAGGCTCCTTTTCCAGAGGTCGGGATTGAAGATCTTGAAGCGGCCGTAGAAGGTTTCGCAGAAGAGAATGACGATGAAGAGTGTCCCCTGCAGCACCAGAACCGTCGCATCCGGCAGGCCCATGCGCCGCTGGATGAGGCCACCCGAGGCGTCGATGCCACCGAGCAGGATCGCGACCGGAATGATCGCCAGCGGATTGTGCCTGGCGAGGAAGGCGACAAGGATACCGGTATAACCGTAGCCGGCGGCAAGCGAGGCGTTGGCACTTCCCTGCACCGCCGCCACTTCGATCATGCCCGCCAGACCGGCAAAGCTGCCGGCAAGCGCGGTAAATCCGGCGATCAGCCTGCCCACCGGCAGTCCCTGGATCTGCGCGGCGCGCACGTTGCCGCCGGCGATGCGGGCGGCAAAACCGTAGCACGTCGCCTCAATCACGATCCAGGAGAGCATGCAGGCGAGGATGCCGATGACGAGACCCCAATGCACGTCCATGCCGGGAATATTGCCGAGCATGTATTCCGCCGGCAGCGGCCTGGTCGACGGCTTGTTGAGGCTCGCCGGATCGCGCAGCACCCCTTCGACGAACTGGTTCATCAGGGCAATGGCGATATAGGAGAGCAGCAGCGAGGAGATGGTTTCGTTGACCCCGCGATAATGGCGCAGGAAACCGGCAAGGCCGATCCAGATACCGCCGACCACCATGGCAGCGATTGCCATCAGAATGAGGGTGAGGAAAACAGGCGCGGTGCCGGCGAGCGGCAGAGCCATGGCTGCGGCGGCAACGCCGCCCAGCACGACCGCTCCTTCCCCGCCGATGATGACGAGGCCGAGACGGGCGGGCAGGGCGACGCAGAGTGCCGTCAGGAGAAGGGGTGCGGCACGACTTAAGCTGTTCTGCACCGAAAACCAGCTGCCGAAGCCGCCGGTATACATCAGTTGGAAGAGGGTGGCCGGCGACTTGCCGACCGCCAGGATGAAGAGGGAGAAGAGCGCAAGACCGATCAGGATGGCCGCGAGGCCGATGACAACAGGCTCGGCTCGCCGCGCGATCCATTCGAGGACGGGGCGCAGCGAAGCCGGTTTTTCCACGATGGCTATTGCGGGATTATTGGCCTCTATGGTCATGGCGCTTCTCCCTTCGCGGTTTACGCTGTGGACCCGACCACGCCCTCGACCAGATAATTCATGCTCTCGAGTTCGATCGCGTCTTCGGCGTAGCTCTTGTCGGCAGCCACGACAGTGTCGCCCTTATTGTCCTTCAACGGACCCTTGAAGACCGAGAAGCCGCCCTTCATCATCTCCGCCTGCGTGGCCTCAAAAGCCTTGCGGCCCTCCGCGGACACGCCTGGGCCGAGCGCGCTCATCTTCACGAAGCCGTCCTTCAGGCCACCACGCACGAAGTTGCCGAGCTTTTCGCCGGCCTGCGCCTTCTTGACGAAGTCGCTGTAGACGTTGCCCCAGGCCCATTCGGCGCCGGTGAGGTACTTTTCGGGAGCAAGCGGGCTCTGGTTGGCGTGATAGCCGCAGACGAAGGCGCCGCGGCCGGCGGCCGTCTCGACGACCACTTTGGGGCTGTCGACGTGGCAGGTGATGACGTCGGCGCCCTGGTCGACCAGCGCATTGGTGGCCTCGGCCTCCTTGACGGCAAGCGACCATTCGCCGGTGAAGATCACCTGGCAGGTGATACCCGGATCGACCGTGCGTGCGCCGAGCAGGAAGGCATTGATATTCTGCAGAACCTGCGGGATCGGCTTGGCGGCGACGAAGCCGATCTTCTTGCTCTTCGTCGCATGACCGGCGGCGATGCCGTTCAGATACTGGCCCTGGAAGATATAGCCGAAATAGGAGCCCGTATTGGCCGGGTTCTTGCCTTCCTGCCAGAGACCGCCGCAGTGCCGGAACTGGATGTCGGGATGTTTGGCGGCCACGGCCAGCATGTGTGGGTCGAAGTAGCCGAAGGAGGTCGGAAAGAGCAGGGTCGCGCCGTCCAGGTTGATCATGGATTCCATGGTCTTCTGGACGTCGACGGTTTCCGGTACATTCTCTTCTTCGACCAGCGTCACGCCTGGTAGCGCCTTGATGACGGCCGCACCTTCGGCATGCGCCTGGTTGTAGCCGTAGTCGTCCTTGGGGCCGACATAGATGAAGCCGACGGTCAGCGCGGTTTGGGCTGCGGCGGAGGAGGCGATCAGACCCGGCATGGCGCCGGCAAGCGCACCGGCAGCGGAAGCCTGGAGGAAATTGCGGCGGTTCATGGAAAGGAGTTTGGTCATCGGAAATGCTCCTTGCGGCGCTGGGCCGGTTGTGAACGGGTACAGGAAAGTGCATGCAATGCATGTGCCAGAAATTAATCTGTTGTTTTTTATAATTTATCCGTTATCGCAAGACTTGCGCGTTGCAAAGTGCATACAGATTGATCGAATTCTTGCGCAAAAAGTAATCAATAGATATTTCTTGTTCATTGTGACTGCGTGGTTGGCACAAAGTCGAGTTAGCCGAGGTATCTCGGGCATGAGAAAGCGAAAATTTAACAATATCTTCGCCGCCCGATTTGACTTATCCAGTCTCGAACGTCATCTGTATGCAGAGTGTTGACGTGAGCAGATTCGTATCGTGAAGCAGACCAGGCGCAGAGAAGTGATCCGCACCGGAACCACCGTCGAACAGATGGTGCGGGCGATCGCCGACATGATCGTCACAGGTGAAATCCTGCCGGGCGCGAAGTTGGACGAGGTATCGCTCGCGGTTCGTTTCGACGTTTCGCGCACGCCGGTACGCGAGGCTCTGCGTGAGTTGGGCGCTATGGGATTGATTGCACGCGAGCCGAACCGCAGTGCCGTCGTTACCAATGTCACCGAGGCTTATCTGCATTCGATGTTCGAAGCGATGGCCGAACTCGAAGCGATCTGCGCCAGGCTCTCGGCCGAGCGTATGACGGTCGACGAGCGGCGCGCGCTGGAGTTGGAGCATCGGGCATCGGTGAGGCTCGTGCACGCCGGCGCGGAAGAGGAATATTCGGCTCACAACACCGAATTCCATACCCGGCTTTATCGCGGCGCGCATAATGATCATGTCTTTGAGATGGTGACCCAGACACGGGCGCGGCTCGCGCCTTTTCGGCGGGCGCAGTTCCGTCTGCCCGGGCGCCTGGCAAAATCCTATGAGGAGCACGGCCGGATCGTGACCGCAATCATGCGCGCGGATGCCGCGGCCGCAGGGCAGGCGGCATATTCCCATGTGGAAATTGTCAGCGATGCCAGCGCGGTCTTTGCAACGCCCGGGGAATAAAGAGAGCCCAACGCCTAAAATCAGGCGCTGCCGGACCCGATACGAAGACGAAAAGATCAGGGCCGGCAAACGCCGAGGTTATTTCCCGGTTTCTACTCCGCCGCTTCGATGAAGCGGTGGCGTTCATAGAGGAACTTCAGCACGGCTTCACGGCATTTGAGATATGTCCGATCAGAGGCGAGTTCGATGCGATTGCGGGGACGGGACATGGTCACATCGAGCACTTCGCCGATGCGGGCCGCCGGGCCGTTGGTCATCATCACGATGCGATCGGACAGCAGCACCGCTTCGTCGACATCATGGGTGATCATCACCATCGTATTGCCAAGCCGGGCGTGGATTTCCATCACCGCGTCCTGAAGATGGGCGCGGGTCAGCGCATCGAGCGCGCCGAAGGGCTCGTCGAGCAACAGGATCTTCGGCTCCATTGCAAGCGCGCGGGCAATGCCGACGCGCTGTTTCATGCCGCCTGAAATTTCCGAAGGCCGCTTATCCCTCGCATGCGCCATCTGCACGAGGTCGAGGTTGGCCATGACCCAGTCATGCCGCTCGGCATTGGTCTTCGTTCGGTTGAAGAGTTTGGAGACGGCGAGATTAACGTTCTCGTAGACCGTCAGCCAGGGCAGCAGCGAGTGGTTCTGGAAGACGACGGCGCGCTCCGGACCGGGTCCATTGACCTCACGGTTTTCAAGCAGCACGGCGCCTGCCGAAACCGGGGTCAGGCCGGCGATGAGGTTGAGCAGGGTAGACTTGCCGCAGCCCGAATGGCCGATGATCGAGACGAATTCGCCCGCGGAAATCGTCAGGTTGATATCCTTCAGGACCTCGGCGCGCACGCCGCCCCGATCGAAATGTTTGTCGATATGATCAAGCTTCAGATAGGCGTTCATAGGTGCGTTCCTCAGTTGGCCATGGCGCCGCGGGTGATGAGTTTGCCCAGTGCTGCCACCAGCTTGTCGAGGGCGAAGCCAACGATGCCGATATAGGCGAGCGCGACAATGATGTCCGGAAGACGCGACGAGTTCCATGCGTCCCAGATGAAGAAACCGATGCCGACGCCGCCCGTCAGCATTTCGGCCGCTACGATGGCGAGCCAGGAGAGGCCGACGCCGATCCTGAGGCCGGTGAAGATGTAAGGCGCTGCCGAAGGCAGCATGATCTTCCAGAAAAACTCGAACTGGTTGAGGCGCAGCACCTCGGCGACATTGCGGTAGTCCTGCGGGATATTACGCACGCCGACGGCGGTGTTGATGATCACCGGCCAGATCGACGTGATGAAGATCACGAAGATCGCCGAGGGATTGGAATCCTGGAAGGCTGCGAGCGACAGCGGCAGCCAGGCGAGCGGCGGGACCGTACGCAGCACCTGGAAGATCGGATCGAGGCCACGCATAGCCCAGATCGACTGGCCGATGATCGCACCGATGATGACGCCGGTGACCGCGGCAAGGCCAAAGCCATAGAGAACGCGCTGCAGCGAAATGAGCACGCGCCAGCCGAGCCCGATATCCTGGGAGCCGTAGTTGAAAAACGGATAGGCGATCAGGTCATAACTATCCTGCCAGACCCGATGCGGCGAGGGTAAAGACGCATCCGCCGACGAACAGAGCACCTGCCAGACAAGCAGGATGAGTGCCAGCACGACGACTGGCGGAACGACATTGCGAAGTGCGGTCAGTGCCGCTCGACGAAAATCGATCCGCGATCCGTGCTTGCCGGAAAATGGCAGAACCTTTGCCGCCAGCTTGGCAGAGGCGGCCGTGGAGGGATTTTCTTTATTTGCCAGGGCGGACATCAACGTGCTCCTCACGTGAATGAAAGGCCGGCGCGCCGGTCGCGCGCCGGAGCGGGTCAGGAGACAGCCTTGATCGAAAGGCTGTCGAGATAGGCGGAGGGATTTTCAGGGTCGAAGACCTTGCCGTCGAAGAAAGTCTCCTTGCCGCGAGAAGACGATGCGGGAATATCGGCCGCCGCAACGCCGAGATCCTTGGCGGCCTCGCGCCAGATGTCTTCGCGGTTCACCTGGTTGACCAGCGCCTTGATGTCGGTGCTCGCCGGGAGATTTCCCCAGCGGATGTTTTCCGTCATGAACCAGGTATCGTGGCTCTTGAACGGGTAGGAGGCGCCGTCTTTCCAGAACTTCATATAGAGGTCGGTGGCCTTGACCTCGCGGCCATTGCCATAATTGATATCGCCCTTGAGGCGGCCGAGCACGTCCTTCGTCGGAACGTTGAACCATTGGCGCTTGCCGAGAATGTCAGCCATCTCCGCCTTGTTGTCCATGCTTTCGCACCACTGCTGAGCCTCCATGACAGCCATCAGCAGGGCCTTGGCAGCATTGGGATTCTGTTCGATCCACTCCGCGCGCAGTCCGAGCGCCTTTTCAGGATGCCCCTTCCAGAGCTCGCCGGTGGTAGCTGCGGTAAAGCCGATGCCCTGGTTGACGAGCTGCTCATTCCACGGTTCGCCCACACAGAAGACGTCCATGTTGCCGACCTTCATGTTGGCAACCATCTGCGGCGGCGGCACGACGATGGTCGAAACGTCCTTGTTCGGATCGATGCCGCCCGCGGCGAGCCAGTAGCGGATCCAGAGGTCATGGGTGCCGCCCGGGAAGGTCATGGCGGCCTTGATCTCCTTGCCCTCAGCCTTCTTTTTCTCGAATGCCGCCTTCAGCTTGGAGGAATCCAGCTGCACGCCGGTTTCGGCATATTCCTTGGCGACGGAAATACCCTGGCTGTCGAGGTTGAGCCGGGCGAGGATTGCCATGGGCACCGGCTTATTGTTCTGCGTCACCTTGCCGGTATGCATGAGATAGGGGAGCGGCGACAGGATATGGGCACCGTCAATGCCGTTTGCTGCGCCGCCCAGCACGAGATTGTCGCGGGTCGCACCCCAGGATGCCTGTTTGGCCACATCCGTTTCCGGAAGGCCATGCTTGTCGAAAAAGCCCTTTTCCTTGGCGATGATCAGCGGTGCGGAATCCGTGAGAGCGATAAAGCCGAGCTTGGCACCTTTCACCTCAGGCCCTGCCCCAGCTGCGAAGGCGCCGGACGGAAAGGCAGCCTTGACGGCGCCGATGAGGGCAGCCGCTGCGGTCGTCTTGAGCAGGCTGCGGCGGGTCATGCCGGTTGTTGAAATCCCAGTCGTCGAAATTTTTTTCATCTGCAGGTTCCCCTCTGCTGGCTGAATTCGAACGCAAAAAAACGCCGCCGGAATTTACGTCCAGCGATGGGAGCATCCTGGAGTGCAAAGACCTTGCGACGTCGGTGTCTGTGTAGGCGCTTATACCGCGCCTATCCGCGCCGGTCGCCGTTGACCGATGCGCCTTAGAACCTGCAATCAGCGTGCCAATCCTGAAAGCGGCCGTTAACAGACTGAATCAACAGGAGATATTTCGCAAATCCGCTATTGATTATATTTTAGGCATTAATGCTAAGTGCCGATTCATTGGGCGATTGTTGCTATGCTCGCAGTCGTGAATGCGCCTATTTGTGCAGTGCACACGCGTCATTTCGGTCGCTGGCTGGTGCCATCAAGCCGAAATCGTCGCTCCAGTCACAGGTTTTGCCGACAAGGGCGGAGAGGCCTCGACCAAAAATGCCGATGGGCGCGCCCGCTGCCGGAAGGTTCGCGACGACGATCCGCGCTGGTGAGAGATCACGGCTGTTTCGTCAAGCCGGAACGAGGTGGCCGCGAGAAACTTGCTCGATCGTCGTTACGCCGAGCAGGGCCATATTGCTGTGGAGCTCAGACTTTAGGATGTCTGCCGCCCTCAATACACCAGGCAGACCGGCAACGGCCGCCGCATAAAGAAACGGCCGCCCGACAAACACGAAACGTGCCCCGAGCGCCAAAGCCTTAATAATATCGGTTCCGCGGCGAAAGCCGCCGTCGATCATGACTGGGATCGTGTCACCCAGACGCTCCACGATCTCGGGAAGCGCCGCGAGGGGAGATATGGCGCCATCGAGCTGGCGGCCGCCGTGATTGGAGACGATCACCCCGTCAGCCCCTGTCTCGACGGCACGCGCCGCATCGTCCGGATGAAGAATGCCCTTGACGATCAGCTTGCCGCTCCAGCGGCTGCGGATGCGCTCGAGATGGCTCCAGTTCAGATGGTCTCTCCGGCCGAAGTCCCGCGTGACGTTCGAGGCGATGATGGGTGCGCCTCTGGTTGCGTAGGAGTTTTCAAAATGCGGGATGCCGTGGCGGGCGACAGTGCGCAGAAATGTCCCGATAGCCCATTGCGGGTGCGAGACACCCTGCCAGGCCAAAGCAAGGCTCGGCCGCAGAGGCGTCGAGAAGCCTGCCCGGATATTGTTTTCCCGGTTCGGGAGCGTGGCGGTATCGACGGTCAGCAACAAGGTGCTAAAGCCTGCCGCCGCAACGCGGTCCACCAGCGCATCGATGCGTTCGGGTTCACCGGGCAGGTAGGCTTGGAACCAGCTCGCGGGCGCGGCGGCAATAACCTCCTCGAGTCGAATGAGCGAGGATCCGCTCATGATCATCGGAATCCCGACCTGCGCCGCACCGGCAGCAAGAATAATGTCGCCGCGATAGGCCATGAGCGCACTGATACCCATTGGGGCAATCCCGAATGGGGCGGCATAGGTCTGACCGAATAAGGTCGTCTCCGTGCTTCGCTTTGACACATCCCGCAGAATACGCGGTCGAAACGCATAAGCCTGAAAGGCCTCGAGATTATTTCGCAGCGATGCGTTGGTTTCGGTTCCACCGGAAATATAGGCATAGAGCGGCTTCGGCAGATGCCGTTTTGCCTTTGGCTCGAAGTCATCGAGGCAGAGCATAGCCTGCGCCAGCCGGGTCGAACGGCGGGACTGGAGGCTGCTTACTTTCATGGCTTGCTCCGTTGGATTACAGGCGAATTCGTTTTCTGAGAGAGGGCCACCGCTACCGACAGTCAGCCTCCCCGCCGCAATCTTCGTTTGCCTCGAATGCTTCCTTGCGACCCTTCCGAATGGACGGAAATATCAAGGTAACCAGCATACCGGCGGTAATCAACAGACCGCACGATGTGCTATCGCTCGAATGGTTCGCCGAGCGAAGCCACACCGTTCAGTTTCAGTAAGCGACGGTCGGCGGAGATGATGCCGAGCACGATGATGGTGACGAGATAGGGCAGGCTCGACAGTAGCTGCGAGGGAACGTCCAGTCCGGTTGCCTGGGCCGCAAGACCCATCAACGAGACTGCGCCGAAAAGGCAGGCCCCAAGGAAGATGCGACCGGTGAGCCAGGTCCCGAAGACGACGAGGGCGATGGCGATCCAGCCGCGTCCGGCGATCATCCCGTCAGCCCAGAGTGGTGTGTAAACGACCGCCGCATAGGCACCGGCGAAACCTGCCATCGCGCCGCCGAAGGCGATGGCGAGGATGCGGACCGATATCACCGAATAGCCGATGGCGTGGGCGGCCTTCGGGTTCTCACCGACGGCGCGGACGATGAGACCAAGCTTGGTGTAGGCAAGTATGGCCCAAAGAGCCAGCGTCGCGGCGAGCGAAATCCACACGGCGATGTCCTGAACGAAAAGGCCCCCTATCACCGGCAGTTCCGACAGCGCTGGAAGAGCAAGCTTTGGAAGACCCTTGACCGTCAGGCTTTCATAGGTCTTGCCGAAGAGGGCCGAAAGGCCTTGGCCAAGAATGCCGATGGCAAGGCCGGCAGCCACCTGGTTTGCCCGGAACCCGAGCGTGACGAAGGCAAAGAGCAGTGAAAGGGCGGCGCTGCCGAGCCCTGCGACGATGAAACCAAGAAAATGTCCGCCGCCATGATAAACGACGATGAAGGCGAGCACGGCGCCAAGGGCCATCAATCCCTCGACCCCGAGGTTGAGGACACCGGCGCGCTCGGCCACCAATTCGCCGAGTGCCGCCAGAAGAAACGGTGTCGCAGCCGCAAGCATGCCGGCAAGAATGAACTCGATGGCGTTCATGGCAGGCTCCGCTGGGCGGTGCGGCGCCATTCAAGACGGTAGCGCACGAAGGCGACGGCGATCAGGTAGGCGAGCAGCAGACTACCCTGGAAGACGCGGACGGCGGCGATCGGCAGGCTGGCCGAGACCATGGCATTGTCGCCGCCGATATAGATAACCGCCATGACCAGCGCCGAGACCACGATACCGATTGGATGCAGGCCGCCGAGATAGGCGACGATGATGGCCGCATAACCGTAGCCGCTCGCGACCGAACGCTGCAGTTGGCCGAGCGGACCGGCGACTTCGGCGGCGCCGGCAAGACCGGCAGCAAAACCGCCGATCAGCAGCGAAAGCCAGATCGCCCAGCCTTCCCTGAAACCGGCGTAGCCGGCAGCCCGCGGCGCCAAGCCGCCGACCTGCAGCTTATAGCCGATGAAGCTCTTCTGCATGAAGACCCAGGCCGCAACCGACAAAACGAGGGTGATGAGGAAGGAGACATTGACGCGAGTGCCGACAATCAGGGTCGGCACCATCGCATCATACTGGAACATCACCGACTGGGGGAAATTAAAGCCGTTCGGATCCTTCCAGGGCCCGAGCAGCAGATAGTTCAACAATTGCGCGGCAACGAGGCTCAGCATCAGCGAAACGAGGATCTCATTGGCATTGAGGCGCACGCGCCAGAAGGCGGTGAGAGAAGCCCAAATCGCGCCGCCGATGGCGCCGAGCAGCAGCATCGCCGGCCAGATCCACTGGCCCGACGCCTGGGGAAACCAGACCGGGATGGCGGAGGCGAAGATCGCCCCAAGGATAAACTGGCCCTCGGCGCCGATATTGAAAACCTTGGCGCGAAAGCCGATTGCCAGCCCCTGGGCGATGAGGAGGAGAGGCCCGGCCTTTAGGAGAACTTCCGAAAATGAAGCCCAGGAGAGGAAGGGCTCGAAAAGCATCGCATAGACGACCGCGACGGGGTCGCGGCCCATCAAGACGTAAAGGCCGAGATTAAGTGCGATCGCCCCCCCGAGCGCGATGACGGGTGCGCCCAAGGCCGCGGCCAGCGAGGCGCGCTCCCGGCGGACCAGGGTGGGAAGGGAAGCAGGAGACCAGACGCTCATTGTTGAACTTTCTCGGGCGAGACATGGGCCCCGATCATGTATCGGCCGATCTCCTCGGGCTTGGTGTCCCGGGTTGCAAGCGGCGGGCTGAGCCGTCCGTGATGCAGCACCTGGATGCAATCGCAGAGTTCGAACAATTCTTCCAGCTCCTCGGAAATGACGAGGATCGCCATGCCCTGATTGCGCAATGCGACCAGGCGGCTGCGGATAGCAGAGGCAGCGCCGACATCAACACCCCAGGTCGGCTGCGCCACGAAAAGCAATTTCGGAGACAGCATGATTTCGCGGCCGACGATGAACTTCTGCAGGTTGCCGCCGGACAGGGTGCCGGCTTCCGCATCCGGGCCGGATGTCCGGACATCATACTGATGGATACAATCCGTGGTGAACGTCATCGCCCGTGCCCTTTCGATGAGACCACGCCGTAAAAGCTTGAGCGGATGGGCCGTCAGCAGGCTGTTGAGGACGAGCGACATTTCGGGCACCGCGCCGCGTCCGAGCCGGTCTTCCGGAACGAAGGCAAATCCGAGCTGCCGCCGCGCGGCGGCATCGAGCCTGCCGACATCCATTCCCATCATGTAAATCCGGTCGCGTTGTTCGCGCCCCAGCATGGTCTCGCCTGAAATCAGCGCAGCAAGCTCGCTTTGGCCGTTGCCCGAAACACCGGCGATGCCGAGGATTTCGCCGGCACGCACCTCAAGGCTGAGGCCGGAAAGCGGCACCGCGAAGGGATCGTCGGGCTGGTGGTCCAAACCGATGATCTCCAGCCGCTTTTCCCCGCCAGACAGCGGCAGCGCGGAGATGGGTGCGGGCATATCGCGGCCGATCATCATCCGGGCCAGGTCATGGGCATCATGCTCGCGCGGATCGACATCCCCGGTCACGCGCCCGCCGCGCAGGATCGTCGCGCGGTCACAGATCGCCCGAATTTCTTCGAGCTTGTGGGAAATCAGCAGGATGGAAACGCCGCCATCACGCAGCCGAAGCAGGGTGTCGAAGAGCTTCTCCACCATTTGCGGCGGAAGGACGGAGGTGGGCTCGTCAAGGATCAGCAGCTTCGGATTGGTCATCAGGCTTCGGATGATCTCCACCCGCTGCCGCTCGCCGACGGACAGCGCATGCACATGGGCAAGCGGATCGACTTCAAGGCCGAACTCCCGTCCAAGCGACCGGATACGTTCCTTGAGATCGGCTTTCCGACCCGGCACCACCAGCTGAATATTCTCGATGACCGTCAAGGTCTCGAACAGCGAAAAGTGCTGGAAGACCATGCCGATGCCCTTGCGCCGCGCCTCCGCGGGGGAGGCGAGGCGCAAGGGTGTGCCTTCCCAGACGATATCTCCGTCGTCCGGCTGCTCGACACCGTAGATCAGCTTCATCAGCGTCGATTTTCCCGCCCCGTTTTCTCCGAGGATCGCGTGGATCGATTGCGGAGCCACGTCCAGATCGATTGCCTGATTGGCATGGACTTGGCCGTAGCTTTTCGAAATGCCGCGCAGCGACAGGAGCGGGGTGGTCATGACTTATTTCGGCAGCGGCGTCGAGACGCCCTTGACGTGCCAATTCATGGCGATGATCTCGGGGTCGGCCATGGTTGCGCCAGATGCGACACCCTCGCTGCCGTCGGCCTTGGTGATCGGCCCGGTGAAGGGCGAGAAGCTGCCGTCGGCGATCTTTGCCTCGATCTCCTTGATCTTGGCCATCACGTCTGCCGGAACATCCGGATTCCAATCGACCACTTCGACGACCTTGTCGGCGACGCCGAGGAACGCATTGGCGCCCTTGAACGTGCCGGCGAGATGGGCGTCGACCGATGCCTTGAAGAACGGCGACCAATCCGTCGAGATGCATCCGAGATAGGTTTTCGGTGCGTATTTCTTCATCGAGGAGTTGAGGTTGAAGGCGTAGACGCCGGCTTCCTCGCAGGCCGAGATGACGGACGGCGTGTCCTGGGCGTTGGAGAAGATCACGTCGCACTTCTGCGCGATCAAGGCTTTGGCGGCTTCCTGCTCCTTGGCCGGGTCGAACCAGGAGTTCACCCACACTACCGAGACCTCGATATCGGGCTTGACGGCCTGGGCGCCGAGGGTGAAGGCGTTGATCGAAGTGATGAGTTCGGGAATCGCGAAGGCGGACACGGAGCCGAGCTTGCCGGTCTTGGAAAGTGCTGCGGCAGCCATGCCGAGCAGATAGGTGCCCTGGAAATATTTGGCGGCGAACGGCGAGAAATTGGGAGCAACCTGGAAGCCGGAGGCATGCAGGACCGTCACGCCTGGATCACGGCGGGCGATCTGCAACGCGCCGTTCTGATAGCCGAAGGAGCCGGCGATCAGGAACTTGTTTCCGTCGGCGACGGTCTTTGTCATGATGCGGTCGGCGTCCGGGCCTTCGGCGATATTCTCAAGCACGGTGACCTTCACCTTGTCGCCGTAAGCGGCCTTGATCGGCTCGAGGCCGGCGGCAAGGGCGTGCCCCCAGCCGACATCGCCGATCGGCGAAGGGACGACGAGCGTGATGCCGAGCGGCTGGTCGGCGGCGAAAGCAAGGCGGCTGCCGAGCGCGCCGGCAAGGCCGGTGGCGGCAGCGGCCGTCATCAGGTTTCTGCGGGTCAGTTTGGTCATGTTCTCAGTTCCCTCTTTTGGCTTTTTTAAGATTCTACGGCGGATAGGGCGGCCTCGGCGTAGGCGGCCAGTTTGGCCTCGTCGAGACCGGGGAATTCCCCCTTCTGCCAGACGATGCGGCCATTGATCATCGTCATATCGGTCGCCATGCCGATGCCGACGCGGGCAATCAGGCTCAACGGATCGTGCCGCGTGCCGACATAATCCATCCGACGCGTGTCGATCGCAAACAGGTCGGCTGCCATGCCGGGCGCCAGCCGGCCGATGTCGCGCCTGCCGAGCAGGCTCGCACCGCCTGTCGTACCGTAGCCGAGGAAATCGACGGGCGGCGGCACGGGATGGGCGCGGCTGGAGGATACCAGGCACTGCAACATATAGGCGGAGTGCAGGCAGTGCATCAGGTTGGAATTGTCGTTGGAGGCGGCCCCGTCGCAGCCAAGGCCGATACGCAGTCCGAAGGCAGCCATGGCGGGAATGTCGGTGACCTCGGCGCCGACCAGATAAACCGGCTCCGGGCAGTGCGCCACACCGGTGCGGCTCGCCGCCATCTTCCTGAGTTCGTCGTGAGTCAGCTCCCAGCAATGGGCATAGAAGGCGTCGGGCCCGGCAAAGCCGAGTTCTTCCAGATAATCGACCGTGCGCATGCCATGACGAGCCTGAATAACCGGGCTTTCGCCCTCGCCGACATGGGTGTGCATCATGACGCCGCGATCGCGCGCCAATGCCACCGATTCCACGAAGGTCTCGCGATAGCAGTTCACCGGCTGGCAGGGCGCCAACACGACTTGGCGCATACTGAACGGGTTGGCATCGTGGTAAGTGTCGATCAGCCGGGCGCAGTCGGCGATAAATTCGTCGGTCGTTTCCAGCATCGCGTCGGGAATGGTCGAGCCCTCCGACTTCGGCAGGGTGTTGCCGCCGCGGCCGGCGTGGAAGCGCATGCCGAGCAGCTCGGCTGCCTCGAACTGGCGGTCGATCAGCCGCTTCCCGGCGGGGCGGGGGAAATTGTATTGGTGATCCAAGGCCGTGGTGCAGCCATGTTTGATCATCTCGGCCATCGCCGTGACGGAGGAGTGGTAAAAACACTCCTCATTGAGCTGCGAAAAGATCGGGTAGATCCGGTCCAGCCACTCGATGACCGAAAGCTTTGTCCAGTCGAGATCGACGCGATTGCGCACGAAGCATTGGAAAAAATGGTGGTGGGTGTTGACGAGGCCGGGATAGACGAACCAGCCGGCGGCATCCTGAATGGTCGTGCCGGCGGGAAGCGCGTCCGCAGCCAGATTTTCGCCGATCGCCATAATCGCCGGACCCTCGGTCAATAGATCGACATGGCGACGGACGACCGGCCCCTTGCCCTCGTCGACGATCACGGCTGCGCAGTTCTTCAGGAGATAGCCGGTCATGTCATACCTCGCCCGGCTCGATCTGGGGTTCCGGCTTCAATTCGTGCAGCCGGTGAATACCGGGCATTTCGATAAACCTATCGAGCGCACGTAGCGCCCGCGACCAGAGCCGGATGGCGGGATAAGCATCCAGCGCCACGCCTCCATCGGGCGCTAGCGCCACATAGGGGAAGCAGGCGATGTCGGCAATTGTCGGCTGGTCGGCTGCGAGGAAGCGCATGCCGCGAACACCCTGCTCGACCAGTCCCGCCTCAAGCTCGCGAAGTGCGGCGATGCCCTGGGCCTGCAACCCGCCGATATCGCCCGGCCGCAGCAGCATTTCGTGAAGCCGCGCGCCGCCCAGGCTTGCCGTCAGCCGGCCGGAAAAGGACAGCCATTGCTGCACCTTTGCCGCTTCTTCGGCCTTGCCATTGCCAAGCCATTCGGGTGCTGCCTTGGCGGCGAGATAGACAAGGATTGCCGACGACTCGGTCAGGATCAGATCGCCATCCGCCAGGATTGGAATGGAACCTGCCGGATTGAGGGCGAGAAGCTCGGGGCCGCGATGCTCGGCGCCGGGATGGAAATCCACCGGGCGGAGTTCCAGCTTGACGCCGGTCAGCGCCGCCATCAGGCGCACCTTGTAGCAGCTGGGGGAGAGAATGTAGTCGTAGAGCTTCATTGCGCCACCAGCTGCGCGCCATAGGTATAATTGTGACGCTTAAGCCAGCGCCGGTAAGCGATCGATGTGAGATCGGCCCGCGTCGGGATTTCCATGCCGGGATCGAGCGGCAGAAGCGACGGGATCTGGTTTTCCAGGATCGACCGGTCCTGCAGGAAGATCGTCTGCTGGAAGTGGATGAGGTCGGTCATCGCGGTTTCGTCGTCGAAGAGCGCCATCCATGGCCAGACGTCGCACAGGTCCTCGGCCAGCGGCTGCACGAAGAGCGTGATGACATCCCACTCGCTCGGGCGAGGCGGGCAGGTCTTGTAGAGCACGGAGCAAGTCGGTGCCGGCACGCGGTACATATATTCCGTCGTGATCCCGCCGCTCGCCGATTTGGCGGCCTGCGGCTGGTAAAACTTCACCTGCGTTGCCCAGACTTCATCTTCTTCCTCGCGGATCTCGACCTTGTAGTTCTGAACCTCGGTGTGCGGCTCTGCGCCGAGAATGTCGGTGTGGACGAAGGGGAAATGGGCAATGTCGAGAAAGTTCTCGACGGCGCGCAGGGGCGAGCAGCGCACGCGCACCACGCCGACGTCGACGAAACGGCGGCCGGGCTGGTCGGCCTCGGGGATCGGGAAAATATCCTTCCTCGGCTCGCCGAGCGAGGACCAGACATGGCCGTAACGCACGCGCACCGGCAGAACGCGGCCGTCGTCGCCCGTTACCCTCGCATTGCCATCGGCGTCGCTCGCCACGTCGATCGGCTCGCCCATCAGCCTCGTTTTGCGACCGGCGCTGTCGAGCTGACTGAAAAGCCCAACCGGATACCATTCGTCGATCATCGCCTGCATGCTCACCGCGCGATCTCCTTTTTCTGAAGATCTTCAGCCCGGCGCCGCAGACTTTCGGCAACCCGCGAAGCGCCGATGGCCGCAGCTGGGCCGAGGTCATCCTTCAGGAGCACATGGATCAGCGTCTGCCCGTCTTCTTGGGCGGATAATAACAGAAGGAGGCTGCCGGTGGGTGCGTCGATCTCGACAAGACCGTCAGGGTTCGCCTTCACGCCGGCCGCCGCTTCAATCGCGGCAGTGCCTGCAAACGCCGTTAGCGAGCGCAGGGGAATGAGGCCATCAAGCCTCGGCGGCTTCGAAGTGGGCGTGCCCACGGCCACCCAGATCATGCTGCCCGCTTCCTCGACCTCATGGGTGGCGACACGGATGGTTTCTGGCGGCGCCAGCCCCGGATGGGCAGGAATGCGCAGACAGTTTCCGGCCTGGCCATAACTCCAGCCGTGATAGATGCAGGAAAGCGCCTCGCCGCGCACGAAGCCATGGGACAAGCGCATGCCACGGTGCGGACAGCGATCCGCCGATGCCGATATACGCCCCGAAGCGCTGCGCCAGAGGGCAATCGATCCAGATGCCGTCCGGGCCGGCATGACTGTTGCGGCCGGCAGATCCCGGGAGAGGGCGACTGGCGTCCAAAAGCCGGTCGGATCGGATGGCATGACTAGACTTCCTGAACTATATTACGTTTTGTAAAACGATACGCTCAAGGCCTCACGTTTGCATAGTTTTTTCGCATTGGCAACGATGGTTAAATAATATGCACATCGCAAAAACCGCACATGGTGTTAGGCCTTTTCGCCCATCCTCGCAGTGCGTTCTATGCACTCGACCCATACGTCGATTGGCCCCAGTGAACACCCCACCTCCATCATGTCGATCAAATCCTCCGGTCCTGAAAGCTCGAGTTCGATCCGCATGGAACTCGCATGGGATATGCTGTGCGACAGCCCGAGCTTGGCGGCATGGCGCCGGATCCAGGGGATAAAGGACGCAGCCTTGAGATCACCGACAATGGTCATCCGCTCCTGGAGGTGGCTTGTATTTTGTCTCATGCTCGCCCTTGTTTTTCCAACACCATAGCGCCTGAATGCACTTGCGAAAGGGGTATCGTCGAAGCGAGGATACGCCGTCGGAGTTTGCTCTGCAAACACCGGCGACCGTCGCGGTGCTCATAAGCCTTGTCGATCGATCGAGCGGATGGGCTTGTGGTTGGTCGTTGCTGTGTTAACTAGCTGTCTTGCGATTTTCCGCGGCGGCTCAATGTGGCGCAGAATCGATATTCAATCATTGCACGATCGGACGCCGATGAAGAATGGACAGCAGGAGAAACGCGAGATGCCGTCGTTGCCGGGTTCATCGCAAGAGCGCCAGCGGTCGCTCGCGATCGGGCTTTTGCGGGCGCGCGAAGCGGTGATGAGCCATTTCCGACCGATCCTGGCGGCGCATGATGTAACCGAGCAGCAATGGCGGGTGATCCGTGTGCTCTCCGAAGCAGGTACGCTCGATGCCAGCGAAGTGGCGGACAAGGCCTCGATCCTGGCACCGAGCCTGACGCGCATGATCCGCTCGCTCGAAGAGCGCGGCTTCATCACCAAACATAAGGACAAGGCCGACGGTCGGCGGGTGCTGCTGCGGATTACGCCTGCCGGGCGAGCAATGGTCGACGAGGTGATGCCGGAGAGCCTGAAGGTCTATGCCGATATCGGCGTACGCTTCGGGGCGGAGCGGGTCGAGCAACTGCTGGACATGCTGGACGAGCTGACGGCGCTGAGGCTCGAAGGCGCGACCGGCGGTGAGGAGTGACGGCTTTCCGCTCCATGCACAGCCTCTTGATTAATGTGTTAAATATTTAATTGACGGCCAGTCCGGCCTGCGGCAGTCTTCAGCTGTGTAGACACTGTTGGGAGGCAGAGTTGGACCTGTTGCAGAACCGCAGCCTCGTCGATCGCGCCTGGTCGCCGACGCCTTACGATCAATGGTCGGATGACCTTCACAATATCTGCGGGAATTTCAACGCGCATACGATGCAACGGGGCGACAAGGTGACCGGCACGGCAAGCCGCATCGACGTCTGCGGCATGGAATTTGCCCACGTCTCCAACGATCTCGATTATGTCCATCGCGGCTGGGACGACATTCGCCGCGATGCCCACGAACATCTGTTCCTGATCCTGCAGCTCGAGGGAGCCTGCGGCGTAGAGCATTCCGGCCAGCAGAACATTCTCGATGTCGGCGAATGCATTCTGGTCGATTCCACGCGGCCGACCACCTTCTATTTCCGCGGTCACTTCTCCAATCATCTGTCCCTGCATTTGCCGCGGCAATTGATGTATTCGGGCAGCAAGGTGGATTTCGACGTGGCCCGCAAGCTTGCGGCCGACGATCCGATGACGATGATGCTGCGTGCGCTGATCGCCAAGATGATGACGACGCCGGAAAGCGAGGCGGCCTCGCCGCATCTGCGCCAGCTGATGTTCGACACGACGCGCCAGGCATTTCTGTCGACCGACATCCAGACGGCAAGCCTGACTTCCTTGCATGACAGTGCCGGCAGGCGCATGCAGATGGTCGATATCCTGATCGACAAACACCTGACCGAGAGCGATCTCAGCGCCAAATGGCTGGCGACGAGGCTCGGCGTCTCGATCCGCACGCTGCAGCAGGACTTCCAGGGACTGGGCATGACCTGCACCACCGTCATCCGCGACAAGCGCCTGCGCTTTGCACGCGAAAAGATCGAGCAGCTCAAGGAGCAGCGCCACGCCGGAACGATCGCCGAAGTCGCCTATTCCGCCGGCTTCAACGACATTTCCTATTTCAACCGCAGCTTCAAAGAACTGTTCGATTGTGCGCCGAGCGAGCTGCTGCGCGCCGGCGAAGCGGTGCCACGGATGGTCTGACGCGCAATTTGCGCTTCCGTCCAAGACGAGGCGCGTTTCTCCCCAAGACGGCTTATCCAGCCAAAGTCATAGTCCTCCCCAATCTCACGGGAGGAGAATATCGTGAAGCAGTCTACCCTGCTCATCGGTGGCGAAACTGTCGCCACGACCCATCATGCGCCGGTTGCCAATCCATCGAACGGCGAAATCGTCGGCTATATGCCGCTTGCCGGGGAAGCCGATCTCGACCAAGCCGTTGCCGCCGCCGCCGCGGCTTTCAAAAGCTGGTCGCAGACCTCGAATGAAGAGCGCGCCGCGGCCTGCCGGGCCCTTGCCGAGAAGATCGCCGAGCACGCCGAAGAACTGGCGCAGATCCTAACCCGGGAGCAGGGCAAGCCGCTCAATGGTCTAGGATCGCGGTTTGAAATCGGCGGCGCGATCGCTTGGACACGTCATACGGCCGAACTCGATCTGCCGGTGGAAATCCTGCAGGATGACAATGAAGGACGTGTCGAGCTGCACCGCAAGCCGATCGGCGTCGTCGGTTCGATCACGCCCTGGAACTGGCCCGTCATGATTGCCTGCTGGCACATCGTGCCGGCGCTGCGGGCCGGCAATACCGTCGTCATCAAGCCGTCGCCCCTGACGCCGCTCTCGACCATCCGTCTGGTCGAGATCATCAACGAGGTGCTGCCCCCCGGCGTCGTCAATGTGATCACCGGCGAAAACAGCATCGGGGCTGCGCTTTCCGCTCATCCCGGTATTGCCAAGATGACCTTCACCGGTTCCACCGAGACCGGTAAGAAAATTATGGCCTCGGCCGTCGCCACCTTGAAACGGCTGACGCTGGAACTCGGCGGCAACGATGCGGGCATCGTGCTGCCCGACGTCGATCCGAAAGGCATTGTCGAGGGCCTGTTCTGGGGCGCCTTCATCAATAACGGCCAGACCTGCGCGGCGCTGAAACGCCTCTATGTGCATGACAGCATCTATGAGGAGGTCTGCAGCGCACTTGCCGATTATGCCGGCAAGATCACTGTCGGCGACGGCCTGGATGAGGCCAGCATCCTCGGCCCGATACAAAACGAAATGCAGTTCAACAAGGTGCGCGATCTCGTCGATGATGCGCGCACACAAGGCGGCCGCATTCTGACCGGCGGCGCGCCGATGGACCGGCCCGGCTATTTCTATCCGATCACGCTGGTTGCCGATGTCGATCATGGTGTCCGGCTGGTCGATGAGGAGCAGTTCGGTCCGGCCCTGCCGATCATCCGTTACAGTGATCTCGACGAGGTGATCGCCCGCGCCAACCAGAATCCGGCGGGTCTCGGCGGTTCGGTCTGGTCTGCCGATGTCGAGAAGGCCAAGCGCTATGCAAGGCAGCTCGAATGCGGCTCGGTCTGGATCAACAAGCACGGCACGATTCAACCCAATGCACCCTTCGGGGGCGTCAAACAATCCGGCATCGGCGTCGAATTCGGCGCCGAAGGACTGAAGGAATTCACGACGATCCAGACGGTGTTGAGCTGAGCCATGACGACTTACGATTATATCATCGTCGGAGGCGGATCCTCGGGCTGCGTGCTGGCGAACCGCCTGTCGGAAAATCCGGCGCATAAGGTCCTGCTGATCGAGTCCGGCCGCCGCGACGCCGATCCGTGGATCCATATACCCGCGACCTTCTTCAAGGTGCTGGGCAAGGGCATCGACATCCATCCCTACGCATCGAACCCCGACAAGGGCTTGAACGGCCGGCCGTGCATCGTGCCGCAGGGAAATGTGCTCGGCGGCGGCAGCTCGGTGAATGCGATGATCTATATTCGCGGACATCGCAACGACTACGATACCTGGTCGCAAATGGGCTGCCAGGGGTGGTCCTATGACGACGTGCTTCCAGCTTTCCGCTCGCTGGAACAGAACGAGCGGCTGAACGGCCATTTCCACGGAAAGAAGGGTGGGTTGCACGTCTCCGACCCGCGCCACCGCCACCCGCTGAGCGAGGCCTTCGTCAAGGCGGCGACTGAAATCGGCATTCCCCAGAACGACGATTTCAACGGCGCCGATCAGGCGGGTGTCGGCTTCTATCAGAGCACCACCCATGGCGGCCGGCGCTGGAGTTCGGCTCAGGCCTTTTTGCGCGAAGCGGAGAAGCGGCCGAATCTCACCGTTCTGACGGAGCGCAAGGTGGCGCGCCTGCTGTTCGAGGGGCAGAGGGCGGTCGGCGTGGAACTGCTCGATGGAACGATCTTCAAGGCGTCGCGCGAAATCGCGCTCACCGCAGGCGCCATCGCCACGCCGAAGATCCTGCAATTGTCGGGGATCGGCGACGGTGCGCATCTTACCTCGCTCGGCATCCAGGTCGTTGCCGACCTGCCTGGTGTCGGCGCCAATTATCAAGATCATCTCGAAGTGCCGGTGCAGGGCGAGACGCGCGAGCCGATCTCGATCCTCGGTCATGACAAGGGTCTGCGTGCCGCCGGCCACATGCTGCGTTACCTCACCTCGCGTCGCGGGCTGCTGTCATCGAACGTCGTCGAGTGCGGCGGCTTCGTCGATACCGCAGGCACCGGCCAGCCGGATGTACAGTTCCATGTCCTGCCGGTGCTGATCGGCTTCGTCGACCGCGAACCGGAGCCCGGCCACGGTCTCAGCATCGGGCCGTGTTATCTGCGGCCGCGGTCGCGCGGCTGGATCAAGCTGAAGAGCGCCGATCCCAGGGAGCAGACGGATTTCAACGCCAATCTGCTTTCCGATCCCGCCGATATCGAGACGCTGGTGCGCGGTGTCGAAACGGCGATCCGCATCCTCGATGCGCCGGCGCTTGCCAAGCTGGTGAAGCGCCGCGTGCTGCCGAAGCCTGGGACCGAAAAGGATCCGGAGGCTTTGCGCGATTACATCCGCCAATCAGCCAAAACAGTGTTCCATCCGGCGGGAACTGCGCGCATGGGCCGCGCCGACGATCGCATGGCGGTGGTCGGACCGGACCTCAAGGTGCGCGGCGTCGAGGGGCTGCGCGTCTGCGACGCTTCGGTGATGCCGACGTTGGTGTCGGGCAATACCAACGCGCCGACGATGATGATTGCGGCAAAGGCTGCCGCCTTCATGACAGGGAAGGCGATTTCCGGCTGAGCCTGGTATCGCCGATCGTAATATCCCGTGGGGAGCGGGACAACACACTGGAGGAGACAATGCCTATCAATCCAAAAGGGCTGGTAATCGGCCTTTTCCTGACGCTCTTTTCGGCGTTCAGCGCAAATGCTGCAGCATCCTGCGGCGACAATAGCGGTAAGCCGGCAACCGGCGAAGCAATTGTGGTCGGCGCGATTACCGGCAAGACGGGACCGGATGATTTTTCCAATTCCACCAAGGCGGCCAAGGCCTATTTCGATTGCCTGAACGCCAACGGCGGGATCAAGGGACGGCCGGTGAAATATCTGGTCGAGGACGACCAGTGGAATCCTGAGATAGCAGCACAGCTCGCCGCCAAGCTCGTCAATGACGAGAAGGCCGTGCTGATGGTCGGCAATTCGAGTTTCGTCGAATGCGGCGCCAATGCCGATTTCTACAAGAAATCCGCCATTCTCGTCGTCGCCGGCGTCGGCGTTCCCCGCGAATGTTTCTTCGCGGCGAACTATGCCCCGACCAATGCCGGTCCTCGCGTGTCGATGCTCGGCGCAATGGGCTATGCGCTCGATCAACTGAAGGCAAAGTCGGTCGTCTGCATCGGGCCGAACATCCCGAATGTCGGCACCTGGTCCTGCGACGGGATCATTCAGCTCGCCAAAGAGAAGGGCCTGACGGCCGAGACGATCTTGATGGATCCCGGCACCGCCGATTCCACATCGACCATCCTGCAGGCGGCAGCTTCCAAGCCGGATGTGATCATTCTCGGCCTGCCCAAGGGCGTCACCGTGCCGCTGCTGACCGCTGCGGAAGAACAGGGGCTGAACCAGAGCATCAAGTTCCTGAGCGCCGCCTCCGCCTATGATCTCTCGGTGCCTGGCACGATCGGCGCCGGCTGGGACGGCAATTTCATCGTCAACATGGAGTTCAACGATCTCGAGGCGACGACGCCTGATAATCAGAACTGGCTCGCTGTCATGGATCAGTACGGCCAGAAGTCCGATCCGCGCGACACCTTCGCCCAGGCCGGCTATCTTGCTGCACGGATCGCCGAGACGGCACTGATGACGCTCGATCCCGCCAACGTCAACCGCGAGACGGCGTCGGCTGCGGTGCGAGGAATCAAGGGCTTCAAAAGCGATATTTTCTGTGCCCCCTGGTACTTCGGTGACGGCCAGACTCGCCACAATGCCAATTCGACCACGCGCATGGCCGTCAGCGAAGCCGGCAAGTGGAAAGTCGTCTCCGACTGCGCGCCGTCGCCGGACCCCGAGCTGAAGGACATCCGCGCCTTCGAAAAGTCCGCGGGCATCAACTGAGCCTGCGACTGCCATCGTGCTCCGCGGCTGCTACCCCGCGGAGCCGGGCGAGTGCTAGAGGATCGGGTTATGAATATTCTTCCCTTCGTCATTTCCGGGCTTGGAATCGGCGCCGTCTATGCCCTGTCGGGTGTCGGACTCGTCGTGCTGTTTCGCGCGACCGGCGTTCTCAATTTCGCTTTCGGTGCTTTTGGTGCGATGGGCGCGCATTGCGCCTGGCAGCTGCTCGAGTGGAAGGTTCCGCTCATCGTCGCCATCCTTGCGGCGGTCGTGGTCTCGACGGCAATCAGCTTTCTCTACGGGCGGATCTTCGCTCCCATGCTGTCGCATCGCGATACCGTCGTGCGCGCCGTCGGCACACTGGCGCCGGCTCTGGTTCTGATCGCCGTCATGGGTGTCGTCTGGGGCGAGCTGCCGCGCCGCCTGCAGTTTCCGACCGACCAGATGTTCGTCTCGCTCTTTGCCGTGCGCCTGACCTACACGCGCATCATCGCCCTTCTTCTAGCCGTTGCCATGGTCGTCGCGATCACCTTGCTGCTCTCTCGCACGCGGCTCGGCCTCGATATGCGCGCACTGGCCAATGACCGCGATCTCAGTGCCGTCCTCGGCGTGCGCGTCCTCCATACCGAGACCGCCGCCTGGATCATCACCGGCATCTTCTCAGGCCTTGCCGGCCTGCTGCTGGCCGATCTCGTGCGCCTGCAGGGCACCTTCCTGACCCTGCTGGTCATTCCCGCCATTGCCGCGGCGATCCTCGGCCAGTTGCGGTCGCTTTGGGAGACGGCGGCTGCCGGCATTCTGATCGGCATTGCCGAGGCGGCGCTGACCCCGATTGCCTGGATATCGCCCTATCGGGCGGCGGCGCCCTTTATCATCGCGCTCGCCGCCGTCACGATCCTCGGAGGCACGGCGAAGGCCGCGTTGAAAGACCGATGAGCGTTCAGCCGCAAACAATCGCCTCCAACGCTGAAGGCCTGTCGACAATGCGCCTGCCGAAACAGCTTCTGCATGTCCCCGTGACGACGGCGCTCTTCGCGGCTGTGGTCGTCCTTCTCGCCAATTCCTTCTGGCTTTCGGCGGCAACGTCGGCCGTCGCGCTGTCGCTGTCGGTTGCTGGCCTTGCCATTCTCTATGGCCAGCTCGGCTTGGTTTCGCTCTGCCAGTTTGCCCTCGTCGGTGTCGGCGGCTGGGTAACGCTGCGCATCGGTCACGCCTTTCATCCACCCTTCGAGGTCAGCCTGCTTGCCGGCGGCATCGTCGCCTCCGCGGTCGGGCTCGCCTTCGGCGTGCCGGCCTTGCGGCTGCGTGGTCTCTACCTCGCGCTCGTCACCCTAATGCTCGCCGGCGGCTTCCAGATAATCATCAGCGCTTGGGGTTTCCCTGATGGCGGTCCTGGCTTTCTCGGTCGGGCGGACGGCTCCGGACGCGAAATGCTGGCGAGGCCTGTCATCGCCGACGGCGAGGTTGCCTATTTCCTCTATGTGTGCGCGGCAGCTGCGATCGGTCTTTTGATCGCGCAATGGCATAAGCTTGCGCGTCCCGGCAGGACCTGGGCGCTGATCCGCAAGGGCGAGACTGTCGCCGTCGCCAGCGGCGTCAACGTTCTCATCTACAAGGCCTGGGCCTTTGCGCTCAGCGGCTTGCTCGCCGGCCTTGCCGGCGGGCTGCTGGCCGGCAATGTCGGCCAGCTCGACGGGCGCGCCTTCGGCGCCTTCGAGAGCCTCAACCTCTTTGCGCTCGCCATCGTCGGCGGTGTCTTCAACTGGTACGGCGCGCTGATCGCCGGGCTTCTGTTGCGCGCGGTGCCGGCGCTGCTGACCGATCTCGGCATCGACGGTTATATCACGATCGGTATTTTCGGCGTCGCCCTGTTCCATGCGCTGGCAACCGCGCCGACCGGCATAGCCGGCCAGATCGCGGGCTTGATCGCCCGTCTGAACAGCGGCCTATCAAGGGGGAGGGCACGATGATCACCATCGACAATCTCGTCGTCCAGTTCGGTGGGGTGAAGCCGATCAACGAGCTCAGCGCCGTGCTCACCGCACCGGTCGCGGGCCTGATCGGCCCGAATGGCGCCGGCAAGACGACGTTGCTCAACGTGCTCTCCGGTTTCATCAGGCCGGTTCAGGGGACCGTGTCGCTCGGCGCCCAGGCGCTGTTGCCGATGACGCCGCTGCAGCGCGTACGCGCCGGCCTGCGCCGCTCGTTCCAGACCGAACAGGTGGTCGGGGACCTGACCGTCGCCGGCAATATCGCGGCGATCGCCGATCATGTGGTCGGCGCGCCGCATCGCTCCGAAGCCGTGGACGAGGCGCTTTCCTTCGTCGGACTCAGCGCGGCTGCCGACCGGCTGGGGCAATCGCTCAATCTCTTCCAGCGCCGCCTGGTCGAACTGGCGAAATGTGTCGTCGGCAAGCCGAAGCTGATCCTGCTGGACGAGCCGGCCGCCGGTCTGACCGAGGAGGAGGGCAAGGCGTTTCGCGAGTTGGTGCTGCGCATCCCCGCGGAATTCCGGGCGCAGATTCTGGTCATCGATCACGACGTCGATCTTATCCGCTCCATGTGCAGCGAGACCATGGTGCTCGACTACGGAAAGCTGCTGGCCCTCGGCCCGACGCAGACCGTGCTTGCCGATCCGAACGTGCGGCGCGCCTATCTGGGGGAGTTCTGAGATGAGCGGGAATTCCGAGGTCCGCGTCGAAAACCTCGTCGTCGAACGCGGCGGCAAACGCGTCATCCATGACATTTCCTTTTCGGTCGCGGCCGGCGAGGTGACGACCCTGCTCGGCGCCAATGGGGCGGGAAAATCGAGCACGGTCATGGCCATGGCAGGTGTTCTGCCGCGCGGCGGCGCGGTGCGGCTGGGAGACATCGCACTCGAAGGATTTGTGCCCGACCGCATTCGTCGGGCAGGCCTTGCGCTCGTTCCGGAAGGGCACCGCGTGCTGGGGCAATTGTCGGTGGAGGACAATATCCTCGTCGCCGCGCTCGATCCTGCGGCGACTGCCCGCCGGCAGGGGCTGGAGCGCGCCTATGAGATATTCCCTGAGCTTGCCGAGCGCCGGCGTCAGTCGGCTTCCGATCTCTCCGGCGGTCAGAAGCAGATGGTGGCGATGGCGCAGGCTTTCGTCGCAAAGCCACGTTTCATGATCGTCGACGAGCTTTCGCTCGGCTTGGCGCCTGCCGTCGTCAAGCGTCTGGCCGAGGCGCTGAAGATTGCCGCTGCCGGCGGCATCGGCGTGCTGCTGATCGAGCAATTCGCCAATCTCGCGCTGGATCTCGCCGATAAGGCCCTCGTGCTGGAGCGCGGCCGCCTTGTCTTCGACGGTCCCGCCGCGACGCTGAAAGCCCAGCCGGACATCCTCCATGGCGCCTATCTGGCGAGCTGAAGTGAGGAGGTTGTTATGCGTTTTTCCGCTGATCACCGCGCTATCGAGACAGCTCGGGGCCAGGAGTTCGCCGGGCTTGCCCGCACGCTGTTCGGCAATGTCAAGCTCGATTTCACGGCAGCCGACGAGGAGAAGAGTTCGATGCTCTCCGCTATGCTGGGAGCCTGCCGGCTGACGCGGCTGGAAGCCGATCGGCATATGGTTTTCGGCGAGCGGGTGACGGCCAGGCCTGACGATCCCGACGCGATCAAGCTGATCCTGCAGGCCGAAGGCAGCGCCTCGATCACCCAGGGTGGCTTGCACGCGCCGATCTCCACCGATGCGCTTGTGATCTATGATCCGCGCCGGCCCTATGTGCTGACCAACAGCACGCCGGTCCGCCAATTGCTGCTGCAACTGCCGCGGCAGGCATTGCCGCAGGCCGCGGTCGAGCGGCTGGCAGCACCCTTCACCGCGCATGCCGAGTATGACGGCATGTGCGGTATTCTGCTGTCGCTGATGGAAACGACCATGCACGAGATCGGCCATCTCGACGAAGCGCGGCGTTCGAGCGTCGGCCAGACGATGATCGATCTCGTTCGCACGATGATCGGCGAGGGGCGGCCGGAGGGACTGGTCGCCAATCCCCTCGATCTGCTGCTGGCGCGCATCAAGGATTTCATCGCCGGGAATATCGCCCGGCCGGATCTGACCGTCGCCATGATCGCGCGGCGCATGGGCTGCTCGGTGCGTTACGTTTATCGCGCATTCGAGACCGAACGGCTGACGCCGTCCGAGTATATCTGGGACCTGCGCCTGCAGCAGGCTGCGGCCAGGCTGCGCAAAGCCGCCGGCCATAGCGGCGAGATATCCGAGATCGCCTTTGCGCTCGGCTTTTCCTCCAGCGCGCATTTTTCGCGGGCTTTCCGCGCCCGCTACGCCGTTTCGCCGTCGCAATGGCGCAAGGCTGCGCTTTTGTAGGGCGGCCGGTCTGCGCCGAGCCGCCCAGATTCTTATCGCATCGATTCCGCGACGCGCAGCGTATCGGTAAACTGCTCGAAGCGCCGGATCTTGCCGTCCGCGGCACGCCAGGCATGGACGACGCGGGCCTTGAAGGATTTACCGGTCTGCCGGTGCGTGCCGCTGTAGTCGCCGATGGCGATCACATCGTCGCCGGCGTCGAGAAGACGTTCCAGCTTGAAGGTGTAGCCATCGAATGCCTCACCGAGGGCCTGGAAGACGTGTCTAAAGACCTCCTGCGGGCCGACATAGGTGCCGGCGCAGGGAAAGCCGTCCATCTCGGTCCAGCGGCAGTCGGGCGCAATGTCGGCCAGCATCCCGTCTATATCGCGGCGGTCGTTGGCGTCGTAATGCGCCTTCACCATGTCGAAAGCTGTTTTCATGGTTCTGTCTCTCACACCGGTTCCTGGCCCGGCAGGTAATAGGTCATCGAGGCCTTGCGGATGAAGGCGCCGGCAGGACTGTTCTGGATGCGTCCGTCGCCGGTAATGCCGAGGAATTTACCGGTCGAGCGCATATCGTTGAAATTGTAGAAGAAGGTGGAGGCGACCGCGATTTTGAACTCCCGGAAGGTAAAGACGTACTGGTTGTCGTCGAACTTGTAGGTGGTTGTCAGGTCGACATCGCCATGGCCGCGCTGGACGCCGACCAGGCACTGCCAGGCGTAGCGCTCAGCGGAGAGGTAGGTGTGTTCGTAGACATGGTTGGGGCTATAGGTGAAATGCGCCCTGAGCCCGATGAGATCACGGCTTTCGGCCGGCGCCGGCCCGCTTGAAGTGCCACCTTCGATGACGCCGGGCCGGAAGATCTGCGCCACCTGCGGTTCGCCGACGGCATCCCTCGCGTCGCGGACGATCGAATAGATCGAAAACGCTCGGCGGGTCTCGACATTGAGGATCAGCGTTTCGGCTTCTCTCGGGCGGCGGGCGAAGACGATTTCGATGAAATAGGTATTCGGCGCGACCTCGATCACCTCAGCCTTGTCAATTGCGCTTTCCTTGCCGTCGGACCATCTGGCCTCGCCTCTGCCGAAGGCAAGGTCGAGCCGGCGGCCGTCGTCGAAGCCGATCTTATAGGAAGAGCCGGAAAGCGCTTCGCTCGCCGGCAGGCGGTTCGTGTCGATGCCATAGGCGAATTCGTCGTAGGTTTTCCAATCCTTCGGATTTTCGTTCATCGTTGTCTCCTCCTAGCATTCTGCAAAGGCGAGGGTCGGCAGATCGACCGTGCCGGCTCCGCCGTCGACGGTCAGGATCGCGCCGTTGATCATTGAGGCGTCCGAGGAGGCCAGGAAGCAGACGGCGTTGGCGACATCCTCGGTACTCGCGGGGCGACCGAGCGGCACGTCCTTGGTGACGAGCGCATAAGCCTCTTCGATGCTTTTCAGCCTAAACTTCTCGATGATTATCTGCATCTGCTCGTCGGCCATGTCAGTCGTCACCCATCCCGGGCAGACGGTGTTGGTGCGCACGCCCTTGCGGCCGTAGTCGCGCGCCAGCGATTTTGCGAGCCCGATACAGGCATGCTTCATGGTGACGTAGCCCGCCGCATCCGGCCCGGCGAACAGCCCGGCAATCGAGGCGAGAACGACGATATTGCCCTTGTTCTTGATCAGATAGGGGAGGGATTCGCGGGCGCTGACGAAGGCGGTGTTCAAATTGAGCCGAACCGCGAGATCCCAGGTCTCGTCAGACATGCTGATCGTCGGCCCGACGCCGTGGCCGCCGGCATTGGCAATCAGGATATCGAGCCCGCCGAAAGTCTCGACGACCGTTTCGAGCGCTTTCCGCATCGCAATGCCATCGGCCGCGTCGGTGGTGATGACGGTGGCGCCGATCTCATCGGCAACGGCGCGAAGCGGTTCGGGGCGCCGTCCGACGAGCACGACGTTGCCGCCTTCCCTACGGATGCGCCGCGCGACGGCGGCGCCGATGCCCGTGCCGCCGCCGGTGATCAGCGCTGTCTTCTTGCTGAAACGCATATCTCTTCCTCCTGGACCTTTCGATCATCATGGTCGAAAGGCCGGGAGGCGTCCTGTCCAGCTGTGCAGTCCGTTTTGACTGAGCGTGCAAAACGATGCTGAATGCGGGAGGTCAGTAGACCTTCACGTCGCCCGCCGGCCTGGCGGGTTCGGTCTTGTGGAAATCCTCAAGCAGCTTGGCCGTGGCATTGGCGAGCAGCATGACGTCGTTGCCGATCGCGACGAAGGTGGCGCCGAGTTCGAGATAGCGCTTGGAAAGGGCGAGATCGCCGATCAGGATGCCGGCGGCCTTGCCGTGCGACTGGATCCTGGCAAGCGCCTTTTCGACTTCGGCCTGCACTTCGGGCGCGCCCGGTCTGCCGAGATAGCCCATGTCGGCGGCGAGATCGGACGGGCCGATGAAAACGCCGTCGACGCCCTCGGTCGTCGCGATCGCGTCGAGCGCTGCGAGTCCCGCCCGGCTTTCGACCTGCAGCAGCAGGCAGATCTCGTCATTGGCGGTCTGGAGATAATCGGGGATGCGGTTGAAATCGGAGGCGCGGGCAAGGGCGGCACCGACGCCGCGCACACCCTGCGGCGGATAACGCACGGCGCGGACCATGGCCTCCGCCATCTCCTTGCTGTCGACCATCGGAATGAGCAGCGTCTGCGCACCGATATCGAGCATCTGCTTGATGATCCAGGTCTCGCCGACCGGCGGGCGGATCACCGCATGGCTTGCCGATCCCTTCATCGCCTGCAGCTGCGAGGCGAGAAGCGGCACGTCGTTCGGCGCATGTTCGGCATCGAGCAGCAGCCAGTCATAACCGACGCCGGCGCAGATCTCGACCGTATAGGGACTGGCGAGCGCCTGCCAGAGGCCGATCTGCGCCCGCCCCTCCTTCAGGGCTTGCTTGAAGAGGTTTTTGGGCGCCGGCATGTTTCACTCCTTCATGCAAAATAGAGGCTGACCGAGCCGTAAGGGCCGAAATCGGCGTTGATGGTATCGCCGTGCCGTGCCTCGATCGGACGGATGAATGAACCAGCCAGCACGATCTGTCCAGCCTCGATGCCATCGCCATATTGCGCCAGCCGGTTGGCGAGCCAGGCAACGCCGCGAGCAGGCTGGTTGAGGACGCCCGCCCCAAGCCCTGTTTCCTCGACCTCGGCGTTGCGGCTGACGATCGCTCCCATCCAGCGCATGTCGATCTCCCCGGGCCGCACGGCGCGGCCGCCGGTGACGATGCCGGCATTGGCGGCATTGTCGGAAATGGTATCGACGATGGTGCGCGGCTTCTTCGTCTGCGGATCGACGCGCAGGATGCGGGTGTCGAGGATTTCGAGCGCCGGCGTCACATAATCGGTGGCGTTCAGCACGTCGAAGATCGAGATATCAGGCCCGCGCAAAGGCGCCTTCATGACGAAGGCGATCTCCGCCTCGATTCGCGGCTGGATGAAGCGATCGGCCGGCACGGTGGCGCCGTCTTCGAACATCATGTCGTCGAGAAGCACGCCGGAATCGGGGATGTCGATGTTGAGCGCATATTGCATCGCCTTCGAGGTCAGCCCGATCTTCCAGCCGATTGGCTTGCGGCCGGCCGCGATCTTCTTTTTCATCCAGGCGCTCTGTACGGCATAGGCGTCGTCCATATCCATTCGGGGATGCCTCAGCGACAGAAGGCCGGCCTGGATGCGGGTGCGCTCAGCCTGGTCGAGGCTTTCGGCGGCCGCCTGGATTTCATCCTCAGACAGCATCACAACACCTCGTCGGCGATGGTGTTTTTCAGGATGCCAAGGCCGTCGGCCTCGACTTCGACGACATCGCCGGGTTTCAGCCAGATCGGCGGATCGAAGCGGGCGCCGGCGCCTGTCGGCGTGCCGGTAACGATGACGTCGCCGGGAACGAGCATGGTGAAGGTGGAGGTATAATTGATGATCTTGCGGAACGAGAAGATCATCCGGCTGGTGCGGTCGCTCTGGCGGACCTCGCCGTTGACGCGGGTTTCGAGCTTGATGTCTTCGAGCTGAGCGGCATCGGTGAAAGGGATCAGCCAGGGGCCGATCGCGCCGGTGCGATCGAAGTTCTTGCCCTGGGTGACGTTGAACTTGGCATGGCGCACCCAGTCGCGAATCGTGCCCTCGTTGCAGAGCGACAGGGCGGCGATGTGGGAGAAGGCGTCCGCCTCGGCAATCCGCCGGCCGCCCTTGCCGATGACGATGACGATCTCGCCTTCATAGTCGAGCTGCGGGCTTTCCGGCGGCCGGATCAGCGGTTCGCCATGGCCGGTGAAGGAACGGGGAAAACGGATGAACAGCGAGGGGTTGGAGGGTGCTGCCTGACCGTCCTTATATTCCTCGTTGCGGTCGGGGAAGTTGACCCCGACGCAGATAATCTTTTCCGGCGACGGAATAGGAATTTCGAAGCGGATGTCGTCGAGCGCGAAATCCGGCTTTAATGATCTGCTCTCCTCGGCGAGCTGAACGAGGCGGCCCGCCTCGATCACTTCGCGAAGGCTCGCCCAGCTTGCGCCGTGGCGAGCCGACAGGTCGATGACGCCGTTCTCGACGGCAAGCCCATAGCCATGATGGCCGTTTCTGGAAAAGGACAGGAATCGTGGATGGGTCATGCTTGTCTCGGGCCTTCTCTTGGCCTCAGGCGATACCGCCGAGGCAGACATATTTGATTTCGGTGAATTCCTCGATGCCGTATTTCGAGCCTTCGCGGCCGAGGCCAGAAAGTTTGACGCCGCCGAATGGGGCTTCGGCCGTCGAGATCAGCCCGGTATTGACGCCGACCATGCCGTATTCCAGCGCCTCGGCGACCCGGAAGACCCGGGCGAGATCCTTGGCGTAGAAATAGGAGGCAAGACCGAACTCGGTGTCGTTGGCCTGAGCGATCACATCGGCTTCGTCGTTGAAGCGGAAGAGCGGCGCCACCGGCCCGAACGTCTCTTCCTTGGCGACAGCCATGGCAGGGGTGACGTCGGCCAGCACAGTCGCCTCATAGAAGCGCCCGCCGAGTGGGTGGCGGTGGCCGCCGGCAACGACACGGCCGCCCTTGGACAGCGCATCGGCGACATGCTCCTCGACCTTGGCAAGGGCGGACTCGTCGATCAGCGGGCCGAGATTGATGCCCTCGTCGAAGCCGTTGCCGGTCTTCAACGCGCCGACGGCCTTCGAGAGCTTCTCGGCAAAAGCGTCATAGACGCCCTCCTGCACATAGAGGCGGTTGGCGCAGACGCAGGTCTGGCCGTTGTTGCGGAATTTGGCGATCAGCGCGCCTTCCACGGCCGCATCCAGATCGGCGTCGTCGAAAACGATGAAGGGCGCATTGCCGCCGAGTTCCAGCCCGAGCTTCTTGATGGTCGGTGCGCTCTGCCGGTAGAGTTCGGCGCCGACTTCGGTCGAGCCGGTAAAGGTCAGCTTGCGCACGATGGGGCTTGCGGTCATTTCGCCGCCGATTGCGCGGGCCGAACCTGTGAGAACGCTGAACAGGCCCTTGGGGAAACCGGCGCGCTCGGCGAGGATCGCGATGGCGATCGCCGAAAACGGCGTCTGCGAGGCCGGCTTCAGCACCATGGCGCAGCCGGCGGCAAAGGCGGGTCCAGCCTTGCGGGTGATCATCGCATTGGGGAAATTCCACGGGGTGATGGCGGCAACGACGCCGATCGGCTGCTTCATCACCAGGATGCGCTTATCCTTCTGATGGCCGGGAACGATGTCACCATAGACCCGCCGCGCCTCCTCGGCAAACCATTCGATGAAGCTCGCGCCATAGGCGATCTCACCCTTAGCTTCGGCCAGCGGTTTGCCCTGTTCTGCCGTCAGGATGCGGCCGAGATCGTCCTGATTGTCCATCATCAGCTGGAACCAGCGGCGCAGGATGACCGACCGCTCCTTGGCGGTGCGGGCGGCCCATTCCTTCTGCGCAATCTCGGCCGCGGCAATCGCCGCCTTGGTCTCGGCTGCGCCGAGATTGGGAACGCGGCCAATGATCTCGCCGGTCGCGGGGTTGTCCACCGCGATCCCATTGTCCCCCGCCTCGATCCAATCGCCGCCGACCAATGCAGCCTGCCGGAACAATGTTGCGTCTTTCAATTCCATGACTCTATCCTCGCCAACGTTGAAAAGCGGGCGATTTCGCCCGCTTTCGGGTAAACGTTCAAGGCGCGATGATCGGCTGTGCCTTCAGATCAGGCTCGACCACATTCGCGCCGGCAAACAGGCTACCATGTTCGAACCAGGATTTGGGAGCTGGTGCGCCCCAAAGTGTCTGGCGCTGCGGATCCTTGAGGTCCCACTTGATCGGCTCCAGATCGGGATCGACCGTCTGGTAATCCGAGCAGTAGATCTCGATGCGGTGGCCGTCGGGATCGAGGATATAGAGGAAGAAGGCGTTGGAGATACCGTGGCGGCCTGGGCCGCGTTCGATGTTGGCGACCCAGCCGGTGGTCGCCATCAGGTCGAGCAGGTCGATGATGTTGAGCGGCGTCGGCACCCAGAAGGCGGTATGGTGTAGGCGCGGGCCGCGGCCGTTGGTGAAGGCGATGTCGTGTACGCCGCCCTTGCGGTGCGTCCAGGCGGCCCAGAGGCGGCCGGTCTCGGCATCCTCGGTATATTCGGTGACGCGGAAGCCGAGCTCGTTATAGAAGGCGACGCTCTCGTCGACATTCGGCGAGAAGCAGTTGAAGTGGTCGATCCTGAGCGGCTTGACGCCCTTGTAGAGCGCATATTTCTGATGGATCGGTGGCAGGCGATCCATCTTCGAATAGAATTCGAGCGGAATGCCGTGCGGATCGCGGGTGCGGAAAGTGCGCGCCTGGTAGGGGCGCTCGACCCACTCGACCGGCAGGCCCTTATCCTTGAAGAAATGGGCGGCCTTGTCGAGATCCTCGTCGCCGAAGACCTTGAAACCGAGGTCGCGGGCTTCGGCCTTGCCGGATTTCTTCAGCACGATGCAGTGATGGCCGCGTTCTTCGAGCGCCCTGAGATAGATGATATCGGCGGTCTCATCCGTCACCTGCAAGCCGAGCGTATCGACATAGAAGGCGCGGGACTTGGCGAGATCGGTGACGCCGAGTTCGACATGGCTGAGACGCACGATGTTGAAAGGCGGATAGAGATTGGGTGTCGGCAGGGGCATGGGTTCCTCCTCTTAGAGCAACTTCCAGGAAAAGTGCGAAGCAGTTTTCCGTCCGGAATTGCGTAAAAACGAAATGTAAGAGCGGTTCCATGCTTTCTTGAAAAGCTGACCCGCTCTTATGCGCGCGGTCGGCTCAGCCGCCGAGTTTCTGGATGGCGTGCGACTTGGTGGCAAAGGCGACGTTCTTGGTTTCCATGTAGAAATCGAAGGACCAGTCACCGCCGTCGCGGCCGATGCCTGAGTTCTTGACGCCGCCGAAAGGCGTCGGCAGGTGGCGGACGTTTTCCGAGTTCACCCAGATCATCCCGGCTTCGAGATGGTCGGTGAAACGGAAGGCGCGGGTGACGTCTGATGTCCAGAGGTAACCGGTCAGGCCGTACTGGACGTCGTTGGCGAGCGCCAGCGCATCGGCTTCGTCCTTGAAGGGGATGGCTGTCAGCACCGGCCCGAAGATTTCCTCCTGGGCGATGCGCATCTTGTTGTCGGCGCCGGTAAAGAGGGCGGGGGAGACATAGCAGCCGCCGCCCGGGCCATCGAACTTCTCGCCGCCGGCCGCGAGCGTCGCGCCCTCGGAGCGGCCGATCGCAATATATTCCAGCACCTTCTTTTCGTGCACGGGATGGATAAGCGGGCCGATGACCGTTTCGGGATCGAGGGGATGGCCGACCTTGATGCGCCTGGCCTTTTCGGCGACGAGGGCGGTGAACCTGTCATAGACGCTGTCTTCGACCAGCAGGCGCGAGGACGAGGTGCAGCGCTCGCCGTTCAGCGAATAGATCATGAAGACGGCGGCGTCGGCGGCGCGTTCGAGATCGGCATCGGCGAAGACGACGACCGGGTTCTTGCCGCCGAGTTCGAAATGCACCCGCTTCAGTGTGTCGGCGCCCTGTTTCATGATCATCGAGCCGGTGCGGCTTTCGCCGACGAAGCCGATCGCCTTGATCAGCGGATGCTCCGTCAGCGCCTTGCCGGCGTCCTCGCCGAAGCCGTTGACGAGGTTCCACACGCCCTTGGGCAGGCCGGCCTCTTCGGCGATTTCGACGAGCAGGCGGGCCGTCAGCGGCGAGAATTCGGCCGGCTTGTGGACGATGGTGCAGCCAGCGGCCAAGGCCGGCGCGATCTTCCAGGTCGACAGCATGAAGGGCGTATTCCACGGCGTGATGATGCCGACCGGGCCGATCGGCACGCGCGTCGTCACGTTCACCTGACCGTCGGCGCGCAGCGCCTTGCCGTCACGAGCCTCCGGCGCGCGATCTGCGAAGAAGCGGAAATTTTCCGCACCGCGCAGCGCCGCCTTCGCCATGAATTTCAGCGACTGGCCGGTATCCATGCATTCGACGAAGGCGATTTCCTCGGCGCGCGCGACGATCGCGTCGGCTATTTTGTGCAGCAGCTTCTTGCGCGCATCGCCGGGCATGGCGGCCCATTCGCCAAAGGCTGATTTGGCGGCCTTGGCCGCACGGTCGATATCGGCGGCATTGCCGCGGGCGACGGTGGCGAGCGGCTTCAGATCGACCGGCGAGAGGGTCTCGAAGGTTGCGCCGTCACCGCCCCCCACATCCTCGCCGCCGATGCGGTTGAGGACGCCACGCTCCTTGAAGCGAGCAAGGTAGGTTTCCGCCTTTGCGATGTTTTCCTGCAGTTTGGACATCGTCTGTTTCCCTGATGTTGTCTCGTCCCGCGATACGGGGTTTTGTCACTTGCCGCGCAGCCGCGGATGAATGGCGTTCTTCTTCCAGCTCAGCTCCGCATCGATCTCGCGGATCTCCAGCGACAACGCGAAATGCGGCGTCTCGAAGAGGGGGGCGAGGACTTCCGCCGCACCCGCAAGGATCGCTTCGCCGGTGCGCTTCTTTTCCTCGGTCGTGCGGCCCTTGCCGATGCGGAAGTTCAGGTCGACGAAGGCGTTTTCGGCAAGCCGGTCGGCGATCGCATAATGATCGGCGCGAAGGGCGCGCACCCGCACCGCACCGATCTCGAAAAGCCCAGTCTCGAGCACGGTGTTCAGCAGCGTCTCGCAGAGCGCACCAATGTCGGCGCGGCCGTCGAGATTGGCCGAATATTCGATGGTGAGATGTGGCATCCGTCCTCCCACGGCTTATTTACTTAACACGTTAATCAATTTGTGAGGGATGTCAAGCGTCGATATCGAGCTTTCTTGCAAGCTCCAGACTTTCGGCGACATAACGCGACAGCCGCTCGGGAGCGTTCGGGATCTCGGGCCGCTCGGCAAGCCAGCTGATATAGGTGAGGCTCCTCAGCGCCATGAAAAGCGGCAGGCTTTGCAGCGCCGCATCGGAAAGGCCGCGCCTGTTGCGATAGCCGGCGATCAGGGCGTTTTCGATTTCAGGGTAGGCCGGTTCTTGGCGGTTCTTCAGCAGGGCCGTGGCGAGATCGAAAAGGCGGAAGCCATATCCCGCATCGTCGAAGTCGATGAAGGCGATATCGTCTTCGCTTCCCGTCAGGAAGATGTTCTCGCGCACCAGATCGGCATGGATCAGGCCGTAGTCGAGGCCGTGTCGCTGCGCATTGGCAAGACGGTCCCGCAAGTCGTCGCGCAATGCCGAAAGCGACGAGGCCTCGCCGCGTGAAAGCCCCGGGCAATCCCAGAAGCGGCCCCAGAGAGGCCTTTCTCCGAGGAGACCCTCGGCATCCCATGCCGGGCGGCGGAAGCCTGTTGGCGGCGCCCATGCGTCGGCAAGATCATGCATCGTCGCCATGACATGGCCGATGCGGAAGAAAATATCCGCCTGCGTCTCGGCCGATTCCGACAGCGGCGTGCCGGTCTGCCCGAGCGCCGTGCCGTCGATCCAGCTGACGACGTCGGCATGCTGCTCGGGAAACTTTCGGTTTGCCGGCAGTCGGACAAGGTTGCGCCCGTCGCCTGTTGGTACGGGGCTCGGCACGTCGAGACCTCCGCGCCGCAGTCCTGCCATGAAGGCGAGTTCCGAGTGCAGGCTCGTTTCGTCATGATAGCCCGGCCGATGCAGCCGCAAGGCGGCGGATTGCCCGTCGGCAAGAGTGATGCGGAAGACGGCGTTTTCCCGGTATTTCAGCAGGACCGGTTCATCCGCCCGCACCGCCCAATGGTCGAGCGCTTCCAGCGCCCGTTCCTGCAGGGCATCCCGGATGGTTTGCGGCAATTGATCGGTCATCTCAGCCTCACAGCCCCGACAGGACGTCGTCGAAGACCGACAACATCAGATCGGCATTTTCCCGGGAGAAGGGCATCGGCGGGCGGATCTTGGTGGCGCATTGATGGATGCCGATCTTGCCCATCAGCACGCCGCGCTCTCGCATTTCATTGACGATCCGGCTCGCCTCAGCGACGGCCGGCTCCTTCGTCGCCCGGTCCGCCACGAATTCCATGCCCATGAAGAGACCGCTGCCGCGCACGTCGCCGATGATCGTGTGTTTTTGCGCCAGACTCTTGAAGGCATCGCGCGTATATTCGCCGACGTCGCGGGCATTCTCGACGAGTTTCTCGTCCTCGATCACGTCGAGAACCGCCATGGCGGCCGCGCAGGAGACCGGATTGCCGCCGAACGTATTGAAATAGCGGAAGGCCTTGCGGAAGGCGTTCAGCACATCGGCATTGGCAACGACGCCGCCGACGGGATGGCCGTTCGCCATCGGCTTGCCGAGCGTCACGATATCGGGAACGATGCCGGCGCGCTGATGGCCCCACATATCAGAGCCGGTGCGGCCGAAACCGGGCTGCACCTCGTCGGTGATGACGAGGCCGCCGGCCTTGCGCACCGCCGCCACCGCCTTGTCGAGGAAGCCCCGCGGCAGATCCGGAAAGCCTTCATTAGCAAAGAAAGGATCGATGATCAGTGCGGAAAAACCATGCGGGCTTTCCTGCAGCGAGGCGATCGCCGCCTCGACTGCGGCCGCGAAGGCCGCGGCAAAGGCTTCGCCACCGAGCGGGCGGTAGCTGTCGGGCGCCGGCACGTGCCTGACATGGCCGCCGAAGCCGCCGACCGGCGGCATGCGGGTCGAGAGCTGCGACACGGCGGCGGTATTGCCGTGATAGGTATGGTTGGTGGCGATCACACCGGTCCTGCCGGTGACGGCCTGGGCCATGCGCAGCGCCACGTCGTTCGCCTCGCTGCCGGTGCAGGTCAGGATCGCGGCGTCGAGGCTGCTGTCGAAGGTCGCCGTCAGGCGTTCGACATAGTCGAGAATGCCCTCGTGCAGATAACGCGTGTGGGTGTTCAGCGTCGACGCCTGCCGGGTGATCGCTTCGACCACGCGTGGATGGCAATGGCCGACATGTGGCACATTGTTGTAGCAATCGAGATATCGCCGGCCGTCGGCATCCCAGAGCCAGACGCCTTCGCCGCGGACCAGATGGACCGGATCGTCATAAAAGAGCGACATGTTGCGGCCGAGAAGCCGCTCGCGGCGCGCGATAAGGGCAGCGTTGTCGGACATGATCAGGCTCCCGCGGCGGCAAGGCCGGCATCGAGCGCCGTCAGGATCGTCTGCACATCGCCCGCCGTGACGATCAGCGGCGGCGACATGATGACGTTGGCGCCGGAAGTGCGCACCAGCGCGCCGGCCTCATAGGCGGCATCCTGAACCTTCTGCATGACATCCTTCGATGCGGCGCTCTTCTTCTCCCGGTTGCTGACGAGTTCGAGCGCGCACATCAGGCCCTTGCCGCGCACGTCGCCGATCAGCTCATGCTTGTCCTGCAGCTTTTTCAGGCCGGCAATGAGTTCTTCTCCGCGAGCCGCAGCATTTTCGGCGACGTTGAGCCGCATCGTCTCCTTGAGCGTCGCAAGCGCGGCGGCCGCGCCGGCGGGATGGCCGGAATAGGTATAGCCGTGCCCGATGCTGCCGAAAGCGCCCTTGCCGGCTTCGAACACCTCAGCCACCTTGTCTGAGATCATAACGGCGCCAAAGGGGAAATAGCCGTTGGTGATCGCCTTGGCGGTCGACATCAGATCCGGCTTGACGCCCCAGAGGCGCGACCCCGTCCAGGCGCCGGTGCGGCCGAAGGCGGTGATGACCTCGTCAGCGATCAGCAGGATGCCGTGGCGGTCGCAGATCTCGCGCATCAGCGGCAGGAAGGTCTCGTGCGGGACGATGACGCCGCCGGCCCCCAGCACCGGTTCGACGATCAGCGCGGCGACGGTGTCGGCCCCCTGGAAGGCGATCTCGTCCTCGAAGAGCCGGCCGATCGCGGCGGCAATCTCCGCGCCATCCGTCGTATTGAACGGGTTGCGATAGGCGAACGGCGCCGGCAGATGGATGACGCCGGGCAGCAGCGGTTCGTAATTGCGGCGGAAATTCTGGTTGCCGTTGACGGAGGCGCCGCCGAAATGCGTGCCGTGGTAGCCCTTCTTCAGCGCGACGAATTTGGTGCGCTCCGGCTGCCCGTTGATCTTGTGGTACTGGCGAGCCAGCCGCAGGCAGGTCTCGACCGAATCCGAGCCGCCCGATGTGAAGAAGGAACGGCTCAATCCGTCCGGCTTGAACCATTCGGCAAGCTCGTAGGAGAGTTCGATCAGCGGCGAATTGGTGGTGCCGCGGAATGTCGAATAATAGGGCAGCTCGTCGAGCTGGTCGCGGATCGCTTTCTTCACCGGCTCGCAGGAATAACCGAGATTGACGTTCCACAGGCCGCCCACGGCATCCAGCACCTTCTTGCCCTGGATATCGACGATCTCGACGCCTTCGCCTGAGTTGATGATGCGCGGCGGCTGCGCCTGCATTTCGGCCGGATGGGCCATCGGGTGCCACATGTGGCGGGCGTTGTTTTCGATTATGAAGTTGGTTTCACGCATCTCAATTCCTCTCGTTCAGAGGCCCAGCATCGCAAGGGCGCGGGCATAGCTTTCGGCAGGGCGGGTGACGTCGAAATGCACATGCGGCAGTCCGACGGCTTCGGCGCCTTCGATGTTTTTCTTCTGGTCGTCGACAAAGACGCAAGCCTCGCGCGGCAGGCCGAGTTCGGAAAGCACCTGCTCATAGGCGCGCGGGTCGGGCTTGAGGATCTTGGTGTAGGTGGCATCGACGATGACGTCGAAGAGGTCGATCAGCGGGAAGCGCTTGCGGAATTCGGCTCCGTAGAAAAGGTCGAGTTCGTTCGACAGGATCGCGAGCTTCAAGCCTGCTTCCTTGGCCCGCAGGATGGCGTCGCGGGCCTCAGGGCGCAGCACCAACTCCGGCTCGGCGCCGCGGGCGCGGCGCACGAAAGTCTGCATATCGGTCCAGCTCTCTCTGACCATTCGGCCGATCTCGCCGGCCCGCGTCAGCCAATAATCGCGTTCGCTGATCTCGCGGTTCTGCATCGCCACCCAGAGCGGGTCGGTCGCCGTGTCGAACGGCCCAAGCCAGGTCAGCGAGCCTTGGGGAAGGCCGAGCGTCCGCTCGGTGATGTCATGCGTCTCGAACAGGGTGCGGGTGACCACGCCGCCGAAATCGAGGATGAGGGCGCGTTCTCTTGTCATGGCCGTCCTTCCGGAATGATGCCTTCGGCAACCCAGCTGTCGAAAAGGGCAAGGGCTGCGGCGGAAAAGGAGGGAGAATTGATGTGGGCGTCGACTTCCCGGAAGGTGACGGAGGGCGGAACAGCGCGGCGCATTTCGTCGAGGAAGGCGGCGAGGCCTTCCGGATCATGCAGCGGCTCGTCCGGCTTGTCCCATTCCTGCAACCCTTCGGTCGGCAGCAGGAAGGCGACCTTCGCATCGGCCCGTTCCAGCTTCTGACCGATCAGCCGCGCCACTTCCCGCCGGCCTTCCGGCGAGGTCGTCACCGACCCGATCAGCCGGTTATGGGCATGATAGGGGCGCTCGGCGAAAATGTCAGGCAGGGCCTGCCACGCCTGAAGATCGACCATGTCGACGGCGCCGGGGGCGACGATCTGCGGAATGCCGGCGCGGCCGGCACATTCGAGCCTGTCCGGCCCTGAGGTCACCACCGTGCCATAGCGGTGATTGCTGACCTCCTGGATGCAGAAGTCGAAGACGGCGGCAAAGCCGGATTGCGCGGCGATGGCTTCGAAGGCGCGGCCGCCCATGCCGGTGGAATGAAAGACGGCGACGTCATAACCGCGCTTTTCCAGCTCGGGCCGCAGATACTTCATATATTTCAGGCAGGAGGAACCGAGCGAGGTCATGCCGATCAGCGGGCGGGTGCGATCGGGTTTGGTTCCGTGCCTTGCGGCGCCGACGACCGCGCCGCAGGCCTGCGACAGCACCGAGCGGCAGATGCTGTTGAGGCCGTAGAGGCCGCCGGCCCACAGGATCATCATCAGGTCGGGGGCGATTCGTTCCGGCGGAATCAGGTGGGAATAGGCGATGGTCGAGACCACGAATTTCGGCACGCCGAGCGGCAGAACGGCGGCGACGTCGAGGGCGAGATCCGTACCCATGGAGCCGCCGAGCACGATGATGCCATCGACAAGCCCGTCCTCGTAAAGCCGGCGGGTCAAGGCCGCGGCGCCCCTGGCCATGGCGGCCATCGCACTGTTTTCATCGCCGTTTTCGGTGATCGCCGCAATCGAGGTCGCGGCCGCCTTGGCGATGTCGTGCTTGGAATGGTCGGGAATATAGGGCGGGTCGCCGAGAATGCTGACATCGACCATAACAGGCCGGCCGCCGGCTTCGGTGATGACCGACGCCATGAATTGCAGTTCGTCGCATTTGGTGTCACCGGTTCCGATGACAAGTATCTTTGGCGAGGGAGCCGCAGGGCTCATCAATCTCTCCTCCTGGTTTTTGGACTGGTTCCCGTGAGCCTTTCCGACCCGTAGTATTTTTCTGAAATTCCGTCGGCAGCGGCGATCGCCTGCGCGCCGAATTCGTAAATGGCGGTCTTGGTGGTGCGCGAGAGCGGGGCGGCGACGGCCACGCAGCCGATCGGCCGGCCGTCAGGCGCACGCACGGGTGCGGCGGCACTGATGACGCCGGCCTCGAGACCCTGATGACTGATGGAAAAGCCGCGCGCGGCCGTCTCGTCGAGCAGGCCGCGGACCAGCTGCGGGTCGACGACGGTATGGTCGGTGAATTTTTCGAGCGGCTTTCGCAGCGCCGCGTCGATCTCCGTCGACGGGCAGAAGGCGAGGAAGGCAAGGCCGGACGCGGTGGCGTGAAAGGGCAGGATGCTGCCGACATCGACGATGATGCGGTGCGCCCGCTGTGGATCTTCCACATGGATGGTCGACAGCCGGCCGCCTGAAAATTCGGAAAGATGCACCGTCTCCGCCGAGGATTCGGCAAGTGTCCTGATGAAGGGCACAGCGACCCGCAGGAAGGGATAGCGGGCCTCGCGGATGCGGGCGAGCCGAACTGGCGCCGAACCGATCCGATAGCGGCGGCTGTCAGGGTCCTGCTCGACGAAACCGTGTTTTTCCAGTTCCACCAGAAAGCGCCGTGCCGTCGCCTTGTCGAGCGAACACAGGCGGGCGATGTCGGTCAGACCCACCTCCTTGCCCAGCCGTGACAGGGTGTCCAGCAATGAAAGCGCCTTTCCGATCGTGCTCATCGTTCTTCCTCTCGGGGAGTAGGGTTCATGTCCCGGGCTTGTTGCATCCGGCTTTACGCCATCCGTCAAATCAGCCCGCAAACCCTGTACCGCGGCACGATAGCAGCGACCCAAGATACTTAACATGCGAATTAACTTGACAGAGCCCGGGATTGTTTGCAAGTCTATATTTGAAGCTGCGGTTCAAATAATGAACCATAAGCGCTGACGGCGGCAAAATCAACAAAAGCCAAAAACACCGTTTGTAAGTCCGGTTCTGGTGGAGGTCGCGTGCGCGCATCGCAGCGATGATCGGATGTCCTTAAACAAGGGGAACGAAGGCAGATGAATATGCAAAATTCGCAAAGCGCCGCAGAGAACCAGCTGCGCAAAAACAGTCTCGGCGTCGGCGCCGTGACCTTCCTGGTGGTTTCGGCCGCCGCACCGCTGACGGCGGTTGCCGGCGGCGTGCCGCTGTCGATGATGCTCGGCAACGGAGCGGGCATTCCGCTAACCTTCCTGCTGGTCACCGGCATTCTGTTGCTGTTTGCCGTCGGCTATGTCGCCATGGCGCGCCATATCCGCAATGCCGGCGCCTTCTACGCTTATACGGCTCAAGGCCTCGGCGGCCTGATGGGCGGGGCGGCGGCGCTGATCGCGATCCTCGCATACAACGCCATGCAGGTCGGCGTCCTCGGCCTCTTCGGCGCAGCGACCAGGGGCTTTTTCGCCGAGCAGCTCGGCCTCGACCTTCCCTGGTGGGTCTGGAGTTATATCGGCATCGCCTTTGTCGCCGTCTTCGGCTACCGGCGAGTCGATCTTTCGGCCAAGGTGTTGATGGTTCTCGTCATTCTCGAATATCTCGTCGTCCTCGTCATTGACGCTGCGATCCTGGCCAAGGGCGGTGACAGCGGCCTGTCCGCCACCCCCTTCACGCCCACCGCCTTCTGGAGCGGAACGCCGGCGATCGGCATCCTCTTTTGCTTCGCCGCCTTCATCGGCTTCGAGGCAACGACCATCTACAGCGAGGAAGCCCGCGAACCGCACAAGACCGTGCCGCGCGCCACCTATATCTCGGTTCTGATCATCGGCCTCTTCTACATGCTGACGTCATGGCTAATGGTGAACGGCGCCGGCGCCGACAAGCTCGTGCCCGAACTGCAGGGCCTCGCCGATCCCACGACTTTCCTCTTCGGCCTTGCCGAGCGCTATGTCGGCCACTGGATCACCGTCGTGATGAGCGTTCTCTTCATCACCAGTCTGTTTGCCGGCGTCCTTGCGTTCCACAACGGCGTTGCACGCTACATGTATGTCGCCGGCCGCGAGGGTCTGCTGCCGAAGTCGGTCGGCGTTACGCATCCGGTCTTCCAGAGCCCGCATGTCGGCTCCATCATCCAGACGGTCATCGCGGTTCTTGTCGTCGCGCTCTTTGCTATGACGGGCCAGGATCCGGTGCTCGCATTGTTTTCGTGGCTCACCAATGTGGCGACGCTTGCGATCATCCTGCTGATGGCCTTCACCGCCTTTGCGATCGTCGCCTTTTTCAGCCGCAACCCGGGGCTCGAGCGGAATGTGCTGGCCGTCAAGGTGCTGCCTGTCGTCACCGGCCTGATCTTGCTTGCGCTCGTCTATTATATCTCGGCGAATTTTGGCGCCATCGCCGGCGCCAATGGCGCGCTCGGCGTATTCCTGCCGGGTCTCGTGCTGATCGCCGGGATCGTCGGATTGCTAGCCGCAGCGCGCCTGAAGTCTGCGGATGCCGTCGGTTTTGCCCGGCTTGGCGCCGGGCAGGAAGCCTGACCGAACCCTATCAACGGTGGCGGATCATCTCCGCCACCCTTTTTCGTGAGAGCATGAGATGCAGGACAAGATCGATCAGTTGCGGACGCAGCCCGTTCCTCCCCAATCGCTGTTTATCGACGGTGCCTGGCGCCTGGCCGTCAGCGGAGCGGCGATGGACGTCATCTCCCCGATCGACGGAACCAAGCTAACGACGATCGCCGATGCCGGCGCCGAAGACGTCGATCAGGCGGTCAAAGCCGCGCGGCGCGCCTTCGAAAAAGGCGGCTGGTCGCGGGCAGCCCCTGCCGAGCGCAAGAAGGTGCTGCTGAAGATCGCCGAACTGATCGAGAAGAACGCGCTTGAACTCGCCGTGCTCGGCGTGCGCGACAACGGCACCGAAATCTCCATGGCGCTGAAGGCCGAGCCGGGCAATGCCGCCGGCACCTTCCGCTACTATGCCGAGGCGATCGACAAGGTCTATGGCGAGATCGCCCCGACAGCCGACAACATTCTCGGCCTCGTTCACCGCGAGCCGGTGGGCGTGGTCGCCGCCATCGTGCCGTGGAATTTCCCGATGATGATCGGCGCCTGGAAGATTGCGCCGGCCCTTGCGGCCGGCAATTCGGTGGTGCTGAAACCGGCCGAGGGCGCATCGCTGACCCTGCTGCGGCTCGCCGAACTTTGCACCGAGGCGGGATTACCCGATGGCGTGCTCAACGTCGTCACCGGCCGCGGCGCCGTCAGCGGCGAAGCGCTCGGACTGCATATGGATATCGATGTGCTCGCCTTTACCGGCTCCGGCCCGATCGGCCGCCGGCTGCTGGAATATTCGGCGCGCTCCAACCTGAAGCGCGTCTATCTGGAACTGGGCGGCAAATCGCCGAACATCGTCTTTGCCGATGCGCCGGATCTCGATCAGGCCGCCAAGATTTCCGCCTACGGCATCTTCCGCAATTCCGGTCAGGTCTGCGTCGCGGGTTCCCGCCTGCTGGTGGAAAAATCGATCCATCAGGAATTTTCGGAAAAGGTCGCCGGCATCGCCGCCTCCATGAGGGTCGGCGACCCCTTGCAGCTTTCCACCGAGGCCGGCGCAATCTCAAGCGAGATCCAGCTGCGGAAAGACCTCGGCCATGTCGCCCAGGCGGTGTCGGAAGGCTCTTTGCTGCGCACCGGCGGCACCCGCATCCTGGAGGAGACCGGCGGCTATTACATGCGACCGGCGGTCTTCGACGTGACGCCATCGATGACGCTTGCCCGCGAGGAAGTCTTCGGGCCGATCCTGTCGATCATTCCGTTCGAGACGGAGGCCGAAGCTCTGCAGATCGCCAACGCCACGGAATATGGGCTGGCGTCCGCTGCCTGGACATCGAACCTGTCGCGCGCCCATCGGATGGTCCGCGGCATCCGCGCCGGCGTCGTGCACGTCAACACCTATGGCGGCGCCGACAACAGCGTGCCGCTCGGCGGCGTCAAGCAATCGGGCAACGGCCACGACAAATCGCTGCATGCGCTGGATAAGTATGTCGATCTGAAAACCGCGTGGATCCAGCTCTGAGAGGAACGGCGCCAACCGAACTGCCGGTCAGCCGCTGATCCGCCTGCCGACACCTTCGCCCCGCTAGCGGGGCGAAGGGAGATAGCCGCAACCTCTCCGTTGCTCTCTCACGCCTAGCACCCCTCGTTCTGTTTACGGGGGTCCGAAGGACGAGTCGAGACGAGTGACTCGGCCCGGATCGGTAAGGGGCAGGCCACTGGCCAGAGCCGTTGGGGCGACAACAAGTCGGCTTTCCCATCGGTGGTCGGCAATGGGGAAGCCGACCGCCTATCCCCCGAAACTGCCCACCTGCGTCGGCACGTTGATATAGTTGCGGTCGAAGTATAGCAGTGCATTGCCATCCGCCCGCGCACGAATGCCGATCACCTGGCCGATGAAGATATGATGTGTGCCGACCAGGCGCGCCTCGGTGAGCCGGCAGTCGAAGGAAACCATGGCGCCGGCCAGCGCCTGGCTTCCCGACGGCATGTCGACCCATTCCGCCGCGGCATAGCGTGCTGCCATATCCGCCTGGCGGCCGGCGAAATAGCCGGCGAGCTCCTGATGGTCATCGGCGAGTACGTTGACGCAAAAGCGGTGGTTTTCGAGAAAGATGCCGCATTGGGCCGAGCGACCGTTCATGCAGACCAGCAGCGTCGGCGGTTCGTCGGTGACGCTGCACATGGCGGTGGCGGTGAACCCGCCGCGCCCGGCGGGTCCGTTGGTGGTGATGACGTTGACCGGGGCACAGACCCTGGCCATCGCGTCGCGGAACTCGATTTTCGAGACTTGCTCCTCCATGGCCGTCTCCTCACTCGGCCGCGTTGCGGACGGCGGATGCCTGATCGAGCGGCGGCAGCCAGGTGTCGCCGGTCCAGCCGGTTTCGTCGTAATCGCTCATGCATTGGTCAACGAGCGCTTCCATCTCCCTCAGCCGCCCGCCGCGCTCGGCGCCCTTCAGCACCTGCAGCCGGACCTCCTCAGGCGCACCGGCATAGTTGAGTTCGTAAAGCGCGTGGCGGCCGCCGAATTCGGTGCCGATGGCATCCCACAGCAGTTTCATGATCTTGATGCGCTCGATATGGCCCATGTCGTTGGAGCCGCGCACATATTGGGCGAGATAGCGGTCGATCTCGGGATTGCCGAAATCCTTGGCGGAGGAGGGGAGATAGATCAGCCCCGAGGCGACGACCTTGCGCACCGTCTCGATTACGCGCGGATAGGCCTCCGACATGAAGGTGCGGTAGGAAAGGGCTGCCTCCATGTTGGGCAGCACGGCGCCATTTGCCCATGGCTGGGGATTGTGGGCCATGGCGTTGGAGAAGGACCAGAACATGTGGCGCAGCGCGATGACCTCGCCGAGTGCGGCCTGATTGCCGCGGAAGGCGTCGCCGCCGGTGGCGCGCAGCGCCTTGGCGAGCAGCCCCGCCATAAAGTCGAGCTTGACGGCAAAGCGCGTGCAGCCCTGGAAGCAGTAGCCGTGCATGAAGCCGGAAGCCGGGTGAAACGACAGGATCTTGGCCGCATCGCGCAACACCAGCACGTCCTCCCAGGGCACGAAGACGTTGTCGAGCACCAGGATCGCATCGTTCTCGTCAAAGCGCGACGACAAGGGATAGTCGAAAGGCTGACCGACCGTGTTGGCGGTCTGCTCGTAGGAGACGCGGCAGAACATCTTGATGCCAGGCGCATTCATCGGCACAATGAACATGACCGAGAGCGAGGGATCTTCCGTCACCGTCGCCGAGCTCTGGGCGAGGAAGTTGTAATGTGTCAGCGCCGAGGAAGTCGCCACCACCTTGGCGCCCGAGACGTAGATGCCGGCATCGGTTTCCTTGGTGATGTGAACGAAGACATCCTTGACGGCATCGGCCGGCTTGTGCCGGTCGATCGGCGGATTGACGATCGCATGGTTCATGAACAGCGCTGCTTCCTGGGCGCGTTTGTGCCAGGCGAGCGCATTGTCCTTGAACGGCCCATACCAGTCGGCATTGGCGCCGAGCGTGTTCATCAGAGCCGCCTTGTAGTCGGCGGTGCGGCCCATCCAGCCATAGGACATGCGGGCCCAATCGGCGATGGCGCCTTGCTGGGCGACGAGCTCGGCCGAGGATTTCGCCACCCGGAAATATTTATGCGTATAGCCGCCATTGCCGGTATCGGTCGGCGATGTCAGGCGGTCCTTGGTCTTCTCTGCGTGCAGCGCATCATACATCCGCGCGATCGAACGGGCGGAATTGCGCATCGACGGATGGCTGGTGACGTCGGCGATGCGCTCACCGTTGATATAGACCTCGCGTCCGTCGCGCAGGCTGGCGAGATATTCGGCGCCGGTGAACGGACGGGTCTTGTCGCCGCGGTGGTCTTCAGCTCGCATGTCAGGTTCCTCCCTTGGAATATTGATAGAAGCTAAAACGGGAGCGGCGGGCACACCATGGACAAAGAAGGGAATTCGCTGGTACTTTTTCCGCTATGGCGACACGAAACGATGTTCCGAATTTTTTCGTCTATGGCGAGCCGAGCCGCTCGCTCGATGTGGGATTCCTGCACGTCGAAACGGTGATGGAGCGAAAAAACCTGCATTTCGGCCATGTCTCGCCGCACAAACATCCGCTGATGGGACAGATCACCTATTGGTTTCAAGGGGGCGGAACCTATCGGATTGAAGACGAAACTTGGAATTTTTCCGCTCCCGCCGTGAGCTTCGTGCCGAGCAACGTGGTGCATGGTTTCGATGTCGACGAACAGTCCGACGCGATCGTCGTATCGGTCTCGGACGACATGCTGAAGGCGATCGTGCCGCAGATCGCGCTCAATCTCGACGTGCCGACCTTCCTGACCGGCCAGCCTGCAGATCCGGTATGGACCAAGCTCGCAACACTGCTCGACATGGTCTCCGAGGATTATCGCGATCGAGGTGCGTACGGCGAACAGGTGCTTTGCGGCCTGATTTCGGTCGTGCTGTCGCTGATGGGCCGCATCGGCGGCCGGGTCGCCCTGCCGTCGACCTCGGCGACTGTCTCACTCGGCCTCGCGCTGCGCCGTCTCGTCGATCTTCACTACAGAAAGGATTGGCCGGTGAGAGCCTATGTCGATCTGCTTGCGACCACGCCGCATCTGCTCGACAAGGCCGCCCGCGAAGTCTTCAGATTATCCGTCAAGGAATTGCTGCTGGAGCGGCGCCTGTTGGAAGCCAAACGCCTGCTGATGTTCACCGTCCGCTCGGTGGAAGATATTGCCGGCGAGATCGGTTTCGACGATCCCGCCTATTTCTCTCGCTTCTTCCGCAAACGCACCGGCGAGGCGCCGGCCGCCTGGCGCCGGCGGCATTTGCAGGCGGCATCGTGACGAGCGACGGAACTGTCGCTATCGGTCATCGAAGAAAGATCAAAGCCATCCCGACGACAACAAGAGCGGCGCCGGCCCAGGCGCCGCCGGCCGGGCGTTCGCCGGTTTTCAGCCACAACAGCGGTAGAATAATCGCGGGCGATGTTGCCGACAGTGTCGAAACGATACCGACCTTGCCGCCAGCCAGCGCAAAGAGCAGGAGTGTCATGCCCATGCCGAGGGCGATGATCCCGGTCAGGGCGGTCAATGCCGCGACCTTGAAGGTGAGCGGTCCCTTCGGTTTGACCGACTGGACAGGCAACTGGATCAGGATGCTGAGGCAAAGGGCCGCCATGGCGACACGCAGCAGGGACGCGACGAATGGATCGATACCGCTGACCATGACCGGTCGCGCGATGATGGAACCGACCGCCTGGCCGGTTGCGGCGCCCAGCCCAAGCAGGACGCCGATCCACAGTGGCCCCTTGATCCTCTCCCATTGATGGATCTGCGATCGGCTCTTGCCGAACACGATGGCGAGAAAAACGCCTGCGGCCGTCAAAGCAATCCCCACCACCGCGGAAAACGATAGAACCTCCCCCAGCACCAGCCAGCCGAGCAGTGAGGCAATCGGAGCGTTGAGGGCGAACAGGATGCCGGCACGACGCGGGCCAAGCCGGTTCAGGGCGGCAAAGAGCAGCGTATCGCCGATGAAGATGCCGATCAGTCCGGACAAGAGCAGCGGACCGACGCTTGCCTCGTCCAGTTGGCGCCAGGATCCGGTAAAAATCACATAAAGCGCCAAAAGACCGGTGACGAAAACCTGGCGGACCCTGTTGAAGGCCGGCGCGCCGAGATGGCCGGATGGACCCGCCGCGATCAAACCCGTAAAGGCCCAGCACGTTGCCGCTCCGAGCGCGGCAAGTTCATGAATTGGCATCTTGCTTCGATCCTCAATGCATGTCGTCCGGAATGTGCAGCGGTTCCGGGTAACGACATGCATATAACAAAGGACCAAAGCGCGGCGCATGGATCAAGTTTGATGCGACGCGCTTTGGAATCCGGGCGCGAAGCGTTTAAACGTGATTGAAGAGCAACTGTCGAGGGCTGTTCGATGCGACGCCACGGACGGCTTCTCAGCCACCGTCATCGACAGGACATCGAGCAACATTTGTCAGTGTCATTCTCTAGCTGACGGCATGGCCGGCCAGGCCGTAAACCGCCGGCTCCCCATTCTTCCTGTTCAGGAAACGCCGCCCCTTGGACATGGTCGTCACGGTTTCCGAGACGGCCAGCCGGCTTTGTTGAAGGAACTCGGCGAAGAGGCCTTTTTCCCGCGTATCGACGCGCGCGAAGCGGCCAGCCAGATCCTTGAGATGCACGGCGGTAAGATGGATCGCGTCCTGATCATTGCTTGCCACGATCGGGCCGACCACATGGCCGCGTCCGAACTCGCGGCACATGGAATAGCCGACGATTTCGTCACCCCGCCGGAGTGTGCAAACGGAAGCACCTTCGGCAAGTAAAGCCAGCAATTTGCCGCGATCGGTGCCGAAAGCGCGCGTATCGAGAGCGTTGATCTCCTCGACATTGTCATTTGACAATTCGCTCAATTGCCCGTTCAGCTCCGGCAGGGGAGGGAGCTTGGGCGCGACATCTCCCTGGTATTGATAGACAATCGCTTCCTTGGTGAAGCCGAGCGAAACATAGAGTCTGTAAGCCGCATGGGTTGAATTCAGGCTCAGATCGCGGTCGCCGCACTGCTCGAACACCTGCTCCATGAGCCATCGGCCGGTCCCTTGCGCCTGCGTGCGCGGCGATGTGATCACCAGCCCGATCGTGGCGAAATCGTCCCCATGCGGAAACCACATCGCGCTTCCGAACACGCGTCCGATCCCATCGACGGCAACGATGCCGCGGCCCGCACGCCGCAGGATATCCCAGTCCTTCGGCCGGTGCGGCCAGCCGACGCCGATCGACAATGCGTGAAGCAGGCTGACATCGACACTGTTGATATCCTGCGCAATCAATTCGAACGATTTCAGCCGCACTGATTTTTGCATTTCGGGTATCCGTTCCGTTCGCCAGATCACCAGACTCCACTGGAAGTGAACAGCGTCTTTGATCCTGCGCCGATTGCAACCGAGTCACAATATCGCACACCAAGGCCGGCAGGATTGGCTTGTTCGCCGCAACAATTCGAAATCTTCAGCTGAACCGAGGCCCCACTCAGCAGGCAAAACTCCTGCCTTTGCTTAGGCTAGTTAGCATCTCGACCACTCCAAAGGCAACTTGGTCACCCATGGACGTCATAGATATTCTTGCGAGGCTGATCGCGTTCCCTTCCGTCGTCGGAACGACGAACGGCGCGATTGCCGACTGGATAGCCGACTATTGTCGGAAGGCGGGAGCCGAGGTGACGGTCCACCCCGGCCCGGAAGGTGACCGATACAACCTTTTCGCGACCGTCGGACCACGCGAAGGCCGAGGTTACATTCTGTCCGGACACATGGATGTCGTGCCGGCCGGTGAACGGGAATGGAGTTCGGATCCTTTCGTGCTACGCGCGGCGGGAGACAGGCTTTACGGACGCGGCGCCACCGATATGAAAGGTTTTCTCGCCTGCGCACTGGCCGCATTGCCGAAGCTTGCCGCCATGAATTTGCAGCGGCCAATCCACTTTGCCTTCTCCTATGACGAGGAGGCAGGCAGCCGCGGGGTGCCGCATCTGATCGCGGCGCTGCCGAAGCTGTGCAACGCCCCGCTGGGTGCAATCATCGGCGAACCGAGCCGGATGCAGGCGGTGCGGGGGCATAAGGGCAAGGCAGCGGTCCGGCTGGAGGTGATCGGGCGATCAGGTCATTCCTCTCGTCCTGATCTCGGATTAAACGCCATTCATGCCATGGCCAATCTCATCACAGAGGTCGCCGAATACGGCAGGTCCCTGACGAGCGACCCTTTCCACCACGATTTCGCGCCACCCTACTCGTCATTGCAGGTCGGTGTCATTGCCGGCGGCCAGTCGGTCAACATCATACCGGATCGCTGCACCGCCGATATCGAGGTTCGCGCCGTGCCGGGTATCTCGCCGTCATCGCTGCTCGAGCCGGTAAAAGCCAGGCTCACGGCCCTCAGAGACCAGGGATTCGAGGTCGGCTGGCATGAGTTGAGCGCCTACCCAGGTCTTGCGCTCCCCGAAGGCAGCGAACTCGCAGCGCTGCTGACGGAATTGACGGCGCAGAAGCCGCTGGCCGCGGTCAGCTACGGCACGGAAGCCGGGCTCTATCAGCAAGCCGGCATCGATTCGATCATTTGCGGACCGGGGGATATCGCCCGTGCGCACCGGCCCGACGAGTATATCGAGATCGGCGAGCTCGCCGCATGCCAGACGATGATCGAGAAACTCGGCGCCTCCCTTGCCGAAGGCTGAAAGAAGGCGATTTCCATGGCGTTTCTCTTCAACTCCGATGCCACACGCGGCGCGATTTTCAAGGAAGCTTTTGCCCGCGAGCTTCCGGATCTGGAATTCGTCGGACAGGGCCAACCGGTAGATCCGGACAAGGTGCGCTATCTCCTGACCTGGACGGTCCCCGGCGACATCGCGCGTTACCGCAATTTGGAAGTGCTGTTTTGTATCGGCGCCGGCGTCGATCAGCTCAAACAGGACAGCCTGCCGGACCATGTGGCGCTCGTCCGTATGGTCGAGGATGGCATTATCCGGATGATGCAGGAATACGTCACTCTTGGGGTCCTGACGCTCCACCGGGAGATGCTCGCTTACCGGGACCTGCAGAAACAGTCTGCATGGCAGACGCTGGCCGCCCCGCAGGCCACCGCGCGCAGAATAGGTTTCCTCGGCCTCGGCATTTTGGCGCAGGCGGCGATCGAGCGCTTGAAGCCGTTCCAATTTCCGCTCGCCGGATGGAGCCGCAGCAAAAAGCAAATCGATGGTGTCACCTGCCATCATGGCCCGGATGGACTTGCCGATTTTCTGGCCGAGACGGACATTCTGGTCTGCCTGCTGCCGCTGACCGATGAGACGCGCGGCATTCTCAATGCCGAGCTCTTCTCCCAGCTGCCGGCCGGTGCCAGGCTGCTGCATGTGGGCCGCGGACCGCAGCTCGACCAGACGGCGCTGATCGAGGCGCTCGATAGCGGCCGCTTGGCCGCCGCAATGCTCGACGTCACCGATCCCGAGCCGCTGCCGGCAGACCATCCGCTCTGGCACCATCCAAAAGTGGCGATCACGCCGCACATCGCCTCCGTCACCCAGCCGGAAACGGCGGCGCATTCGGTCATCGAAAATATCCGGCGCCACCGCGCCGGCGAAACCCTGATCGGCCTGGTCGATCGGACACGTGGTTATTAAACGAGGAAAATGACATGTCGCTTCTGCAGACCATCGACACAAATCCGAACTTTACTCCAAAGCAGGCCGTACCGGATGCGGAACGGCTGATTTCAGGAAATCCGGCCTACAAGACCTGGGCACAGGATGCCTCAAAAGGCGAAAAAGTGCTCACCGGCATCTGGGAAGCAACCCCCGGCGAGCACCATTCCATCAAGGGCACGGTCTACGAATTCTGCCACATCATTTCCGGTGTCATTGAGATCGACGAAAAAGACGGCGAGACAAAGATGTATCGCGCCGGCGACAGTTTCGTGATGAAGCCTGGCTTTGTCGGCGTCTGGCGCACCATCGAAACCGTGCGCAAGATCTACGTCTGCGTTTACGACTGAGAAGCCGCCGGCGCGCGCCCGAAGAACGGCACGCCGCTTATATCCGGCAATCACGTGCTGAAAACACGAGGCGGCTGAACCGCCAACTCTCTAAAGCGCGCACGCATTAGCCTTCGGCGATAGCAAAGATCTTCTTGAGGTTGCCCTGAATTGAAAGACGGTTCACCGTCCCCCGGCCGACGAAGATCGCGTCTCCCGGGCCAACCGATGTTTGCGTCCCGTCGCCATCGGTCACATCAGCCTGCCCCTCCAGGATGTACATCAATTCATGGACGGGATGAGAGCGCGACATCCGGATGTGCGGCGTCGTCGCCCAGACACCAGCCCGAAAGCCGGCCTCTTCGTCGGAAAATGCCCTGAAGAGACGGCACTGAGGCGTGTCCCCTTCCACGAACTGCGCCGGAGGCGGCGGGGAGGGGGCAAGCGCCACATCCCTGTCGATCGCCACGACGCCCTGCGCGCTTGATGTCGCCGCGGTCGTTGCGCAGAAGATCCACTGCGTGCCGTTTTCCGCTTCCGCCGTAATGTCCTCGCCCTGGCCGATGACCACGCTGTCGCCGGACGTGAGATGAAACGTCGAGCCGCCCGAATGCAGGACAAGACGGCCTGCCACGACGACCAGGCATTCCGTGTGGGGAAAGCCGGCGATCGAGGCTTTTCCATTCCAATGGACCGATCCGGCGAAAACGCCGCCCGAGGCGCTCCAGACGATATCGCGGCCGACCGCGAATATGTCGTCTGGTCCCAAGGCTTTTCGTTTGCCTTCAGGGGCGGATCCGCTTTTCGCCTCGAAGAGGAGAATGGTTTTACCGGTCATGACGTCACTCCCATTTTTGGTGAGATATTCATAGGCTGATGCTGTTGCCTATGGGCCGAGGGCTAATCTGCCAGGCACTGGCTCGAATTCTGCATAGATCCTAATCGGTGGCTTCAAGGGGCGCGCTGCGGAGTTGGCGCTTAAACAGAATATCCTTTGGTTTGCTGCCCCCAACACAGGCAATTGTTGCGAAACAAAGCCGCCTGCGCCGCACCTCTCCAGCGCAAGCAGGCCTATACTTCCTGCATTGGATCAGACGAGCATAAAGGCATGCGCCAATGAAATTTGCGTCCTACTGGCATGATACCTCGATCCCATTCGCCGCAGGCATCGCCGACCCCGTCTCGGGAGATTTCGACGTTGCGGTGATCGGCGCCGGTTTCACCGGGCTCAACGCCGCGCGCACGTTGGCGCAATCCGGTGTGAAGGTCGCTCTGCTGGAAGCCGAACACGTTGGCTATGGTGCGTCCGGCCGCAATGGCGGGCACCTCAACAGCGGCCATTTCGCAAGCTTCGGCGCCGCCAGGCAGCATCTCGGGGAAGACCGGGCGCGCCGCTTGTGGCGGGCCTATGACGACTCGATCGACATGATCGAACGCATCGTCGAGGAGGAAAAGATCGCCTGCGACTTCCGCAGGAGCGGCAAGCTCAAGCTTGCCTCGAAGCCCTCTCATGTCGGCAAGCTGCAGGCAATGGCCGAAGAAATCCGCCGCGAGGTCGACCCGTCAGCCGAATGGCTGACGCGCGAGGACCTCCGCAACGAGGTGGTATCGGATGCCTTCCATGGCGGGATCCTCTATCCGAAATCCGCCATGATGCACATGGGGCGCTACGCCAACGGCGTGGCGCAGGCGGCCCACCGCCATGGCGCGGCGATCTGGGAACACAACCCGGTGACCGCCCGCGAGCCCGTCCCGAATGGATGGCGGCTAACCACGCCGACCGGCTCGCTGACCGCCCGCCAGGTCATCCTGGCGACCGATGCCTATACGCCAAGCGTCTTTAACTATTTCCGCCGGAGGCTGATGCCGATCGCTTCCTTCATCATTGCGACACGCCCGCTCACCCCGCAGGAGGTCGCGGCGACAGTTCCGGGCAACCGCAACTTCACCAACTCCCTCAACATCGCCAACTACTTCCGCCTGACGCCAGACAACCGCATGCTGTTTGGGGGGCGGGCGAGATTTTCGGCGGTATCGAACCAGAAAACCGACGTCAGCTCCGGGCAGCTTCTGCGCCAGCAGATGCTCGGCATGTTTCCGCAGCTTGCAGACGTCGAGATCGACTATTGCTGGGGCGGCCTCGTCGGCTGCACGCAGGATCGTTATCCCCGCGCAGGCAGCGCCGAGGGTGTGATTTACAGCATGGGCTATTCCGGCCACGGCGCCCAGCTATCGACCTTCATGGGCAGCGCGCTGGCCAATATGGCGATGGGGCGCAAGGACGCCAATCCGCTCGACGGCTTCGCGTGGCCCGCCGTCCCGATGCATACCGGAAACCCGTGGTTTCTGCCCATCGTCGGCACCTATTACCGCATGAAGGACCTGCTGCCCTGACCGATCCTGGCGCCGCGCCCCGCGCGGGCACCGATGGCCTAACGCAGGACGGCCACCCCTGATTCCCTGCCGATCCTCCGTGCCTGTTGCCGCATAAGGACTTTGCAATGATCACACCTCTCGAACATCTGTCCCGCAACGGTCGTCTGGGCAAGTTCTTCATCGACGGTCAATGGCTCGAACCCAAAGGCAGCGCCAAGGGCGTCGTAGTCAATCCTGCCACGGAAGAGACGGTGACCCAGTTTGCGCTCGGCAACGGCGAGGATGTCGACGCGGCGGTTTCCGCCGCCCGGCGGGCCTTCGCGACCTGGAGCCGGACCAGGCCGGAATACCGCGCGGGTCTGCTCGATCGCCTGCGGACGCTGCTCGAAGCGCGCAGCGAACTGTTCGCGCAGTGCCTGAGTCTCGAAATGGGCGCGGCGATCGGATATGCGCGCAGCGCTCAGGTGCCGCTGGCGATCGCCCATGTGAAGGTCGCCCGCGATCTCCTGGAAGCCTTCCCCTTCGTCAAGCAGCGCGGCCACACCGCCGTCGCCCAGGAACCGATCGGAGTCTGCGCACTGATTACGCCCTGGAACTGGCCGCTCTACCAGATCACCGCCAAGGTTTCGCCGGCACTCGCCGCAGGCTGCACGGTCGTGCTGAAGCCCAGCGAGCTTTCGCCTCTCGGCGCGCTGCTGTTTGCAGAAACGATTGAGGAAGCCGGCTTCCCCAACGGCGTCTTCAACCTCGTCAATGGTGACGGCTCCTGCGTCGGTTCGGCTCTCGCGTCCCATCCGGATGTCGACATGATTTCGATTACCGGCTCTACCCGTGCCGGTATCGCTGTGGCCCAGGCAGCCGCGCCGACCGTCAAGCGCGTCGCGCAGGAGCTTGGCGGCAAGTCGCCGAACGTGATCCTGCCGGACGCCGATCTTGACCGCGCCGTTGCCATGGGCGTAGCGGCTGCCTTCCGCAATCTCGGCCAATCATGCAGCGCGCCGACGCGTATGATCGTGCCGCGCGCGATGCTCTCCAACAGCGAGTCCATCGCCAAAAGAACCGCAGATGAGATCGTTGTCGGTGATCCCCTTTCAGAAGCCAGCACCCATGGCGCGATCGCCAACCGGGCCCAGTTCGATCGGATCCAAACCATGATCGGCGTCGGAATTGCGGAAGGCGCGACGCTCGTCACCGGCGGCGAGGGTCGTCCCGCCGGTCTGAATGCCGGCTTCTACGTCAAACCGACAATTTTCTCGGACGTGCGCACGGATATGCGTATCGCCCAGGAGGAAATCTTCGGCCCGGTTCTCTGCCTCATTCCTTACGACACGGTGGAGGAAGCCATCACCATCGCCAACCATACCGTCTACGGTCTGGGTGCACATGTGCAGGGTAAAAATACAGACGTCGTCAGGGACGTCGCGTCACGGATCCGCTGCGGTCAAGTGCATCTCAACTATCCAGCCTGGGATCCACACGCGCCTTTTGGCGGCTTTAAGCAATCTGGAAACGGACGCGAATTCGGCATTGAGGGCATGCTGGAATACCTCGAGGTCAAATCCATCCTTGGCTACTTCTAAAGCAAGTCGCGCAAAAGTGTGCAGCGGCTTTGTGATAACGACATGCGTAAAAACAAAGACCTAAAGCGCGTGGAGCGAAGCTGAAAGATCGCGACGCGCTTTAGCATGACGCCGAAAGGCGTGAGGGGGTGTTGGTATCCGTCGGAAGCGCACCGCCCAGGAGGAAAAAACGCGTCCCTTTCATCAGCCGAAGATGACTGTCTCATCACTCAAAACATTATTTTCCACCGCCCCGGCACCCACTGTCGATGCATGCTGCTTGTTCAGTTTCGGTAGGCTTTGGTCGGGAACACGTCGAGGCCGGCGATAACGACCAAGACGGAATTCATTCCAGACGCTGGCTTTTGCAGCCAGCGACCAATGGTCAGAGAGGAAACGATATGCTCGATTTGAACGACAACGACCTTTTCCAGCAGGCCGGACTGATCGACGGGATCTGGTCGCGTGCGGCGTCGGGCAAGACGGTAAACGTCGTCAATCCCGCCACTCAGGATAATCTCGGCACCGTTCCCGACATGGGCACAGCCGAGACCCGGGCGGCGATCGACGCAGCTAATGCCGCCTTCAGCTCGTGGAAGAAGAAAACGAATGCCGAACGCGCCGTTCTGCTCGAGCGCTGGTATGCCCTGATGATCGAAAATCTCGAGGATCTGGCGCTGCTCATCACTCTTGAACAGGGCAAGCCTCTCGATGAATCGCGTGCCGAAATCCGTTACGGTGCTTCCTTCGTCAAATGGTTTGCCGAAGAAGCTCGCCGCATCGGCGGCCATACCATTCCCTCGCCGACGCCGGATCGCCGCATCGTCGTGCTCAAGGAAGCGGTCGGCGTCTGCGCCATCGTGACACCCTGGAATTTCCCGATCGCCATGATCACCCGAAAGGTGGCGCCCGCCCTGGCGGCCGGCTGTACGGTTGTCGTCAAGCCTTCGGAATTCACCCCCTATTCGGCGCTCGCCATGGGTGTCCTTGCCGAGCGCGCCGGCATTCCGGCAGGTGTGATCAATATCGTCACCGGCATGCCGACGGAGATCGGCAACGAGTTCATGGCAAACGCGACGGTGCGCAAGATCTCCTTCACCGGTTCGACCCGGATCGGCTCGCTTCTGATGCGCGGCGCTGCCGACAGCGTCAAGCGGCTCTCCCTCGAACTCGGCGGCAACGCGCCGTTCATCGTTTTCGACGACGCCGATCTCGATCTCGCTGTCGAGGGCGCAATCCTGTCCAAGTTCCGCAACGGCGGCCAGACCTGCGTCTGCGCCAACCGCATCCTGGTGCAGGCCGGTGTCTATGATGCCTTCGCCGAAAAACTCGGCGCTCGCGTCAACGCCATGAAGGTCGGCCCCGGCACGGAACCCGGCAACGTTATCGGCCCGATGATCAATGCAGCGGCGATCGACAAGATCACCCGCCATGTCGAAGACGCTCTCTCCAAAGGCGCCAAGATCGCCGCACAGGGAAGCTCCGTGGCGGAGGGCTCGCAATACGCCGCGCCGATGGTGCTGACCGGGGCGACGACCGACATGCTGCTTGCCAGCGAAGAAACCTTCGGCCCGGTTGCTCCGCTCTTCCGCTTCGAGACGGAAGACGAGGCGATCGCAATCGCCAACGGCACGCCCTTCGGCCTGGCTGCCTATTTCTACACCGAAAACCTCAAGCGCTCCTGGCGTGTCGGCGAAGCGCTCGAGTTCGGCATGATCGGGCTCAACACCGGCGCGATCTCAACCGAAGTCGCCCCGTTCGGCGGCGTCAAGCAATCCGGCCTCGGGCGCGAGGGCGCGCAGGCGGGCATCGAAGAATATCTCGAGATGAAGAGCTTCCATATCGGCGGACTGAGCTGAGCCGGAAGCGATTACGGGACGAGAACCAGCAATGTGGCGCACGCGGGGTGCGCCATTTTTTTTTACAACCACCGCAACACACGAGGGTTGGCAACCCTTCGGCTTCAGTCGGTCCGCAAGCACAGCCGATCACTTCAAAAGAAGCGCGGGCGGAAACGCCCGCGCTTTTCCTCGTACGGTTCAGAGACCGAAAACGCCCGGCAGGCCGGAAATGTCGGGGATTTCGACATAGCCATAGAACGGGTTGGCGGGTTCATGGCGGCGGTTGACCCACACCTTGTTCTTGATGCCGATATCGTTGGCCGACATATGGTCATAGCGGAATGACGAGGAGCAGTGCACGACATCTTCGGGCGCGCAGCCGAGCATATCGAACATATATTCAAAGGCCTGCAGGCGCGGCTTGTAGGCTTGCGCCTGTTCGGCCGTGTAAACCGCATGGAACGGAGCGCCGAGCTTTTCGACATTCGACATGATCTGCGAAATCATCGCATTCGACAGGATCACCAGCGGGATCTCCTTGGCGACCTTCGCGAGGCCAGCCGGCACATCCGCATGCGGACCCCAGGTCGGCACGCGCTCATAGACCATCCGGGCGTCTTCGTCCCTGAACTTGATGCCGTTGCGTTTGCAGCTGCGCTCGATCGAATTGTGAACGACCTCGGCATAGGGCTTCCAGTCGCCCAGAACCTCATCGAGGCGATAGGCGGCGAAGTTGCGGACGAACTCGGCCATGCGCGGCTCGTCGAGCTGATTGCCGTAAAGGTCGCGGGCCGCCTCCGCCATCTGGAAATTGGTCAGCGTGCCGTAGCAGTCGAAGGTGATGTATTTCGGGCGCATGAGGGTCATGAACATATCCTTTGGAGCGTGGACCGGGGCGTAGTCATGATAGGCGCGGCCCACCCCGCGGCTCGCCTGAATGTAGCTGCGATCGAAGCAGATTATTGCGTATCGAAAGGCGGCTTTGGCAGATGGTAGTAGGTGCCCCGCTCGCTGGCGGTGGCTGAACGACGGCGAGGATGGCTATGTCGGCCTCTATGATGCTTGTTGATTTGATCGGCTCGCCGCACTCACTCACCCGGCTTGCCGACGTGCAGCGAATGTTGCTCGCGATCCGCCCGGTGGCGCCCACATGCCAGCATAAGATGCGGCAGGCGACAAAGGGAAAACGATAAGATACTGCTCAGGGCGCAGCCTTCAGACGATTAGCCAACCCGCACTCCTTCACACTTCCACTCAGGAGAATAAGGGAAGTGTCATGCAGACAAGCCAGATCGACTTTGCCGCGTTCGGCAGCGAACACCTGGGTGCCGCCCTCACGCTGTCGCGGCAGGCGGGCTGGCCCCATCGGCCTGAAGACTGGGAAATGGCGCGTGCCTTGAGCGAGGGTGTCGTCGCCATCGAGGGCGACCGGGTGGTGGGCACCGTGCTCGTCACCCCCTACAAGCAAGACTGCGCCACGATCAACATGGTCATCGTCGATCAAGCCATGCGCGGCCGCGGCCTTGGCCGCAAGCTAATGCATGCCGCAATGGAGCTTGCCGGCGATCGCCCGCTCCGGCTTGTAGCGACCGCCGATGGCCTTCCACTCTACGAGAAGCTCGGCTTCCGCCAGACCGGCCGCATTCTGCAGCATCAAGGCATCGCAGCAGAACGCGCCGCGCCGACGGCAACGTCAGCCGCCGCGATGACCGATTTCTCGGCAATCACCGAACTCGATCGACAGGCCTTCGGCGCCGATCGCGCCGATCTGATCGCATATCTCGCCAAGGTCGGTGAACTCGCCGTGGTACGCCGCCGCAATGGACGCGTCAGCGGTTTCGCGGTCCTTCGCAGCTTCGGCCGGGGCGAGGTCATCGGCCCCGTCATTGCGGGCAACGTGGATGACGCCAAGGCGCTCGTCACGCATTTCATCGCACGGCGCCCCGGCGGGTTCCTCAGGGTCGATACCACGACTGCCGCCGGCCTGTCCGGCTGGCTGGCCGAACAAGGCTTCGCCCATGTCGGCGGCGGCATCGCCATGATGAAGCCATCGATCCCAGCCGTCGATTCCGTCGCCACCATCTTCGCCCTCGCCAACCAGGCACTCGGCTGATCCGGAGAGCATTATGTACAGCAATTCCCTTGTCGAACTCGACCGCGCCCATCTCGTCCACCCCGTCGCCTCCTACCGCAACCATGAAAAGCTCGGTGTGCGTGTGCTCGCTTCGGCAAAAGGGGCGACGGTGACCGATGCTTCGGGCAAGCAGTTGGTCGACGGCTTTGCCGGCCTGTGGTGCGTCAATGCCGGTTACGGTCATGAATCGATCGTCGAGGCGGCGGCGCGGCAGATGCGCGAACTGCCCTATGCCACCACTTATTTCGGTCTCGGTTCGGAACCGGCGATCCGGCTTGCCGCGGAATTGGCCGAACGGGCGCCGGGCGATCTCAATCATGTTTACTTTACCTTGGGCGGATCCGATGCCGTCGACAGCACGATCCGGTTCATCCGCTATTACTGGATCGCCCGCGGCCAGCCGCAACGCGACCAGTTCATCTCCATCGAGCAAGGCTATCACGGTTCATCGACTGTCGGGGCAGGACTGACGGCGCTTCCTCTGTTCCACGCCGGCTTCGGCATTCCCTTCGACTGGCAGCATAAAATCCCCTCGCACTACGCCTACCGCAACCCGGTAGGTGAGGATTCGCAGGCGATCATCAACGCCTCGCTCGCGGCACTGCGCCGCAAGGTTGAAGAGGTCGGCCCCGAACGCGTCGCCGCGTTTTATGCCGAACCCATTCAGGGGTCGGGCGGTGTACTGGTGCCGCCGAAGGGCTGGATGAAGGCGATGCGGGCGCTCTGCGGCGAACTCGGAATCCTCTTTGTCGCCGACGAAGTCATCACCGCTTTCGGCCGCACCGGCCCGCTCTTTGCATGCGAGGACGACGGGATCGTTCCTGATTTCATCACCACCGCAAAGGGTCTGACCTCGGGCTATGTGCCGATGGGCGCGGTTTTCATGGCCGATCATGTCTACCAGGCCATCGCGGATGGCGCCGGAGGCGCAGCCGTCGGTCACGGTTATACCTATTCGGCCCATCCCGTCAGCGCAGCCGTCGGTCTCGAAGTGCTGAACCTTTACGAAACCGGCCTCCTGGAGAACGGCCGGAAAGCCGGTGCACGGCTGATGCAAGGGCTTGAAAGCCTCAAGGACCATCCGCTTGTCGGCGACGTGCGCGGCCGTGGCATGCTGGCCGCCATCGAACTGGTGGTCGACAAGGAAAAAAAGACGCCGTTGCCGTCGACCGCCGATCCGGCGCGCCGGGTCTTCGACCGCGCCTGGGAAAACGGCCTGGTCATCCGTGCCTTCGCCAACGGCGTGCTGGGTTATGCGCCGCCGCTCTGCTGCACCGACGCCGATATCGACGCCATCATCGAGCGCACGCACAAAACGCTTGATGACACCCTGACCGACCCCGATATCCGCGCGACCCTGAAGGGCTGACCGCGGCCCGCTGCGGTTTCATAGCAATGCTATAACAAGGGCGATGCCACGCGCATTCCCACCTTGTTGCCGCCGCGGCCGGGCCGACGATCGAACTAAAGCGGAAACAGGCTCGTCAACGGCATGTGCGATTTGACGATGGGCGATTTCAGGACGACGAAGCTGAAATACTTGTCGATGCCGATCTCCATATCGGAGAGTCGCTCCATGATCGTCTGGTATTCGCCGATCCCGGCCGTCACGAATTTCAAGAGATAGTCATAGCCGCCGGAGACCAGATGGCATTCGATCACCTGGTCGATCTTCTCGACCGTTGTCAAAAACCGGGCGAAATCGATCTGCCGGTGGTTTTTCAGGGTGATCTCCGTGAACACCGTCAGCGTCTGGCCGAGTTTGGCGACGTTGATCTGCGCGGAATAACCCTCGATATAACCTTCAGACTGCAGCTTCTTCACCCGCATCAGGCAGGGGCTCGGCGACAGGTTGACGAGCTCGGCGAGCTCGACATTGGTGACGCGGCCATTCTTCTGCAACTCATGCAGAATTTTTATATCGATCCGGTCGAGTTTCATCGCTTCACTCCGCCTGTCGAACCTGCCAGCGCCGCAGCATATTATGCCGCTACTCTGCCAACACTACCACATCGAAAGCGCGAGTCGATCGCGTTTCTTGGGCTCCTGGCGGGACGAATAGTATACGTCCTGGCCTGCGACAGCATTTTATGCTGTCCGCCGGCGAGGCGATGGTGCGTGACATCACGCAGCCCTGTTCTAAACATTGGAGGAATGGATCGCGTCGCAAACCGCATCGGTAACCTCTTTGGTCGTGGCAGTACCGCCGACGTCGGGGGTGAGGATACCCGCGCCTGTCACCGCTTCGAAGGCGCGCATGAGACGGGCCGAAGCCTCCTGCTCGCCGAGATGGTCGAGCATCTGCGCGGCGGTCCAGATGGTTGCGATGGGGTTGGCGATGCCCTTGCCGGCAATGTCGAAGGCCGAACCATGGATCGGTTCGAACATCGAGGGAAACCGGCGCTGCGGGTCGATATTCGCGGTGGGCGCGACTCCGATGCTGCCGGCGAGCGCGCCGGCAAGGTCGGAGAGGATGTCGGCATGCAGGTTGGTCGCGACGATCGTGTCGAGGCTCTGCGGTTTCAGCGTCATCCGCACCGTCATGGCGTCGACCAGCATCTTGTCACAGGTGACATCAGGGAATTCTGCGGCCACCTCGGCGGCGATCTCGTCCCACATGACCATGCCGTGCCGTTGGGCATTCGATTTCGTCACGACCGTCAGCAATTTGCGCGGCCGCGCCTGCGCCAGCTTAAAGGCGTAACGCATGATGCGGGTGACGCCGACGCGGGTGAAGATGGCAACCTCTGTTCCGACTTCCTCTGGCATGCCGCGATGGGCGCGGCCGCCATGGCCGGAATATTCTCCTTCGGAATTCTCGCGGACGATCACCCAATCGAGATCGCCGACGCCGCAGTTGCACAGCGGAGGAGTAATGCCCGGAAGGATCTTGGTCGGCCGCACATTGGCATATTGATCAAAGCCCTGGCAGATCGGCAGTCTGAGCCCCCAGAGGGTGATATGATCGGGAACATCCGGCGCGCCGACGGCGCCGAAATAGATCGCGTCGAATTTCTTCAGCCGTTCAAGCCCGTCGGAAGGCATCATTACGCCATGTCTTTTGTAGTAGTCGGAGCCCCAGTCGAAGTGTTCGATGGCAAATCTCACATCGCCGAGACGTTTTTCCAGACTTGCGAGCACCGTTCGCCCGGCGGCAATGACTTCGGGCCCGATCCCGTCCGCAGGAATAGCGGCGATAGAATATTCACGCATTGATTTGCTCCGGCAACCTCTTCCGCGCCAGTCCACCCGATGCGGCCTACGCGTTCTACCTTAAGCCTAGTGCCGAGCTCTCGGTTTACTCAACGATGAAAGAATTATATAAATTATGGATATAATAGGAGGCTGCCTGTGGAGCTGGAGCAGTTGAGGTGCTTCGTTGCCGTTGCCGAGGAGCTTCATTTTGGAAGGGCGGCGCAAAGGATCGGGTTGCTTCCGGGATCGCTCGGGCGCCATGTGCGCCTGCTGGAAGAGTCGGTCGGAAGTCAGTTGCTGAGCCGCACGACCCGGAGCGTCTCGTTGACCGAGGATGGAGTAGCGCTGCTGGAGGAGGTCAGGCCGCTTCTCGCCCGGCTCGATGAACTCGGTCAAAAATTTCGTGCCAGGCATCACCGGCGCAGCCGCATCCTTCGGATCGGCGCGATCGATAGCGCCGCCGCCGGCCTCCTTCCGACACTGATCCACGACTTTCGAGCCATCGCCCCCGATGTCAAAATCCAGCTGATGGAGGGCAAATCCATTCGGCTCGTGCCCAAACTGCTGGCCGGCGGGTTGGATCTGGCTTTTATCAGGCCGCGTCCGGGAATGAGCCGTCATCTTGCGGTCGAGGATCTGTTTTCCGAGACGACCGTCGTCGCAGTCCCGGCCTCTCATGAACTCGCTGACCATAAGAACGTCTCCGTCCTCGATCTGGCGAATGCGCCGCTGATCGTACCGGACAGGCGATCCCGGCCCCACAGCTACGATTTGACGATGAACCTGTTTGCCGCAGCCGGCCTGCACCCTGATATCGCCCAGGTCGCCGATGAAAAGCAAACCATCGTCAGCATGGTCGCCGCCGGCCTCGGCCTCGCCATCGTCCCGCGGTGGACATCCTCTCTCGCCTCTGCCGGCGTTCGCTTTCTGCCGGTGCAGGAGGGAGCAGGGCAGACGACGCCGAAACTGCCGCTAGCTGTCGCCTGGATGAAAGCAGTCCGTGATCCCGAACGAGACGCGCTGCTTGATCTCCTGAGGCGGAATCTCGAAATATATTCGGCAGCGGCCTGAGACGCCGGCTCTCGATCGCCCCGGCTTGAATGCCGCTGAAGGCGCTCGGAGGTCTTGCGTCCCGCATTGCAGCGAAAGGCGGTATCAGGGACAAACTGTGTCAAAGATGCCGAAGAAAGCATGCTCCGATTTCAAATGAGCGGGATTCGTTAGTTCCATAATTCAGCTTATGCAAGATTTAAAATTTATAATTGAATATATCAGGTTTCCCTCCTGACGGACTGCCGATTTATCGTTATAATTTTGATTTAATATCCCAATTTTTCCGTTTCAAGGCACAATACTCGGTGCGATCACTTCTTCCCCGGGAATGGTAGATGTTGCTATTTTACCAACTTATGGCTGTTGTATCCAGAAATGCTGCACGTGAAGGTGATGTCCCCTGAGGAGCCGCGACGGCTTCCAGGATCGTCAGAATCCGGATCGGGCTTCGCCTCAGATATGCAGAGCGCTTCCCAACGCTTTCAGCGCCGCCTCCATGACCGCTTCGCTGCGGGTCGGATGCGCGTGGATCGTGCCGGCGATGTCTTCCAGGCGCGCGCCCATCTCGATCGCCAGCGCAAAAGCCGCCGAAAGCTCGGAGACGCCTGCCCCCACCGCCTGGATGCCGAGAACGAGGTTCGTGTCGGCGCGGGCGACGACGCGCACGAAGCCCTCTTCCGATACCATGGTCATCGCCCGGCCGTTGGCGCTGAACGGAAACTGGCCGGTGCGGATTTCATAGCCTTGCGCTTGCGCTTCGGCCGGCGAGAGACCGGCGCTGACGATCTCGGGATCGGTAAAGCAGATGGCGGGGATGCAGCGCTTGTCCCAGGCACGCTTCTTGCCGGCGATGATCTCCGCCACCATCTCGCCTTGCGCCATAGCCCGATGGGCTAGCATCGGTTCGCCGGTCACGTCGCCGATCGCATAGATGCCGCGCATCGAGGTGCGGCAGCGATCATCGATCCTGAGATAGGGACCGGCGCGATCGAGATCGAGCTCCTCGAGACCGGATCCCGCCGTCCGCGGGCGGCGACCGACGGTCACGAGAATGCGGTCGGCCGACAGGCTTTCTCGCCGGCCATCGGAGGTTTCGACAAGCAACGCCGCACCGTTGTCGGCAAGGCCCATCGCCTTCGCGCCTATCAGCACCCGGATGTCGCTTTCGGTAAGCTTGCGCATGACAGGCCGCACGAGTTCGGCATCGTAGAGCGGCAGCACCTGCGGCGTCGCCTCGACGACCGTCACTTCCGATCTCATCTTGGCGAAGGCCATTCCGAGCTCCAGGCCGATATAACCGCCGCCGACCACGACCAGCTTTTTCGGCAGCTCCGTTAGCGACAGCGCCTCCGTCGAGGAAATGACGCGGCCGCCGAATGGCAGGTTGGATAGCTCCACCGGGTCGGAGCCGGTGGCGATCACCACGGTCTCGGCGCGGATGATCTGCTGGCCGGTTTCCGTCTCGACCTCCACCGTCTTGCCGTCACGGAAGTGGGCCCGGCCGTGGACGATCTTGACCCGCGCCTTCTGCAAGAGGCCCGAAACCCCGTTCGTCAGCCGGCCGACAATACCGTCCTTCCAAGCGACCGTCCTGCCAAGATCGATCGAGGCGCCTTCGACACGGATGCCCATCGGGTTCTTGCCGGCAAGCATCCTTTGCGTGGCGGCGAATTCCTCGGCGGCATGGATCAGCGCCTTGGAGGGAATGCAGCCGACCGTCAGGCAGGTGCCTCCCGGCTTTCCGGCTTCGACGATCACCGTATCGACCCCGAGCTGCCCGGCGCGGATGGCGCAGACATAACCGCCCGGACCGGCGCCAATAACGAGGAGCTTGCAGACAATCTCTTTCATGGATCAGCCTTCGATGAAAATGAGCGCCGGGGTTTCGAGGAGCGTACGGACGCGCTGCACGAAGGTCGCCGCATCCCAGCCGTCGATAATGCGATGGTCGAAGCTCGAGGAGAGGTTCATCATCTTGCGCGGCACGAATTGCGTTCCGTCCCAGACCGGACGCGTGGCGATCTTGTTGACGCCGATGATCGCCACTTCGGGATGATTGATAACAGGCGTCGAGACGATGCCGCCGAGCGCGCCCAGAGAGCTGATGGTGATGGTCGAGCCGGAAAGTTCGTCGCGCGTCGCGGTCCCCGTCCGCGCCGCCCCCGCCAGCCGGTTCATTTCGGCGGCGCAATCCCAGATGCCGCGCGCTTCTGCGTGCCGCACCACCGGCACGGTCAGACCCGCGGGCGTCTGGGTGGCGATGCCGATATGCACGGCGCCATGGCGCGTGATGATGCCGGCATCGTCGTCGAAGGTGGCGTTGACCTCGGGCTGCTCGGAAATCGCCTTGACCAGCGCCCGCATCAGGAAGGGCAGGACCGTCAATTTCGGGTGCGCTTCGCGGCGTTCGCTGTTCATGGTGGCGCGCAATTCTTCGAGCGCGGTCATGTCGACTTCCTCCACATAGGTGATGTGGGGAATGCGCGAGGTGGACAGCACCATCTTCTCGGCGATGCGGCGGCGCAGGCCGGTCAGCTTGATCTCCTCGGTCGCCGTCTTTCTGGCGAGACCATTCTTTACCGTTGCGGGCGCTGCTCCCTGAGACAGAAACTGCTCGACATCCTCGCGCAGGATGCGACCGGCAGGCCCCGTGCCCTGCACTTGCCGGAGATCGACCCCGCCTTCCCTGGCGAAGAGCCGGACGGAGGGCGCGGCAAGCGGCTTTTCCGCCGGCGCCGCCGCCGGCACTGGCGCTGCCGCAGGGGCAGGCGCCGCAGGGGCAGGCTTCGCAATCTCGACTTTCGTCGTTTCTGCAACACGCGCCTGCGGCTGAGCCTCGTCGGCCTCGCCGGCTGTCTCGATCCGCACCAGCGGCGCCTTGACCGCGATACGGTCTCCGATCTCACCAGCGAGCCAGATGACGGTGCCGCTGACGGGTGAGGGAATTTCGACTGTGGCCTTGTCGGTCATGACGGCGGCGATCACCATGTCTTCGCGGACCGGATCTCCTGCCTTCACGTGCCACTCCACAAGTTCGGCCTCGGCGACCCCTTCCCCGACATCCGGCATCTTGATGATGAATTCGCCCATGGCTCAGGCCTCCATGACTTCGGCAAGCGCCCGCCCAACCCGGCCGGGACCGGGGAAATAATCCCACTCCTGCGCATGCGGATAGGGCGTGTCCCAGCCGGCGACGCGCACAACAGGCGCTTCGAGATGATAGAAGCAATGCTCCTGCACCAGCGCCACGACTTCGGCGCCGAAGCCCGACGTCAGGGTCGCCTCATGCACGACGACGCAGCGCCCGGTCTTGGTAACCGATTTGACGATCGTATCGAGATCGAGCGGCAGCAGGCTTCTAAGATCGATCACCTCGGCGTCGATGCCGGCATCTTCGGCGGCGGCAAGTGCCACATGCACCATCGTGCCGTAGGCGACTACAGTCACCGCCGATCCCACGCGCCGTACTTCGGCTTTGCCGATCGGGATGGTGTAGTGGCCGTCGGGCACCTCCCCGAGCTCATGCTTCGACCAAGGCGTCACCGGCCGCTCGTGATGGCCGTCGAAGGGGCCGTTATAGAGCCGCTTCGGCTCCAGGAACATGACGGGATCCGGATCCTCAATCGCGGCGATCAGCAGGCCTTTAGCGTCATAGGGGTTCGACGGCACGATCACTTTCAGCCCGCAGACATGGGTGAAGAGCGCTTCCGGGCTCTGGCTGTGCGTCTGGCCGCCGAAGATGCCACCGCCTGTCGGCATACGCACGACGATCGGGCAGGTGAAATCGCCGTTGGAGCGGTAGCGGATGCGCGCGGCTTCCTGCGTCAGCTGGTCATAGGCGGGATACATGTAATCGGCGAACTGGATTTCGACACAGGGCTTCAGCCCATAGGCCGCCATGCCGATCGCCGTGCCGACGATGCCGGATTCGCTGATCGGCGTGTCGAAGCAGCGCGTCCGGCCGTATTTTGCCTGCAGCCCTTGCGTGGAACGGAAAACGCCGCCGAAATAGCCGACATCCTCGCCGAAAACCACGACATTGTCGTCCTTCGCCATCGAGACGTCCATGGCGCTGCGCACCGCCTCGATCATCGTCATCCTGGTCATGTCAGTACCCCGCCTTCTGCCGCTGACGGCGGATATGCGGCGGCATCTCGGCATAGACGCCCTCGAAAATATCGCGCACCGAAGGCCTGCCGCCGGCATGCAGCGTACCATGAGCCTCCGCTTGGCGCTGCGCCTCGATCACCTCGTCCATGATTTCGGCTTCGGCCTGCACATGTCGCTCTTCCGACCATGCGCCCGTGACGATCAGATGTTTCTTCAGTCGCAGCACCGGATCGCCGAGCGGCCAGGCCTCCGATTCCGTCTTCGGCCGATAGGCGCTCGGATCGTCGGAGGTCGAATGCGCGCCGACACGGTAGGTCACATATTCGATCAGCGTCGGGCCGAGATTGCGCCGCGCGCGATCCGCCGCCCAGCGGGCGACGGCATGGACGGCGAGATAGTCGTTTCCGTCGACACGCAGCGCCGGAATGCCGAAGCCAAGGCCGCGGGCAGCGAATGTGCCGGAGCCGCCGCGGGCGATGCCCTGGAAGGTGGAGATCGCCCATTGATTGTTGACGATGTTGAGGATGACGGGCGCCTTGTAGGTCGAGGCGAAGACGAGCGCCGAGTGGAAATCCGATTCCGCCGTCGATCCGTCACCGATCCAGGCGGCGGCAATGCGGCTGTCGTTCTTGATCGCCGAGGCCATCGCCCAGCCGACAGCCTGGACATATTGGGTGGCGAGATTGCCCGAGATGGTGAAGAAGCCGTGCTCCTTGGAAGAATACATGATCGGCAGCTGCCGGCCGCGCAGCGGATCACTCTCGTTCGAGTAGATCTGGTTCATCATCTCGACCATCGGATAATCATCGGCGATCAGCAGGCCCGCCTGGCGATAGGTCGGGAAGTTCATATCTCCCTTGTTGAGCGCTTTGCGGAAGGCGCAGCTGACGGCCTCTTCACCGAGATGCTGCATATAGAAAGATGTCTTGCCCTGGCGCTGCGCCATCAGCATGCGGGCGTCGAAGGCGCGCAGCTTCATCATGTTGCGTAGCCCGGTCAGCAATTCCTCGTCGGAGAGCGACCCCGCCCAGGGACCGACCGCCTCGCCGTCGCGGTTCAGCACGCGGATGATCGAATAGGCGAGGTCGCGGATTTCCTCCGAGGCGACATCCACCTCCGGCCGCGGCACGGAGCCGGCCTTGGCGATCTTGACGTTGGAAAAATCGGGCTGGCCGCCCGGACGGACGGCGGGTTCGGGGACGTGCAGGCTCAAACGAGCGGAATCCACCATGCTTTTTCTTTCCTCCCTTTGCCGGCCACGCCCCTCTCCCGGGGGCAAGGCCGGTATGGTTCTTATAGATTGCGGGCGATTACCATGCGCTGCACGTCGCTCGTTCCCTCATAGATCTGGCAGATGCGCACATCACGGTAGATGCGCTCGACCGGATAATCGGCCATGTAGCCGTAGCCTCCATGGATCTGGATTGCGTCGGAGCAGACGCGCTCGGCCATCTCCGAGGCAAAGAGTTTCGCCATCGAGGCTTCCGACAGGCAGGGCATTTCGGCCTCCCTCAACGCGGCCGCGTGAAAGACCAGCTGGCGCGCCGCCTCGATCCGCACCGCCATATCGGCAAGGCGGAAGGCGACGGCCTGGTGCTCGAAAATCGGCTTGCCGAAGGCCGTGCGTTCCCTAGCGTAATCGCGCGCTGCCTCGAAGGCAGCCCGCGCCATGCCGACCGCCTGCGCTGCAATGCCGATCCGCCCGCCCTCGAGATTGGCGAGCGCGATGCGATAGCCCTCGCCTTCCGCCCCGAGCCTCAATTCTGCAGGAATGCGCATGGCGTTGAAGGCGATCTGACAGGTATCGGTGGAATGTAGACCGAGCTTTTCCTCGACGCGGATCACCTCGTAGCCCGGCGTCTCCGTCGGCACGACGAAGGCGGTGATGCCCTTCTTGCCGGCATCGGGATCGGTGACGGCAAAGACGATGATGACATTGCCGTTTTTTCCCGAGGTAATGAACTGCTTGGCACCGTCGAGCACATAATGATCGCCGTCACGCCGCGCCCGGGTCTTCAGGTTGGAGGCGTCGGAACCGGCCTGCGGCTCGGTCAGCGCAAAACCGCCGATCCATTCGCCGCTTGCCAGTTTCGGCAGGAAGCGCTGCCGCTGCTCCTCGGTGCCGAATTTCAGGATCGGCACGCAGCCGACGGAGCTGTGCACGCTCATGATCGTCGAACAAGGTCCATCGCCGGCGGCAATCTCCTCGAGTGCCGCGGCATAGGCAACGACGCCCGTATCCGAGCCGCCATAGGCCTCCGGCACCAGCATGCCGAGCAGGCCGAGTTCGCCCATCTCCTTCAGTTCCTCGCGCGGGAACAGATGCTCCCGGTCGCGTTTAGCGGCTCCCGGCGCCAGCCGGTCGCGGGCAAAATCACGGGCGAGATCTGTGATCTGCTGTTGGAGGTCGGAAAGGATCATCTGCTCGCCCCCCGCTAGTGCCGCTCGATGGCGACAGCCGTCGCCTCGCCGCCGCCGATGCAGAGCGCGGCCATGCCGCGCTTTAGTCCGTATCGCTGCAGCGCCGAAAGCAGTGTCACCAAAATTCGAGCCCCCGATGCGCCGATCGGATGGCCGAGCGCGCAGGCGCCGCCATGCACGTTGACCTTTTCATGCGGCAGGTCGAGATCGCGCATCGCCGCCATGGCGACGACGGCGAAAGCCTCGTTGATTTCGAAGAGATCGACGTCGGAAAGCGCCAGGCCGGTCCGGTCGGAGAGCTTCTGCAGCGCGCCGATCGGCGCGGTGGCGAAAAGATTGGGTGCCTGCGAATGCGTGGCGTGGCCGAGGATTGTGGCGAGCGGCGTCAGGCCGCGCCGCGCCGCCTCGGAGCGGCGCATCAGTACCAGGGCTGCCGCGCCATCGGAGATCGAGCTGGAATTCGCCGCGGTCACCGTGCCGCCGTCGCGGAAAGCCGGTTTCAGCGACGGGATCTTGTCGAGCCTGGCCTTTCCCGGCTGTTCGTCGCGGTTCGCCACCTGCTCTGATTTGCCCGATTTCACCGTGACCGGCACGATCTCGCTTTCGAAACATCCGTCCGCGATCGCCTTCTGCGCCCGCGTCAGAGAGGCGATGGCGTAGCTGTCCTGCGCCTCGCGCGTGAACTGATAGGCCTCGGCGCAATCCTCCGCGAAGCTGCCCATCAAGCGCCCCTTGTCATAAGCATCCTCCAGCCCGTCGAGGAACATGTGATCCACGACACGCCCATGGCCGAGCCTGTAGCCGCCACGGGCCTTGTCAAGAAGATAGGGCGCATTCGTCATGCTTTCCATGCCGCCTGCAATCGCCGCTGAGGCGCTGCCGGCGGCAATCAGGTCATGCGCCATCATCACCGCCTTCATGCCTGAGCCGCACATCTTGTTGACGGTGCTCGCCGCAGTCGCGAAGGGCAGACCGGCATGGATCGCCGCCTGGCGCGCCGGCGCCTGCCCCTGCCCCGCCGGCAGCACGCAGCCGAAGACGACCTCCTCAATCGCCTCGGCCGCGATGCGGCTGCGCTGCAGCGCTGCGCGGATCGCCGTCGCTCCGAGCTCCGGCGCTGTCGCCTCTTTCAGCTCTCCCTGAAAGCTGCCGATCGGGGTGCGCGCTGCACCGGTGATGACGATGGGATCCTGCAAAACCATCTTTCCTCCTTGGGGCGAAGCGTTCACCGCGCGCCCATCCGCAATGCGCCATCGAGGCGGATGACCTCGCCGTTCAGCATGTTGTTTTCCAAGATATGGCGTACCAGCCCGGCAAATTCCGCCGGCCGACCGAGCCGCGGTGGAAAGGGCACGCTCTTACCGAGCGCCGCCTGAACCTCGGCCGGCATATCAGCCATCATCGGCGTCTCGAAAATGCCGGGTGCGATCGACACCACGCGAATGCCGTGACGAGCAAGCTCGCGGGCGATCGGCAAGGTCATGGCCGCCACCCCGCCCTTGGAGGCGGCGTAAGCTGCCTGGCCGATCTGGCCGTCGAAGGCGGCAACCGAGGCCGTATTGACGATGACGCCACGTTCGCCTTCCGCATCCGGCTCGGTAGTCTGGATCGCCGCCGCTGCCAGCCGGATCATGTTGAATGTGCCAATGAGATTGATGCTCACCGTGCGGGCAAAACTCTCCAGCCGGTGCGGCCCGTCGCGGCCGATCACCTTTTCGGCCGGAGCGACGCCTGCGCAATTCACCAATCCGCGCAAGCCGCCGAAGGCTTCGATGGCAGCGGCAACCGCCGCCGCCCCTTCCTCGCCATCGGTCACGTCGGCCCTGACGAAACGGGCATCGCTTCCGAATTCCCGGACGATTTCCTGTCCGGCTTCCGCGTTGAGATCGGCGATCGTCACCCGCCCGCCCGCCTCCACAAGCATGCGCACTGTTGCCGCGCCGAGGCCGGAGCCGCCGCCGGTCACGATGAAACTTGCACCTCGGATCAGCATGGACCTGTTCCTCCTGCCGGCCACGCCTCCTCCAGGCTCAGCCGAATGACAGGATTCTATTCCGTCGACCTATTGCAAGCGATGACAGAACTGCTCCATTATTTCGGACAGTTTTGCCATAGAGGGCGCGATGGCCGAAATCGAGCGACGCATGATTGCACCGGCCTTTGTCGAGGAGGCCCTTGACAGCCTTCGGCGGCTGGACAAGCCGACAGAGCCTATTCTTGCGCGTGTGGGACTGCCGCCGCTGGTCGATCAACCGGTGTCGGCCGAGACCTATGGCGCGCTCTGGCTGGCAATCGCCGCCGAGCTCGACGACGAATTCTTCGGCATGGGTGGCCGACCGATGCGCGGCGGCAGCTTCACGCTGCTCTGCCACTCTGTGCTGCATGCGCCAACGCTAGGCCACGCCCTGCGCCGAGCGCTGCGTTTCCTCGATGTCGTGCTCGACGATCCCAGGGGACGGCTCGTCATCCGCGACGGCCTGGCCGAGGTCGAGCTCACGGATGCCGGCGGCCCGCGTTCAGCCTTCGCCTATCGCACCTATTGGATCATCCTGCACGGCATCACCTGCTGGCTGGTCGGCCGGCGCATTCCGATCCGGCTCGTCGATTTCCGCTGCGCGGAGCCCAAACAAGGCGCCGACTATCGGCTCTTCTTCGGCGCGCCAGTGCTTTTCTCGCAAACCATCAGCCGGCTCGGCTTCGACAGCGCCTTGCTCGACCTGCCGGTGGCGCGCAGCGAACAGGCGCTCAAACAGTTCCTGCGCGGCGCGCCCGCCAATATTCTGGTGCGCTATCGCTATGATGCCGGTATCGCCGCCGCCGTCCGCCGCCGCCTGAATCTGGCCACGCCGGCTGCCTGGTCGCGCTTTACTGAGCTTGCCGCCGATATGCGAATGCCGCCCTCCACGCTACGCCACCGTCTGCACGACGAGGGACAAAGCTATGCCGCCATCAAGGACGACATCCGCCGGGATCTCGCCGTCGAACTGCTGCTGAACACTTCGATGTCCATCGGTGAGATTGCCGTGCAGCTCGGCTATTCCGAGCCGAGCGCCTTCTTCCGAGCCTTTCGGAAATGGATGGGCAAGAGCCCCGAGGTCTTTCGCCGGGAGGAAGCTCTCTCGCAATTGGATGGGCCATTGCAATCAAGGACACTTTGAACCTTCCGCAACCCGCGCTACATATTTCAGCGGGAGGAGTGCCATGTTTGATTTTTCGCTCGGCGACACCGCGGACGCGATCCGTGAAACGACGGCGCGGTTTGCGGCCGATCATATCGCTCCGCTGGCCGCGGAGATCGACGAAAGCAACACGTTTCCGCGCCAGCTCTGGCCCCAGATGGGGGCGCTCGGCCTGCATGGAATCACGGTCGAGGAAGAATTCGGCGGCGCCGGTCTCGGCTACCTCGAACACGTTGTCGGCATGGAGGAAGTCTCCCGCGCCTCGGCCTCGGTGGGCTTGAGTTACGGCGCCCATTCCAATCTCTGCGTCAACCAAATCCGCCGCTGGGCCTCGCCGGAACAGAAACACCGCCATCTGCCGAAGCTGATCTCGGGCGAACATGTCGGCTCGCTCGCGATGTCGGAGGCTGGCGCCGGTTCCGATGTCGTCTCGATGCGCCTACGGGCCGAGAAAAAGGGCGACCGCTATATCCTGAACGGCACCAAGTTCTGGATCACCAATGCGCCGCATGCCGACGTGCTCGTCGTGTATGCCAAGACCGAACCGGCGGCTGGTCCGAAAGGCATTTCCGCCCTCATCATCGAAAAAGGCCTGCCTGGTTTCAGCGTCTCGAAAAAGCTTTCCAAGCTCGGCATGCGCGGCAGCGACACGGCCGAACTGGTGTTCCAGGATTGCGAAGTGCCGGCCGAGGCGCTGATGGGCCGGGAGGGGGAAGGCGTGAAGATCCTGATGTCCGGCCTCGACTACGAGCGCGCCGTGCTTGCCGGCGGTCCACTCGGCATCATGCAGGCCTGCCTCGATGTCGTGCTGCCCTATGTGCGCGATCGCAAGCAGTTCGGCAAACCGATCGGCGATTTCCAGCTGATGCAGGCCAAGATCGCCGACATGTATGTCGCGCTGAATTCGGCCCGCGCCTATGTTTATTCCGTCGCCCGGGCCTGCGACGCCGGCCGGGCGACACGCACCGACGCCGCCGCCGCGATCCTCTTTGCCAGCGAGAATGCGGTGAAGGTTTCGCTGGAGGCGATCCAGGCGCTCGGCGGCGCCGGTTATACCAGGGAATGGCCGGTCGAACGCTTCCTGCGCGATGCCAAGCTCTACGATATCGGCGCCGGCACCAACGAGATCCGCCGCTACCTGATCGGCCGGGAGCTCATTGCGTCATGACGGTGATTTCGACTGCGATCGATCCCGACAGCGACAGCTTCAAGGCCAATGCCGTCAAGAACAGAACCCTGATCGACGAGCTCCACGCCCGTTCGGCGAAAGCGCGTGAGGGCGGATCGCAATCGGCACGCGAGCGCCACACAAGCAAGGGCAAACTCCTGCCGCGCGACCGCATCCAGCTGCTCATCGATGCCGGCAGCCCCTTCCTGGAGATCGGCACGCTGGCTGCCAACGGCATGTATGGCGACGAGGCGCCGGGCGCCGGCATCATATCAGGCATCGGCCGCGTTTCGGGCCGTGAGGTGATGATCGTCGCCAATGACGCGACCGTGAAGGGCGGCGCCTATTACCCCCTGACGGTGAAGAAACATCTGCGGGCGCAGGAGATCGCCCTGCAGAACCGGCTGCCCTGCCTCTATCTGGTCGATAGCGGCGGCGCCAATCTTCCGCATCAGGCCGAAGTCTTTCCTGACCGCGACCATTTCGGCGCGATCTTCTACAACCAGGCCCAGATGTCGGCCGAAGGCATTCCGCAGATCGCCTGCGTCATGGGAAGCTGCACCGCCGGCGGCGCCTATGTGCCGGCCATGTCGGACGAAACGGTCATCGTGCGCAATCAGGGCACGATCTTCCTGGCCGGCCCGCCGTTGGTGAAAGCCGCCACAGGCGAAATCATCTCGGCCGAAGAACTCGGCGGCGCCGAGACCCATGGCCGCCGCTCCGGCGTCGTCGATCATGTCGCGGAGAACGACGAACATGCGCTGCTCCTGGTCCGCGATATCGCAGCCAGCCTCAACAGCGTCAAATCCGTCGATATCGACGTCACGCCGCCGCGCCCGCCGAAACTCGATCCCGAAGATCTCATCGGCCTCATTCCGGATGATGTGCGCTCGCCCTATGACGTGCGCGAAGTGATCGGCCGGATCGTCGACGGCTCGGAACTGCATGAGTTCAAGCCGCTCTACGGCACCACGCTCGTCTGCGGCTTCGCCCGCATCTGGGGCATGCCGGTCGCTGTCATCGCCAATAACGGCGTGCTGTTTTCCGAAAGCGCGCTGAAGGGCGCCCACTTCATCGAGCTCGCCTGCCAGCGCCGCGTGCCGCTGCTCTTTCTGCAGAACATCTCCGGCTTCATGGTCGGCGGCCGCTATGAGGCCGGCGGCATCGCCAAGGATGGGGCGAAGCTGGTGACGGCCGTTGCGACCGCCACCGTGCCGAAAGTCACCGTCATCATCGGCGGCAGCTTCGGGGCCGGCAATTACGGCATGTGCGGCCGCGCCTATCGCCCGCGTTTCCTCTTTACTTGGCCGAACAGCCGTATCAGCGTCATGGGCGGCGAACAGGCGGCCTCGGTGCTCGCCACCATCCGCCGCGACGCGATGGAGGCGCGCGGTGAGGATTGGTCGGCCGCCGAGGAGGAGGCCTTCAAGGCACCGATCCGCGCCGGCTACGAGGCGGAGGGCAATCCCTATTTTGCCACGGCCCGTCTCTGGGACGACGGCATCATCGACCCCCGCCAGACGCGCGATGTGCTGGGTCTCGCCTTTTCGGCCTGCCTGAATGCGCCGATCCCGAAAGGGCCGCGCTTCGGCCTGTTCAGGATGTGAGGCGCGGTATGATGGAAAGTCTCCTCATTGCCAACCGGGGCGAGATCGCCCGCCGCATCATCCGCACGGCAAAGATGCTCGGCATCCGCACCATCGCCGTCTATTCCGAGGCCGATGCCGGCCTGCCCTTTGTCAGGGAAGCGGACGAGGCGATCGCCATCGGCCCGCCGCCGGCCCGAGAGAGTTATCTCTCACAGGAGCGCATCCTGGAAGCCGCCCGAAAGTCAGGTGCTGCCGCCATCCATCCCGGTTACGGGTTCCTGTCGGAAAATGCCGAATTCGCCGAAGCGGTTGAAGAGGCCGGCATTATCTGGGTCGGCGCGCCGCCGGCCGCCATCCGCGCCATGGGACTGAAGGACGCCGCCAAGCAATTGATGCAGGCGGCGGGCGTGCCCGTCACCCCCGGCTACCTCGGCTCGGACCAGAGCGAAGCAAGGCTCGCGGCCGAAGCCGATATCATCGGCTACCCCGTGCTGATCAAGGCCGTCGCCGGCGGCGGCGGCAAGGGCATGCGTCGCATCGACCGGCCGCAGGATTTCGCCGAAGGTCTCGCCTCCTGCGGGCGTGAAGCGGCTTCCGCCTTCGGCGACGACCGCGTTCTGATCGAGCGCTATATCGCCAATCCGCGCCATATCGAGGTGCAGGTATTCGCTGACAAGCTTGGAAATTGTGTCCACCTCTTCGAACGCGATTGCTCGCTGCAGCGCCGTCACCAGAAAGTCATCGAAGAGGCCCCTGCCCCCGGCCTCGATGCCGCCACCCGGGCGGCGATCTGCGAGGCGGCGGTAAAGGCCGCAAGAGCGGTCAACTATGTCGGCGCCGGCACGATCGAATTCATCGCCGATGCCTCCTCGGGCCTCGATCCCGACCGTATCTGGTTCATGGAGATGAACACGCGCCTGCAGGTGGAACATCCGGTCACCGAGGCAATCACGGGCGAAGATCTGGTCCTCTGGCAGCTGACGGTCGCAAGCGGCGAGCCGCTGCCGAAAAGCCAGGAAGAGATCACAATGAAGGGCTGGGCCTTCGAAGCCCGGCTCTATGCCGAAAACCCCGCCGCTGGATATCTGCCCTCGATCGGCCAGCTCGACCATCTCAAACTGCCGATGACGACCCGCGTCGACAGCGGCGTCGTTGAGGGCGATGAGATCACCGCCTTTTACGATCCGATGATCGCCAAGATCATCGCGCATGGGCCGAACCGTGAGGCCGCCCTTTCGAAGCTCGCCGCCGCCTGTGCCGGCATCGAGGTCTGGCCGGTCAGATCCAATGCCGGCCTCATCGCCCGCATCGCCAATGATCCGGATTTTCGCGCCGCGCGGATCGATACCGGCTTCCTCGACCGCCACGGCGAAAACCTCGTCGCCAGCGAGCCCGATGAAACCGTCATCGACAAAGCGGCCGCGGCACTTTCGAAGGACATGGATGGCGACCCCTGGTCCGCGCTGACCGGCTTCCGCATCGCCGGGCCAAACGACGGCCGCGTGCGCGTGCGCATTGACGGTCATCTCCATTGGGGCCGTGCCCGCGCCGACCTCGAGGCGAATGCTGTCGAGATGAACGAGGCGACGGTGCTTTTCGATGCGGGCAATGCCTGGTCGATCGGCCTGCCCCATGCGGGGGAGGTCGAGGCAAATCACGGCGTGGGCGACGGCGCCATTCTTTCACCCATGCCGGGCCTTGTCATTTCGGTGGATATCGCCGAAGGCGATCCGGTCGCCAAGGGGGACCGTCTGTTGACGGTCGAAGCGATGAAGATGGAGCATACGCTGCGGGCGCCCTTCGACGGCATCGTCGGCAAACTGCAGGTTTCCCCCGGCGCCAGGGTCTCGGAAAACCAGCTGGTCGTCACCGTCATGAAGGGAGAGGAGTGATGGCCGGCCGCTATTTCGACGAATGGGCAATCGGCGACCGCATCGCCCACGACATCCGCCGCACGGTCACCGAGACCGACAACCTGCTGTTTACGACGCTCTCCCACAATCCGCAGCCGCTGCATCTCGATGCCGAATATGCGGCCGGCACCGAATTCGGCCGGATCGTCGTCAACGGCACCTTCACCTTTGCGCTCACCGTCGGCCTTTCGGTCGGCGACTCCACGCTCGGCACGCTCGTCGCCAATCTCGGCTACGACAAGGTGACGATGCCGAAACCGGTCTTCATCGGCGATACGTTGCGGGTGGAAACCGAGGTGACGGAGCTGCGCCGCTCCAACTCCCGCTCCGACGCCGGCATCGTGACCTTCCGGCACATCACCCTCAACCAGCGCGATGAGATCGTCTGTCAGTGCCTGCGCACGGCGATGCTGAAGGTGAAGCCGTCATGAGGCTGCGCTCGCTGCTCTTCGTGCCCGGCGACCGGCCGGAACGCTTCGAAAAAGCCCTCGCCTCGGGCGCCGATGCCGTCATTCTCGATCTGGAGGATTCGGTTTCGCTTGCGAATAAGCCGAGGGCACGCGAGAGCGTGCACGAATTCGCCCTGCACCATTCCGGCGAAACCGCTCTCCTGATCCGCATCAATCCCCTCGCCTCGCCTGAATTCGAAGACGACCTTGCCGCCCTGACCGGCCTCCAACCTTTCGCTCTCATGCTGCCGAAGGCCGAGGGGGCCGCTTCCGTGCTGAAGCTCGCAAACTCCCTCGCATCGGCTATTCCCATCCTGCCGATCGCGACGGAAACGCCGTCCGCCATCTTCGAGATCGGCAGCTATCGGGAGGTTTCGGCCAGCCTCTGCGGGCTGACCTGGGGGGCCGAGGATCTGCCGGCCGCCATGGGGGCTACGACCGCGCGGAGGACCGACGGCCGTTATACGCCGCCTTACGAGCTTGCCCGCTCGCTCATGCTATTTGCAGCGCAAGCCGCCGCCGTTCCGGCGATCGAAACCGTCTATCCCGATTTCCGCGATCACAACGGTTTGAGGGCCTATGCCGGCCGCGGCCGGCGCGACGGTTTTTCCGGCATGATGGCCATCCATCCGAGCCAGATCGAGACGATCAACCACGCCTTCACGCCGGATGCGTCCGAAATCGCCTGGGCAGAGAAAGTTGCGGCCGCCTTTGCCGCCAGGCCCGACGCCGGCGTCATCCAGCTTGACGGGCGCATGCTTGACCTGCCGCATCTCAAGCTCGCGCTCCGCCTTTTGAAGAGCGCCGGACAATAGCCTCTGCCGATCAGCCCGACTTTGCGGCTGGTCTGGTGGCGACCTGCTGCGGCTCCAGGTAACCGGCGCCGATAGCGACGTAGAGGTCGACGTAGTCCTTGGCGACCTGCTGCACGGTGCCGGCAAGGCTTGCCTCGGCATCGGAGACCGAACGCTGCGCCTCCAGGATATCGAGTAGCGACGAGGCGCCGTCCTTGTAGCTCGTGGTCGAAAGCGCCAGCGATTCCTGCGCCGTCTGCACCTGCCGGCGCAGCGGCTCCAACGTCTGCGTGTCGCGGCGAACGGCCGACAGAGCGTTTTCGACCTCCTCGACGCCGTTCAGCACTGCCGCCTTCCAGGCGAGATACTGTGTCTTCGCGTCGGATTTTTCGATATCGACATTGGCGCGCAGCGTGCCGCCGTCGAAGATCGGTAGGTTAAGCGAGGGTCCGAAGGACCAGCTGGTCAGACTTGCGCCTTTGGCGCCCGATGATTTGACCCAACTCGGCGAGATCGAGCCGGAGAGCGAGATCGACGGGTAGAGCTGGGCTTCGGCTGCACCGATATCGGCAACGGCGGCCGCCAGTTCGCGTTCGGCCTTGCGAATGTCGGGACGGTTGCGGATCAGATCGGCCGGAATGCCAGCGCGAAGATCGCCGCGGAACACCGGCTGGCCCGCACTCTTCTGCAGCTCTCCCATCAGCGCGGATGCCGGCATTCCAATGAGGGTGGCTATGTGATGGGCCGATTCCGTGAAGCTCTTTTCCAGGCCGGGAATGTCGGATTTTGTCGACTGTACCAGGCCCTCCGCCTGCACGACGTCGAGGCGGGAGGCGGCACCGGCTTTCAACTGCAGCTGCGTCAGTTCGTAAGTCTGCTGGCGGGATTTCAAACTCGCTTTTGAAAGCACAATGCGCTCCTGGTAGTAGCGGGCGTCGATATAGCTCTCGACGAGGTCTTTCAGAAAAGTGAGCTTGGCGTTATCTGCGGTCGCATAGGCGGCCCCCAACGAGGCAATTGCGCTCTCCCTGGAGCGACGATATTGGCCGAAGAAATCGAGCAGCCAGGAGAGGCTGGCCTCGCCACCCGTCGTGTTCGTGGTGCCGACGGTCGTGCGCAGCCGGCCCTTCTCGCCGGATAATGTGTGCGAAGCGTCGACAGTCAGGCTCGGCAAGCCGCCGGCGCCGGCAACGGTGACATTGGCCGAAGCCGAGTTGATGCTTTCGAGCGCCTGCAGCACGTCGAGGTTCTCGCTGAGGCCGTGCGCCACCAGACCGTCGAGCCGCTTGTCGCGATAGGCCGTCCACCACTCGGCCGTCACGACATTGCCGTTGCTCTTGTTGCCCCCTTCTTCGAATTTGACCGGAAGCGGCATTTGCGGAGGAACATGATCCGGGCCGCTGACGCAGCCGGTCAGCAGAAACGTCAGTGCGGATGCGGCGTAGCGGAGGGATGATAGTCTTGTGCGAAGCGACGTACTCACGGGCGAGCCTTCTGAACCGGGATCGTGGGTTCAGGCTTAGCGAGACCAGCGTTAATGGCGGTTAAGAAACTGTAAAGTTAGGTAAAATCCGGCACCGCCCGTCGAGCGGTCTAAATCAGCTTTCATCGCCGGCCACACCATAGGGCATCGGCCGCCTCGGAAGCTCCAGCATGATCGCCAGGCCGCCGGCCTCCGGCAGCGAGGCATGCACGCGCCCGCCGTGACGTTCGATCGCCTGCCGGGTGATGGCAAGTCCCAGGCCGTATCCGCCTCTCGGCACGGCGTCCTTGCCGCGGGAAAACGGCTGGAAGATGCGTTCGAGTTCGTCCCGGCCGACACCTGGCCCCTGATCCCCAACGCGGATCGTAAGGCGGTCGGGCCCTACCTCGCAGGATACTGATATGCGCGAATGCTCGGCCGTATATTTGACGGCGTTGCGGACGACGTTTTCGAGCGCCCTGTAGATCAGTTCGCCTTCGACCTCGGCCCGGAAGACGCCGTCGACACTCGTCGTGATCGTCACCTCGCGGGCCTGGGCCTCGAATGCCGCGTCGCCGAGGATTTCATTCAGCAGCTCGATGACGTCGAGGGTCTGCGTCTTCAGCGGCCGACCGGAACCCGCCGTCAGCCTGGCAAGGGTCAGAACCTCGCCGACCAGCGTATCGAGCCGTTCGACTTCCCGGTCCATACGGTCGAGCATGGCGCCGAGTTTGGCCGGGCTTTGCCTGAGAACGCCGACGGCCGCCTGCAGGCGGGACAAAGGCGAACGCAGTTCGTGGGAGACGTCGTGGAACAGCCTCTGCTGCGCATCCTGCAATTCCTGAAGGCGGGCGGCGCTCGCATCAAAATCATAGGCGAGTGCCGTCACCTCATCCTTTCGGCCAGCCATCTTGTCGCCGATGCGAAAATCGAAGCGGCCATGGGCAAGAGCGCTCAGACCGTCGCGCAGATGCACGACGGGGCGAATGAGATATCGCGCCAATGCGCCGGCCGCGATCGTGCTGGCGATCAGGATGGTGAACCACGGCATGAACGGACCAAGATTGTCGAAGATGGAACTGGCTGGAGCCGACACGGAAAGCCGATAGCACACGCCATCCTTCAGCACGGATCGGGTGGTCACCGTGTTCTTCCCGGCGCAGGCATCGGCTTGCGCAGGTTTCGCAAGGCTGAGGCCCAGTGGCTGAGTCTTCTCGCTTGTGCTGACAAAACGGGCCGCGGCGTCTTCGCCGTCCTCAACCAGAATATTTGCCGTCAGGTTCAGCACGAGCGCCCGCCGCTCCTGTTCCAGCTCACCTGCGAAGGGAACCGCCTGAAGCAGTTTGACGATAAGGATGATGACAGCGAGGCTTGCGGCCAGCGTCAGCCAGATGATCCTGAAGAATTTCCAGAAAAGCCGGGGCATGGTCAGTCCACGAGAAGTTGATAGCCCTGACCGCGGACGGACTGGATCCAGGATTGTCCGTCCTCCCTCAGGCCGAGCTTCTGGCGAACGCTGCTGATATGGACGTCGATACGGCGGTCGAACGGCGTGAGCGGCTTGCCGAAGGCCCGCTTTGAAATATCCTGCTTCGACACCAGCTGACCGGCGCTGCGGGCGAGGACTTCGAGCAGGCTGAATTCGGTGCCGGTCAGCTCCAAAGTCTCGCCGCGCCATTCAGCACTTCTGCTGCCGGCGTGAATCACCAGCTGCCCCGCCCTGATCGTGTCGGTCGATGCGCCGGCTGCCGGCTGCCCCGCGCGGCGCAGGATGGCGCGCAGCCTCGCCGCCAATTCACCCGGCGAGCATGGCTTCGGCACATAATCGTCGGCACCGAGATTGAGGCCCGATATCCTGTCCACGTCGTCGCCTCTTGCGGTCAGCATCAGTACGGGAACCTGGCTCAGTTTCCGGATTCTCTGCAAAACTTCGATCCCGTTCATCCGAGGCATCATGATGTCGAGCACGATGATATCGACCGTATTGCCGGCGGCAGCGGCAATGGCGGCGCGACCGTCGGTATCCGTTGCGACGTCATACCCTTCTTCGATCAGATATTCCTGCAGAAGCGTCGTCAGCTCGGCATCGTCGTCGATGAGGAGAACCTTGTTCATTCACTTCGTCCGTCATTAGAACAGGATGATTTTAGGCCTGGTCGGCCTAAAATCTGAATCCTGTTCTACATTAAAGAGTTAGAGCATGATGTCTTGAGAAAACCGCTCACACTTTTCGGCATCATGCTCGGATCCCGGCAGCCATACAGCACATGCACAGTCGCGCGGCCAAGTTTTACCCAACTTAACACTAACTTGACCGCACTTAACGTTCGGTCCGTTACTTAACCTGCCATGACATCGACGCGAGCCGGGATCGGATTGCCGTGCATGAGCCGCAATCCGTCATCGAGTTGATCGCGGATCGGGAAAAGGCAGCGATGCCTTTGACCACAAGGAGTGCATCGTTGAGAAAACCATCCAGGCTATGCGCCGCCGCTCTCGTGGCGGCCGCGCTTTTCTTCCCCCTGCGCAATGCCGCGGCCGAGCAGGCGGCGGCGCCCGCCCTCACCGTCTCTCTGACGGCGCCGGCGCAGCGGAACTGGCCGGAGACCGTTCCCGCGAGCGGCTGGCTGAAGCCCTGGCAGGAAGCGGTCATCGCCTCCGAAACCAGCGGCCTGCGCATAACCGATGTCCTGGTCGACGTCGGCTCCGTGGTCACCAAGGGACAAACGCTCGTCCAGCTTTCCCAGGAGATCGTGCTCGCCGATCTCCGCAAGCAGGAGGCGGCGGTCGAAAACGCCAAGGCAAGCCTGTCGAAGGCCAAGGCCAATGCCGACCGGGCGCGACAGCTGCAACCTTCCGGCGCGCTTTCCGACGAGAAGATCGTCGAATATCTGGCCGATGAGCAGACGGCGACGGCAAGTGTTGCGTCCGAAGAGGCCGCGCTCGACACCGAAAAGATCAAGCTTGCGCAGACGACAATCACGGCCGTCGACGACGGGGTGATCACGTCGCGTTCCGCCAATCTCGGCGCCGTCGTCTCCGCCGGCACCGAGCTGTTTCGCATGGTTCGCCAGCAGCGTGTCGAATGGCAGGCCGAAGTGTCAGCACGCTACCTCCCGCGCATTTCTGAAGGCTTGAGCGTCAGGATCAACGGACCGGACGGCCAGGTCATCGACGGCAAGGTGAGACTTGTCGGGCCTTCGGTCAGCACCGATACCAGCCGGGCAATCGTCTATGTGGCGCTTCCCACCGATGTCCGGCCGCGCACCGGTCTCTATGTCACCGGCAATATCGAATTGCAGACCTCGCCGGCACTGACCGTTCCGGAGACGGCGATCGTGTTCCGGGACGGCATCAGTTACCTCTTCACTTCAGGTGAGGATCAGCGGGTCAGAAAGGTCAGAGTGGAAACCGGCCGCCGCAACAATGGCGAGGTGGAAATCGTCTCCGGCATCGATCGCTCGGCGAAAGTGGTGAACTCGGGCGGCGCGTTCCTGTCCGACAACGACCTCGTGAAGATTGCGGAGACAAACTGATGAACTTCTCAGCCTGGTCGATCCGCAACCCCGTACCGGCGATATTGCTGTTTGTGATGCTGACAGCCGGCGGGCTCTTGGCCTTCAAACAGCTGCCGATCCAGAATTTCCCGGATATGGATCTTCCCACGATCAACGTCACCGCGACGCTTGAGGGCGCCGCGCCGACGCAGCTCGAAACCGAGGTCGCCCGCAAGATCGAGGATGGCCTTGCCGCGCTCAGCTATCTCGATCACATCACCACGACGATCACCGACGGCACCGTCTCGATCAAGGTGTCCTTCGAGCTGGAAAAAGACAGCGAAACGGCCCTGAACGAAGTCCGCAATGCCGTCGATAGCGTCAAGGGCGATCTGCCGGCGCAGATGGAAACACCGAGCGTCACCAAGGTCACCGTACAGAGCTCCGCACTGGTCACCTATGCCGTCCGCTCGACCGCTCTCAACGAGACCGAGCTTTCCTGGTTCGTCGACAATGATCTGACCAAGGCACTGCTTTCGGTGCCCGGTGTCGGGCAAGTCAACCGCATCGGCGGGATCGACCGCGAGGTGCATGTGGATCTCGATCCCGCGACGATGGCGTCGCTCGGCGTCACCGCGGCCACCGTATCGTCGCAGCTGAAGGCCGTGCAGACGGATACGTCGGGTGGCCTCGGCGAAATCGGCGGCACCCGCCAGACCTTGCGCACGCTCGGTGCCCTGCCATCGGTCGAGGCGCTGAAGGGGCTGAAAATCCCGCTGGCGAACGGCCAGCAGGTTCGCCTCGACGACGTCGCATCCATCAGCGACAGCTTCGCCGAGCGCTCCTCGATGGCCTATCTCGACGGCAAGCCGGTGATCGCGGTCGAGATCAAGCGCTCGAACGGATTTTCCGACAGCGGTGTCGCCGCCGATGTCGACAAGGCGATCGGGGAGTTCGCCGCCAAGCATTCCAACGTTGAGATCGAAGAGGCTTACAGCACGATCGGTCCGATCATCGGCAACTACGATGGCTCGATGCACATGCTCTACGAAGGCGCGATCCTGGCGATCATCGTCGTCTGGCTTTTCCTCCGGGACTGGCGGGCGACGATCCTGTCGGCCGTGGCGCTGCCCTTGTCCGTCATACCGACCTTCCTTGTCATGTATCTCGCCGACTTCAGCTTGAACATCGTCACACTGCTTGCGCTGTCGCTGGTGGTCGGCATCCTTGTCGACGATGCCATCGTCGAGATCGAAAACATCGCCCGCCACCTGCAGATGGGCAAGCGGCCGATCGATGCCGCTCTCGAGGCAGCCAACGAGATCGGGCTTGCCGTCATCGCAACCACATTCACGCTGGTTTCGGTGTTCCTGCCGACAGCATTCATGAGCGGCATACCGGGCCTTATCTTCCGCCAGTTCGGCGTCACCGCTGCCGTCGCCGTTCTCGCCTCGCTGGTCGTCGCTCGCCTGCTGACGCCGATGATGGCCGCCTATTTCATGAAGGCCCATCCGACCGAGGAAAAGGACGGCCGAATCATGCGTGCCTATATATCAATCGTGAAGGCCGCCATGCACCGCAGGAAGACGACCGTGGCCGTCACCGCCGTCATCGTGGCGCTCTCGCTTTCGACCATTTCCCTGTTGAAATCTGGCTTCCTGCCCGCGTCCGACGACGCGCGGACCCAGATCACGCTGACCATGCAGCCGGGCGCCACCATCGAGCAGACCGACGCCACCAGCAGGAAGGCCGCGGATATCATCGGCAAGCTTCCCGACGTGACCCATGTCTTCTCCGCCGTCGGATCGGTGTCCTCGGGCGGCGGTCCCGACGCCGGCACCACGAGCGATGTCGGATCGGCGACGATCGTTGCCGTGCTGCCGCCCATCGACGAGCGTGACCGCAAGCAGTCGGAAATCGAAAACGATATCCGGCAGGCGCTTTCCATCCTTCCCGGCGTGCGCGTGGAGGTCGGCGGCGGCGGCAATGGCACGAAACTCGAGATCACGCTGGCTGGCGACGATGCAAATGTCCTCGATAGCGCCAGTACGGCGCTCGAGGAGCAGCTCCGCTCACTGCAGGGCATCGGCGCTGTGACATCGACCGCAGCCCGACAGGCGCCCGAGATTCAGATCACGCCCGACTTTGCGCGCAGCGCCGCACTTGGGGTAACGTCGAGCGCCATCGCCGAGGCCGTGCGCGTAGCGACCAACGGGGAATATTCGGCCGACCTGCCGAAGCTCAACCTGCCTCAGCGGCAGATTCCGATCGTCGTCCGCTTCTCGCCCGAGGCGCGTACCACTCTGGACGACATCAAGAACATGCGGGTGGCGGGAACCAACGGCAACGTCGATCTCGGATCGATCGCCGACGTGAAGATCGGCGGCAGCCCTTCGGAGATCGACCGCATCGACCGGATGCGCAATGTCACCCTTTCCGTCGAACTCAACGGCCGCATCCTCGGCGACGTCAACCGCGAGGCGCAGGCGCTGCCGACACTTCGTCATCTGCCATCGGGCGTCACCCTGGTCAACCAGGGCGAACTTCAGCGCAGTTCGGAGCTGTTCCAGAGTTTCGGGCTGGCGATGGCGATCGGCGTGTTCTGCATCTATGCGGTCATGGTGCTGCTCTTCCACGATTTCCTGCAGCCGCTGACGCTTCTGATGGCCTTGCCGCTCTCGCTCGGCGGCGCGTTGGTGCCGCTGGTGGTGACCGGAACGAGCTTCTCCATGCCTGTTGTCATCGGCCTGCTCATGCTGATGGGCGTGGTGACGAAGAACTCCATCCTGCTCATCGAATATGCGATCATGTCGCGTCAGCGTGGCATGTCGAGATTCGACGCCTTGGTGGATGCCTGCCACAAGCGCGCACGGCCGATCGTCATGACCACCATTGCCATGGCCTCGGGCATGCTGCCGGCGGCACTCAGCCTGATGGGCGGTGATTCGAGCTTCCGCCAGCCGATGGCAATCGTCGTGATCGGCGGCGTGGTGATGTCGACGCTGCTCAGCCTCATCGTCATCCCCGTCATCTTCACTTTCGTCGACGATCTGGAACAGATCCTCAAACGGGTCCTGCGCCGGATCGGACTGGCCGAGGACATCGCCGGGGATAAGCCGCATGCGTCCAACGATCACGCGGCGATCGCCTTCCAGCCTGAGATTTCGAAACGGGGACAAGCTCAGAGATGATGCCCCACAGGTGATTGGGCAGACGCTGCCCCACCGCACAAGGCCGGCGACGGCACCCTCTTCGGTCGCGTTCCCCTCCCCCGGAACAAGACCGCGGGACGTATTCCCCCGCAGGCGGCCACAAGCCGCCTGCGCGTCCTGCATCTTCTGGAAACGCTAGTCCGAGCACTCATCCTGATTGCAGTTTCCCCGTCTCGATCGACTGCCAGCAGCGCAGCGCGCACGTCGCCACGAGAACCTTTACCAAACTTTACACTTCCTTAACTGCGCTTGACATCCGCACAGCTATTACAGATCGACCTCAGCTCAATCCGGAGGGTCGTGTGTCCAAGGCACCTCGAAATATTCTGCTTGGCCGCTTCGCGGAGGGGAAAGTCATACTCGCCGCGATTTCGCGGAGGGCGCGTCCGTTTCACTCGATATTTTACGACTATAGAATTGCCAAAGTTCTTCGACTTTGCCTGCAAGATAATTACGTCTTGCTCTCTCATCTTCTGAGCGAAGCGATTGAACCAGGCCGTGCGGAGAGCCTTCGCAAAGAGTGTGATGCTCTGTCGGAAGACATTTCAATTGGCGGAACGGGGTGATTCATCGCGCGCTCACGACAGCGGTTTCATCGCCTCGAAATCGGGCAAGGCGCTGCTGGCGTAGCCGATCGCCCCCAGCGAAGCGATAGAGATCCTTCCGTCGCGGATCGACAACAGCGGTCCTTCGGCACCCTGCTCGTAAATATCCGGGTGGGCCGCCGCAAAACGCGCCATCTCCGCCTGCGGCGCACCCTGCATGCCGGCTACATAGTGATGGCCGTTACGCTCGACATGGGAGAGACCGAGCAGCGAAACCAGCGCCAGATCCTGCTGCACGGCAAGCCCGGCCTGACAGGTCAGGTCTTCGCCGGAGAGGAACAGGCCCGGCACACCTGTCGTCCTGATGCGGATCGCCTTGAGAAGCGAGCGATAGACGCCCTTGCAGGTTTTCGAGGAGACGCCGGTATAGCCAAGCTCACGGGCGTGGGCGAAGGCCTCGTCGCCATCGTCGCTCTCATCGATCAGGAAGGGCAACTGCGCCGCCAGAGCCCCGAGCGGTGTTTCCATGGTGATCGCGCGCGAGAACGGCTGTTCGACAAAGGCAATGGCCGCACGCAACCGTGCCAGCGGCGGCATCCCCGCGATGCGCGCCAGTAGGTCGGCAAGCGGTTCGGCAGCGCTGAATTGTTCGTTGCCGTCGACCGTCAGCCGATAGTCCGGCAGGCGGTCCAGCACGACGGCGATCCGCGCCAGCCGGTCTATATCGGCATCGACCACGCCAGAAAGCTTGATCTTGAACCAGCGGTTGCCATAACGCGCAATCACCGCCTCGAGGCTTTCCGGCAGACCGTCATCAACGGGATGGACGATATCGCTCTCGGTAATCGGGTCGAGCAGCCCGATCGTATGCCGGGCTGCAATCGAGTCTGCGGGGCGAAGGCCGGCGAGCACCGCGGAGGCGGCATTCGTATCGATATCGCCGGGTAGCATCGGGCCGCCGATGCCGACCAAGTTGCCACGCACCGCATCGAAGAAGGAAATGCCGGCAAGACGGCAATAGGCATCGAGTGCCGCGCGGGCGATCAGCGAAGGGCCAAAACCAGCGACCAACGGATTTCCGGGCAGGCGCCGCGCGGTTTCCATCTCGTTCAGGCGGGCAGCGCCAAACAATGTCGCCGGCGCGGATGCCTCGAGCGACGCAGCGGCCGAAACACGGATCGAGCCGCGCAATTGATCGACGTTCTGCGCCGGCGTCAGCGCCGGGTTTTTGTCGAACCATTTCGGCACCATCATTTCGGCGGCCGCGCCGATGGCGATTTTCCCTGTCTCATCCTCGAGACGCACCCTGAGAAAGGCCTGCGGCGCCCTTTCGAGGGTCGCTACGCCGAAGCGGAACGGCAGACGCAGGCGGGTATCGCGCTCGAAGGCGTCGATCTCGACAATTCTAATGCGCGGCGCCGTCACGCGACCTCCGATGTTTCTGTTCATGCTCATGCCATCCGCGCAAGCATGGCTCGCGACACTTCATGATGGAGCGGCTCCCGGCGCAGCAGCCGGCCGATCTCATCTACCATGGCCCGGCCTTGGGCGAAATGTGCCTCTTCGGTGTGGCCGGCGGCGTGCGGCGAAATGGTGACATTGATAAGTCCGGGGTCGCGGAAGGGGCTGTTCGGCGGCAGCGGCTCCTTGTCGAAGACATCGAGAGCCGCCTCGATACGGCCGGAGCGGATCTCCGCCAATAATGCGGCCTCGTCGATCAGTTCCGCGCGTGCCGTATTGATGAACAATGCGCCAGAGCGCAACAGCGCCAGTTCGCGGGCGCCGATCATCCCACGTGTTTCGGACAGGACGGGCGCATGCAGGGAAATCACATCGCTCTTCGCCAGCGCCTCGTCCAGTTCTGTCCTGACGACGCCGAGTGCCGCGGCCTCGCCGTCGCTGAGATAGGGATCGACAACCAGCACGCGGCAGCCGAATGGAACGAGCAGGCGCATGACCGCCCGTCCGACATATCCGGCGCCGACGATGCCAACCGTTCTGGCGCCCAGCAATCTTTGCGGCACGGCGGCGCGGACGTCGAGCCATTCGCCGCCGTCGCGCAATGCATGATGCAACCGGTGAATGCCGCGCATGGCGAGCAGCGCTTCGGCGACGACGAACTCGGCAACCGAGGCGGCGATTTTCGAGGCGGCATGGCTGACACGAAGGCCGTCGTCGAACAGCCGGGCGGGAACGAGCGTGCGGACGCTGCCGGCCGAATGGGCGACGAGGGCAAGTTGCGGATGACGCTGGCGCGCGGCGGAATCGAAGGGCGGCGTGCCCCATCCGGTCAGGCAGGCCGTGGCGCCCTGCAGCAGGCGGTCGGCATCGGCAGCGTCGATCGTGGCGCCGGCCGGCCAGCGGACGTCGCCCAGCGCATTCAACTCAGCGGTCGCCGCATCGTCCAGCATCATACGGCGGGTCTTTTCGGTCAAAAGGACGGCAATGACGGGCGGTTGTTCACGCATGCTTCTACTCTTTCGCTGCGGCGACCAGGCGCCTGAGATGGGCGAGATCGGCGCGGGCCTTGTCGAGCGCCTGTTCGCGGGGAACCCGGTATTGGGAATGCATGGAGAGCACCCCGGCAAAACCGGTGGCGATGAGATGCGGGATGATGTCGTTCCAGGGCACCATGCCGTCGTCGAGCCCATACCAGTCCGAATGCCAGGCACGCTGGCCCAGCGCCCCATAGGCGCCGGGAAACCAGCCGCAATTCTTGACCCCCATGCAGCAGAACCACGGGTCGAGAAGGTCGAGGGTCAGACGCCAGTCCTCGCTTCCCTCGCGGATGATCTGGTTGGCCGGATCGGGATAGGCGCCGATCCCGACGGGATCGCGCCCGGCCAGCAATTGCATCGCAAGCGCGCCGGAGCTGTGCAGGGTTCCGCCGTGCAGCTGGATCGTCAACTTCATGCCGAAGCATTCGGCGAGACGCTCGAAACCATCGAGGCCACGCCGCGCCTCATCGACCTGCACCTTCCAGCGCCGCAAGGGATCATAACGCCAGAAGCCGAGCCGGACCTGACCGATGCCGGCCTCGCCGCAAAAGCCGAGAAGCCGCGACGTGGCATCATCAGGCCGCGTGGAATCGATGGTCGCCATCGGGATGCGGAGGCCGGTTGCGGCAAAGAGCTTCGCCGCCTTGATGATTTCCTCTGGCCGGTCTGGAGAAACGGTGTGGCCGTCTCGAACGAGAAGATCGGCACAATCGAACCCGAGGTCCGCCGTGATCTCCGCCGCCTTCTCCAGCGGCAGACCTTCCAGGGTCTTGGTGAAATAGGCGATATCCATAATATCGCGGCTCATCGACTGGAAACACAGAGCTCGCTTTCGCGGCCGAAGGCATCCCGAGCGCGCACCGCATATTGCGCGCCCTCCGGCGGCGACATGTGCAGGAATGCCGTCGAGATCAACGGCACCGGACTGACCTTTTCAAAAGCCTCGCCGTCGGTGCTGGTAAGGACATCGTAGAAGATGGCGGGGCTCGCATCGCCGGCAGCCCAGAAGAGCATGCGCTCCTCCCGGCCGCCGAGACCGAGGTAGCGCTCGACGACGAGGCCGGTGGGTGCTGCCGGCGGTGCGCCGATATCGGGGACGACGAGCACCTGCGTCAGCGACGGCAAGGGCACGTCGAGATCGACGCTGACCCGGCCGTCGTCGCAGGCGACGGTGCTGATCGGGTGCAGCAAGGCCGGCTCCTGGGCGCGGCGCAGTTCGGCAAACTGCGCTTCATCAGGCACGGGCGGCGCGCCGACCGGCTCGAAGGGCCCGCGCGGGTTGCTTTCGTCGCGCTGGGCCTCCCATACCTCCATCGGATTGGTGAATTCCTCGTCGATGCGCAGCAGGCAGAGCGCATGGCGGCCGGGAACCAGCCCGCCGACCTCGAGCCGCACGGCGGTCCGGCCCGAACGATTGATGGCATCGACGCTGTGGATGAGGCTGATGGAAACGCCACCGCCCGGCAGCCGTGTCGGCAGGATCGCCAGGCCATCCTGATCGGGCGTCAGGGGCGGCTCGGCCGTCACCTTGCAGACGGTGTCGCCGAGCGTCGCCAGCAGCTCCATCGATGTGAGACCGGGCTTCTTGATGATGTCGAAAGGCGGCGCGCTGTCGATGTCGGTCACCAGCCTGTCCAGATCGGTCTTGTGCTCCCACTGCGCCTTGGTGAAATTGCGCGAGCCGAAATAGGCAAAGATCGTGCGCTGGCTCCAGCCGCCGATGAAGGCGTGGTCATTGCTGAGGAAGGTGAAATTCGCCGCCTTCGGCGCGATGATGCGCCGGTCGTGCTGCTCGATGATACGGGCGATGATCCCGGCATAATAGGCCTTGCCGTGCCAGCTGTGATGATCGCTCCAGCCGAGCTGCGGGTCGCATTCGTCGTTGGCGATCGGCAGGTCGGCGAGGCGCGGGTGATGCTCCTTGAGATAGTCGACGACCAGCAGGGTGCGGTCGACGATGGCATTCGTCTTCGGCGTCAGATCGTCCTTGCTGCCGTTGACGCCCTTTTCGTGGATCGAGATGTAGTCGAGGCGCGGCGGGCCGTCGCCGGTCAGGCAGCTCGTGCCGCTGTCGCAATGGGCCATCAGGGCGCGAAAGATCGGGGAGAGCGTACGGGCGGTGCCGGGGCCGCCCATCGGCAGGCCGGGATCGACGGCGTCGAGGCCGGCGACGCAGGCGTCGTAATAGTTGGTGTAGCCCTTGATGCCATAGGTCCACCAGCCGGAATCGGCTTCGTTCGTCGTTTCGAAATACCATGTCCGCAATTCGTCCATGCCGTAGCGCGCGCCGTAGCGATCGGCCGTCGCCGTCACGAGATCCCGCCAGCGCCTGACCTGATCCATGTCCTCGTAATCGGTAAAGAGGCCGGAGGGATTGCCCATCAGCTCGAAGAACGGCTTCAGGCGGTGCTCGATCATCACGTCGAGCGCCCGGTCGAGCAGCGACCAGTCGTAGCCGCCAAGACCCCCGGTCGAACGCAGCAGATTGTAGAGATAATGGACGCGCAGGAACCGGATGCCCTCGTTCGGCAGGCCGCCGATATAGGCAAGCATCTGGCGCATCTCGGGTTCGAGCAGCAGCTCGGCAGGCGAAAAGCCGGTGCCGCGCCAGAACCTGTCGAAGGGGCGCACCGTTTGGTTGGCATCAACATTTATTCGCGTCCGTTCACGCATGGGATCGTCTCTCCTTGAGCGGAAGTCTGGCAGTGCCCGCAAAGCCGGCATGGAAGGCCAACAGCCTGATTATTTGAACTTTTCACGCATCGCATCGATGCCGGGGATAGTTTTGGTCAGATGCTGGTGGGCAGGATCGAAGCGCTGGATCAGCCCGCGGCGGTGCTTGCCGACAAGGATGGTAAAGATGTAGCCCCGGTGGCCGGGCGAGGTAACGGTCGGATGGTAACCCCGGTCGACCAGGACAGTATCGCCGTTGCGGGTCATCAGGATCTTGACCGGGCCGTTGTCGTCATAGGTGATCTGGCTGCCGAAGCCGGTCTCGGGCTGGAAACGATAGTGATAGAGCTCTTCGTGCAGGGTCTCGGCATCGCCGTCTTCGGTATCGTGCTTATGGGGAGGATAGCCCGACCAGCAGCCTTCGCCGGCATAGAGCTCGCTCACCAGCAGATTGCCGCAGCGCCCGTTCTGCCGTTGGCCAAGCAGGTGGGCGATCCGCCGCTGGCTATGCGTGTCGGGCGAACCGACATTGACCGCGTCGACCTCGTCGGGGGTCACCCGGAACGGCGCATAGCGCGTGTCGCAAAGGCCGCCGGCGATGGCGACTTCCGCCGGTCCGCCAGCGGCCGATATCCGGACATTTGCGTCGACGGGCGCGTAAACCGAATCCGCATCGCCTCCCCAGATATCGGCTCGCCGGCCCACCGCTTCGAACGTGACCTCATCCACCGCGATATCCACCTGCCCCGACAGCACGACGTAGAGGCTTTCGTGCAAGGGCAGCCGCCGCGTGTCCCGGCCATCGGCCGGAAGCGTGACGAGGTCGAAGTAGATGAGATCGAGCGTCCTGGAGGAGGTATCCACGATGGGACGCTGCTCGGAGCGGGGAATGAATTCGGGCATCAATTGAACTCCGCAACGGTACGGTCGGCAAAAGGGTTGAGGGTCAGGGTTTCGGCGTGATGGCAGGCCACCGCATGTCCATCGGCGGTGACGGTGCGCAAAGCCGGCACCTCCTGCTTGCACAGCGCAGTGGCGTAGCGACAGCGCGGATGAAAGGCGCAGCCGGGGGGCGCGTGCGCGGGGTCGGCGACCTCGCCCGCCAACCGGATGCGCCGGCCGTGGCGGCGCAGCCTGGGATCGGCGATCGGCACGGCCGAGAGCAGCGCTTCGGTATAGGGGTGACGCGGACGCGAAAAGATCTGCTCAGTCGGCGCCTTTTCCACGACCCGACCGACATACATGACGGCGATATTGTCGGAGATGTGCCGGACGACCGAGAGGTCGTGGGCGACGAAGAGATAGGTCAGGCCGAACTGTTCCTGCAGGTCCTGCAGGAGGTTGATGGTTTGCGCCTGCACGCTGACATCGAGCGCCGAGACGGCCTCGTCGGCGATCACCAGGCGCGGATTGGAGGCCAGCGCCCGGGCAATGCCAATGCGCTGGCGTTCGCCGCCGGAAAAAGCATGCGGGTAGCGGCGCATATATTCAGGCCGCAGGCCGACACTCTGCATCAGCTCGGCGACCCGGTGCTCGAGTTCCCGGCCCTTGGCGATGCCGTTGACACCAAGCACCTCGCCGATGATGTCGATGACGGGAAGACGCGGATTGAGCGAGGATTGCGGATCCTGAAACACGATGCGCAGGTCGCGGTGGATTTCCTTGAGGGCGGATCCGGACAGGGCCGCGAGATCAACCGTGCCACCGCTGCGGTCGCGGTAGCGGATCTCGCCGCTCGTCGGCCGATAGATGCGCAGCACGGTGCGGGCAAGGGTGGACTTGCCGCAGCCGGATTCGCCGACAATGCCGAGCGTCTCGCCGTCCTCGACGCGAAGCGAAACGCCGTCGACCGCCTTGACATGCCCGACGACCCGTCGGAACGCACCCTTGCGGATGGGAAAGTGCATCTTGAGATCGTTGAGTTCCAGCAGCGGGCTTGGCTGCATCACGGGATCGCCCATCACTGTCTCTCCTCGTAAAGCAGGCAGCTGGCGACGTGCCCGTCACCGATGACGACGGATCCGGGGTCCTTCCGATCGCAGAGGCCTGCTCTCGCCTCTCTGCATCGGGGATGAAAGCTGCAACCCTCCGGCCGCTCGAAACGCGAGGGCACCATGCCCTCGATGGTCGCGAGCCGTTCGCTCGGTTGCCCGTGCATACGCGGCACCGATTGCAGCAGGGCCTTAGTGTAGGGATGAACAGGTGCATGGAAGATCGTGTCGACATCGCCCGCCTCCACCACCCGGCCGACATACATGACGACCACCTCGTCGGCGATTTCGGCAACCACGCCGAGATCATGGGTGACGAACAGTACCGAGAGCCCGAATTCCGCCTGCAGCGAGGCGAGCAGGTCGAGGATATTGGCCTGGGTGGTCACATCGAGCGCCGTGGTCGGTTCGTCGGCGATCAGCAATTTCGGGCGACAGGCGAGAGCCAGCGCGATGCAGACGCGCTGGCGCATGCCGCCGGAAAACTGGAAGGCGTAACTTTCCATGCGCTCGGCCGGCCTGGGAATGCCGACCAGAGCCAGCGTCTCGATGGCATGTTCGCGCGCTTCCTTCTTTCCCATCTTCAGATGCAGGCGGATCACCTCCATCATCTGGTTGCCGATGGTATGGACAGGGGAAAGTGCCGCCATCGGCTCCTGGCTGATCAGGCCGATCTGAGCGCCGCGGATCGCCCGCATGTCGCGGCCACGCGGATCGAGCGCGGCGAGATCGATGGCGGCGGCTGCCGGATTCGGCCGGTAGCGGATCGCGCCCGAGACGATCCGTCCACCGCGCGGCACTTGGTTGAGAATCGAGCGTCCGGTGATGCTCTTGCCCGAACCGGATTCGCCGACGACGCAAACCGTCTTGCCGCGCGGGATGGAAAAGGAGACGCCGTCGACTGCCCTGATAGTCCCCGCGCCGCCGAAGAAATGGGTCCTGAGGTCGTCGACCTCGATCAGCGCGTCGCGATGCGGGCTCCGGCCGCCGGCGGCGGCGAAATTGGCGTCAGTATTCATAGGGATCTGCAGCATCGCGTAATCCATCACCGAGGAAATTGAGGGCAAGCACCGTGACAATCACTGCCAGGCCCGGAAGAAACAGCCAGGGCGCGCTCGAGACCGCGAGAATGTTCTGTGCTTCCTGAAGCAGCACGCCCCAACTGACGACCGGCGGCCGCAGGCCGATGCCGAGGAAGGAGAGCGCGGTCTCGGCGAGGATCATCGTCGGAATGGCGAGCGTGACCGAAGCGATGATATGACTCATGAAGGACGGCACCATATGCCGCCAGATGATCCGCATCCGCGAGCAGCCATCGAGATGGGCGGCGATGACGAAGTCTTCCGTCTTCAGCGACAGGAAACGTCCGCGCACCACGCGCGCAAGGTCGGTCCAGCCGATCAGCGACAGGATGATCGTGATCCAGAGATAGACCAGGATCGGGTCGGCGCTAATCGGAACGGCAGCCGCAAGGCCCATCCACAGCGGGATGGTGGGGATGGAGTTGATGAGCTCGATCGAACGCTGGATGACATCGTCCACCCAACCGCCGTAAAGTCCCGAGATGCCGCCGAGGATGATGCCGAGGACGAGGCTGATCGCGACGCCGATCAGACCGACGGACATTGAGACACGGGTGCCGTGCACCGTCCGGCTGAAGACGTCGCGGCCGAGGCGATCGGCGCCAAAGAGGTAGAAGGGTTTGCCCGTTTCGACCGGGCCGATCAGGTGACGGTCGAAATCGAACAATCCCCAGAACCGATAGGGCTCGCCTTTGACGAAGAAGCCGACGGGAATGACGACCGCCGGATCGGGCACGTAAGTGCGGCTGAGCGCGATCGGATCGACCTTCATCGAATAGCCGTTGACGTAGAGCAGATGAAACTGCCCCGTTGTGTCGTAACCGGCGACTTTGAGCCGCTGGGGCGGCGCATAGGTGTAGCGGGAATCGTAGGTCTGCGATGAAACCGGGGCGATGACTTCGGCAAACAGGGCGACCAGGTAAATCAGCAGGATGACGACGCCCGCCCCCAGCGCCAGCCGGTGGCGGCGGAAACGGCGCCAGATGAGTTTCCACTGGCCGGCGACCGCATCGGAATTGCGAACACGTTCAGGTATCAGTGCGATGGCTTGATCGGTCATATCTATCGTCCTTCAGCCATTGCGAATGCGTGGATCGAGCCAGGCGAGCAGCAGATCGGAGATCAGCGTGCCGATCAGCGTCAGCATGCTCATCAGCAGGATGAAGGTGCCGGCGAGATACATGTCCTGGGCAAACAGGGCGTTGAGCAGCAGCGGTCCCGTGATCGGCAGGCTGAGGACGATGGAAACCACCACCGAACCCGAGACGAGGTGCGGCAGCACCCAGCCGACCGTAGAGACGAAGGGGTTGAGCGCCACCCGCACCGGATATTTGAGCAGCAGCCGGATTTCGCTCAGGCCCCGGGCGCGCGCCATGTCGACATAGGGCTTGTTGAGTTCGTCGAGCAGATTGGCGCGCATGATGCGGATCAGCGCCGCCGTCGCACCCGTGCCGAGCACGACGACCGGGATCCACATATGCGAGATGAGATCGCCGAGCTTGGCCCAGCTCCAGGCGGCATTGATATAGAGTGGCGAAAACAGCCCGCCGACGCTCTGGCCGAAATACTGCGCCGAGACGAACATCAGCACCAGCGCCAGCAGGAAGTTCGGAATGGCAAGCCCAAGAAAGCCGAAGAAGGTGGCGAAGTAATCGCCGACCGAATATTGCCGCACCGCCGAATAGATGCCGATCGGAAAGGCCACCGCCCAGACGAAGAGCAGTGTGGTGACCGAGACCACCATCGTCAGGCCCATGCGCGCCCAGATCAATTCGCTGACCGGTTTGTTCCAATCGAGGGACTGACCGAAATCGCCACGCAGCAGGATGCCGCTGATCCATTTCCAATATTGCACCGCCCAGGGCTGATCGAGGCCATATCGCTCGCGCAGGCCGGCGATGACGCCGGGATCGATGGTCTCGTTCTGCGAAGCAAGACGCGCCGTCATCGCGGTCAGGAAATCGCCCGGCGGCAGTTGGATGATGATGAAGGTCACGACCGAGATCGCGAACATCATCGGGATCATGTACAGCAGACGTCTGATGATGAAGCCGGCCATTTTCAAGCTCCTTCAACCGGCAATTGCCGATCGCATTGGGTGATGGGGCGAGGCTGTGCTTTTGGAATGGCGCCGAGGACGCCATTCCGCCGATCGTGTGTCGTTACTGCTGGTAGTAGAAGGTCTCGGGCTTGGCCGGTCCCGGCGTCATGTAAAAGGACGTGCTCGGAATGACCTTCGGAACGTTGTGCATATTGGTCTTGACGATGCCGACGCGGTCCGGTTCCAGGTTGGTGCCGATGACGTAGAACTCGTCCCGGGTGATCGCCAGCAGCTCTTTCATGGCTTCAAGCTGCTTTTCGAGCGTCGGGGCCTCCTGCACCTGCCGGTACAGGTCCATCTGCTTCTTGGCGGCCGGGCTCGGTTCCTCAGCGTTCGGATCCTTGGGATTCTGGTAATAGAGACCCCATGCGGTCGCAAAGCTCGACTCGTATTCGTGCGGGAAATACCATTTGGGATCGAGCAGGCCGAGGAAGTCGTAGCCGCCGCCGCCCACCCATCCCAGGCCGTCATTGTCGTTGTTCTGCAGGCGGGAGAAGATCAGCGACCGTTCGGCCGGGCGAGGCTGCATGTCGATACCGACCGCCCGCCAATAGCGTTGGATCATTTCCAGCGCGTCGACCTGGATCGGGCTGCCGGTCAGCGCATCGATCGCGAAAGTGATGCGCTTGCCGTCCTGGCCGAGGCGATAACCTTCGCCGTCTTTCTTGGTCAGGCCCGCCTTGTCGAGATATTGATTGGCGAGGTCGACGTTATATTCGAGGTACTGCGTCGCCATCTTCTCGTCGTAGAGCGCGCTGCCTTCGCGGGGCGCGGCCTGATAGGGCTTGGCCTGCCCGGCATAGATCAGCTGGTTCAGCTCCTCGCGGTTGATGGCGTAGCTGAGGCCGATGCGGAAATCCTTGTTGGAGAAGACGGCACGCAAGGCCGGGTTCTTGTGGGTCTGGTTCAGCGTGATCAGCAGGGCGTTCGACCAGGCCGGCCGGGCGATGAACAGGCCGTAACCACCCTTCTGCTGGTTCTGCACGATGACCGTGCGGGCGTCCGTCGTCTCGATGAAGCGGTTCTGCATGTCGATTTCACCGCTGATCGCCTTCAGGATGATCGCCTGCGTATCCTGCATTACATCGATGGTGATGCGATCGAAATAGGGCAGCTGGTTTCCCGCCGTATCGACCTTGGCATAATAGGGATTGCGTTCGGCGACGACCTGGGTGGTGCCGTTATAAGGCGCGGTCAACACCCAGGCATCGAGCGTCGGCCGGCCGAGATCGCGCCAGCGGCCGGGAAAGCCGATCTTGTTGTTGAAGAGCTGGACCCAATCGGTCGCACCGGCCGCCTTCACCAGGGCGTCGACGCCGTCCGGATTGAAATCCTTGTGGAACTGCTTGAGATAATGCGCCGGCGCAGCCGCCAGGATATCGGAGCCGCGCACCGTCGCCATGTTCATCAGGAACAGGCCGTTCGGCGCGGCGAACTTGAAGACGACCTTGTTGTCGGCGAGCTTTTCGACCTTGACGGTCTCTCCGCCCGCGGTCAGCCAATCGGGTGCAGCCGGCGTGATCTTGGTGTTGCGCAGCACATTTTCGTTCCACCACACCAGATCGTCGGCGGTGAAGGGCTCGCCGTCCGACCAGCGCGTGCCCTCCCGCAGGGTAAACGTATATTCGGTGGCGTTGTCGTTGACCTCGACGCTTTTGGCAATGTCGGGGATCACCTCGGTCCATTCCGGATTCCAGCGGACCAATCTCGTATAGCCGATCGAACGCTCGATCTCACTGTCGCCGCCGCCGAAGGTGGCGGTGCGCCAAGTGCCGCCATAGGTGCCGACCGATTCAAGCGGCGTCAGGACGAGCGGCTCCTTGGGCAGCCGCTTGTCCACCGGCGGCAGCTTGCCGGCATCGGCTAGCGCCTTCAGTTCGGGTGATTCCTGAAAGCTGAAAGCGGCGCCGGCCCAGCCGGCACCGATGAGGATGGCCGCGGCAACTGTGGAAACAACCTGCCGCCGTAGAATTCTGACGTGTTGCATTCTCTCCTCCCGGTGTTCTAATTACGTTATCGTTAACGTATTCTCCTCAATTCCGAACGTTAACGTTATCGTTCAGTCTTGTCAAAAAGATTCGCATCTGCGTGGAGTAAACCCGTAAAGGCTTGGCTTTCACCGAAACTATGTTAGTTATCGTTATCGTAAATTTCTCGCCATCTTAGAGACAGCCCTTGAGCAGCCCCAAAGAACCGGACTCCAAAATAACCATCGCCGATGTCGCCCATGCCGCAGGCGTGTCGCCGATGACGGTATCGCGCGTGCTGAACGGCCGGGGCGGCGCCAGTGCCGAAACCAGTCAACGCATTCTCTCAGCGGCAAACGAACTCAATTATCGCCCCAACCCCTTTGCGCGCGGGTTGCGCTCCGACCGGTCGAAGACCATCGGCCTACTTGTTCCCGACATCACCAACCCGTTCTTTCCCGAGGTCATCCGGGGCGCCGAGGATGCGGCGAGTGCGGCCGGCTACAACCTGCTGCTGTCCAACGTCGTCGAAAACAGCAAACGGGAAGAGGAACTCATCGAAGCGCTGCTCAGGCATCGGGTCGACGGGATCATCGTCTGTAGCGCCCGGCTGCCCGATGCCGCGCTTCATAAGGCGCTCGCACCCCACCGCGCCGTCGTGCTCATCAACCGAGAGGCTCCGAACGAAATCGCCGGAACCATCGTCACGGACTACGAGACCGGCGCGTCGCGGGCGATAGACCATCTGGTCGAACGCGGCCGCCGCAAGATCGCGATCGTCGCCGGGCCGCGCAGTTCCTTCGGCGGCAAGAGCCGTCTCGTCGGCTTCCGCAAGACGCTGACGGCCCATGGGCTGAAGGCGTATGGCATCGTCTACTGTGATCCGACGGCGGCGGGCGGACAGACGGCGGCGGCGCAATTGCTGGCGGAAACGCCCGATATCGATGCCCTCATCTGCTACAACGACCTCAATGCGATCGGCGCCATGAAGGCCTGCCGGGCCGCCGGCATTTCGATCCCCGGGCAGATCGCCCTGATCGGCTTCGATGACATCCCGACGGCCGAACTACTGTCTCCGGCGCTCACGACGCTGCGGGTGCAGAAACGCGAAATGGGAGAGGAAGCCGTGCGCCTGCTGCTCAGCCGCATCGCTACCAAGAACCGTCAGCACGGCATCGTCATCGTACCCGAGCTCATCGTCCGCGAAACAACCTGATCGACGTTAAACAGGAGGGATATCCAATGGATGGCGACAATCTGCAGTCACTGGCCTTGCCCGAGGAGAAGAAGGCCTGGTTCGTTCATGACCGGTTCGGCATGTTCGTGCATTGGGGGCTCTACGCCCTGCCGGCACGCCATGAATGGGTGAAGAGCCGCGAAGAACTGACTGATGACGACTACCGGAAATATTTCGATCATTTCGACCCCGATCTCTACGATCCCCGCGAATGGGCAAGGCGTGCCAAGGCCGCGGGCATGAAATATGTGGTGCTGACCACCAAGCACCATGAAGGCTTCTGCCTCTGGGACACCAAGGCCACCGACTTCAAGGTGACCAACACGCCTTATGGCAAGGATCTGTTGCGCCCCTTCGTCGACGCCTTCCGCGCCGAAGGCCTGAGGATCGGCTTCTATTATTCGCTGATCGACTGGCATCACCCCGACTTCACCGTCGATCCGCGCCACCCGCAGCGCAATCATCCCGATGCAGCGAAGATCAACGAAGGCCGGGATATGCAGCACTATGCCGCCTTCATGCGCGAGCAGGTGCGCGAGTTGCTGACCGAGTTCGGCCGGATCGACATCATGTGGTTCGATTTCAGCTATCCGCAGTGGAAGCTGGGCGAACTTGTCGGAAAGGGCCATCGGGACTGGGAAAGCGAGAAACTCGTGCGCCTGGTGCGCGAGCTTGCCCCCGACATCATCATCAACAACCGGCTCGACCTCGCCGGTCTGCAGCCAGACATCGTCACGCCGGAACAATATATGCCGCGCGCCTGGCCGAAACGCGACGGCCGGCGCGTCGTCTGGGAAGCCTGCCAGACGCTCAGCGGCTCCTGGGGCTATCACCGCGACGAGGACACCTGGAAAAGCACGGAGCAGCTGGTGCAGATGCTGGTCGGCACCGTTGCGATCGGCGGCAATCTCTTGATGAATGTCGGGCCGACGGCGCGCGGCACGCTCGACCATCGGGCAATATCAGCGCTCGCCGCCTATGAGGAGTGGATGGCGCTGCACGAGCGCAGCATCGTCGGCTGCACCCAGTCCGATTTCACCGCTCCGCCCGACTGCCGCCTGACCCAGAGCGGCGACCGCCTCTACATCCACCTGTTCAACTGGCCCTATAAGCATCTGCATTTCGATGCCCTGGCCGGCAAGATCGAATATGCGCAATTCCTGCACGATGCCAGCGAGGTCACCTGGCTGCGCCCGTCCGCCAATACGCTGTGGACGAACACCCAGTTCCCCGTCGGCGACGACGAACTGACATTCGTGTTGCCGGTGCGCCGCCCCAAGGTCGTCGTCCCGGTCATCGAGGTCAAGCTGAAGGCGGGGAGCGCTGCTGGCGTTCAGGACTAAAATGCAGTGCCCTGAGCGGGCACGACATGGTGCCCGCTCAGGAGACCGGCTCGGTCGGCATCAGCCTTGTCTCGCGTCCTCAGACCCGATCAGACTGTTGCGGCTGACGAGCGATGGTATCTGGAGAATATGCTCGGCCGCGGTGCGGCCTTCAATTCTGGAGATGAGGGCCCGCGTCGCGATCTGGCCAAGCTCCCTGCCCGACTGATCGATGCTGGCGAGATTGACGAGGCCGAGGGCTGCGGTCGACGAATTGTCATATCCGATGACCGCGAGGTCCTCGGGCACGCGCACGCCCATTTCCATCGCCAGGCTCAGCAGCGTGATCGCGTCGAGATCGCTCCAGCAGAATACGGCGCGCGGCCTGTCTTTCCTCGCGAGGAATTTTCGGATCGCGGCTTCCCGCTTCGGCGGGGCGATCGGAATTTTGCCGATCGGCGCGGAGGCGCCGAGCCCGCCGCGCTGCATCGCTCGGCGGTACCCGATCTCACGCTGGCGGACGACGGAAACCGCATGCCCTTCGCGCTCGCCGAGACTGAGCATTTCGATGTCGCGATAGCCGCAGGCAAGCAGCGCTTCCACCGCGATCTCCGCGCCGCGCTGATCGTCGGCATTGACGGTGTCGAAGGCCGTGGCGCCGGCATCGTGGTAGCCGACCGCGACGATCGGGATCTGAGCCGCGAACTTGGCGAGGATTTCCGAGGGCAGGCGCGGCGCCACGAGAACGAGCCCGTCCATCTTGTAGTCGATCATCGACTCGATCAACGACGTCTCCAGCTGCACGCGCGCATCGCTGACGCCGATCATCGCCTGATAATGCGAAGGCGCCAGTACCCCGTTAACGCCGGCGATCACTTCCGGGAGGAAAGGATTGCGGATGTCGATCAGCAGCACGCCGATGGTGAAACTGCGGCCGCGCAGGCCTCTTGCTGCCCGCGAGGGACGATAGCCGAGCGTCTCGATGGCATCCGTCACCTTGGCGCGCAGCGCCTCACTGACGCCGTAGGCGTTTCGCATCACCTTGGAAACCGCTGCGACCGAGACGCCTGCATGGGTTGCCACTGTTCGGATCGTCACGCGATCGTTTCGTTGCGGCTTCTGTTTGTCTTCGACTGACATGGACTCTCTGGCTTGCGGCTGCGAGCCGTCATTAATCGCCCGCGAAACCACCATGGCAGACTGGCGATGAAATTTCTATTGCGCTTCCGAAGAAAATGTAGAACGTTATATGGAGAACGTTCTACATTTCATCGGGAGGATTTGATGAACTTTCAGCCGGCAGCCATGAGCGGCAATCTCGTTTCGCGCGCCTGGTTGGGAGAGATGATCGCGCCCCTGTCGGACGGCGGCCAGGGAACCGCCGCAAGCTTCGTCTCCAAAAGCTTCGAACATGATGGCGCCGGGCTTCCCGTCGAACTGTTCATCTCCGCCCTCGGCCTTTACCGCTGCTTCATCAATGGCGCGCGCGTCGGCGACGACCTGTTGACGCCGGGCTGGACGAATTACGACGATCGCATCGCCTATCAGCGCTACGACATTTCCAGTCTGCTTAAACCGGGCGTCAACCGCATCGAGATCTGGCTTGCCGACGGATGGTACCGGTCGCCCCTGATGTGGGGCACCAAGCCGATTCCGAACTGCTGGGGCGACAGGATCGGCGCCATCGCCGATCTGGTTGGCCCGGGCGGTGTGCTTCTTTCCACCGACACGACCTGGCGCAGCGGCAGGCTGCCGATCCTGAAATCGGGGATCTATTTCGGCGAGATCTATGACGCGCTGCTAGAAAATCCCACGGAAACGCACGGCACCGAAAGATTGCCGTTCAACACGGCGCTGCTCGTCGCGCATGAGACGGCAGCGGTGCGGGAATTGCAACCGCTCGCCGCCGTCGAAAGCTGGACCGACGACGGCAGAACGATCTATGATTTCGGCCAGAACGTCGGCGGCTACGTCAGATATACAGTCCGTGGCGTCGGCGGTGCCGAAGTGCGGGTGGAGCACTCGGAAGTGCTCGGCCCCGACCGGCATTTCGACAATCGCAACTATCGCACGGCCGCGGCGCACACGCTCTACACATTGCGCGGCGACGGCGACGAGACCTATGCGCCGCATTTTACCTTCCACGGCTTCCGTTATGCCAGGGTGACGATCACGGGAAATGCGAAGATTCTTGAAATCGCATCCATCCCGATCTCATCGGTGCCGGAACCGGCCGGCGGGTTCACCTCGGGCAATCCGCTCGTCAACCGCCTCGTCCAGAATACCATCTGGTCGCAGCGCGCCAATTTCGTCGAAGTGCCCACAGATTGCCCCCAGCGCGACGAACGCCTGGGCTGGACCGGCGACGCCCAGGTCTTTGCCGCAACCGCCTGCTGGCTGAGCGACAGCCAGTCGTTCCTGAGGAAATATCTGCGCGATGTGATGGCCGATCAGCGCGAGGACGGCGCCGTCTCGCATTTTTCGCCGGACCCGACGCGCCTGCACCCCGCCAATTTTCCGGGTTATGCGGGCTCGACCGGCTGGGGCGATGCGATCGTCGTGATCCCCTGGGTGCTTTACACCCATTACGGCGACCGGACGGTTCTGGCGGAATGCCTAGCCTCAATGGTGCGCTGGGTCGATTTCGTCTGGTCCATTTCGGATGGCCCGATCGTGCATCCGCCGTCGCATTGGGGCGCCCGCGGCTTTACCTTCGGCGACTGGCTGCAGCCGGTCGGCGACAACCGCAAGCCGCGTCCGACGATTGCCGACGACTGCGCGGCCACACTCTACCACTTCATCTCCACCGACCTTCTTGCAAGGATCGCCGCCGTTCTCGGCGAGCAAAAACTTGAAGACGAGATGAAGCGGCGCGCCGGCGAGATCCGGCGGGCTTTCGCCGACGAGTTCATCACCCCCGCGGGGCGGCTCGCGCACAACGACCAGACATCCTATGCGTTGGCCTTCCTGCACAATCTGATCCCACAGGAACATCATGAGGCTGCCCGGCGGCATTTCCGGCAGGTGGTCATCGATGCCGATTACCGGATCGGCACCGGCTTCATCGGCACCCCTGCCCTGCTGCCGGCTCTGACGAAGCTCGGGATGGACGATCTCGCCGAAAAGGTCTTCCTGCAGGAGAATGTGCCGGGCTGGCTCTATCAGGTTTCGAAGGGGGCGACGACGATCTGGGAGCGCTGGGATTCGATGGCGCCTGACGGCACCATCTACGAACCCGACATGAACAGCTACAACCACTACGCCTATGGCGCCGTCTGCCAGTGGCTGTTCGAATGCGTCGCCGGAATTTCGCCGAACCCGAGCGCGCCCGGCTTTGCCGAGGTGATCGTCGATCCCGCGCCGATCCCCGGCCTCTCGCCGGTTGCGGCCTATCATGACGTCAGCCAGGGCCGCATCGAGGCCGGCTGGCATTGCACCGGCAGCGAGGTCACCTATGTGCTGACCCTTCCGGAAGGCTGCATCGGCCGCTTCCGGCCCGGACGGCGGCATCAGAACCCCTCGCTGAACGGAAAGCCCGTCGGCGAGGAGGCCGTTCTCCCCCCGGGAACGCACCAACTGGTCTTTTCTCTACCCGGATTTTGAGGAGCATAAACGTCACACCGTTCAGAGGAGGAACGTCATGACACATCGGATAAAGCGCATTCTTGTGGGCGCATCCACGCTTCTGGCGTTGGCAGCGGCCGGTCCATCGCATGCAGAAACCACGCTGTCTTTCCTGATTGACAACAATCCCGACACGGTCGCAGCAGCCGAGGCCCTGGTTGCCGCCTATCAGACCAAGGCGCCCGACGTGACGATCGAAATCGAACAGCGGCCGGGCGGCGGCGAGGGCGACAACATCATCAAGACGCGCTTGGCGACAGGGGAGATGTCCGATGTATTCCTCTATAATTCCGGTTCGCTCTTACAGGCGCTCAAGCCCACGCAGAAACTTGTCGATCTGAGCGGCCTGCCGTCACAGGCAAAGGTGGACGAAAGCTTCAAGGCGGTGGTCAGCGCCGGCGATAAACTCTACGGCGTTCCTTTCGGCACGGCGATGGCCGGCGGGATCCTCTACAACAGGAAGATCTATCAGGATCTCGGCCTCTCCGTTCCGAAGACCTGGGCGGATTTCATGGCGAACAACGCCAAGGTCAAGGCATCCGGCAAGGTCGCCGTGGCGCAGACCTATCGCGATACCTGGACTTCGCAGTTGTTCGTTCTGGCCGATTATTACAATCTGCATGCCGCCGTGCCGAATTTCGCCGCGGACTATACCGCCAACAAGGCGAAATATGCGGAGACGCCGGCGGCCATGAAGGGCTTCGAACGGCTGAAGGACGTTCACGACGCCGGCCTGATGAACGAAGACTTCGGCGCGGCAAGCTACGACGACGGCTTGAGAATGGTATCGACCGGCGAGGCGGCGCATTATCCGATGCTGAGCTTCGCGGTCAGTGCGCTCAAACAGAATTATCCGGAAAACCTCGCAGATGTCGGCTTCTTCGCCCAGCCGAGCGACGATGCGGCAACGAACGGCCTGACGGTCTGGATGCCGCCGGGCCTTTACATTCCCGCGACCAGCCAGCATACCGAGGAAGCGAAAAAATTCGTCGACTTCGCCGGAAGCGTCGAGGGCTGCAAGATCATGGTGGAAACCAACGCGGTCCAGGGCCCCTCCCTGGTCGACGGCTGCGATCTGCCGGCCGACGTGCCGCCTGCGATCAAGGACATGCTTCCCTATTTCGAGGCCAAGGACAAGACGACTCCCGCCTTGGAATTCGTGTCGCCCGTCAAGGGACCGGCGCTCGAGCAGATCACCGTTGAGGTCGGCTCCGGTATTCGCCAACCCGCCGAGGCGGCGAAACTCTATGACGAGGATGTGCGCAAGCAGGCCAAGCAGCTCGGCCTGCCCAACTGGTAGAGCGGTCTTTCGGGCCAGTCAGCCTCGCCCGCAAAGGGCGAGGCTTCACCCGATCGAAGAGGGAGTCATGATCGAGACACGCCGCCCCGCGCGCAAGTCGCCCTATCCGCTGTGGTTCTTCATTCCTGCCGCCGTCATATACGGCGTGCTGTTTCTCGTTCCGACGGTATCGTCCCTCTGGTTCAGCCTGACGCGCTGGGACCTTTCGACGGCCGAATTCATCGGGCTCGAAAATTTCCGTCAGTTCTTTTCCGAACCCTTCCTGATCCAGGGGCTCGTCAACACGCTGATCTATGCCGTGACGACGTCGGGCCTGAAGACGGTCTGCGGTCTGTTGCTCGCCGTGCTGCTGACCAGCAATATTTTCGCCCGCGGCTTCCTGCGCACGCTGGTCTTCTTTCCCGTCCTAGTGTCGACGATCGGCATCGGCATCACCTTCACGGTGATGATGCATCCGACCAGGGGCATCATCAATGTCACACTCGAAGCGCTCGGCATTCCGGGGCCGGGATGGCTCACCAATCCGGCGCTCGCGCTTTTTTCGGTGGCCCTGGTCGATGTCTGGAAGGGCGTCGGCCTCGCGACCCTGATCTTCATCGCCGGCCTCGCCGCGATCAGCCCCGATTATTATGAGGCTGCGAGAATAGACGGCGCGACGCGGCTTCAGCAATTTATCCGGATCACCCTGCCGCTCGTGCGTCCCGCCACTATCGTCGTGGTGACATTGTCGCTGATCGGCGGGCTTCGTTCGTTCGACCTGATATGGGCCATGACCCGCGGCGGCCCGGGTTTCTCCTCGGATGTGATCGCCTCGGTCATCTACAAGCAGTACCAGGCCGGTTTTTATGGGCTGTCGACCGCCGGAAACGTGATCCTGTTTGCGCTGATCGCCGTGATCATCCTGCCCATCTCCCTGTGGTTCAACCGGCGCGAGGTCGAAGAATGAGAAGCGTCCGCCCTTACGTGACCGGCGCGATCGCCCTGGCCGTCGCGGCCGTGATCTTCGTGATGCCCTTCGTTTTCGTCGCTCTTCAGGCAGTCAAATCGAAATCCGAAGCCTCCCGCCTCGATTTCGAATTGCCCGGGCAGTGGCTGTTCTGGGATAATCTGACCGCCGTCTTCAAGGCTCGCGACTACCAGCTCGCGCTGGCCTATTTCAACTCGACACTGATCACCGTCGTCTCCGTCAGCATCCTGCTCCTGCTGTCGGCGATGGTCGGATATGTGATGCAGCGCCGCAGGACCGTCTGGAACAAGGTGGCTTCGGTTGCGCTGTTCATGGGTCTGATGATGCCGCCGGCCGTCGTGCCGACCATCGACCTTTTGCAGGAGATCGGTCTCTTCAAGACCATGACCGGAATGATCCTGATCCAGGTCGCCTACAATCTCTCCTTTTCGATCTTGCTCTACCGGTCATTCATCTCGACCATACCGCGCGATCTCGACGAAGCGGCGCTGATCGACGGCGCCAAGCCGCGGCAGATCTTCTTCAGGGTCATCCTGCCGCTTCTGAAACCGGTGACGGTAACGAATATCGTCGTGCAGTCGATCGCGATCTTCAACGATTTCACCAACCCGCTTTATTACCTTCCCGGCAAGGAGAACGTCACGGTGCAACTGACGCTCTATAATTTCCAGAGCATGTACACGAGCCAGTACAACCTGCTCTTCATGAATATCCTGCTCGTGACGATCCCCCCGCTGATCGTCTTCATCTTCTTCAACCGGCAGATCGTCGCGGGCATGACATCAGGCGCGGTCAAAGGCTAGAAAATGGCTGAGCTCACTCTGAAACAGGTCCGCAAGAGCTTCGGCGCCCTCGAGGTCATCAAAGGCATCGATCTGGAGGTTGCCTCCGGCGAGTTCGTCGTTTTCGTCGGCCCGTCGGGATGCGGAAAATCGACGCTGCTGCGCATCATCGCCGGTCTGGAGGAGACGACGTCGGGCGTTCTGACGATCGGCGGCAAGGATGTGACCCATGCCGAACCCTCCGAGCGCGGCATCGCCATGGTGTTCCAGAGCTATGCGCTCTACCCGCATATGACGGTTGCCGAGAATATCGGCTTCGGACTTTCGCTCGCCCGCCGTCCGAAGGCGGAAATCACAGCCAGGGTCAACGCAGCCGCCGAAACGCTGCAGCTCACTCACCTCCTGCAGAGAAAGCCGAAGGCGCTCTCCGGCGGCCAGAGGCAGCGCGTCGCCATCGGCCGCGCGATCGTGCGCGACCCCAAAGTCTTCCTGTTCGACGAGCCGCTTTCCAATCTCGACGCTTCGCTCAGAGCCCAGATGCGCCTCGAGATCGCCGATCTCCACGCTCGGCTGAAATCGACGATGATCTATGTCACCCACGATCAGGTCGAAGCCATGACGATGGCCGACAAGATCGTCGTCCTGAACGGCGGGGCGGTTGAGCAGATCGGCAGCCCGATGGAACTCTACCGCAATCCCGCCACACCCTTCGTCGCCGGCTTCATCGGCAGCCCGAAGATGAACCTCTATGGCGGCGAGACGGCGCGGCGATTCAACTGCACGACCTACGGCGTGCGCCCGGAACATATCAAACTCTCGCAAGATGCCGGACAATGGCAGGGCACGATCCGGCATGTGGAACGGCTCGGCGCCGACGCGATCCTCTACCTCGACGTTCCCGATTTGGGAGAAATGGTCGTGCGCGCCGAAGGCGAGACACCGTTTGCACCTGGCATGACGATCTGGGCAAATCCGGTCGATGGAGCGGAGCATCGGTTTTGAGGGGGAAACCAAGCCCCCTCGAGGAGCGTAAATTAGCTAGAGCGGCCGATGCAGGAATGCCGGCATCGCGGCCCCGGCGGATAGATATAGCCGTACCGTGTCCAGCGCCTCGCGGATCGTGACGTCCATGTCGAGATAGCGGTATGTCCCGAGCCGGCCCACAAAGGTGACGGCGGCCTCCCGCAAGGATCTTGCCACATATTGGGCAAGCTGCTCTTTTTCCTCCATCAGGCGGATCGGATAGTAGGGAATGTCGTCCGGACCACAGGCCCTGGAGAACTCTCGATAACAGACCGAGCCGGAATGGTCTTCCCATGGGGACAGATGCTTATGTTCCGTCACACGCGTATGGGGTACCGAAACGTCCCCGTAGTTCATGACCGCGCACCCCTGATAGTCACCCTCATAGGTAAAGCGCTCGAAATCCAGCGTACGATATCCCAAACGGCCATATTCATAGTCGAAATAGCCGTCGAGCGGACCGGAATAGAATATGTGGTCGAAGTCCTTGCGGAGACCGCTGTGAAACCGTGTTTCCAGATGAACTGCTATATTTGTGTGGTCGAGAATTCGCCCGATCATCTCGGTATAGCCGTGTTCCGGCATTCCCTGATGTTTATGGAAGAAATAATTGTCGTCGTAGTTGAAACGGACCGGTAGCCGTTTCAGGATGGAAGCCGGAAGCTCGGCTGGAGAACATCCCCATTGCTTCTGTGTGTATCCTTTGAGGAACGCCTGGTAGAGGTCCTTGCCGACGAAGCGCAGCGCCTGCTCCTCGAAAGTCTTCGGATCCCCTATGGTCTTGTCCGCGCATTCGTCGATGAACGCCCGCGCCTCCTCGGGCCTGAACGCCTTGCCAAAAAACTGATTGATCGTGTGAAGATTGATGGGCAAGGAATAGATCTGCCCTGAACTCGTCGTCTTGACACGGTTTTTATAGGGCAGGAATGTCTGAAAGCGGTTCACATAATCCCAGACTTCTTGGTCGTCCGTGTGAAAGATGTGCGGGCCGTAGACATGAACCATGACGCCGGTGGCGGGGTCGCGCTCCGTATGGCAATTTCCGGCAATATGGCTTCGCGTGTCGAAGACATCGATCTGGTGACCTGCCAGGGCGAGTTCACGCCCGATGACCGCCCCTGAGAAGCCGGCACCGACAACGGCAATCTTTTTAATCCGGGGCATTCCCGATCAGCTCTTTCCAGTTGCGCAGGCTGCCGCAAACCCCTCCGCTGCCATTCGGCTGTCGGGCGGAAAAGGCGCATGATTGTGCCACTCGATCAGCTTGTTGCGGTAAGCCTGCCTGTAGGCCCGATCGTCCGAAAAGGCGATATTTTCCTGAACGAGTTCCACCCCGATGTCATAATAAATGTCCAGATTGCGTAGGTCCGGCACCGGCGTTTCGCCGCGTTCGCATTCTGCCTGCATCTGCCAGAAAAGTTCTTCAAGCCGAGAAGCGAGCGCCGGAATGTCGCGCAATGCGGAGGTCTCCCGTTTTGCGCGCAAGGATTCCCTGATCTTCTCGAGGCTCTTGGGGTCGTTTGCAAAGCCGATAGCGCTTTCGATATAGGCTTGCGGGCCCGAGCAGATCAGTTCCGGAACGCCGGCGGCGGCAACAATGCTGTGGCAGAAGCGTGCTGCAAAACTCTTGCCGGGGAATGTGAGGACAGGCAGCCCAACGGTCAGGGCGTCAGCTGCCGTCGAGTGTGCTCCATAGGGAAACGTGTCGAGGAACAGATCGGCGAGTCCGATCCGGGCAAGATGTTTTGCATTCGGCGCCTTGGGCGCGAAAATGAGACGTTCGGCCGCGACACCGGCATTCTCGGCCGCCTGGCGCAGACGTTGATCCACATCGTCACTTCCAGCGAGCAGCCAGAGCACGCTGCCAGGCTTCGCAAGGAGAATTTTCATCCAATGGGCAAACGTTTCTTGCGTGACTTTCTGCGTGCCGTTGAAGCAGGCAAAAACGAAAGCGCCTTCCGGCAGCCCCGCTTCCGCTCGTGACGGCCTTTCGGCAATCACCCTCTTACGATCGACCGGCTGGCTGCAGGGAATCCGGAGAACTTTTTCCGAGTAATAGATCTCGTTCTCCGGCGGGATGATGTGCTCGTCTGCGATGATATAGTGGTGGAACGGGCTGCCCATCGTTCCCGGATAACCGCAAAAATTGACCACGACCGGTGCCGGCCGATAGGCAAGGATCTTTGTTCGCGCATGCTTGGTGTAACCGTTGACATCGACAAGAATGTCGATGTCGTCGTCGGCGATCTGCCTTGCAGCTTCCGCATCGCCAAGTGCTGCAATGTCGCGCCAGCAATCGACGGCAGCTTTCATGCGCAGCTGGGTCGCATCTCCTTCTACCGGCTCGCCACAATAATAAGCGTAGATTTCAACACTATGCTTGTTATGCAGCTCCAGAACTTCTCTGAGCGCAAAGCCGACAGCGTGGTCGCGCAGATCCGAGGACACATAGCCCACGCGAAGTCGCTGACCGGTTCCCGTCTTCTGCTTCGCCACCTTGCGCGGGAAGCCGCTGGTATCCGGACGCCCGACGAAAGCCTTGTTGTAGCGGTCGGCCTTGGCGAGCTGGAACAAGGGATCGTCGGAAAAGCAGGCAAGCGCCAGCGGCGACATGGCGTCGAGTTGTTGACGCATGGAGACATGGTCCGATGGCGCGAGCGTTGGCCACTTGCACTGGCGCTGGCGCAGCGCACTCCAATGCTGCCCGGCTTCGGTCTTGTCGGGCCGCAGTTCCATTGCTTGCCATAACGCGGTTTCGGCTTCCTCCAGGAGACCTGCATTTTCCATGACGCGTCCGACGTGCTGAAGCGCCAAGAGGCGATGCGTAAGCGCGTCAGCCGTTATCTCCCCGGTCATCTCCACGAAGCTGCGCCATTGCAGAATTGCTCCCGCGGCGATGCCGCTGTCTTCCAACGCACGGCCAAGATTGATGTGTGCCGGCCCGAAACGCGGCTCAAGTTTCAAGCATGCGCGCAATGCATGAATCGATCCCGAAACATCGCCCAGCTGCCGCAGAGTGACGGAATAATTGAAATAGACGAGGTGCAGGAACGGATGGGCGTCGTTGAATGCGATCCAGACCTTGTAGACCTCTGCCGCCTCCAACATTCGTCCGGCGGCGCTCCGGCCTTCGGCGAACTGAAATAGCTCGGTGAAGGAAAGGCGCTGGGTGCGCGCAAGCTCCAATATTCCGGCAAGAGATGGAACTGGAATTTGAACTGATGCATCGTTGGTAACCATGGACATCCCACGAATCGACGGCCGGCATTGCAACCATTTGCGAATGGCTAAAGACGGTTAACCGGGTTAGCTTGCTCTAAACATGTGTCGAGCGCTGCGTGCAGGCTGGTTTGGGACCATCGCTCGAGATCGACGAGGAACTACCCCGACGCGCTCGGGTTGGACGCTACACGGGATTGCGCTTACGCCGTAAGATAGGCCGAGATGACGGCCGCTATCTGATCCGAACTCAGATACCCCATCTGCGACTTCATCAGAGCATCCAACTGCGTGCTCGACATGCTGGCAATGTCTTGCGTAGACAGTCCCGCTATGCCGCTCGAACTGAACGCGGCAATGTCCTTGGTCGAGAAGGTCGCGACCTCCTGTGTCGTCAACGCCGCAACTTGCACCGACGTCAGCCCGCTGACTTGGGCTGACGTCAGGGCTTCGGCTTGTTCCGTTGTCAGCGAAGTGATGACGCTTGTGGTCAATCCCGCTATCGCATTCGAGCTCAAGGCGGCGATGTCATCCGTCGTGAAGACGGCGATGTCGCCAGGATCCAGCGCGGCGACCTGCAGCGCGTTCAAGACGGCGATCTGCGCGGTGGACAGAGCAACGATCTGATCGGTGCTCATTGCCGCTATCTGGTTGTGGGTCAGCGAGGCAAACTGGGCCGTCGTCAAGGTCGCGACCTGGTCGTTGGTGAGGGCTGCGACGACCGCGGTCGACAAGCCTTGAATCGAGTCCGAGCGGATTGCTGCAAACTCTGTGGTAGAGAGGGTCTCCAGATCCGCCGTGGTCAATCCCGCAACTCCAGACGAACTCAATGCTGCGATCTGGGTTGTTGAAAGCGCTTCGAACTGTTCGACCCCGAGAGCTCCGATCTGAGCACTGCTCAGGCCAGCGACACTGCCCGTCGCCAGCGCGGCGATTTGGGCCGTCGATAGCGACGCAACAAAAGCCGTGGACAGACCCTGTATGGCGCCGGAACCGATCGCTGCGATATCGGCGGTCGAGAAAGTCGCAAGGTCGGACATGCTCAGGCCGGCGATGCCTGCCGAACTCAACGCGGCGATTTGAGTGCTCGAAAGGGCAGCGACCTGGTCCACGCTCAGAGCAGCAACCTGAGCGCTGCTCAGGCCGGTGATGCCGGCCGTGCTCAAGGCCGCGATCTGTGCCGTAGACAGGACCGTCAGATCGTCAGTGCTCAACGTGGCAATCTGCTTGGAGCCGAGTGCCCCGATCTGTGCGGTCGTTAGAGCCTCGACCTGATCGGTGCTGAGCGCGGCAACCTGCGCCGTCGTCAATCCTGCAATGCCCTTTGTTCCCAGAGCCGCAATCTGGGCCGTCGTCAGCGCTGCGACAGTAGCAGTCGACAGGCCCGATATGCCGGTCGCGCTGATCGCCGCAATGTCGGCCGTCGATAGAGCTTCAAGTGCAGCAGTTCCGAGAGCCGCAATCTGCGACGAACTGAAAACTGCGACTTGCGTGGGCGTCAATGCCGCCGCCTGATCCGTGCCGAGCGCTCCGAGTTGATCGGTGGTCAAACCTGTGATGCCGGCGGTGCTCAGCGCGGCGATCTGCGCGGTCGACAGGGCTGCGATCACAGCGGTGGACAAGCCCGTTATCGAAAGCGAGCCAATCGCTGCGATATCGGCGGTCGAGAAGGTTTCGAGATCGTCGGTCCCAAGGCCTGCCATTTGTTTGGACGTCAGGATGCCGACCTGGACAGATGTCAGGGCCTCGGCCTGGTCGGCGCTGAGCGTGGCGATCTGATCGGTGGTCAAGCCGGCAATACCAGCTGTGCTGAGTGCGGCAATCTGAGCGGTAGAGAGCGCTGCAATGCCGGTCGTCCCGATTATCGCAGTCTGCTTGGAACTGAGGGCGCCAATCTGAGCGGTGGTCAAAACTTCCAACTGCTCGGAGTTCAGCGAGAACACCTGCGCCGTGGTCAGACCGGCAATGCCGGTCGTGCTCAGCGCGGCAATCTGGCTCGTCGAGAGGGCCGCGATCGTGCTCGTCGACAAACCCGATATTGCGCTTGTGATGGCCGCGATATCCGCGGTCGAGAAGGTTTCCAGATCATCGGCTCCCAAAACCGCTATCTGGGTCGAGGTCAACGTGCCGACCTGGGCTGAGGTCAGAGCTTCTGCCTGGTTGGTGCTCAAGGTCGCGATCTGCACCGTCGTCAGACCGGAAACACCACCGGTATTAAGAGCCGCAACCTGCGCGGTCGACAGAGCCGCGATATCGGCGGTACTCAGGGCAGCGACTTGCTTGGAGCCGAGAACGCCGATCTGGCTTGTCGTCAAGGCTGCCACCAGCGTGGTGCCGAGCGCCGCAATCTGCGCTGTGGTCAAGCCGGCAACGCTGGCCGTGCCGAGCGCCGAAACCTGCTCCGTCGAGAAGGCGGCGACAGTGGTCGTTGACAGGCCAGAAATGGCGCTTGAACTGATTGCCGCGATATCAACTGTCGAAAAGGTTTGCAGATTGGCGGCGTCCAAGGCCGCAATTTGCGCCGAACTCAAAGAGGCGACCTGAACCGATGTCAGGGCCTCGGCCTGGTCGGTACTCAACGCCGCGATCTGAACGCTGGTCAGACCCGCAATGCCGACGCTGCCAAGTGCAGCAATCTGCGCAGTTGTCAGGACCGCAATATCGGCGGTCGGCAGGGCGGCGACTTGCGTTGAGCCGAGAACGCGGATCTGTGCCGTCGTCAGGGCTTGCACCTGAGCAGTCCTCAGAGCGGAAATTTGCAGACTGCTGAGACCGACTATGCCGGAGGTGCTGAGCGCTGCGATTTGCGCAGTCGACATCGCAGCGATATCGGCGGTGCTGAGTGCTCTGACCTGCGTGGAACTCAGAGCCGCAAGCTGCTTGCCAAGCAGAGCTTTGGCCTGACTGGTGTCCAAGGCAGCGATCTGCCTAGTGGACAGGCCGGAGATCCCCAACGTGCTGAGCGCGGCAATCTGGGCTGTCGTCAATGCCGCAATCGCCGCGGTGGACAGGCCGGATATGGCACTGGAACCGATTGCGGCGATATCCTGGGTCGAGAAGGCCGCTATATCGGCGGTCGGCAGTCCTGAAAGTTGCGTTGAACTGAGCACCGCGACCTGGGTGCTCGTCAATGCCTCGGCTTGATCGGTGCTCAGGGCAGCGATCTGCTTGGTGGTCAGGCCGGAAACGCCTGAAGTGCTGAAAGCTGCAATCTGATCCGTCGACAGGGCCGATACGACCGCCGTGGACAGGCCGGATATAGCGCCGGAACCGATTGCCGCGATGCTCCTGGTTGACAAAGCCGCTATATCGGCGGTCGTCAGCACCGAAAGCTGAGCCGAACTGAGGGAGGCGATCTGCGTTGTTGTCAGAGCCTGAAGCTGGCCGGTACTCAACGCGCTGATCTGCTGAGTGGTCAGGCCGGTAACGCCGGATGCGCTGAGGGCTGCTACCTGTGTCGTCGACAAGGTTGCAATAGCGTCCGTCGACAGGCCGGAAACGGCGCCCGATCCGATTGCCGCGATTTCTTTGGTCGAAAACGTGGCGATATCGGCCGCGCTCAGGCTGCCTATTTGCTTGGAGCTAAGGGCCGCCACCTGGGCCGAAGTCAGAGCTTCGGCCTGGCCGGTGCTCAAGGCCGCGATCTGCGTTGTGGTCAATCCGGCAATGCCGGCGCTGCTCAGGGCCACAATCTGTGCGGTTGAAAGGGCCGCCACAGCGCTCGGGCTCAGGACGGAGACCTGCGTCGAGTTCAAGGCCGCCATCTGCTTGGTCGTCAGGGCGCTTATCTGGCTGCTGTTCAAAGCGAGAATCTGATCGCTCGTTATGCCAATGACGCCAGCGGCACTGATGGCGGCGATCTGAGCCGTCGACAAGGCGGCGATGGCCGCGCTGGACAGGGCGGAAATGGCGGTCGAACCGATTGCTGCGACATCCGCAGTCGAGAAGGCGGCTATGTCGTCCGTGGTCAACACGCCCACCTGCGCGGAACTCAATGCCGCGACCTGGCTCGTCGTGAGTGCGGCGACCTGCGCGCTGTTCAAGGCATTGACTTGATCGGTGCTCAAGCCGGAAATCCCCGCCGTACTAAGGGCTGCGATCTGATCTGTGGCAAGCGACGCGACAATTGTCGTGCTGAGAGCTGCTACCTGGACCGAACTCAGCGCCGCGATACGCGTCGTCGCGAGGGCGGCAAGCTGCGCCGCGCCGAGTGCGGCAACCTGATCGGTCGACAAGGCTTTAACGGTGGTCGTGCTTAGGGCCGCGATCTGAGCGGTCGAGAGCGTTGAAATGACTGAAGTGCCGAGGCCCGACACCGCTTTGTTCGAAATCGCAGCGATGTCGGCAGTCGAAAAGGTGGCGATGTCTTCCGTGCTGAGCGCAGCAAGTTGGGTCGAATTGAGGACCTTCACCTGCGAGGCAGTGAGTGCTTCGGCCTGCGCAGTGCCCAATGCGTCAATCTGTGTCGTTGTCAGGCCGGCAATGCCGGATGTGCTGAGGGCGGCAATTTGTGCAGTGGAGAGCGAAGCGACAACATCTGCATCCATTGTGGCAATTTGCGATGAGCTTAAGACCGCAATCTGGTTCGTAAGCAGGGCATCGACCTGACCCGTACTCAACGCGTCAATTTGCGTGGTGCTGAGCCCGGCAACGCCCGCCGTGCTCAGAGCGGCAATCTGGCTGGCCGATAGAGCTTTAATCGCGGCCGTCGATAATCCCGATATCGCGGTTGAACTGATCACCGCAATGTCGGCAGCGGACATCGCGGCGATATCATCCGTTCCCAGAGCGGAGAGCTGGGCGGATTTCAGGGCCGCGACCTGGCTTGTCGTCAAAGCCGCGATCTGCGTTATGCTCAGCGCATTGACCTGATCGGTCGTCAAACCGGTAATGCCTGATGTGCTTATGGCAGCGACCTGGGCAGTCGATAGAGAATCAATGACGCCGGTATCAAATGCAGCAATCTGGGTTGAGCTCAGAGCCGTCATCCATGCTGCGGGCATGGTGGCAATCTGCGCTGTGCTCAGCGCGGTGATCTGGTTCGTGGTCAATCCGGCGATGCCGGCCGCACTCAACGCGGCGATCTGATTTGTCGAAAGGGCTGCAATGACCTTCGTGCCCAAGCCCGTGACGGCCTTGTTCGAGATTGCGGCGATTTCGGCGGTTGTGAAGGTCGCAATATCGTCGGCTCCGAGCGCAGAGACCTGGGTGGAACTCAGCTTGGCGATCTGGGCAGCCGTCAATGCCTCGGTCTGAACAGTGCTTAAAGCCGAAATCTGATCGGTGGTCAGGCCCAGGACGCCGGATGCACTAAGCGCTGCGATCTGCGCAGTGGAGAGGGATGCGATGATGCCCGTGTCGAGAACTGCGACCTGGTTCGACGTCAAAAGCGCAATTTGCGTTGGAGCCAGCGCCGAGACCTGATCGGTTCTCAAGGTGGCAACCTGACCGGTGGTCAAGGCCGCAACTACGCTCGTGCTCAGGGCGGCAATCTGGCTGGTGGAAAGAGACGCGATAACGTCCGTGCTCAAAGCTTTTATGGCATTGCTGGCAAGTGCCGCCATGTCCGCGGTTGAGAAAGCCGCTAAATCGTTCGCCGTCAGGACTGCCGTTTGAGTCGAACTCAATGCTGCAATCTGGCTGGTCGTCAGACCTGCCAGTTGAGCGATGCTCAGAGTTGAGATCTGATCGGTCGTCAGGGCCGTGATCGCACTCGTCGCCAGCGCGGCAACCTGATCAGTGGAAAGCGATGCAATGTGGCCGGTCGTCAAGCCGCTGACGGCTTTGCTGGAAATCGCCGCCATTTCATCGGTCGTAAAGGTCGCCAGGTCCTCCGAACTGAGGGCAGCGAGTTGCGTCGAACCCAACGCTTTGATCTGGGTAGACGATAGCGCCGCAATCTGTGCCGTGCTTGCGGCCGCAACTTGACTGGTGGTCAGGCTTGCGATCGCGCTTGTGGTGAGTGCAGCGATCTGTGCGCTTGAAAGGACCGAAACGTCACCCGTCGTCATGGCCGCAATCTGCGCTGCTTTCAACGCGCTGACCTGGGTGATCGTCAACGCCGTAACCTGTGCGGTGCTCAGGCTCGAGATCTGGCCTGCCGTCAAGCTTGCAACGGCAGCTGAACTCAGGGCGGCAATTTGCGTGGCTGAAAGTGCTGCAACCTGGCTCGTCGTCAGTCCGGCAGCGGCGCTAGCAGTGAGCGCGGCGATTTGATCAGGGGAGAGAGATGCGACAACGCCGGTACTCAATCCGGCTATGGCACTACTGGTGATCGCTGCTATTTCCGCGGTGGAGAACGTGGCGATGTCGTCGGCAGACAATACGGAAAGCTGCGTCGAGCTCAGCCCCGCAATCTGTGCTTTCGTCAAAGCTTCGGCCTGCTGCGTGCTCAACGCGGCGATCTGGCCGGTCGTGAGCCCTTTGACGCCGGCTGTGCTCAGGGCGGCCACCTGCGCGGTCGAAAGCGTCGCGACTTCATCCGTGCCCAGCGCCGCAATCTGCTTGGAGCTCAGCACGGCGATCTGCGCCGTGGTCAAAACGCCCGTCTTCTCCGTGGTCAGGACGGCAATCTGATCAGTGCTTAGACCAGCAATTCCTTTCAAGCTCAAAGCGACGACCTGAGCCGTCGAGAGAGCGACGACCGCAGCCGTGCTCAGGCCCGATATCGCGACACTGGTGATCGCCGCAATGTCGTCAGTCGAGAGGCTGGCGACATCGTCCGTTCCCAAGGCGGACATCTGGGTCGAAGTCAAAGCGGCGACCTGTGCTGTCGTCAGCGCTTCCACCTGCGTTGTCGTGAGTGTGCCGATCTGCCCCGTGGCAAGGCCCGATACGCCGCTCAGACTGAGGGCAGCGATCTGCGCTGTTGAAAGCGCCGAGATCTCGTCCGTGCTCAAGACCGCTGTTTGCGTCGCTTTTAGTGCGGCGACCTGAGTTGTCGTCAAAGCAGAGATCTGCATTGTGCTCAAAGCAGCGATCTGGACCGTCGTCAAACCGGAAATGGCAGCCTTGCTGATGGCGGTAATCTGTCCGGTTGTCAGCACCGCGATATCGTTCGTGCCTATGACCGCAATCTGCGTCGCCTTAAGGGCCGTAACTTGCGCCGTCGTCAGGGCGCCGATCTGTGCCGTGCTCAACGCGTCTATCTGAGCTGTCGTCAGGCCGGAGACGGCGGCGGTGCTCAGGGCCGCAACCTGGTCCGTCGACAGAGAGGAAAGAACTGAAGTCGACAGGCCCGAAACGGCAGAAACCGTGATCGCCGCAATATCTGCGGTGGAAAATGTAGCAATGTCGTCCGCGCCCAGGATGGACAGCTGAAGTGAAGTCAGTGCTTTCACTTGATCGGAGCTGAGCGCCTCGGCTTGCGCCGTACTCAAGGAAGCGACTTGAGCCGTGTTCAGGCTGGCGGTCGCGCCGGTGCTCAAGGCAGCAATCTGCGCGGTCGAAAGCTCCGTGATAGCGTTCGTGCTCATGCCGGCGATTTGCGCGGCTTTGAGTGCAGCGATCTGCGCAGTCGCAAGGGCGCCAATCTGCGCCGTTCCCATGGCCGCGATCTGAGCGGTCGTAAGATTGGAAATGGCGCCGGTGCTTAGAGCGGCGACCTGGTCCGTCGAAAGAGCCGCAACCGCTGATGTCGACAGGCCTGTTATCGCTTTGCTGATAATTGCCGCCATATCGGCGGTCGAAAACATTGTCACATCCGCAGTGCTCAGAGCCGCAATCTGCAGCGAACTGAGGGCGCCGACCTGGGATGATGTTAAAGCCTCTGCTTGCGCCGTCGTCAGCGCGCTGATCTGCTTGGTCGTGATTGCGGCGATCTGCAGGGAGGTGAAACTTTCGATGGCCGATGTCGACAGTACGGCCAATTGATCAAGCGTGAGGCCGGAAACGGCACCTTGCGAAATCGCGCTCAGCTGCTGAGAGCTGAGGACCTCTACATCTTCGGTATCCAATGCGGCGATTTGAGCCGACGAGAGGACACTGATCTGCTTCGTTGAAAGAGTTGCCACGTCTTCCGTCGTCCAGGCAGCAACGGCCGCCGTCGAAAGCGACTTGATCTGAGTGAGACTGTAGGAAGAAACTATCGAAGTCATGGCAAGACTCTTTCAGTAGCCAATATGAATAGGACCGGAAGGCCGCAGCTTGGCTAAGCCGTCTTCCCGAATCGAAAAAATGAATGTCCCCACAATCGCTGCCAGCCTAGGTTGGCTGGCTTGCGTGAAGCTGTGATTTTTCACGCCGCGGCCCTGCTCAAGGCGTGGTCCCGACCCAACCGGAAGCCGTCAATATTCAGCGATTCAAATGATTTGAGCGTCCTCTGCGCGTCTGAAAAGACGCGGACGCGATAATGGCTCAGAACCTGTGAGGACGCAGTGGCGCCAGGTCGATGACCGGATCCTGCCCGGCAACGAGCTGAGACACGAGATAGCCGGTCAAGGCCGACAGCGTCAGGCCGAGATGGCCGTGGCCGAAGGCATAGGTGAGGCGGGGCAAGCGGCGGGAGCCGCCGATAACCGGCAGCGAATCCGGCATGGACGGCCGGAAACCCAGCCACTCGTCGCTGCCCTGTCCGGCGGCCGGCAGCAGCATTTTCACGCCGTCACGGATCATCGCCGTCCGCCTGGGGTTCAAGGGAGCGGCAAGCCCGCCGAGTTCGACGGTACCCGCGGCACGCAATCCATCCGACATCGGCACCATGTAGAAGCCATGTTCGGGATAGCAGACCGGGCGCGACAGAAGATCGCCCGCCTGCCGGAACAGAACGTGATAACCGCGCTCGGTATCGAGCAGGACATGATCGCCTGCCGATGCCGCAAGCTTGCGGGAATGAGCGCCGGCGGCCAGGACGGCGTGGTCGGCAAGCATTGCCTTGCCCGCGATCCTGAGACCGATGCCGTCGTTACGTTGCTTGATTGCCGAGACTTCGCCGCGGATGATCTCTCCTCCGCCATAGACGAGCGCTTGCGCCAGCGCGAAGGCGAGCTGCCTGGGGCTCGAAAACACATAGGCGTCCCGGAACAGCACGCCCTTATGATAGAGCGGCGCAAGATTGGGCTCCAGGCTTTGGATATCGGCGCGGCTGAGCTGCTCCATGGCGACGCCATGGCGTTGACGCAGCGCGTATTCGGCATCGGCCGCCTGGAATTGCGCTTCGGTCTTGTAGAGATAGAGGCAGCCGTCATGCCGCTTCAGCCGTTCGGCGCCTGCCTGCATCACAAGCGGCTGCCAGGCGGCATCGGCATGGGACAGCAGCGCCGCCAGTGTCGTGGCGATGCGCTCGACCTCGGCTTTCGTGCTCGATGCCAGGAAGGCGCAGAGCCACGGCGCCAGTTGCGGCAGGTATCTCCAGACAATCGCCAGAGGACCGAGGGGATTGAGCAGCATTCCCGGCACACGCCAAATGACGCCTGGCGTTGCGACGGGAACGACGCCGTGCGGCGCAAAGGTGCAGGCGTTTCCATAGGAACATGCCTGCCGGTAGGATGCATCGTCCAGTGGCGGTGCCGGATCGATCATCGTGACCCGATGCCCCGTTCTCTGCAGCCAGAGGGCCGAGCAGAGGCCGACCAATCCCGCGCCGACAACAGCCACATGCCGGCGCTCGGCGTCGGGCAAGGGCTGAAGCTCGGGGAGCGGCCTGTTCATCCTAGACCAGGCCGGCCAGAGCGCGGGGACGGTCGTTCAGCGTCGCGGCGATGATACGCAGGGCCGTTGCCAGTTCCTCCCGCGACGATGCGCAGCCGACATTGACGCGCACGGCATGTTCGACGGGCTGGCGATCACAGGCAAAGGCGGTGGCAGCCATGACGGCAACGCCATGGGCGCGCAGATTGGCGGCGAAATCCTCGCAGCGCCATGGCGCCGGCAGTCTGAGCCAGAGGAACATGCAGCGCGGATCGGCGGAGAAAGAGTGGCCGGCCAGGATCGTCGTCACGATCGCATGGCGGGCGCGCAGCTCTGCAAGCTGGGCCTTCAGGATCGCTTCAGCCGTGCCGTCCTCCAGCCAGCGGGTGGCAAGCAGCAGCGGCAGCGGCGAAGGCATCCAGGCGGTCGTACGTACCGCCTCCGCGGAGAGCAGCGCACGGCCGGGCGGGCAAGTGAGATAGCCGACGCGCAGACCCGGCGCCAAGGCCTTGGAAAGCGCCGAGATATGGTAGGTCCTGGCCGGAGCGAGCGTGATCAGGGCGCTTGCCCGGGTCCCGAGCATCGGTCCATAGACATCGTCCTCGATGATGACGAGATCATGCTTTTCCGCGACTTCGACCAATTCCTTCCGACGCGCCTCGCTCATGGTGACGACGGTCGGATTGTGCATCGACGGAACCGTGAAGACGGCGCGCACCGGCTCCCGGCTGCAGATATCGTCGAGCTCCGCCGCCGACATGCCCTGTTCGTCACTTCCGATGCCGATAATGTGGAAGCGGAACATCTGGGCAAGCGCAATCAGTCCGTAATAGGTCAGCCGATCGCAGACGATCGTGTCGCCGGGCTCGATCAGGCTGCTGATGACAGCGAGAAGAGCGTGCTGGGCGCCGCTGGTGACGACGATATCGTCTTCGGACGGGTCGAAGCCGTTGAGCGATATCCATTTTCTCGCAGCAAGGCGCGCCCAGGCCGGCCCTTCCGGCGGCTGGTACTCCTGCATCTGGCGGAAGCGCGGATCGGACGAAAGATCCGGCAGGGATTGGGCGAGACGCTGCTGGAAATCGTCGATGGCCGTTCGGTTGACCGTCAGGTCGATGACCCCGGCAGGGCTCGCCGCCCGATCGACCCGCGGCATGGCGCCGTCGCCTGTGACGATCGTACCGCGCCGGGTGCTGCCCATGACAAGATTGAGGTTCTGCAATTCGCGGTAAGCGCGCGTGACTGTGGAGACGTTAAGCGAGCGCTCCCGTGCGAGATCGCGTTGCGGTGGGAGTTGGCTGCCGGGCGGCAGGGCGCCCGAGCGGATTCGCGCCTCGAGCTCGCTTGCGAGTTCGAGATAGGCCGGCATGCGCGTTTCCCGCTCCTGGTTTGTCTGGCTCAGTTCCGATCGTTCAGACATACAATTCCTGCAATCCGTGTAGAATTCCGTTAGCTTGGCGCGGCCCAGTTGATCGTTGGCTCTACGATTCAGCATGATTTCTTGCGACATAACACGCTTTCCCAGTGTTTTCGAGGCCTTCGACCGTCGCCATACAAAATTATTTGTGTGGCTTGACAAACGGAAATTGACCGAGACAATATGGCCTAGCATCGAGACAAAGAGGCAGGGACCCGGCCGGTGCAAACAGGAGGAATTCATGAGCGAGCGCTTCATTGCTTTCGAAGGCGTGCGTAAATCCTATGACGGCGTCAGCTATGTCGTGCGCGGTCTGGATCTCGACGTCGCAAAAGGCGAGTTTCTGACCCTTCTCGGCCCTTCCGGATCCGGCAAGACCACGACGCTGATGATGCTGGCCGGCTTCGAGGCTCCGAGCAGCGGGACCATTACTCTGGCCGACAGCAGGATCGACAGCGTTCCGCCGCATCGCCGTAATATCGGCGTGGTCTTCCAGAATTATGCCCTTTTCCCGCATATGACGGTCGGCGAAAATGTCGCCTTTCCCCTGAAGATGCGCCGGCTCGGCAAGGTGGAGATTGCCGAACGGGTTCGCCGCGCGCTCGACATGGTGCGCATGGCGAGTTTCGAAGCGCGGCGGCCCAACCAGCTTTCGGGCGGACAGCAGCAGCGCATCGCGCTTGCCCGCGCGCTGGTCTTCGAGCCGCAGCTCGTGCTGATGGACGAGCCGCTCGGTGCGCTCGACAAGCAGCTTCGCGAACATATGCAGCTCGAGATCAAACACCTGCATGCCCGCCTCGGCATCAATGTCGTCTACGTCACCCACGACCAGGGAGAGGCGCTGACCATGTCGGATCGGGTCGGTGTGTTCAATGATGGCATCCTGCAGCAGATCGCGGCCCCGCATGCGCTCTACGAGGCGCCGGCAAATCCCTTCGTCGCAACCTTCGTCGGCGAGAACAATGCGATATCGGGTGAAGTCGTCGCAATCGATAATGCCCTCTGCCGGCTTCGCTCGCCCGACGGTTCAATCATCACCGGCCAAGCCGGAGAAGGGCTGAAGGAAGGCGCACGGGCAACCCTGGTCTTACGGCCCGAGCGAATTCAGCTGACACCTGGTGCCGACATTCCGAACCGGTTCACCGCCATGCTCAAGGAAATCATCTATCACGGCGATCATGTGCGGTTACGTGTCGCCGCCTGCGGCTGTGACGACGTTTTTATAAAGGTCGCCGCCGCACAGGATATTCCGGTTCGGTCGCTCGGCTCCAGCACCGTCATCGGCTGGGCGCCGGAGGATTGCCGCGCGCTCGCACTCTCCTGACCCAGTGCTCATTCTTTCGTAACGCAGCAACAAAAAGGGGAACCACCATGATGCGTTTAAACTGCATGTTTCTCAGTTCCGTCATGGCTCTTGCAACCGCGGGAGCAGCATTTGCCGAGGATACGCTGACCGTCACATCCTGGGGCGGCGCCTATACGAAGAGCCAGGAGGAGGCCTTTTTCAAGCCATTCGCCAAGCAGACCGGCACCAAGATTCTCCAGGACGAGTGGGACGGCTCGACCGCCAAGCTGAAAGGCATGGTCGAGACCGGCCAGGTGACCTGGGACATCGTCGACGTCGAACCCAGCCATGCACTGCAAGGCTGCGACGAAGGCTGGCTTGAGACGATCGACTATTCGAAACTCGGAGGCAAGGACGCCTTCATCGACGGCGCGGCGATGGATTGCGCGGTCGCCACCATCGTCTTCGGCACCATCTATGCCTATGACGCCGCAAAGTTCCCGAATGGCGGGCCGACGACCATGGCCGATCTCTTCGACACCGCCAAATTCCCCGGTCCGCGCGCCTTGCGCAAGTCGCCGAAGACCACGCTGGAATTCGCTTTGATCGCCGACGGCGTCAAACCGTCTGAGGTCTACGACGTGCTCGGGACGCCAGCGGGT
>NZ_JACIAO010000010.1:0-297946 GCF_014194045.1 Rhizobium sp. BK456
AAGGAAATGTGGAAGAGCCCGAACGGCACGATCCGCAACATCCTCGGCGGCGTCATCTTCCGCGAGCCGATCATCTGCAAGAACGTGCCGCGCCTCGTTCCCGGCTGGACCAAGCCGATCGTCGTCGGCCGCCACGCCTTCGGCGACCAGTACCGCGCCACCGATTTCAAGTTCCCCGGCAAGGGCAAGCTGACGATCAAGTTCGTCGGCGAAGACGGCACCGTCATCGAGAAGGAAGTCTTCAACGCACCGGGCGCCGGCGTTGCCATGGCCATGTACAACCTCGACGAATCGATCCGCGAATTCGCCCGCGCCTCGATGATGTACGGTCTGATGCGCAAGTGGCCGGTCTATCTGTCCACCAAGAACACCATCCTCAAGGCCTATGACGGCCGCTTCAAGGACATCTTCGAGGAAGTCTACGAGACCGAATTCAAGGATCAGTTCAAGGAAGCCGGCATCACCTACGAACACCGCCTGATCGACGACATGGTCGCCTCGGCGCTCAAGTGGTCTGGCGGCTACGTCTGGGCCTGCAAGAACTATGACGGCGACGTCCAGTCCGATACCGTTGCCCAGGGCTTCGGCTCGCTCGGCCTGATGACCTCGGTTTTGCTCACGCCCGACGGCAAGACGGTCGAAGCCGAAGCCGCGCACGGCACGGTCACCCGCCACTACCGTCAGCATCAGAAGGGCCAGGAAACCTCGACGAACTCGATCGCCTCTATCTTCGCCTGGACGCGCGGCCTGGCGCATCGCGCCAAGCTCGACGACAATGCCGAGCTTGCCCGCTTCGCCGCAACGCTCGAAAAGGTCTGCGTCGACACCGTCGAATCCGGTTTCATGACCAAGGATCTGGCGCGGCTGATCGGCCCCGACCAGCCGTGGCTCTCGACCACCGCCTTCCTCGACAAGATCGATCAAAACCTGCAGAAGGCCATGGCGTGAGCCGGCCTTTCCAAAATAACATCGAAGCGGCGGGGATTTCCCCGCCGTCAGATTGCTGCGAGTGTTCGACGCCCCGACGCTCAGCCCAGAACCGCCGCGGTTACAACGATAAATCGGTTGCCCGGGACATCTTCGATTACATCGTCGAACAGGCGATCGGCCACGGGCTGGTCGGCACGGTGGCGTTACACGGATTCGACCCATCTGAAGGCCAATGCCAACAAGGGCGAATACGATCTTGCAATGGTCGAGAAGTCGCGCGCCGACTACTTGGCCGATCTGGATGCGGCGATCGAGGCCGAACGCAAGCTGCACGGCCAGAAGCCCTTGAAGGACAAGGAACGCCGGCCGGAGGTGACGACGACTAAGGTTACGCGCAGCGTTCAGACAGCGGCTATATGGTGCGCGACGGCAGGCCGAAGGGCTTCTTCTCTCTCGATCATCGCACGATGGACGGCAAGCTCGCCATCATCACCGATACTTATGTCACGCCAGCCAATGTCCACGACTCGATCGTCTATCTCTCAAGGCTCGACCGGCAGCAGACCCGTTTCGGCTTCGATGTCGGCGCGGACGGGCTGGATGCCGGCTATGCTACGCCGGGCATCGCCAAGGGCCTGGAAGACCGGCAGATCCTTGGCGTCACAGGCTATCGCAATCCCACTCCGCCCAAGCCCGTCATGATGCGCAAGTCGACGTTCGTCTTCGAACCCGAGACCGATGGCTATCGCTGCCCTGAAGGCCATTTGCTGACCCATTCGACGACACCGACGAAGCCGACAGATTCTTTGGTCTAAACTGTTCATCCATCTGGACCGCGGAACGGTTCAAACGTCAACGCTGCTACCTTTGTCACGACGTAGTGAAGAATTGTCGAGGGCAGGCGCATTCGCCATCACTGCTTTTCCTCTCGCGCGCCTCGGCTACCATCTCCTCAAGCCTAACAGCAACACCGTGAGCGCGGCGATAGTAGGCGGATTCTGGTATCCCATACCGGTCAATTGGCGTCTCGAAGTTGAGCGGAGTCTGATAAGGAGTTGAGGCGATCGCCGAGGCGATCGTGTGCCAATCTAATCGTCCGTCGAATGGCAAGAGATGGTCATCCACTGCTCCGAAATTGTCGTGAATGTGAGTAGCAATGACGCGATCCGCGAAACGCTCAAGCACGCTGAGCTTGCCTGGCTCGATCAGTTCCCAGTGACCACAATCGAAGCAGACGCCGATGAACTCCTTGCCGTATCGAGCGAACAGCCGATCATAGAGGTTGAGGAAATTCTGGGCGTTGGCGCAGAGGAGAGTTTCCGCGGCAATCTGGACGCCCTTTTCGACGCAGTAAGGCCTGATTTCGTCGAGAGACTGGAAAAGGGGGTCGAAGAACGCTCGTTCGGCGGCTTCGCTGCCGAAGACGTTGTCGTTGATATCGATGTGCAGAACGATATTGGGGGACTGGAACGCGGCCGCCAGGTCGACACGGTTACGCAACAGCTCGACTCCGCTGCGGCGCTGCCATTCATGCGGCGACAGGAAGTCCTTGCGCGTCTCCATCGCGAAAGGGCCAGGGTTTTTGTAGCCGATCTCGGTGATAGGATTGCGGCCATTGCTGGCATGAACCGAGTGCACTTTCAGCCCAGCATCGGCCACGATCCTGCTTGTAAACTCGATCTCGGCGTCGGCCAGCCAGTACGAACTGCCGGAGTCGGGATTCCAGTTGATGTGTGTGAAGCCAGCTTCCTTAATGAGGGTGAGCGAGTTGCGAATGCCTTCGTCGTACCAACGCTCCTGGTGCGGCCAATGCCAGACGGTGATGCAGGTATCCAATGGATCAGTCTCCTGTTCTACAATGTTGTGGTTTCTGGACCTTTGCCAAGGCCGATCCGCTCAGCCAACAGAATGATCGCCATTGAAAACACCATGATCAGATTGACGTAGACGAGGTTGAGGGCCGCCTGCTCAGGATCGACAGACAGCGAGCTGTCTACGATTGCAATCGGCAGCGGCTTGTTATTGACGTTGTATAGAAAGGCCGACAAGGGGTATTCCGACAGGAGATCGTTGAAGGCCATCCCGGCGACGAGGATTACAGTCGGCGCCACTATCGGCAGAATGATGCGGCGATAGCGATAAAGACCGGTGGCGCCCATCGAGCGGGCGGCCTCGTTATAGGCCGGATCAATTCCTACGAAGGCGGCCCTCAGGAACCTCACCATCAGCGGCAAGGCGACGATGGCGTAGCCAATCGGCAGGAGCCAGTAGCCGCCGAGGAGGACTGCGTTTCCAACGAGCGGGTTTGGCGAGTCAAAGGTGACGATCAGCCCGACAGCGAGCAGAATACTAGGAACTACCCATGGCAGGAAGAAAGTGATGTCCAGAAGGCGCGTCAGCCAACTGCGGCGGCCAAGAATAACCGGGACGGCAAACAGTGTAACGACGAGCGCCGCCGATACCGCGACAAGGCTCATCACTATGGAGTTGAAAAACGGAAGAAAGGCGCTGCCTTCGGTGAAGACGCGGGTATAGTTCTTCAGTGTCAGGCTGGATGGGATCACTTCGATGCCGATGCTCGCGGCAGGGGCGAAGGAGAAGAGTACGACAAGCGCGATCGGCACCGTATAGATAGCCACGAGAAGATAGGCAAACAAATGTAGCACTGCATTGCCGATGGGGCTGCAAATTTTGCGTAGCTGGATGGGCGCAGTCGCTTTCGCGCCGCCGACATAGGAGCCGCGCGCTTCGAAATATTGAGACAGCAGTATAAGCGCCATGAGACATAGTCCCATCATAAGCGCGAGTAAGGCGGCCATGTCGGGACGGCGCAGGCTGTTCAAGGTCAGCACCATCTGGCTCAGCATGTGGAAATCGCGACCGCCCAGCACCTGAGGGGCGGCGAAAGAGCTGATTGCGGTGTAAAGGGTGAGAAGGGTGACGGCGAGGAACGTCGGCATGATCGCGGGCAGTACCACACGCCACAGGATCGTATATTCCGAGGCACCCATACTGCGCGCAGCTTCGATTGTTGCGTAGTCGACGCGGCGCATCGCAGCGCGCAGAAAAAGATAGTAAAAGTTGGTCATCAGAAAGGTATGCGTGAAAAGCACGCCAAACCAGCCAATGAACCAGGCTTGCGGGAGGCTGGAGACGGCGGCCTTCACCAGATGTGTCACCGCACCGCTGGGACCATAGGTGAAGTTGTAGCCCGCCGCCGCAACGACACCGCCGAAGACCAGGGGCGTTGCATAGGCGATTTTCAAGAGTGCGCGACCGCGTACGTGAAAATATTCAAGGACGACGACCTGGAACATCCCGACAATGGTCACCGTAACCATGGTCGCTGACGTCATCCAAAGCGTGTTCCAAAGGGCAGCGCGCACTCTTCGTGATCTTGAAAGTTCGCTTGCGATCTGGCCGACCACCAGGCTGCCGTCCTTGAAAAAGGCCGCATGAAGTGACGCGACTAGCGGCAGGATCAGGAAGGTGATGACGATCCAGATCAGGGCCGCCACTCCGATCCAATAGACTACGCGCTCGACGGGCGCCGCGCGGTTCATCTGCCCGCTTCCTCGAAGATATGCGCCGAGCCCGGCCGGACCGTCCAGGACACGGTCTCACCGATTTCAGGTAACTCGTGCCCCATCCTGGCGGCCGAAATTAAGTGTCCGCCGGCATCCAGGTCGATGCGGCTGTGGGCGCCAAGAAATTCCACATGGCGGACGGTCGCCGGCAACCCGGCTTCTACCGCTTTCCCGACGAACACATCTTCGTGGCGGACAAAGATGCGCCCCTGAACGTCGCGGCCCAGAATTTGCGCGACAACCGGTGCGAGCAGTTCGTTGGCGGTGCCGATAAACTCGCAGATGAACGGCGTCGCGGGCTTTCGATAAAGAGTACGTCCGTCACCGATCTGTTCAACGCCACCGTTCGCCAGCACGACGATCGTGTCGGACATGGTGAGTGCATCTTCCTGATCATGCGTGACAAAGACCGCCGTGAAGCCAAATTCCTGCTGGAGCCTCTTGATCTCGCGGCGCATCGTCACTCGCACCTTGGCGTCGAGATTGGACAATGGTTCGTCGAACAAAAGCACCTTGGAGCCCGCGACGAGCGCGCGCGCAATCGCGACCCGCTGTTGTTGCCCACCTGACATGGTCGCGGGCTTCTTGTGCAGTTGCTCCGTAATCCCGGATGTTTCGGCGATCTGGGTGACACGCTTGACAATCTCGCCCTGCGGGATCTTCGCCACACGCAAAGCAAAGGCGATATTCTCGAAAGCCGTCATCGTTGGAAACAGCGCATAGTTCTGGAATACCATGCCGACGTTGCGCCGCTCCGGAGGCTCGATGGTAATATCTTTTCCTTCAAGAATAATCCGACCGCTCATGACCGGATGAAAGCCAGCCAGGGTCCTTAGGACGCTGGATTTGCCGCTGCCGGAAGCCCCGAGCAGAGCAACGAACTCGCCTTCGTGAATCTCAAGCGAGAGGTCGCTGATGACAACCTTGTCGCCATAGCCAATATGCAGTTTATCGATGATGAGGATCGGGGTCGGCATAAACATACTCCTGAGAAGCCTGGCGATCTGCGTCGCCCGGCCCTACATCCTCACCGGATTTCTAGCTCGATCTTCTGCAACCAGCCGTCCAGTTTGGGCGCGACGGCATCCCAATCGATCGGCTGCGCCTTGACTAGTTTCGCATTCGCCTGCACCTCTGGCGGTGATTTGGCCAACGCCGCCGGCAGCACCGGAACCTGACCGAATTTCTTGGCGTAGCCGGCCATGACATCGGCAGAGCCGAACCAGTCGACGAATGCCTTTGCCTGCTCCAGCTGATCGGTTCCCGCCATGATCGCCACGCCTTCAGAGATGACGGGCGTGCCACCTTCCGGGTCAATGACCTTGACTTGCATGCCGAGCTCCTTGGCGTCCTTGATGACGCCGCCGAACCAGTTCAGATTGATGATCGCACCGCCCGATTTGAAGGCTTCCTTGCGCGCATCGGCGTCATCGACAACGATCGCGTTCGCATAGAATGCGCCAAGAAAATCCCATCCAGCCTGAGTGACTTCGCCCTTGTCGTCGAGGAACCGGGCCAAGATGCCGGCAAGATAGACCCTTGTCGTCTGCCAGGCGGTGTTGCCGATGACGTATTTGCCTTTGTATTCGCCCCTTGTCAGGTCCAGCCAGCTTTTCGGCGCCCGCTCAGCGGCAAGCTTGTCAGACTCATAGGCGATGACGACCGGTGTGCTCCAGAATTTGTAGACAATGCCTTCCTTGTCCTTGTAGTGCGCAGGCAGGTCCGCCGCCCAGGCTGGTGTGTATGGCTGGAACAGGCCATTCTTTTTGAGCAGAGCCATAGACGCGTCGACCATGCCAAGTACGACGTCGGCCTGGGGGTTGTTCTTCTCGGCGACCAGCCGATCAAAAAGTTCTCCTCCGGGTGCGCGCAGAAACTGCACGTCGTGACCGGCGGCTTTAGCCTGGTCGATTATCCATTGAACGTTCTCTTCCCCCTGAGGTGAATAAACGACGAGACTCTTTGCCAAGGCCGGAGAGGCGATCGCGATCAGCACGGCGGCGAGGCTCAACAATCGTTTGATCTGGTGCATGGTGTTCTCCCATTTCATTTTGGCGGTCATTCCGGTTTGGCTTTCTTAAAGGATCCTCATGACAGATTAATTACATTGCGTAATTTAATATATATTGCAATAGCTGTTTGGCTGCTGACAATTTGACACTCTTGGAACCAATGGACCTTTCACGGAACGAACGACGACTGGTCGAACTGATTTTCGTAGGCAAGCAGATTGCGCGGGTCGACCTAGCGGAACGGTCCGGCATGACAGGTGCTTCTGTCACTCGGCTGATAGGTCGCTTAATTGAGATCGGACTTCTGATCGAGGTGGTCGAGCGGACCGGCGCCCAAGGCCAGCCTCGGCGCTTGCTGAGCTTGCGGGCTGACCGATATCTTTCCGCGGGAATAACATTCTCGGTCTCCCGAATGGAGGTAGCAATTGCTGATCTAGCGGGTAAGATTCTTACCTCCCGATCTGTAGACATCGAGACCAGCACAGCTTTGTCTGTGGCAGAGGCGGCGCAGGCTGCTATCGCAGCGATGCTGACCGATCTTGGCACGCCTAAAGATCGCCTTCTCGGGGTCGGCTGCTCGGTGCCCGGCAATTTCGGCACGATGTCGCACATCCTCAAGGCCCACAGCTTCTTCCCGGCTTTCGATGATGGTGAGGCGGACCAAGCTTTTAAAGCGACTTTCGAAGCGCCCTATTACATCGAGAATGATGGAACAGCTGCATCGCTCGGAGAGTATGTGTTCGGCGGACGCATCCCGCAGCCTGATCCGATGTTCTTCATTCACATCGGACACGGTGTCGGGGGAGGGGCGGTTATCGACGGGCGGCCGTACCGCGGTGTCAATGGAAACGCCTGCCTGCCCGGAGTTCTCTACCCGTACGACCAGCCGCGCCCATCCGGCCAAGACCTTTTTGCCACCCTCAACAGTGCCGGCTTCGCCATCCACGACTTCATCGACCTCGATCGGTTACCAGATAGCGCCGAAGCGGCGTTAGAAATCTGGATTGAACGCGCCGGAAAGCAGCTCAGCGAGACGGTGCGTGTAGCTACGGCGATGTTCGACCCCGCGCTGATTGTCCTTGGGGGACGGCTGCCAGAACTAGTGACAGACAGGCTGGTACGCGCAATTTCCAGTCAGCCAATCCTTGGCCCGTCGCGCGGCTTGGAGGCTGCCGCAGTTGAGGCCTCTCGACTTGGCCCTCGCGCCGGCGCGATCGGGGCGGCCTGCATTCCGTTCTTTGCCTCTCTCTTTTCCGCCGCCGTCGCAGACGATGGCAGTCCTTACCTTAACGGTCGCAAGCCCAAATCCCGACCTTAGAAAATTCGATAGCGCGCCTGAGTCTCTTTAAGAAGCCTACCGGACAGGCCTTGCCCGGCGCGAATCGACACAACAGGTCCGCAAGCCCCTTCGTTGCATATCGGTGTCGCTACAAAGCCTCAAATGACCAGCTTGAGGTGGCTGGATAAAACCAAACCGGCGGCGCCGCGCAGAGCCGTATGGCCTTCGCCGATACCATTCACCGTGATCGATATCTCCTGACCAGGTCTCTTCACCACTAGCTGCTCTACATGCTGCCTGATCAGCTCTGCTGCCTTCATTCCGCCTCCGGCGACGTCTCCATGAAGGACGTAGGAGTTGAGGGAGAGTGTTTGCTGCAGATTGACGATGCCGAAAGCCACGTTCCGTGTGTAACGGACGAGAAGCTCCTCTGCCGCATTCGAGCCTTCGTCTGCTTCCTTGACAAGCCTGGCACAGGTGATGCTCTTGGGATGCGGCAAGCCCATTCGGGCGGCTTCCTTTCGTAACCACGGAAGAGCAGCGACCGTCTCCCAGCAGCCGTGCTTTCCGCAGTTGCAAGGGGCACCATCGATCTGCACCACGGTGTGCCCGAGCTCGCCGCCGGATCCGGCGAGTCCACGATAGACCTTGCCGTCGATGAAGAAGGCGCCGCCGAGAACCTCGCCAGTATAGACCGCTGCGAAATTTTGTTGACCGCGACCGGGTCCGAACCATCTGTCCCCAACAAGCAAGGCACGGGGGTGGTGATCGATGGCAACCGGAAGAGAGAAGCGTTCTTGTAGTATTGCTACGAGGGGAAGTCCCGTTAGAACGGGAGCAAGATTGACGGTGAGAATGGTTCCATTGTCACTGTCGATCATTCCAGCAGAGGCCACGCCAATGCCAAACGGCGCCTGCTGGGCCTGAGACAGTGTGGCAGTAAGCGTCTCCGTCATGACCGCGATGAATGCTTCTGTGTCGCCATGCGTATCAAATTCAGCTTTCGCAACGGCCTTGATCTCACCGGTTAACGCCACGAGGCATGTTTGTATCGTGCCGGGCAGAAGGAGGACCGCGCCAAGCATCGGTGCATCGGGGTTAAAATAAAGCGGACGAGCCGGCTTGCCGCCTTTGACGTCGGAAGGCGACGCATCTCCCTCAATAAGAAGCTGGTCTTCGATCATCGGCTGCACAATACCGGTTATCGTGGTCCGGTTGACACCTGCAAGTCGAGCGAGATCTGCCCGGCTTTTGGGTCCGTTGTCATATAAGGCTTGAAGGACGCGACCGCGGTTTATCGCTCCAAGCGCCGATTGGGAGACAAGTGTCACGTTACCGCCGTTCTCGCCGACGGCGACTTCTCTGCTGGCAGGGGTGCGCTGGCCCAACGAATAGGACGGCTGGCTCTCAAACTTCAATTCTCTTCTCCAATCTACCGGATCCTTTTAGCCCGTACATTATCGAACGGCCATACAACATAAGGCCCTTTCCGGTGATGCAAGCAGGACCTCGATGACAACCGCAGTACCGCGCCGGAATTTTCGCCGCGCCAACTTCTTGACACTATCATAAGTTTGTGCGAGGTACAAACTAACCGCTTACAAAAAGCACATTAGGGGTAACAATCTCAGTATCGACAAGCGGAAGCCCAGGGGCTGCGCTGAAGGGCCGGGGTTGGGATACGAAGCAACTGAGGAGGCTGTTTATGACAATCGATATCGGAAATATGTCGCGACGTGACCTGCTGAAAAGCGCTTCCGTCGCAGCTCTTGTGGCTGGCGCGGGATCATTGGCCATTCCACGGAGGGGTGCCGCGCAGGATGCGAACACCGTGCGCGTCCTGTCCGTTGAAGACCCATTTTTTTTCTCAATGAAGGCGCTGGTGCCAGAATACGAGAAGGAAACCGGCATCAAAGTCGAACTGGAGAGTCTCTCCTATGACGCCCTTCAATCGCGCCTCGTGTCTGCCTTTGTCGCCAAGACCTCCGACGCCGATGTCATCGTCGTCGACCAGATGTGGCTCGGGCAATATCTCGACAACGGCTGGATCATCTCGCTGAACGATTTTATTGCCAAGGACAGCGAATTCGACCTCTCCGACTTCATCCCCGAGGTCCTTTACTCCTCGAATATGTGGCGCGGCCAAGTTGGCACACTGCCGGTTGCCGCCTATGCGCAGGGGGTCATGTATCGCAAGGACGTCTTTGACGAACTCGGCATTGCAGCGCCGCCGACCGAGACATCGGAAGACTGGACCTGGACGAAATACATCGACACACTGAAGTCGATGGAAGGCAAATCATTCGCCGGTAAGCCGCTCTTTCCAACCGTCGTTTGCGGTTCCCAGCCGTCGCCGATCGTCCACATGTTTACGCAGGTGTCGGCAAGCCACGGCGCGAATTGGTTCAAATCTTTCCCGGCCGCTCCGTGGGATTTCTCCCCGCAACTGACGAGCCCCGCCTGGATCAAGTCTGTCGAAGTCTATAGGCAGCTCTACAAGTTGTCTCCGCCTGAAGCGATCAACTATGTTTGGTTCGATGCCGGCACCCGTTTCGCCAAGGGCGATATCGGCATGTTCTACTGGTGGACCCCGTACTTCTATCTAATCAAGAACTCGGGCTACATGACCGGCAAAAAGTCGGACATCATGGATAAGTACGTAACGGCGGCCTTGCCGAAGGCCGAGGGCGTGCCTCAGACGGTTAGTCTCGGCGGCTGGAGCCTTGGCATTCCATCGAGTTCCGAAAGGCAAGAAGCAGGCTACGCCTTTATCAAATGGGCGACCTCGAAAGCCACGCAGAAGAAAATGGCCCTCTGGCCGGACCTCAACTACCAGTTCTCCGACTTTGCGCGCATTTCGCTCTATCAAGACGAGGAAGTCAAGGCGATCTATCCTTACCTCGATGTGCAGTATGCGATGATGAAGCAGGGCAACGGCAAGATCACACGCCCGCCTGTCCCTGGTTACACAGCCATCGAAAGCGTGTTGGGTCTCACATTGAACCAGCTTCTGACCGGTAGCGAAGAGCCGAAGACCGGCCTCGAGCGCGCCAACAGCCTGTTCGAGAGCATCCTGAAGGGCAATCTCATGATCCCTTATCAGAAGGATAGCTACACAGATACTCTTGATGGGGCCAAAGCCCTGATCGCCAAGAACTAATTAGAGTTCTCCTCGGGCCGGCGCGAGAGCGATCGCGCCGGCAGCCAAGTGAAGAAGAACTGGATCTGGCAATGCACACGACTACTGTTTGCTCTCCGCGAGCCCTCGGGCCCGCCCGGAAGAGCTTTATCCGACGAAACCTGCCCTACTTGCTGATTGCGCCTTCGGTGGTGATGCTGCTCGCTCTGATCGCCTACCCCTTGCTGTTTGCCCTAAGATCGAGCTTCTATTTCTGGAACCTGCAAATCGGCCCGGAGCCGCTCCAGTTCATTGGGTTCGAGAATTATGTGCAGGCCTTCAACGCTTTCGACTTTCGCGCCGCGCTCACCAATACCCTGATCCTGTCGATCCTTGGCACGGCACTTGAGTTCACGTTTGGCCTGGCGATCGCGCTCATTCTGCTCAAGGCACTGCCTGGCATGAACATCGTGCGGGCCCTGCTGATCCTGCCAACAACGATCGCGCCCATCGTCGTCGGCTTTTTGTTCCGCTACCTCTATGATCCCGGCGGTGGCCTGTTGAGCTGGGTGTTGCAGTCGCTCTGGCTCCCCGTTCCCGCAGAAGGAATTCTTGGCTCGCCATCGACAGCACTCGCGGCGATCCTCTTCGTCGACATCTGGCAGTGGACACCGTTCTTTGCAATCGTTCTCTATGCGAGCCTTTTGGCCGTGCCGGACGAGATTTTGGAGGCCGCACGCCTGGATCGCGCGTCTGCATGGACGATCCTGATGCGGATCAAGCTACCGCTGATCAAACGCACCGCAATCATTATCGTCATGCTGCGCTTCATGCAGATCTTCAACACCTTCGACACGGTGCTTGTGCTCACGCGCGGCGGACCGGGCACGTCTACACGCACCCTTGGATACTCACTCTACGAACAGGGCCTTGTGAACTTCAACATCGGACTGGTCAGTGCCATGACCTGGATCACCGTGCTGATCGTCAACGTCATCGTTGCACTGTACGTCTTCTTCGCGTTCCGAAACGAGGAGTGGTAAAATGTCGCGCCGACACACGAGCTTCAACACGGCACTCACCTACGCCGCCGGCCTCCTCTTCCTGGCAATCTTCGTCGGTCCGATCCTGTGGTTCATCGCCCTTGCGATCCGGCCGGCCGAGACGGCGTTCACCATGCCGCCGCAACTCACATTCGAGCCCAATCTCGACGCATTCCGGCACATCCTCGTCGATCCTGGCACCAACGCGCCGCAACTGGTCAACAGCCTCATCGTCGCGATCGGTGCTGTGCTACTCAATCTGCCTTTTTCGGTTCCCGCAGCCTACGCGTTGTCCCGTTTCAAGCTCCGCGGCAAGAAGAACATCATGTTGTGGTATCTCGGGCTGTTGATGGCCCCGCCGGTCGCGTTTCTGATCCCATATTTCATCCTCATCACGCGCATTGGCCTCCAGGGTTCCTACTTTTCGATGATCCTGGTCCTACAGACGCTGACGATCCCGTTTTCCGTCTGGTTGATGAAGAGCTTTATCGATGAGGTGCCAGTGGAACTGGAGGAAGCTGCCCGGGTGGACGGCGCCCGTTGGTACACGATCATGTTGCGGATCACGCTACCGATCGTTCGTCCTGGGATCATTGTTACCTCGATGTTCGCCTTCGTGTTCGCGTGGAACAACGCCGCTTTTCCGCTGGTGCTGAGCTCACGCTCGACCGCCACCCTTCCGATCGGAACACTTGGGTATTTCGCAACGAGCGGAGTGACCTGGAACTACATCGCCGCCGCCGCAGTGCTCGCGATGATACCTCCGATGATCATCTTCCTTGTTTTCGATCGATACGTCGTACGAGGCCTCACCTTTGGTTCGGTGAAGGGCTGAGCTTTCCTTTATGAATGGAGTAATGAAATGAATAGACTGCGAATGGGCGTCATCGGCGCCGGTCTCTGGGGCGGCAATCATGCCCATACCTTTAATGTCTTGCCGGAGACCGATCTGGTCGGCGTCTGCGATCTTGATGAGGGCCGGGCGCTGAAGATGAAGGAAAGCTACAGCGCAATGCAGGCCTTCACCGACTACCAGAAGCTGATCTCAAGCGATCAGATCGACGCCATCTCGGTCGCAACGCCTGACTTTACCCACACGCCGATCATTCTAGCGGCTCTGAAAGCCGATAAACACGTGTTGAGCGAAAAGCCGCTTGCGACGACGGTGCGTGAAGCCGAGGAAATCGCTGCGGCTGCCGCTAAGTCCAAGGGCAAGCTGATGATTGATTTCCACAACCGTGTGAATCCGATCCTCGCCCAGGTTCGTGACATGATCCAAAACGGTCAGATCGGCTTGGCCAAACACGGGACCGCGCGTCTTTCGAATACGACATTCGTTCCGCTCGAAATGCTGAGCTGGGCTGCAAAGTCTTCGGCACTCTGGTTCCTGGGCAGCCACCTCGTCGATGTCCTACGTTTCATTCTCGCAGACGAAGTCGTGCGTGTTTATTCGGTTGCCCGCTCGGGTACCCTATTTGCCGCCGGCGTGGATACGAAAGACTTCCATGTGTCGGTGCTTGAATTTTCCAAGGGCACGGTCGTGACCATGGAGAACAGCTGGATCCTGTCGCGTGACAATCCTTCGCTTGTTGATTTCAAGATCGAGTTCGTTGGTGAAAAGGGCCAGGTCCAGGCGGACCCCACCCATAATGGCGGCCTGCGCAAGATCGTCGACGGCGGACTGAAATACAATGACTACATCGGCATAACACCAACCGGCGCGACACGGATCGGCGGTTTTGTCTTGGAATCCATTGCCCGCTTTGTCGATAGCGTCGTGCGAGACGCTCCGCTGCTGGCAGATGCGCAGGACGGTCTGGCAAACACAAAGATCCTGGCGGCGATCGAGGAATCCGTCGCGACCGGCAAGGCTGTGAACATCGGCTAAAGCCGGAACCAAAGGCGAGGGGCATGTCCGCACAAACGGTGCGGCTTGCCTCCTTGAAAAATGCGGGAGTACATAAAAATGGCGTCCATGACCTTCGACGGGATCGGCAAGACCTTTCCGGACGGGACCGTTGCCGTTGCGAATGTAAGTTTTTCGGTCGCGGACGGAGAATTCGTCGTGTTGGTCGGCCCGTCGGGTTGTGGCAAGTCGACACTATTGCGGATGGCAGCGGGTCTTGAAGCGCTCAACAGCGGCCGGCTGCTCATGGATGACGCTGACGTGACGGAGACAGAACCCCAGGACCGGGATATTGCGATGGTTTTTCAGAACTACGCGCTTTACCCCCATATGACCGTTTACGACAACATGGCCTTCGGTCTGCAGCAGCGAAAAATGCCCAAGGACAAGATCGACAAGCTGGTTCGCGACGCAGCGGAAATGCTTGATCTTACCCGTTATTTAGAGCGCAAGCCCGGGGCATTGTCCGGCGGTCAGCGCCAACGCGTGGCGATGGGCCGGGCGATCGTTCGCCATCCCATGGCGTTCCTGATGGATGAGCCTCTTTCCAACCTGGATGCCAAACTCCGCGTGCAGATGCGCGGCGAACTGAAGCTCCTTAATCAGCGGCTCGGCGTCACAACCCTTTATGTGACCCACGATCAGGTCGAGGCTATGACCATGGGCGATCGTGTGGCTGTGCTGAAGCCGGTGTTTAATGGACAGGAGAGTAATCTTCAGCAGATCGATACGCCGCAGATGCTTTACGACAAGCCGTCCAATCTGTTCGTCGCGGGGTTCATCGGTTCGCCCGCCATGAATTTTGTTCGGGTCGAGCTGACGGCGGAAGGCAGGTCGCTAAAAGCTGCGGTAACTGGAACGAAAATATCCTTCTCGGTCCCAGCCCAGGGGGCACTGTCGGCCTTCGCCGGGCGACAAGTCATTGTTGGAATTCGCCCAGAGATGTTTAAGGTTTGTCCCGAGGCCGAGGCGTTGTTCAACGAGCAGATCCCGGTTGCCGAAGCGCTTGGAGCCGACACCTTCGTGTTCTTCGACATCGCGTCACCGTCGGTCAATATCAACGATGCTGAAGATACCGAAGACTTTCTCAATAAGGGTAAGAACCGGCTCGTGGCGCGTATACCACCGGCGCTGACGCCTCGACCCAATCAGGTGCTGCCATTGACTGTCGACCTGGAGAAATTGCACTGGTTCGATCCAGTAACCGGGACTGCGATCCGCGACTGACAGAAAGTGCACTTACTATCGCCATTGGGGTTTCAACTCTTTTCTCCTGCCCTCCCAGGCAACTTGGCTGTCGTCGATTACGAGGTCGGCGGCAGCCATTTTTTTAAAACCCGAGACATCAAACCATCAGAATCTGAACATCCATCTGCCGTAAGTGATCCCGAGCTTAGAGGAGTGGCCTGTGAAACACGTTTCCATTGTCGGTAAGTTCTTTATCATCGTGGCTGTCTTCGGCATCCTGGCACTCGGTCTGACGTTCTATCAGAACCGGCAAATGCTGAAGGTTAACGACAGATATCAGGAGCTTCTCGATAGAGATGCATCTGCAGCACTACGCTTGACCCAGTCGAACCGAAGTCTGGAAACAGCGCGTGCCAGCATCAGCGACATGGTGATGACACGGTCGAAAGAGGCGAGGGCGCGCGCTGAAGCTGGCTTGAATGACGCACGAGAAAACTTCGTCAGGTTCATGGATCTGGCGATCGCTGCAGTTCCTGAGCAGAGCGAACTGCCGAAGTTGAAGGCGGATGGATTCTCCGTCCTGACCGATACGTGTGGTGCAGCCATCGCAGTTGGTCGCGGCGCAACTAGTGAAGCCGAGCTTGCCATGGTGCAGCAACTCTATCTCACTCTTTGCCAACCCGCCTTTGCTGCTGTCTCACCGAGATTCACATCCGTCACGGAAAAACTCGCTTCGGACGCAGAGCAAAAGCGTGGTGACGTTTCAAGCGTTGTCCGTGACACGTCCGTGCTGAGTTTGGGAACAGCTATTGTGGCACTCTTCGCTGTCTCGTGCTTCGGCTTTCTCGCAATTCGCTCCTGGTTGGTCAAACCTATCAAGCAGATGGTTACGACAATGGAGGTCATAGCCGACGGCGATCTCATTTCGACTGTTAAGGGAACGATTCGCCGCGACGAGATCGGATCGATGGCCCGGGCAGTACAGATATTCAAGGACAACGAGTTACGGGCGCGCGATTTCGAAAAGGATGCAGAGACAAGCCGTGAAGCAAATGAGATTGAACGTGCGCGTCTCGCCGAGACCGAGCATCGGCGAGCGCAGGATATGGCGGAGGCAACGTCCGGGCTTGCAGAAGGCCTAAGGCATCTCGCCGACGGGAACCTCCTGTTCAGCCTCGACGACAAATTCGCCGACGACTTCGAACCGTTACGGGCGAATTTCAATGCTGCCGTTGCCCAACTCGCTGAGAGCTTGAGAGCTGTGTCGTACGCAACTGAATCGATCGATGGCGGGGCGCAGGAAATCAGTTTGAGCGCGCAGGACCTGTCACGCCGCACAGAGCATCAGGCTGCTTCACTGGAGCAAACCGCCGCCGCTTTGGATCAGATTACCCAGAACGTCGCCCGTTCCTCAAAGCGCACAGCGGAGGCGCGACATGTTGCGATCGAGGCAAACAAGTCGGCGCGCCACTCCGGCGAAGTGGTCTCAAGCGCTGTGGCAGCAATGCAACGCATCGAACAGTCATCCTCGCAGATCTCCAGTATTGTGGGGGTCATCGACGAAATCGCGTTTCAGACCAATCTTCTGGCGCTCAACGCAGGCGTCGAGGCGGCACGATCCGGCGAGGCAGGAAAAGGTTTCGCGGTGGTTGCCCAGGAGGTGCGGGAGCTTGCTCAACGCTCCGCGCACGCAGCAAAAGAAATCAAGAATCTTATCCTCAATTCGGTTGATGAGGTCAGCAGTGGCGTCAAGCTGGTCCGAGACACCGGCGAAGCACTCAAGATTATCATTCAACAGATAGTCCTGATCAACACTCAGCTTGATGCCGTCACCGCCGCTTCCAACGAACAGTCCGCAACCCTTTTTGAGGTCAACCGGACAGTCAATCAAATGGATCAGGTTACGCAGCAAAATGCAGCCATGGCCGAGGAATCCACGGCTGCAAGTACGGCACTTGCCATCGAGGCAAAACAGTTGCGCGGGATTGTAGCGGAGTTTCAAATTGAGAATGCTCTCTCTGAGAGGCAGACCAGTCAAACCAACCCGGAGACAGCGTCAATGTCTTCGCCAGCAAGCCGGATGCTTGAAGAGGTCGCGAACGCACTCGGCACAGTGAGTGACCGTCGAGTTGCAGATACATCCCGGCAATGACCGCGGACCGCCTCAGGTCGTTCCCAGATTGCTTCAAATGGAGTCCATTTTTGCCGCCACTTAAGAAGCTTCCGAAGGATCTGTAGCGGATGTCATTAGATGACGAAATTCAGCAATTCAGAAAGAAGAAGACTGGCGGCACCGCGTAAAGCCGCCAGGCATTCGCTGTCTCCGAAAGCAAGGGCAATTTCATCACCCGGGCGATGGAATACCAATTCCCGGAAGCTTTCCTGGATTAAATGAAGCATCGGGTTTCCCCCTCGTACGATGTCGCCGTGAATAATGATGAAATTGGGCGCCATGAACTGCTGGAGGTTCGCCAGACCGACCGAGATATTGAACGCGTAGTCGCGAAGTAATTCTCTTGCGCCTGGGACATTGTCGTTGGCCAGAGTCAATAATCGGCTCACATCCAATGAGTGAGGTTGTGGCAGCCGCCTGACCTTGGCCTCGTCTGCTAACCACTTCGAGCTGGCAATTGATTCCCAGCATCCGCGTCGGCCGCACTGGCATAACCGACCTTTGATGTCTACGGTCGTATGACCGATTTCACCGCCTGCACCTGCGGATCCCCGATAGAGATGCCCATCAAGGTAAAGCGCTCCACCCAAAGTCTCGCCGATATGGACCGAGGCGAAGTTTCTCCGACCGCGGCCTTGCCCAAACCATCGGTCTCCAACCAGCAAAGCTCTGGTATCCTGATCGACACACACGGTAACTCCAAATCTTTTGTGCAACTCGGCTTCGAGGGGTAAGCCGTCCAGGAATGGCCCGAGACTGACGGTCACAATTGTGCCCGTCTCCGTATTGATCGTTCCAGCCACTGCTACACCTATCCCTAAGATCGGCTTGCCAGATGCGATAGTTTCTTCGACACAGGTGCATATAATGCGTGAGGCGTCGGAGGGGTGTGTTAGGTTCTTCGGAAAATCGGCGGCGTGTTGAGCATAGACCTCGCCCTCCAAAGAGACCAAACACGCACTCACGCGGTCGTGCAGCAGGAGCACCGCGCACATAGGTCTTGCATCCTTGGAAAACCATAACTTGGTAGCTGGCTTGCCCCCTGTTTCGTTCGGAGGTATCACTTCTCCTTCCGCAAGAACACCCTGATCGATCAGGGGCTGCACAATCCCTCCGATAGTTCCTCGAGTCACACCGGTAAGGCGGGCCAGATCTGCTCTGCTAGATGGCCCTATGTCGTACAAGGCTTGCAACAATCGGCCCCGATTCGCGGCGCCCAAGGTTCCCGTTGGAATCAATCTTTGAGCCAGTACAATACCCTTAGTGCTCTCATCAATATGGTGATCGTCAGGACTGCCCTCGCGTTCTCCCAGTCGATGAGCTTCGTGTCTTCTTATCAAGGATTCCATAGCATCCAATCCTGTTGCCGAATTCCATTGCCACCAACGGCCAGTACTAGCGGAGGGCGACCTTTCGCCATTCGGTGGGGCTCGGATTATGAGCTGGGGTGGCAATGTGCTGTTGGTCCAACGCTTCTTCAATCGGCACCGGGCGTTACGGGAAACTTTGGCCGGTTCCCGTCCCCAGCCTCATTCAGTGATCTCAGTTGTCCGGCCAGCCGTTAAAAAACTATTGAAATTTCCAACGTGCTCCGCACAGAAGCTGACCAAAGTGACGCCTTAAGCGCCCGTCCGCCAATATACAACAAATATTCAGTAACATACTTATTGTGCCCGCCTGCTCCTAATCTACTTTAAAATATACTTTGTGATATACTGTAATTTAGCTACCAAACGTGGGAAAGCAGTGCTAGCGTTTGTGTGGGCTGATCAGCATTCTAGTGAGCATGATTGGAGAACGTGATGAACGGATTCGGTGCACTACGGCTCATAACTCGCAACACAACTGGTGCTTTCTCAGGCGAGAAGCTCGCCGTTTTCGGTGGGAAGCCTGTGGTCCCCCAGGGACGTGTTACACCTTGGCCCGCCGCGGAGAATAAGCACTTGCATGCACTCCAAGGTGTTGTGGATGGTGGAAGGTATCACCGCGTTAACCACCCAATCGTGAGCGATTTGGAACAAGATCTTGCAAGCTGGACTGGGAAGTGGCAAGTGCGCGCTGTCGGCAGCGGAACGGCGGCCATTCACATCGAGCTCGACTACGTCAAAGAGCGAGGCGAGCAAGTTGTTACCGCGGCACTGAATTGGCCAGGAGCGGTAGGACCAATCAAAATCAGCGGTCTCGAACCCGTCTTCGTTGATGTCGACATGAACTTGGCCGGGATTGATCAGCGCGCGGCCGCTGAAAAGTTCGGCCCTAATGTAGCTTCAGTTTTAGTCACTCACCTTTTCGGAAACAATGTTCTCGTCCCCGACGCGAGGTCTGCAGCGCGAGCTCAAGGCATTGCTGTGATCGACGACATCTGCCAATCAATCGGCGCCGCGAAAGCAATCGTCGGCGGTGCGCATCTTGATGCAGACGCGCTCGCTCTATCCGGAAACGGCGCCAAGCACCTTGGGGCCGGCGAACTGGGATTTGTCATTACTGAGGACGCCAACTTGATTGCACATGTTGATCGCGTATCGCTGTCCAGCTCGTCTCGAAGTGGAGCGCGAATATTCTCGCCCTATTCCCAAGGGTACAACTACAGGCCGAACGTATTCTCGTCATCTATAGCGAAGCTGCGGGTAACAGAGATGGATACGCAACTGCAAATCCGAAGAGACAATTGCAAGCTTTTGTGGGAATTGATCGGCGAACTTGTGGGCATATCTCCTCTCTTCAACCCATCCGACTGCGACCATTCGATGCTCAACTTTCCCCTCCGGATCGAACCTGAGGCGCTTGGCTTCGCACCCGGCCCGGCTGCAAGGGATTTCGTGGTCAGGTCTCTGCAGGCCGAAGGCGTGCCTATCTGTGTTTGGCTCACGAAGCCCGTATTCGAATATCTTCCGGACATTTGCGACAACTGGAAGGCCGCCGATTTCCCGAACACAGTGAAACTGTTGGATACGATGTTTTACGTCTCGGAGATTGCGCCACCCAACAATGGCGAATTGATGGAGCTTTATGCAGAGGCGTTTCACAAGGTTTGGAATGCTCTTCATAAGCAAGGCCCGAAGATCGCCGCAGGAGCAATTTCCGGCTGAGCACCGCGCATCAATTTCCCAGTGCCGCAATGGTCAACATCCGATCGGATACAATCCTACCCTGCTCAATGCCTGGAAGATTGAAAGCTGGAACTGGGACAAAACTCAGAGTCATTCTATAATGAGGACTGCTTATGTCTTTTTCAAAAAGTCCGGAACTACTGATCTTCGACTGCGATGGGGTTCTCGTCGATAGTGAGCTTATTGCAACTGCGGTGCACATCGAAGCTTTGGCTAAATTCGGCTACATCATATCGGCTGAAGAGTATAACGATCGCTTCATAGGGATGACTGACCAGCAAAGTTATTCAGTCATAGAATCCGAGGGCGACTTACGCCTACCGGAGGATCATCATGAATGTGTGATGGCCGAAGTTGCAAAACGATATCCTCGCGATCTGCGTGCAATCAGCGGCGTTCGGCAAACCTTGGAGACCATTAATTTAAAGAAGTGCGTGGCGTCGAACAGCGATGCTGCAAAGCTTTCCTTGGCGCTTAAAGTCACGGACCTACATGATTACTTTTGGCCCCATGTCTTCAGCGCTTCGCAGGTTGCGAGTGGTAAGCCTGCGCCGGATCTGTTTCTGTTTGCAGCAGATCATATGAACACACCGGCTAGCAGTTGTCTCGTTATTGAAGACAGCGTTGCTGGCACTCAGGCGGCGGTGGCAGCCGGGATGATGGTGATTGGCTTCGTAGGTGCTTCGCATTGCCTTCCTGGGCACGGAGACAAACTGATGGAAGCAGGTGCCACTAAGCTGTTTAGCCGCATGACCGCGTTGCCACAAATCTTAGCAGGTTTGTGATCACGCTGTTGCGTGCTGGCGACCCGTCTTGAATCGCGGCGTCACCGTGCAGGATATATCGTGAGGTCCGATAGCTCACTAGTGCACGGGCTTCACCTCAAGTTGACCGATCGTCACGCGATTGCTCGGCCCGCCAAAAAATGGAGACACTATGACCGAGAAAGCAATGGTAGCTGGAACTCCGGTAACGATCGAGTACCTAGAAAGATTTCCGAATTTCATTTCCATTTGCGCAAGTTGGTCTTTCGGACAATGGGGTTGTCAATCAAATGGCTCGTACGAACAAACGCGAGGCGAGTTTGAAGCGGCAACAAAAAGCTCGATGCCGCTAACACTAGTCGCCATCGAAAACGCGTTGCCAGTAGGAATGGTCACGTTGGCTGATCGTGATTTCGATGGAAAATCTCATCTATCCCCTTGGCTTAAGTCGCTTTTTGTCCATCCATTTCACCGCAAAAAAGGAATAGCCAGGTTGTTGATCGAGCGGCTCGAGCACGAAGCATCGTGCCTCGGTTGCAAGAGTCTTTATCTGACAACAGAGGACGCGCAACTTCTTTACGAGAAGAGCGGCTGGCGGGCAATTGATCACGTCCAAACATCGTATGGCGAAGCGGCGTTAATGAAGAAAGCCCTGCTTCCTCTCAACTGAGGCTACGCTAGGACGAAATAATTGCGCCGGAGCTCCAAGCTGCTTTCATGACAACTCTCTCAACGCTTGAGCACGCGACGTCGCGACGTGGCAACGCAGCGCCCTGGGTGGAAGCTGATTTATGGATCATCTTGATGTTGAAGAGCGTGTTATTGCCGGCACATCGCAGCGATAGTGGGCCGGCTAAAAACTTCCTCGCACTACGGGCACCCCCCAGGATTTCGCTCCCCCAAGCCTTGCTGTGATGGGCTGTTGCAAAGGCCGCACGAACAAGCCGTACAAAGTAGCGAGCTACCCAAAATTCTCATCGAAAGGTTTTGAATCTTTATGGACACCAGCAACAATGTGGCATCAGTGCTTGTGAATTTTTGTTTCTCGCGTCTCGGTTACCTCGGCGGCCGACGTGATCTGCGTGCATCGCTCACTTTAACTTCTCTTCTTGCTTTCGGTATTCCATCCTACGCCGCAGCAGAGGCGCTACTTCCGGTAAAGCCTTCACCATATGTTGTAAGTGCGATTACAAGAAACATGTTCAAGCTGCCGAAACCCGATGACGACTTGGTCCTGCTATCTGCGCATCGCGGATCTTGGGAGATCTATCCTGAGAATTCAGCCTATGCCTTGCAAGACGCCTGGAATTCGCAGATTGAGAGCGTGGAGGTCGATGCCCGCTTCACCGCAGACAAAGAAGTCGTTCTATCTCACGACTACAGGATTGAGCGCGAGTCAACTGGAAGCGGCCTATTATATAATCAGAACTTGTCGCAGCTACGACAGGCCGATCTACGGGACCGACATGGCCGCGTTTTTAAGGATTCACAAGGGCGAAAGGCGAAGTTCCTAACATTCTCCGCCGCGCTCGATCTACTCGCCGAATATGTTTCCGATGATGGTCATGGGTACGTGATGATCGTCGATATCAAGGCGGCAGTCGATGATCAGGACCCTACTGATCCCATCGAGCTCATGCAACGCTGCCTTGACATTCTCGCGAGCAAGGGAAATGCGAAACTCAGCAAAGCCGTTGTATTCAAGCTCAAAGCAAAGGATGCGGCGGATGTCGGCACGATTCTAAATCGGACAACCTACGACCCTAACCTCATTGGCGGGCTAATTGTCGTCGAAAACCCGGATGACGAGAATGTGAAGGATTCCAGCTATGATCCCCACGAGGATCCAATCTACGATCAATGGAATGTGGCGCCGTTCTCCATTCAGTTTGAAATGAACCAATTCTATAAAGGTGACGGTCTGCAGGCATATTTCGACTATATCGACCAGCAGCGGGGCTTCGCCACCTATCATGAAAGTAACTACTTTCCAGAGGGCGTCGCAAACAGCGCCGGAAAATGCTGCTTCGAGCACAATACGGATCCGAAATCGACCGCTCAACGAGGGATCGTACCAGATTACCGGGGAGATCCTGAGATGGCGGTCGTCAATCGTACCAATCTTATCACCACTGATTGGCCCGACGTAGTCGGCGATATGTTGCGCCAGATACGGCGCCGCAACACCTCCGAGCTCACTCGTTAGAGCAAGACCTCCGCTTTCAAAAAGGGAATGTTTTGATGAATAATGGAATAAAAATCTTCCTATTGTTTTCCACGCTGGGCTGTCTTGTCGCTGGAGAAGGGCAAGGGGCATCATGTACCAATGAAGCCAATTGTCTTAGAAGCGCGTCGGAGAAGGTATCTCAGACGCTCACACCGAAGGTAGTGCCCATTTTCGGGGAATTTCCAAAGCTGTACATACACGACTCGGCGGCAGAAGCGGATTATCCGGTGCCCGAAGATACGAAGCAGGCATTTGACTTCTATACCAACAAGACTTCCTTCAACCTTCCACCGCGCACGTCAATCGAGACTAGTCAAAGCGCGTCGATCAGACCAGACACGGGGTTCACTGTCCTTTTGGTCGAAAAGACCCGTGAAAATACCGTTCCTAATGGCGGCAGCGCCTTATCGCTTCTAAGTTCTAATTCGAACGATGCTTACCTATCATTCGCGTTGGGAGCGACGCCCAATCCGAACGGTCAGAAGTGGTCTTTCGCGAAAAGCCTGCTTCAAAGCAACATGGCGTCTATTGCATGGTGGCAGAAGCCCTGGGACATGAACGTCGTGGGGCCAACAGGGGCATTCTCCGGCACTGAGTGGATTTACTATACCTTTACTCCAGACGGCAAAGTTCGCATGGACCGTTTTGCGCCATACACATATTTTCTAGCGTTTACAGCTTACCAGTGGGATGAGGCAGTGCTCGACAGTGGGTTCCCGCATTCTCCTTTCAGCTCTGGTACGCCAACCGATCGTCCGAAATCCGTCATTTTCGGATCGGTTGGCCCATGGGTTATTGGCGCTGCAGCAGTGCCCGGTCAAACATCGCCCATGATTGAGCCAATTGAGGCGCTACCGGGATTTGAGGGAGTGACGATATTCTCGACCCCCTTGTCGATGAAAGAAGTCGTAGCGTATCAGAATTCCCTAAAGAGAAGCGACTTTCTCGACGTCAACATGCTGCCCTGCAACAGCGGCCAGTACCTTTCCGGCGAGATAAGGACTCCTTGCGGCACGGCTCGTCCTGGCAATCCTCCGTCGAATGTAAAGTCGGTGGCTGGTGATGCGATCCGCACAAATATCGAACGCTTTGAATAGCGATGTTGGACGACTCTCATTTGTTCCAACGGCGATCAGGCGGCATCAGTTTCAGCTACCGCGATGCCGCAATCCCGGTCGCTTGCCAACCGAATGTCTGACCAGATCGGGCAAAGATGGTGACCACTCAAGCGTGGAAATCGTCGCGCTAAGATATTCTAGAACTCTAGCAGGATTAAGCCGTCTTCAATTTCTTGAGCATTGCAGTAGTGAGATTTTCTCCGGCGCGGCCCCAGGCGGCCGGCGTGCGATCCTCAAAATCGTGTCGACAGCGAGGCCGGTTTCGCGAAAGCCTTTTGAGTTCGCTCAGCGACTTGAGCGTAGGTCCTCGTCCGGCCCTTATTCATCTCTGGCCCAGCCCTTGCTGTCAGCTGTCTTCGCGAGGAGGAATGCATAACAGCTGCTGATCTCGTCGAGCTTTCTCACTAACTCGCCGTCCGATCCACCGAGCAAGGTTTGATAGCCCTCGCCTCTTGTTGACCTCTGCCAATCATTCCCAATAAAGCGCGCGGTCGCATTGCCGAGGGAAGAAACCCTTGGTTTAGGGCTGCCAAACGATACGGCTGCGCGCCTCAATCCGTAGGAAGCTTGCGTCATCGAGTCCGCTATAAGGTTTTTCCTTCGGAATTCGTCGCATTGAGGAAGATCTGCTCGTCACCGACTACGCTATATCCGCCGCCCAAGCCATTTTTCGTTGCGTCCGCTGCTTCGAAGAATCTCTGCGCCACGGTGGCGCTAAGGCTGCCCTGCGGAAACCGCACGATAACAAGGCCTGTCTTACCTGTCGTGTCGTCGAGGCGAGAGGTAAGAACGCGATACTGGCGCAAGACGTAGCCTAGCGGGCCGGCAAGCCTATCCGTCACGGCGTCATCGAGATCACCCTCGGTCTGAAGCGATGCATTTGTTTTGAGGAGATACCCGCCCGGCGTAACCTCTGTCCTCAAGGTCGCAGCGTCGATCCCGTTGGCTGTTATGATCTTTGGCACAATGTCTTTTGAGACTTCGGCTGAAAACGTCGCTCGATCAACATAGCTGGCCTGGCCAAGCCGCAGCAAATGGAAACCTGCGGAGGGCGTTGCCCGATAGGACACAAGCACCTTTCGCTCTGCAGCGCTGTATTCTGGGATGCTGAAGGGATGACGGCAGCCTCTTTGATTTGGCAACATAATTAAAATGCTGGTAGGTGATGCCGACGTCGGCTTTTGGATTGCCCGCAGCAGCCGCAGATATGCGCGGCACTCGACAAAATTCTTCAGGCTCGTTGACTAGGATCATTCGTCGAGATGACAGTTTGAAATGTCACAAACTTTTCGCGGGCCCCGGAAAACCTGTTAATCCACGTTCGTTCACCTCTTGTACAATCCTTGAGACGGCACCCTGTTCTAGATCAAGGTGGTTCATCAACGCGGACTCCACCAGGGTCGTTGCCGTGCCTAGTTCAGACATTGCGTCAATTAGCTTCTCGAGGCTTTCAACAAACGCGGGCCGAAGTTCCGACGCAGTTAGTTCCATTCGTAAAGGGTGAGTGCAAAAACAGAACCGGTGGACGATTTTGCAAGCCTCGCAATTCGATGCTTCTTGCGCGATTTTAGTGAATATCGCTTCTGCCCTTAAGGCAAGTTCGTCAGAGGACAATTTATCCGCCACCGTCCAGCTCTCTGGGACCTGCGGCCGCATTCGATTCAATGCCGAGATCAGGGTTTCACGTCCGACAACATAAACATCTAACAGAGCTCTTTCCGACATCGGCCTGGTGAAAAAGCCTCTTTGAGGGATGTATTGAATCTTCCCTTCAGCTGCGAGCCGCTGAAGCGCTTCGCGAACTGGTGTTCGACCAAGATCGAGCTTAGACGCTAGATCCTGTTCCCTGAGATGTTGCTCCGGCACACGACCGTTACTGTGGAGAATTCTTCGAATAGCATCGTAGGCAATATCGGCCTTTGCAGGTTCTGGTTCAGTAGAAAAATTCGAGCCACCCCCACGACCTTGGGGCGCGTTCTTGCAACACCGCATTTGATAGTTTTCCTCTGTCGATATCCTTCAAGGACCCTACAGGAGCTTTGCTTTGAGATCGGACGGTCGCTTGGAGTTGAAGGTCGAATTAGTCGACCCTTCCAATACCGGCACCGCGTTTCACGCCCGAACCAGATTCGGGATCAACCACCTGTATTACAGCCGCGGCCGTAATTGGCAGCTATCGCATTCTGCCGCTAAGTTCAATGCCATAGGCACAAGGCTGCGTCGGGATGGCGCGCTGGTCCAATGTCTACCGCCCGTCGTATTACGCGCAAGCGGCCGCCTTTAAGCGAACCGTGTCTCCAAGGCCTGGAAGTGCCATCAATGTAGTGACAGTTTTCAAAATCAACATGTGCATGATAGCTCTTCGGTGGACGTGATCGGTTACTCCTATCAATCAGCTGATTATAGGCTTCGGCGGATTTGATGTAGCCGCGGTTCGCGAGAGCCTCGACTTGTCCATCAGTAGCGATGGCTTCGCCGTTGTCAGAATCGCCTCCAGCGCAATCAAAGACACGTTCAGATTTTGAAAGAGACCATGTGATCTGATGCATTTGTTCCGGTTCGTGTTTGGTGGCGAGATGTGCTTTGGTTAGGTCCAGGCCTATGCTTGCCTCGTGTTCGGCAGGTGGTTGTTGCAATGTCGACAATATTTCAAGGCTCAGCTCCATGCCGGTCACTACAGGACGGTTAACCCGATAATATCTTCCGCTATCTGCGACTTCGCGAAGCGCATCCAGATGCTCGTTCCGTGCGGCCGGCTGCCAGCGTATACCACGCCGTTGAGCAAGCACGCGTTCGCCATCGAGCAAGACGAGCCCCATTTCCGGGCTATCACACCTGGGTTCGTTTGGATGCATTTTGTCACGTCGGTTCATCTAAGCCTCCCGTCGCTGACCGGGGTAGTCCCATGCCGCGTGTTGAGCAGGTCTAGACGGCACTCCGCCATAGATCAATATTTAACAATAATATATTTTCTGATATATTTAGCCAATCACCATGGCTTACGTTTATACTTTGTTGGTCGAGTACACAACTCGGCACGATATAGTATTACGCAAGAGAGTTCAAGATTTGCTTGAGTCCGCAAATGTTCGAGCTGACAATCTCCCGTTGGCGATGGCCAAACCTCGAAGTGGTAAGGTACGGCTATGACTCCCTCAAGCAGCACGAAAAGTTCCTCTTCTATCTGACAACCCCGACATGTTGGTCGGATTGAGTATTTCGTCACCACCGGGCTGATCGCCAATGAGTTGAATTTATTGGAAGAATCTCAGTCTCGACGGAGACACTTCCTTCGCTCTTGTATTGAAAGTCGAACACCAGATTGCTGACAGGATAACGCGTGGGACGAACACCGGTTACGCCGAAGTCAGTTTACTCGGACCACCATTATATTCGGCCGGCAGAGAAAGCGTTCTCGGAAGGTCGGAAACGATGACATCCTGGCTCCCCTTGCGGTAGATCCGACTAGCTTTCGCTGGACGAGCGATGGTCTGACTTGACAGCTCTTGAGAAGAACTCGGATTTTGACTCGTCAAGGATACGAAGGACCGCGGCCGCCCTAGGAGTTTTAGACAAGATTTGAGACATGCGTCGCACTGAAGTCGCTACACAGCGGCCTTAAGGAGGATGCCTGCAGCAGCTCACCGAGTACAGGAGGCGCTTAATGGGAAGCCCTTCAAGCTCCTACAGCTTATAGGGCCATCCAGGCTTCAGACTTAGCCGAGCTGGACGCTTCCGCCTAATTGGCTGGCGCGAAGGCTAGCGCCTGAAGTCATTCGTCGCACCCTAGCTGTAGAGACAGCTTGCCGACTGCGATTGGTGGAAACCCAGGCACGCGATCATCGTGGCACGGTGATCGATGAGCGAATCTAACCGCATTTATTCTTCCACCAATCGCAACACTGGGGGCGCGTCATATGCGCGGAACGTCTTAAGGTCGACTTGAACCATCGGGCCACGCGGCGTGTGTATCGTGAGGGTACTGATATCGACATCAATGCCGGATTTGTGTACGTCGCGGATGGCGTCATTCATTTTTTGAAGCGCTGCGCCTAGTCTTTCCTTAGCATGCTTCTGCCTTGTGAGGTAAGATGTCATGGTGCCCTGCTTGTTTGCTGCTTGAGTTCCGCTTATGCGGTCAATTTGATTCGCGCTATGAATCGATAGCGTTTCGAGCACGATCGAACGGGCTCCTCTTTAGTTTAGACACCGTGGCTGGTCGCTAAGTAACTGCTGTAGCAGGTCGGACCTTTGCAAATTTCGCATTCTTCCCTCCATGGCGAGACGAAAATATGCTTCCCGATCGTTGCGCGAGCTCCATTTCGCTTCAGCACCAGCGCAACCCATTTGGCCATAGAGAGTTGTTCGCTCTCGCCGTGGCGTGCAGTTTGCTGCGCCACATAGAACGCCAAGCTGAAGTTTTTATTTCGCCCATTGGGCGCGATTTCAGGATGGCAATCTACAACAGGGAGAAATATTGGCATCGTGTCGTTATCATTAGTCCATTAAATATATAGACTACGGTCGCAAAAGGATGTCGTCGACATGAGAATTCTGGGTCTTGCGGGAAATGTAAAACGACCATCGCGAACTGCCTCCCTTGTGGAAGCACTTGTGTCGGCAGCCACATCGAAGCTGGGTCTCGATGGGCAAACCATAGAACTGGTTGACGCTGCCCCCATTCTCTTCAAGGCGCTTCGATCGGACCAGTTGGATGCCGAGGGGCGGGCGATTATCGACGCCGTCGAGGCGGCTGATGTCCTTGTTGTCGGGTCGCCGGTCTACCGGGCATCGTATACCGGCGCTCTCAAGCATCTCTTCGACCTTGTTGACTACCGCGCACTGACCGGAAAGCGGGTCATTCTGGCTGCCACAGGTGGCACACCGCTGCACGGTTTGATGACCGAACATCAGTTGCGCCCGCTATTCGGCTTCTTCAACGCCCTGACACTGCCGACGTCGATCTACGCTACCGAAACCGATTTCACGGATTATGAGATCGCCAGTCCTGTGGTTCAAGAGCGTATCGAGCGCGCCGTTTCAGAACTCGCTCAGGTGCTGCCGCTCTCTGATCACACCGCTGCCGCGCGCGCTCATGCAAACCGCCCGGCGCTCGCCGCCGCGTCAGCCTAGCCATTTCAAGAGGGAGAGTATCATGTCCTATGCCAGCAGAGAGCCGGTCAAATTCGCCTACTGGGTTCCCAATGTTTCGGGTGGCCTCGTCATTTCCAATATTGAGCAGCGGACGAGCTGGACAATCGAATATAACAGAAAGCTGGCGCAGATCGCCGAGGCTAGTGGCTTCGATTATGCGCTGAGCCAAATTCGTTTCACCGCCGGTTATGGCGCCGAATTCCAGCATGAATCCGTCTCCTTTAGCCATGCGCTGCTGGAATCGACGACAACGCTGAAGGTGATTGCCGCCATTCTGCCGGGACCATGGAATCCTACACTGGCGGCCAAGCAGATCGCCACCATCAATCACCTCACCAATGGTCGTGTCGCCGTCAATATCGTCAGTGGCTGGTTCCGAGGCGAGTTCCACGCAATTGGCGAGCACTGGCTTGACCATGACGAGCGCTACCGCCGCTCGGAGGAATTCATCCGCGCACTGCGCGGTATTTGGACCGAAGACAATTTCACGTTCCACGGCGATTTCTATCGCTTCAACAATTATTCGCTTAAGCCCAAGCCGATCGATCCACAGCCGGAAATCTTCCAGGGCGGCTCCTCTCGCGCTGCACGCGATATGGCATCGCGTGTTTCCGACTGGTACTTCACCAATGGCAACACGCCGGAGGAAATCGGCAAGCAGGTGGCTGACATCCAGGGCAAGGCGAAGGCTAACGGTCATTCCGTCCGCGTTGGTGTCAACGCTTTCGCCATCGTCCGCGAGACCGAGGTAGAGGCAAGGGCCGTGCTCGCCGAGATTATTGAGAAGGCCAATCCAGAGGCGGTCAATGCCTTCGGGCACGAAGTCAAGAACGCCGGGAAATCATCACCTGAAGGCGAGGGCAACTGGGCGAAATCCTCTTTCGAGGACCTGATCCAGTACAACGACGGCTTCCGCTCCAACCTGATAGGGACACCACGCCAGGTCGCCGAGCGGGTCATCGACCTGAAGCGCGCCGGCGCGGACCTCATCCTTCTCGGTTTCCTGCATTTCCAGGAAGAGGTCGAGTATTTCGGCAAGCACGTCATCCCGTTGATCCGCGAGTTGGAAGAAGCCGAAACGGCGACGGCCGTCGCCGCCGAGTAATCGCAACACGTTGTCGGCCGGCCCGCAAAGCCGGCCGCATCAACGATGACAGGCCAAGAACCCGGTGGTTCGTGGTGGGATAGCGTGCGCCTATGAACTCGTGGGCTCGTGGCGCGCCGTCGAAAGCAGGGGCGTGCACACTATGACATTTGCCTTCGGAGGCTTGGGAGCGGCGCCGTTTCCGCCGGACGTTCAGGAGCACTTGGCCGGCTTGGACAGAGGAACAGGCGCGGCCTGGGCGTCGCCCATTGAAGCCGGCGCAACGGACGGCATCATTCTGGAACTGGCCCGCATCGATCTATCCTTCGGTGGCGTCGTCGCCCTGAAGGATATCGATCTGTCCGTTTGGCGTGGCGAAATCCTCGCCGTTATAGGGCCCAACGGTGCTGGCAAGAGCTCGATCATCAATGTGATCAGCGGCGTATACCGACCCGATCGCGGTTTTGTGTGGCTCTCCGGGCGCCGCCATGCCCAGGTCCCGACGCAGAAACTTGCCCGTCTCGGCATTGCTCGCACGTTCCAAAACCTGGCATTGTTCAATGGTTTGAGCGTTCTCGACAATGTCGTGGTTGGACGAGCGCACAAGACGCGGTCTAGCTTCGTCGAACAGATCGTCGGCCTCGGTCGAGCCCGCACGGAACAGAGGGATGCCCGCAGTCGGGCTTTCGAGGTGCTCGAGTTCCTCCACCTTTCGCATATTGGCGATCGTCTGGTCGGTACACTGCCTTATGGTCTGCAAAAACGGGTGGAATTGGCGCGCGCTCTAGTGGCCGAGCCCGACATCCTGCTGCTCGATGAGCCGATGGCCGGAATGACGGCGACGGAAAAGAACGAGATGGCCGATTTCGTGCGCGCCGCACGTGACAGGTTCGGTACCACCGTCGTGCTGATCGAGCACGATATCGGCGTTGTCATGGGGTTGTCCGACCGCGTTGTCGTGCTCGACTACGGCCGCAAGATCGCCGATGGAACACCCAACGAAATCCAGCGCGACCAGCGCGTGATTGATGCCTATCTCGGTGTCGCTCCCGAAAATGAAGAGGGGGCGGGCATCTGATGGCTGACTTCGACTGGCTGTTCTTCATGGAGATTCTCGTCGGCGGCCTTTTGTCCGGCGTCATGTATTCGCTGGTCGCGATCGGTTTCGTCCTGATCTACAAGACATCCGGCGTCCTCAATTTTGCGCAAGGGGCGATGCTCCTGTTCGCGGCGCTGACCTTCGTCTGCCTGACGGAACGCGGCATTTCCTTCCCGCTCGCATTCGCGATCACCTTCGCGATCATCGTCGTTATCGGGATAGCTGTCGAGCGTACCGTGTTGAGGCCGCTGACCAACAAACCGCCGATCACGCTCTTCATGGCGACGCTCGGCCTCTCCTATATTATCGAGGGCGCTGCCCAACTGATCTGGGGCACGCAGGTGCACGGCCTTGATCTCGGTATCGAGGATGTGCCGTTCGATGTCGGTGGTGTCTACATCAGTCAATTCGACATCTTCGCAGCCGTCGTTGCCGCCTCCATGGTGCTGCTGCTCTCTGTCTTCTTCCGTTACACCCGCATCGGGCTCGGTTTTCGCGCCGTGGCCGACGATCAGTTCGCGGCGCTCGCCGTCGGGTTGAGACTGCCTTGGATCTGGGCGACGGTCTGGGCCACCGCAGGTCTGGTGGCGCTGGTCGCCGGTCTTTTGTGGGGAGCCCGCGTCGGGGTGCAATTCTCACTGTCGCTGATTGTCCTGAAGGCCTTGCCGGTTCTCGTCCTCGGTGGGTTCGACTCGATCCTCGGCGCGATCCTCGGCGGGTTGCTGATCGGCGCGTCCGAGAAGCTGGCTGAGGTCTATATCGGCGGATATTTCGGCGGCGGCATTGAGGGTTGGTTTGCCTATGTGATCGCGCTCGCCTTCCTCCTCGTTCGCCCTTCCGGCCTGTTCGGCCAGAAGCTCTTGGAAAGGGTCTGACCGATGTCCACGATCACTTGCGATCTGCCGGCCTACCGGTTCCCCGCCCGCTGGGCGACGCCGTTGGCTTGGCTTGCCATTGCCTATGTCATTGTGCCGCTTCTCGGGTCAGACTACCTGTTCGAGGCTATCCTGCTGCCGTTCCTGGCGCTCAGCCTCGCCGGCTTGGGGCTCAATATCCTGACGGGCTATGCCGGGCAGGTGTCGTTGGGGAGTGCTGCCTTCATGGCTGTCGGCGCGTTCGCGGCGTTCAATTTCAATCTTCGCGTCGACGGTCTGCCTTTGATCGTCAGTATGGTACTTGCTGGTTTCGCTGCGGCCGGCGTCGGCTTGGTGTTCGGCGTTCCCAGCCTGCGCCTCAAGGGCTTTTACCTCGCGGTATCGACGCTTGCAGCGCAGTTTTTCGTGCAGTGGGCACTGACCAAATTTAGCTGGTTTTCGAATGAGTCCGCGTCCGGCGTTATCGATGCGCCTCAGCTTTCGGCTTTCGGTCTTGTTTTCGATGGGCCCGTCGGACGATACTATTTCGCGCTGACGGTGGTCGCCGTTCTCACTTTGCTGGCCCATCGGTTGGTGAATTCGCAGACCGGCCGCAATTTCATTGCCGTGCGCGACAACGAGACAGCGGCGCGGATCATCGGCGTGCCGGTGCTGAAAACCAAGCTTCTGGCCTTCGCAATCTCCTCCTTCATCATCGGCATCGCCGGAGTCCTGTGGGCGTTCGCCTATTTGCGCACGGTCGAGCCCGCCGGTTTCAATCTTGACCGGTCGTTCCAGGTCCTGTTCATCGTCATCATCGGGGGGCTTGCATCGATCCGCGGTGCTTTTTTCGGAGCGGCGCTGATCGTTGTGTTTCCCCTGGTCCTGTCCCGGCTTGGCTCCTTCCTGCTCGGAAATATCTTCAATTCAGGCGTGTTGGATATGAGTCAGCGCATCGTGCTCGGCGCGCTCATCATCCTCTTTCTGGTCCTCGAACCGGATGGGCTTGTCGCCCTTTGGGATCGGGTCCGAAAACGAATCCGTGCCGCCATCGTGCAGTCCTGATCGAAACGGAGCTATCAAGGCTCTCGAAATGCCACCAGCCCTTATCAGATCAACCCGGACCGGCGCCTGTCATGGCTCTGGAAACCACTCTGCTTGCGGTCGATGATCTGAAGGCAACGTACAATCACGCCATCACCGCACTCGACGGCGTCGGTTTCCATCTGGCGCGTGGTGAAATTCTGGCGCTCCTTGGCGCCAACGGCGCGGGAAAGACGACGACGCTCAAGGCGTTGTCCAATCTGCTTCCAGCCGAACGTGGGCAAGTCGTTTCCGGCAGCATCCGCTTCGACGGGCTCGATGTCCTGCGCACAAGCCCTGCTGCACTGGTGCGTGCCGGTCTCGTGCAGGTGCTTGAGGGCCGCCATTGCTTCCGCAGCCTGACGGTCGAGGAAAACCTCGTCTCCGGCGGGCTTGGCCGCAGCGGCACGCGCGCTGAGATCGCCGAGGATATCGAGAAGATCTACGCGCATTTCCCCAGGTTGAAGGAAAAGCGTCGTGCACTTTCCGGCCTGACCTCGGGTGGCGAGCAGCAGATGACGGCGATCGGCCGGGCGCTCATGTCGCGGCCGCGCCTCCTGGTTCTCGACGAACCATCCATGGGACTGGCGCCGCTCATCGTCCAGGACATTTTCCGGAAGCTCCGCCACCTCAATCGCGAAGAAGGTCTTTCTATCCTTGTGGCGGAGCAGAATTCCGCCGTCGCTCTGAAATATGCGGATCGCGCCATCATTCTCGAAAACGGCGCCACGGTGCTGACCGGTGACGCACAGGATCTGCGCGGGCGCGACGACATCAAGTCTTTCTACCTCGGCCAGAGAGCCGTGGCTCCCTCCATCCCCGCCGTTGTCGGCTAACACGATCCAAGAGGAGAAACACCGTGACCCATCCTACCATAAATACCGAAAATGCCGCAAAGGCCGTGCCACCTGTTCCACGCCCGTCGCAGCCCGCCCACATTATCAAGACTGACGCCGAAGCGATTACCATCGCCAAGACACTCGCGGCAGAGTTCGTCAAGGAATCGGCAGCACGCGATCGCGACCGCATCTGGCCGGTCAAGGAACTGGACGCGTTTTCGCAAAGCGGGCTTTGGTCTATCAACGTGCCGAAGGCCTTCGGCGGTCCCGAGGTCTCTTATGCGACGCTTGCGAAGGTCATCGAGATCATCTCGGCGGCCGATTCATCCATCGGACAAATCGCGCAAAACCACCTGGGTGTGGTCGCCGCCATCCGCACGGTGTCAGACGAAGACCAACAGAAGCTGCTCTTCGCGGAAGTGTTGAAAGGAACGCGCTTCGGCAATGCCTTCTCCGAATTTGGATCCAAGCGTGCGGTCGACTTCGAAACAAAATTCGTTGATGCCGGAGATCATGTCGTGGTCAACGGCCAGAAATTCTACTCGTCAGGAGCGCTGCTCGCGCATCTGGTGCCAATCGTGGCACTGGATGACGAGGGCAGGGCCTGGTACGCAATTGCCGAGCGCGGTGCCCCGGGTCTGACTGTCATCGACGACTGGTCCTCCTTTGGCCAGCGTACCACGCTGTCGGGCACGGTACTGCTTAACAACGTCAAAGTGTCGAAGACGCATCTCGTGCCTGGCTACAAAGGGTATGAAGTGCCGACTGCGGACGGAGCGATCTTCCAGATTATCCAAGTGGCTGTCGATACCGGCATCGCGCAGGCCGCGATTGACGAGACCGTCAGTTTTGTGCGCACCAAGAGCCGCGCCTGGGTGGATTCCGGCGTCGACAACGCTTGGGACGATCCGTACACAATCCACGCGATCGGGGACTTGACGCTAAGGCTTCATGCGGCGCAGGCGCTGCTTGAAAAGGCAGGTTATGCCATTGACCGAGCGATCCTCGACCCGAACGCGGGAACCGTTGCGGAAGCCCAGATCGTTACCGCCGAAGCCAAGATCCTCTCCACTGAGATCGCGATCGCGGCCGCCAACAAGTTGTTCGAACTGGCAGGAACGCGCTCGACCCTTGCAGAGCACGGGCTTGATCGCCACTGGCGCAACGCCCGCACCCATACTCTGCACGACCCCGTCCGCTGGAAGTACGCCATTTTGGGTAAGTATTTCCTGAACGGCGAGAAGCCACCGCTCCACGCCTGGAGCTGAGGTTTTCGATCTGCAAAGCACCCTGAGATCAGGTGCTCTGCAGATTTGTCTCCAGCGTATACGAGGGAAGAAGTTGTGGCCTTCGTCAACGGCCGCCGATCGTCATAGCCCCCAGTCGTTTTCATATCTGCCGGCCAACTACGAAGGGCGTGCCGTGCGGCCGAGATAAACATTTTCGCATCCGTCATTCAAATAGGTCATATCAAAACAATGGATTTCACTAATTCGCTCTTGGAAAAGATAAGGGGCACAGGCGGCGCCCGTTGCCTAATAAGGAGTATATGCGATGAATATCAAAGGCAGTGATAACGGCAGTTTTATCAAAGGATCCCCTGAAAACGACATAATCGATGGCGGCAAGAAGAACGACTGGATTGATGCCGGCAACGGCGATGATCGGATCAAAGCTGGTGACGGCCAAGACAGCATCACGGCCGGTCCGGGCCATGACATTGTCTGGGCCGGGAAAGGCTCAGACGTAATCCATGCCGACGGTGGTGACGATCTCTTGTACAGCGACGCCTCCTACCCCTTATACGTCACCGACCCTCACCGCGTAATACCGCACAGCGGCGAGGGCGATGACGTGCTCTACGCCGGCCCTGGCAGCGATATACTTGTGGCTGGTGACGGCGCAGATGTTCTGACTGGCGGCGACGACGGCGACGCCTTCGTGTTTCGGTTCCACGACCCTATGGTTGGAACAACGCACTGCTATACGAGTGTGATGGATTTCGACACGAAGCAGGACCGCTTTGTCCTGGACGCCGCAGATTTCGGTGGTGACCGGAATCTGTTTGATGCAAATTTCATCAATCATTCCAAGGGTTTTCCGGGCGAATTTGTGGACACCTTCTACAACGGCGCGGCCGAAGGCGCGCACGGCGAGCACGTCGTGGTAATCACTGATCGAGGCTTTGCGTCTGCCGCTGCCGCCGCGACTGCTATTGATCACGAAGCCCGCGGTGACATCATTGTCTTCCATGATCAAAAAACTCTCGGTCAAGATGGCGAAACTCACGGTGCGACACTAGCCTATGTCGATTCTGCGAACCACGCGCATGCCTTCGCTCATGTCGACAATCTGCACGACATGTCGGATCTTACCTCGCTTACGGCGGAAAATTTCGGCTTCATTTAATTCGATGATCCGAGGAGCGTTCCACCCTTGGGGCGCTTCTCTTTTCCAACATGGCGCAGGGAACTGAAAATAGAAACGACGTGATTTTATTGATCGACTGCACCAGTAAAGGTACGCCATTGAAACAAGTTCTCGTCGCCGATGACGACGCCGCCATGCGCCACCTGCATCCTGGGACGGTTGCGCAAGCTGACTTTCTTCTCGCTGGCTGAGGCCAATGCCGCTAGTGGCACTTGATCGCATCAACGATCACCTCATGCATCGATTGGGTGTTTACCCGGCGGCAAGTATTTGAACGTGTCGAACGTGCTGCGCTCGCTAGCCTCCCGGGTGAAACTACGAATTCGCCGAATGGCGTCTGCTCCGTGTCTCGACCGATTATCACGTCGAGTTCAAAAGCTTCTTTTATTCCGTCCCCCATGCCCTCATTCGCCAGCAGGTCGATCTTAGAGCAACGGCGCGCACCATCGAGATCTTTTACCGCGGCAAGCGCATCGCCGTCCATCAGCGCCGCTATGGCGGCTGTCGTCATGGAACCGACCCAGATCACATGACCAGTTCCCACCGGCGATACGCTGAGTGGACACCAGATCGCTTTCGGCGCTGGGCCGCATCCATCGGTCAAAGCATGCCGCGAGGATTTCTCCGTTGCATACCACCGCGTTCCCCGGCTGTTCGCCACGCTCGCGCTTGCAAGGGGTGACGGGCGATACGGCAGAATCCCCAAATCTATCGCCAAGACCGACCTGCTGATCCTCGATGACTGGGGACCGGAAAAACTCAACGATGATCAGCGCCGCGATCTTCTCGAGATCATCGAAGACCGCTACGAGCGTCGCTCGACGATCGTCACAAGCCAGGTGCCCCTGGATCGCTGGTGGGAAATTATTTCAAACCCAACGCCGCCGATGCGATACTGGATCGCCTCGTTCACAACGCCGAGGCATCGATCTCATTGGCGAAAGTATGCGCAAACAGCGTTCACCGATGGCGCTTGAAACACAGCAAAGCTTGACCTGACACAAAACCCGATCCAAACGTCAAACAGACCCAGGATCAGCCCGAAAAGTGGCCGGCTTCAAATCGGAATCGGTGGCCGGTTTCATCGGAATACGCACCCAATGCAACATCTGAAGATCGACCTGATCGGCTTGCTTAATGCCAACGAAGCGCATCGTCGGTCGCCTTGCAGCTTCTGCGATCGCCGCAGCATCGATGATGTCATTCTTGTTCGATTTTACGTAGACTTCACTGCGCCGGGATGATGCGGACGGAATGCCCCATCGTCTGCAACTTGGCGCAAGCCATTGGGAACCCGGACGGGATTCCATTCCGACAAGCGTTCTGTTCGCTCGTTCGAAGAACTGCAGTAGCGTCTCGCGCCGGAACTATCCAGGCCGACCACGTGGAAGAGGTTCTTTCCGATATCGATGCCGAAGACGGCGCATTGGCGCAGTTGGTTGCGATCCATAATTTCAGCCCTCCTTTGCCCACCTCCGTTATGCTCTCGGGAGACAGGGCGGACCATCCCATTAGCTCCAAGCCCTGCTCGTAAGCGGGAGGTGGTGAAGGGCATGTGCCGCGATTGGACGACCTCCCGGCCGGCGCCAATACAACTCAGGCGCTGGCGCGCTAATGACTTGATCAGGTTAAACCATCCCGCATCCAGCGCTCGGCTATTGCGAATGTGCGGATTGGATGTTTGCATTTGCGGCTGCAACCGTCGAGGCCTCCCTGGGTGACGCGACTTTGGAAGCCGCAAAACCACCGCGGATTGCTACATTCAACCGCACGTGATCCTTGGCCAGTTGTTGGATCGCCGCAGCGAGGCTCGCCTGAGCGCTGGACACCTGCCTTTGCGCTTCGAGAACATCGAGGAGAGAAGAGGCGCCATCCGTGTACGAGGCCGTCGAAAGCTTCAGTGCTTCTTCGATCGTTTCTACTTGCCTGCGACGTGAGTTCTCTGTGTGAACGTCGCGTCGGACGGCTGTCAAAGCGTCCTCGACTTCCTGCACAGCTGTCAGGACGGTTAATTTCCAGCTTATGTAGGCTGCTGCGGCGTCCGATTTAGAAGTCTCCACGTTTGCCCGCAAACGGCCGCCGTCCAGAATTGGGAGGTCAAGGCTCGGCCCGAAGGACCATTTCAAGATACCCCCGTGACGGCCGCGCTGCTTGATATAGGAAGGGGTGATCGAGCCGGAGAGCGTTATGGCGGGGTAAAGCTGTGCTTCCGCCACGCCGATCTGTGCAGTCGCGGCGGCGAGATCCCGTTCAGCCTGGCGAATATCGAATCGATTGCGAATAAGATCGGCGGGAATGCCGGCATTGATCTTTCCGCGATAGACCGGCTGCCCTTCACTTTTCTGCAGTTGCTTGATCACTGTTTCCGACGGCAAAGCGAGGAGGGCCGCAATGTGATGCGCCGACACGCGAAAATTCAGTTCTAGCCTTGGTATTTCGGCAATCGTCGATCGGACAAGTCCTTCGGCTTGCAAGACATCCAGCCGGGAAGCCGCTCCCGCTTCGACTTGAAAATTCGTGAAATCGTAGGTCTCCTGGCGGGACTTCAGGTTCGCTCGGGAAATCGAAACGCGCTGCTGGTAGTACCGGGCGTCGATGTAGGAGGAAACAAGATCTTTGATTAGAGCTAGCTTTGCGGCGTCGACAGCCGCATGCGCAGAATCAAGAGAAGCCAGTGCGCTTTCAGTGCTGCGCCGGTACTGACCGAATACGTCCAGCAGCCAGGTCAACGATAGTTGCACGCTGGAGATATTCTGTGTGCTCGTGACATCTCCCCCTTTGCCGATCTCGCCGCTTGTCGTGTGTGATGCCTTGGGAAGGCCCCCGGCGCCAGCGATGGTGACGTCCGCGGCGGCGGCGTTAACCCTTTCGAGCGCCTGCTGAACACTGAGGTTCTCATCCAGGCCGGAGGCAACGTACTGGTTGAGCGTACGATCTGAAAACGAATCCCACCACGCCGACACCGCAACATCGCCGGCGCTCTGTTTTGCACCCTCGGAAAACTTCTCCGGCAAAGGCGTTTCCGGCGGTGCATGGTCGGGCCCGAGCATGCAAGATGACAAAAGTAGCGGCAACACCGCAGCGGCCAGACGGAACGAATGCAATCAATCAGCCTCCATTACAGCGAAATTCAAATCAAACCCGTTTCGCCTGCCCGAAGGATGATGCCAGCGCGCAATTGCCGACGCAGCAGATCGAGAATTCCGGCGTGACACTACGAAATCGCGTGCAGCCAAAACAACAAGTCGACACCCGCTGGCGCGAGCTGGCGTCAAATCCCTTTAGGCCTGTCGTTCGGATCAAACTGAATGATAGTGATCCAATTAGCAGTGAGTGCCGGTCGGTTCTCGTTCTCGATCTCCACCGTAACCTCGTAGGTAGTCACCAGCATGCTTGCGCCGCGAAATTGACACTCAGAGAGAACGAAGCGACCGCGCACACGGCTGCCGGTCTTAACTGGTGACATGAAACGCACCCGGTCTAAGCCGTAGTTAAGGCCCATGGTCTGCTCGCGGATCTTTGGCATGCCGCTGAAGTTCATCGCCGACAGAAGCGAGAGTGTCAGGAAGCCGTGAGCGATAGTGCCACCAAACGGGCTTTCGACTGCCGCGCGTTCCGGGTGCACGTGGATGAATTGATGATCGTGTGTCGCATCGGCAAAGAGATCGATTGTAGTTTGATCAACGGTTATCCATTCGGATTTACCGAGCTCCTGGCCAATTCGCGACGGCACGTCGGCGAGCGAAAGTTCGTGCATACGACCTCACTTTTTTGATGTCTGATCAAGTCCTGGATTTTCCCGGAGGCGATTTGCGATCTAACCAATCGTCACAATCATTCGACTGTGACCGATTTAGCTAGATTCCGCGGCTGGTCCACATCTGCCCCCATGACGACCGCTGTGTGATACGCAAGAAGCTGCAGCGGTAGAGAAAAGATCATCGGCGAGATAATCTCCTCGACATTGGGTAATACGATAGTGTGCATGGTGGGGAGTTTCGACATCGAAGCTCCCGTCTCGTCGGTGATCAGAATGATGCGGCCGCCGCGGGCGGCCACTTCCTGCATATTGGAGACAGTTTTATCGAAGAACCGATCATGTGGCGCGATGACGATGACTGGCATATTTTCATCGATCAAGGCGATCGGACCGTGTTTTAATTCTCCTGCCGCATAACCTTCAGCATGGATATAGGAAACCTCCTTGAGCTTCAGCGCACCTTCCATGGCCAATGGGAAACTTGTGCCGCGGCCGAGATAGAGCACGTCGCTGTAATTCGACAATTCCCGGGACAAGAGCTCTATCTTCGGCTTGATGTCGTTCAGCACCTGTCGCATAACGCTCGGCAACGTCGCCAAACTTTGGACGAGCAATTGTTCCTCGCCATCTGTGATCGTGCCTCGCGCCTTGCCTGCGCCGATGGCTAGCGCAGCGAGAACAGCAAGCTGGCAAGTGAATGCCTTCGTAGAAGCAACGCCGATCTCTGGCCCGGCGAGGATCGGAAAGATGGCATCTGCCTCGCGGGCAATAGTTGATTCTCGGGTATTGACGACAGCGCCTATTCTCAGACCCTGTGCTTTGCAATAGCGCAGCGATGCAAGCGTGTCAGCCGTCTCACCAGACTGAGAGATGAAGAGCGCTGCCGACTGCGGCGACAACGGGATTTCGCGGTAACGGAATTCAGAGGCGACATCAATTTCAACCATTAAGCGTGCGTAGCGCTCGAACCAATATTTGCCAATCAATCCCGCAAGATATGCCGTGCCGCAGGCGGCGATCGCGAGGCTCTCAACCCTGGCGAAATCGATGTCAGTTGAAGTCGTTGTGACATGACTATCTTTGACATTGATGTAGTGCCCAAGAGCACCGGCGATGACCTCGGATTGCTCGTAGATTTCTTTTTCCATAAAATGCCGATGATTGCCCTTGCCGACCAGGTCGGCGTTAGCAAGCGATATGTGTCGTGGGCGCGTAACGACCTTGCCTTCCATATCGAAAACTTGGACACTCGTTTTGCTTACAACAGCCCAATCGCCGTCGTTCAGATATGTGATGTTATTGGTGAACGGAGCAAGAGCGATCGCGTCGGAGCCCAGAAACATCTCACCATCGCCATGGCCTATCACTAATGGTGGTCCATTGCGCGCCACCATAATTGTCGCGGGATAATCTTCAAAGAGGATGGCAAGAGCGAAGGCGCCCTTGACGCACTTCAGCATGGCATGCGTGGCCTCAATGCATCCCATGCCATCCCGACGGAATTTTGTCAGGAGATGCGCAATCACCTCGGTATCCGTGTCGGTCTGGAACTTGGCCCCAACCTCCGCCAATCCGTCCTTTAGCTCGGAGAAATTTTCGATGATGCCGTTATGAACAACGGCTACACCATCGGTAAAGTGCGGGTGAGCGTTGCATTCTGTCGGTGCGCCATGGGTCGCCCATCGTGTGTGGGCAATGCCGACGGTGCCGCTCAGTGGCGCTTCCTTCAATCTCGTTTTAAGGTTCCCGAGCTTGCCTTCCGCACGGCGTCGGTGCAATTCTCCCTCGAAGATCGTAGCAACGCCGGATGAATCATAGCCGCGATATTCCAGCCGCTCCAAGGCTTCGATCAGTCGCTCCGACACGGGCTTATGTCCCACTATGCCAACAATTCCACACATGCTCGTCACCCATGTCAAGAGCCCCCGACAGGTAATCAGGAGGCGGACGCCGCTCGGCGCGTGTCCTCCAGCGCGTGCTAATAAATCCAAACAGATTAGTAAAATTGATTGTTGGGATAGCTATCATCCACGTTATGGATGCAGTGTACTTAGGTAGCTGGTCAATCAACGCTGTACGTGGCGAAAGGCGCTTTCTGCAGAGTGGGACCGATAGGCTGCGCCGGGTGATCGGTGCCTACTTCTGAAGATGTTCCTGGCGACAGCAAGATATTTACCGACGACATACCGCGCGTGGATTTCTATTCAGAGCGAGCAATTGTCATTCATCGAGCGCACGAAAACAATTCGTGCTCATGCAGGTGAAACGGTCTGTATCTGCGAGTTGAGCCTAAACGTAATTGACCCCTTCGCATGCGACCAGTTCGCAACTCATAAATCGGAAGCAGAACCAGCATCTCCTGGAAAACATCAGTCGATCTAGATTCGACAGGTTGGTTTCGGGCGCCGATGGGAAGGAGGCTTTGGCATGGGACGAACGCAGGCTATCTTCAAACGGTCTCGGAGGAAAGGTCACATGGCCGCGTGTGTCGGCAGTAGATGGTGCCTTAAGTTTTCGACAGGACAGCCGGATCCTGACACTGGAATCCGGCGGTCCGGTGCAATGTGCAGCCGGTCGTAGCAAACGCGATCAGTAATCACTTAGCACGACTGCCCGACCGCATTTGCAAAGAGAACTGCGTCAGAGTGCCGACGGTCGCACGGGCCATGGCGACCCAGAATCGTCGTTCGCACAAGCAACGAGACTACCCCTAACCACCGGATTTTCGCCCGACGCCTACTTTTATGATTGCGGCAAGCGTCCACCAACCCTGACCCGAGCTGGATTTCCCATCGCCGTGCTTCCTGCAGGAACATCTCGAGTGACCACGCTACCAGCGCCAATGACAGCATGATCGCCGATCGTCACGCCCGGGAGAATGATTGCTCCACCTCCAATCCAGACGTGCCTGCCAATGCTGACCGGCCGTCCCAACTGCAACCCAGCCTGGCGCTGCTCTGGATCATGTGGATGGTCCGCAGTATAAATCTGCACAGCAGGCCCTATTGCGGTTCCGTCGCCGATAGTCACTGCTGCCACGTCAAGGATGACGCAGTTGAAATTGATGTAGACCCACGCTCCGATCCGGATGTTGAACCCGTAATCGCAGTGGAACGGAGGACGAATAGCAGCTCCAAGCCCGACAGCCCCCAATCGTTCTAACAGAAGCGCATGCCACCGCTCGGCGGGGTCGCCCAGCGTGTCATTGTACCGTTTCAGCCAAGCCCCGGTGAGGAGCAACTCGGCTTGGATCTCAGGATCCGCTGCGTTATACATCTCGCCTGCGAGCATCTTTTCTTTTTGGCTGCGTGTCATCGTCTCTTCTCAGATCTTGTTCGAGGAGTGGTCGGTCATTGCGCTCGGATTCACCTGGTTGCCGGCAGAGCGCACAAAGGAGTTAACAGCAATCTTTCGCCTTTTCGCGGCTGGTTCGAAAGTCATCTGCTCAAGCGCGGCAAATCCTGCAGATAGGCAGACCGGAAGCGACCTTCGCATTCACCGGCTGGGGGAGGGCACAATAAGATGTGTCTATTTAGCTTGGCAGATTCCGAACACAGCGGCAAGCGCATAGGCAGACCAAGGCTGACTAAGAGACCGTCATAAAAAGACTTTTACTCAAGTTACTGCCCAGCTTCCCGAAGGTTTATTCTATTCCAGTCTCTATGGGCCGTCCGCCTTGCTCGATGCCGGCGGGAATGCAAATCGTCAGCGTCTTGGCGCGGCGCGGCATGACGAAGGGCTGGTTCACCGACGGAGGCCGCTATCGCGGCCGCCGTCAATAGAATCCTTGGAACCGGAAAGATTACCGCTCGCCAGTGCCTATGAACTGCTCATTAGCTGTAGTTTCTTTCACCCACCGATTGCTTCTTAGCGTGCAGAATTGGGTCGCCAGGGTGACAAGCGCGCGACAGCGGGCGGAGGTGGATATTCCACTTTCCGCCTCACCTTCGCGCAAGACCGGACGAGAACTGCTGGATGTAGGAAATTCACCCCTTACTGGCAGGCGGTCAGGCCCCCCGGATTTCGAATGGCGGCAAAACCGACGCCGTCGATCGTGTTGTCGTTACGGGCAATGAAGCAGTAATTGTCATCGGCGGGGGGAGCGGCGACGATGCAGGAGTTGGCCCCAGCCGGAATGACATAGGTGTCGGCTCCGACGATCGCAAAGACGGAGGCCGTTCCGTTCGGATGGGGCACCGGCTGCTTGGTGAAGAGGATCGCGTCGTTCGGCGGGGCGACCGCAATGGGCTGGTAGTTCCGACAATCGGACGAAAAAACGAGTTGCGCGGCGGCAGGCAGCGCTGTTGCGAGGATAGAGACGATGGAAATGGCAAGCCCGGCAGCGATTTTATCGCTACGTGCTGTTTGGCCAGCGAATTTCGACGTGATACGTAACATTGCTATATTCCTTTCGGTTCAAGGGTTGGCTTGTTCAAGCGTCAGTGATGATCCGGATCTCTGGGTCTACGGTCCTCCTGTCGCCGAAAAGGTTCCGTCAGCTTTGTAAGTCACGGTGTAGATCGCGTAGCCGATGGTGAAATCGCAGCATGCCGAGTTGCTCTCGTCATAAGTCACGGTGCTTCCGACCGGCTGGTAGCCCATCTTCACGAAAAAGATCTGTTTCGGTATGCAGTTCATGACGGCGTTGGGCAAAGGAGCGACGAAGCTCGAGAGTATGATAGCTTGATTGTCGTTCAGTGCGACGACGCCACAATAGAGCTCGGGACGCGGCAACGGCGTGTAGGAAGGCACGTTCATGCCAAATCCTCCGATCGCAACTCCGGCTTGATTGGCGGGCGCGGAAAGTCCAAGCGGATCGAGCGTCAAGGTCGTGCAATTGTCCGGCGAACCGTCGACCGTGGTGAGCGTAACCGGTCGGAACGCCGAGCTGCTGCCGACCACGGATAGCGTGGCGGCATTGAGCGAGAGAAGCGCGATAAGCTGCGAGGGGGACGCCGCCTGTTTGGTGCTGAGGGCACCTGCATAGACCTGACTGTCCAAACCGAAATTGATCTGCGCTCCCGAACTTGCGTAATTGCCGATGCTTTGGCAGCCGAGACTGCCGCTGAGGATGGGACCATGGCTCGGCAACAAAGGAAATGCCGCCTGCTTCTGGAAAACATAGAAATATTGCGTCGTCTGCGAGAAGTTCCGAACGATGATCTGGTAGGACGAACTGGTCATGGCGTGTGACAATCCCCTCTGAGATCAAGCCTGTCCGTCGCCCGGCGGGCGGCGGCAACGCGCGAATGCTGCGCATGCAGGTGAAGACGGGACGGTTTTTCACCTGCATGGCTGCCAAGGTTTACTGGAGCTGCGTGGTCCAGGTGCCGTCAGATTTCAGGCTGACGTTGCAGACGGAATAGCCGCCGGTGAAGTCGGAAAGCGCCGCGTTCACGCTCGACTGCGTGAAGTTCATCACGACACCTGGCGTGTAGGCGCCGGTCTGGACATAATATTTCAGGATCGGCTGGCAATCGGTATTGCTGGCCGGGTTTGCCTGCACGAAGTTGGAGAGCACGATGCCGCCATTGACGGCAACCGCTGAGCCGACATTGAAGTAGGGCGGCGAGTTGAAGACCGGCGTGGTGATGCGGAATGCGCCAGGCTGTACACCTTCCCCGTAGATTGGCGAGGATAGTCCGAGCGGATTGACCGTCGCAGTCGTCCAGTCGTTCGGTTTACCGCTGCCACCCGAACTCGGAGCAAGATCAATGGCGCGGCTGGCTGACGAGTAGCCGGAAGAGGCGCCGATTTGCGGCGGTGTATTCGCCTGCTGGATGCCGGCATAATATTGCAGGTTGACCTGGAAGGTCAGGATCGCGCCGGTGTTGTCGTAGTTGCCGAGCGACTGCGAGAAAAGGCTGTTCGAATAGACTTGCCCGCCGCCGGTATAAATTGCCGGTTGCTGGAAGAAGTAGAAGTTTTGCGTCTGGGATTCGTAGTTTTTCACGTTGATGGTCAACATTGTAGACATGTCGGCAACCCTTCTGCGTTGATAGTGAAAACAAGGGTCTTCGCGTCGGCGAGGGCAGGGTGGGCTAGCCTTCCTGCCGGTCCCGTCAATGAAACCCTAATTAGAAAGATCGTTGATGCTGCTCATTTAAGCAACCTAAAGCTGTTGAGCGCAAGTTAAAAAAACCGTTCAGAATTGTGCTTAGCGTAAGGCGTGTTCCGGAGGGATGGATTCGAGCAGCCCAATAAGATTGGACTGAGCCGCCGCAGATCGGCCGCGTAGCGCCATTACCCACAGCAATTCCGTGGCGGAGATCGCGCTGTTCCTATGCCCGTCCATGGTCCCTCGCCCCAAGAGCAGCCAATCGAGGGAAACATCCAGCAGGCGCGCGAGAGCGCAGGCGCTTTCCAGGGACGTATGGCCGCCATTTTGCCAGCGCGAGACGGCCGCGACTGATACATTCAGTTCGGCTGCAAGAGCGTGTACTTTCCGGAACTTGCCCCGAGATATCGCTTCTCGAACGCGTTTGCCGCGGGCTGGATCGTAGGTCACGAACGATTCTTCCTTGGTTGCGTTGAAGTGGAAGCCACAGCGAGCTTGAGATCGATCAAGCTTCGGAAATGCCTGTGAAAGTGAAAGGTAAGTCGAAGCGCCGGTCAATCTGGTGAAATATCCAGATTGCTCGAGGTCGGCCCCTGTTGTGAAACATCGACGATCAGGAGGAACGGATATGTTGCGGATACTCACCAAAGACATGCTCGAGACCGATCGACGTGCATTCGATGCAATGTTTCGGGCTCGCGCCGTTGTTTTTCGCGATCGGCTGGGATGGCAGGTCGATGTCCGGGATCAATGGGAGAGGGACCGATATGATGAGGTCGAAGATCCCGTATATCTCGTCACTCAACGACCTTCGGGCACACTGACAGGTTCGCTACGCCTGCTGCCGACCACTGGCGCGACGATGCTCAAAAGCGAGTTTCGGCATTTCTTCGATCAGCCTATCGACGTCGACAGCCCGACGACCTGGGAATGTACTCGCTTTTGCGTTCACCCATCTGCCGGACACATTGCGCAATCGCGCGCAGTCGCCACCGAACTGCTCTCAGGGCTTTGCGATCTTGCCCTCGGCGCCGGTATCGAAAACATCGTCGGCGTCTATGATGGGGCGATGGTCGGGGTGTATCGCAGGCTCGGCTGGAGGCCGACGCCGCTTGCCCGATCACTGCCCGAGATCGGCAAACTGTATGTCGGCCTGTGGGACGTGACTGCAGATAACTGTCGGACACTTCGCACCAACCTAGCCCGACTTCTCAATCAAACCTCTTCCTGTCCTGGCAGGGCCCTTGTCGATGGTGGCATGCGGTAAGGCCAGTCGCCGTCCCGCCGCCCACAGTGTCGTCAGTTCCTTAACCTGTTCTTCACATCGCGTCATGGTTGCCATAAAATGTTCTGTTCTCGCTAACCGCGAAATGTTACCATTACCCCAGTCAGGAAAACACACAACCGCGAGTCCATCTCATGCCGAGCAGTTCTCGTTTTTTCTACAGTTTGGACCGGATCTCCGCATCGCCGACGTTGGAAGATCTGGAAACGACGCTGGACGAAGTCCGCCACATCTATGCGATATCGCACATGGTTCTGCATGTGACCCGCTCCTCGGGCGCAGCGGCCAACAATCCATTGCTGATGCTGACCTACCCGCCCGAGTGGGTGAAGCAATATCTTGCCCGGGATTACTTCAGCATCGATCCCGTCGTGCGGCTCGGACAGCGCGGCTTTCTGCCCGTGGAATGGTCCGCGTCAAAATGGGATTCAGGCCGGGCTCACGGCTTCTTTAAGGAGGCGATGGCCTTCGGTATCGGGCAGCAAGGCGTGACACTGCCGGTGCGTGGGCCTCACGGGGAGCGATCGCTGTTTACGATCACCTCCAATCAGCCCGCCTCCTACTGGCGTCGGTTCCGCATGGACAGCATGCGCGACCTCCAGTTTCTCGCCCACCATCTCCACGACAGGGCCATGGTTCTGTCGGGCCTGAGAAAAACTGCGGATTTTCCGCAATTGTCGCGCCGCGAACTGCAATGTCTCGATATGACGGCCAGCGGCCTAATGGCAAAGCAAATCTGCGCCCGCTTGTCCATTTCGGTAAGTGCGGTGCAGCTCTATCTTGCGTCGGCACGCCGAAAGCTGACCGTCGCCACGACCAGTGAAGCTGTCGCCAAAGCCACGGCGCTCGAGTTGATATCAGCGTGGTGATCGCTTTCTCCGATGACCACGAAGGCCGCAAAGTCACCGTAAAGGTTCATCAATGCCAACAAGCAGCGGTGCCGAGCCCACTTCGTCAGACGTGTGTGCTCGCTGATGCCGGAAAGAGCGGGCGACGGGCTGCATCCCTCTCATCCCACAGCCTTTGCCCCGAGACGGCGGAGTAGCATGGTTTGCGCGGAGGAAAATTTCAGATGCGAGAGTATCCGAGGAATTAGAGCGAGACTATTTGACAGGATTGCGGTGCCTGCTTCAAGCATGTGCCGCTGGCCTTACAAGGGTTAGTCGTGACGATCTTCACTTCATTGCACCTGCTTGAACGCAAGGACAGCATTCATGCCGCCCATGGCGAAGGCGTTGCTCATGGCCACGCCCACCCTGCGCTCCCGGGGCACATTTGGCGTGATGTCCAGATCACAATCGGGGTCTGGTTCGCGATAGTTGGCCGTGGGCGGCACGACACCTTCTTGGATCGCCATCACGCAGGCTATCATTTCGAGCGCACTTGCTGCCCCGAGGCAGTGCGCGTGAGTGGATTTGGTGGAAGAGATGGACATCGATCGAGCATGGTCACCAAAGACGCGCTTAATCGCCGTCGTTTCGATCTGATCGTTGGCCTTGGTGCCGGTACCATGGGCGTTGAGGTAGTCTACATCCTCGGCATTTAAACCCGCATCAACAAGGCAGGCGCGCATCGCCGCCTCCGGCCCATGCACAGCTGGTGCAGCTATGTGGTAGGCATCGGCGGAAAGGCCGATGCCGGCGACCTCGGCAAGCATCGTTGCACCGCGGGCGGCGGCATGCTCATAGCTTTCCAGCACGGCCATGCCCGCACCTTCGCCCAAAACTAGTCCTTTCCTGTCGCCCGAGAATGGCCGGCAAGTATCTGGAGCGAGTACGCGCATTGCTTCCCATGCCTTAAGCACGATCCACACGAGTGGCGCGTCGCTTCCTCCAGCTAGCATAACGTCCGCCCTACCGAGCTTGATCTGATCTACCGCTGAAGCGATCGCATGGTTGGCCGAGGCGCAGGCAGAGGTGGCACCGAAGACTGGCCCCCGCAGCCCGAGGTTCATGCTTACCTGACAGGCAGCCGCGCTAGGCATTGCCTTTACCCCAGTGAATAGCTCAGTGCGAGTCGCGCCGCCCAATAGGAGGGTGCGGTAGGCCTTCTCGGTAGCGTCCCAGCCGCCAAAGCCAACGCCCACTGTCGCGCCGAAACGGTGGGCATTTCCTTCATTGCACGAAAGGCCGGCCTGTAGCATGGCTTGTTTAGCTGCAAGCACGGCTAGCAGGCTGAAGCGGTCCATGGAGATGAGCTGTTTGCGATCAATGTCGTGTTGAGGCAGCACCTTGATCTCGGTCCCGATCATCCCCTTCAGCTCATGAATCTCTGAGTTTGAGATCGGGCCGATGGCGGAGCGGCCTTCGCGCATCTCCGTCCAGATAGAGGAAGCATCGGTGCCCAGTCCGCACAGTCCGCCCAATCCGGTGATAACGACGCGCCTGTCCATTCAGACCTCCTTGGTGAGCAAGCCACGGACGGCTTCCACCACGTCGCCGATATTGTTGAGGTTCGACCAGGCATCGGCCGTATTCATCTCGATCTTAATGCCGTAGAGCTGCTCCAGATCCCAAAGGACATCGGCCAAACCCAGCGAATCGATGCCAAGTGAAGTCAACTCAGTGTCAGTCGTTATTTCGCCGAGCGCTACGATCGTTCTCCCGCCGTCTTCAGCTTTGACGAGCTTATTGATCGCACTGATAATTTCCAGTGTGAGTTGATCAGCCATTTGTATTCCTCTCCATCATGCCTAATTTCGACGAGCCGACGGCCTTGCGAGAAGGCTCGATCTAATTGCTGCTAACATCGGAAGATGTTCCGGCTCGTCTGCGAAGTGACGACAGAAACCAATAAAACTTACCGGAATCTCACCGCGCGGCTGCCCTGCTATGGATCATATGGGATCATTGGTAAAATTGATTGTGTGGATCAAAAGCATCCACGCTATGGATTGTGGCTCGACATATTGCCGCGGCTAACTTCTCGCGCCGGCGCCGTTTCAAACCCTCAAGAACAAGATTTATTGCGGAATCGAAAGTAGAGCTTCGGCTACTATCCCGGGTCGGCGCGTTGGTCATTTTCGCGCAGAAGCGCATGTGCGGAAGGTCGGGGAAGTCACCGCAGCTGAATGCTGGTTTCCGCGATGGGCCGAACATAAGTTACAGGAATAAAGTTTTGAATCACTTTTGCATGAGGCCAGGGAAAGCATACGAATCGTACCTTCTCAGGTAGAAACGATCGCTCTCGGCAATAGCTTCGATTGCTAGCTGAGCTGAGGCGGCGGGGGCCGCCTGTAACGTAATGCCTCCTTTGGGAACACAGCCAACGCGTATGGATCTAATTACTGGGGCTGTGAAATGAGCCGGCGGTGCCGCTTACGACGTACAACTTTCCATCTCAGATTCCATGCGCGAAGCCTCTTGGATCATAATCTCGCGCATCCAGATGTTTCCAGGATCAGTGTTGTGAAGAGCCGGCCATTGGACAGCCTCAGTGAACGAAAGAAGCGGCAAAGGATGCTCAATGATTCTTAGTGGGATAGTTCGTTCGTAATGTTTGACCAGCCGCAGGGGGATGGTTGCTATTCGATTAGTGCGAGACAGCAATGGCGGGATCAAGTTAAACCCCGGGACGACGAGCTCAATACGCCTCTTGAGGCCGTGCTGCATCAATAACCATTGCTCTACGGAAGGCTTAAGACCACGTCCGAACTTAGCCGCAACATGTCCCATGGACATATATTGCTCCAAGGAGAGCTGCCCTTGTAACTGCTCGTTCGTAGGGCAGCCGACGCACACCAGTCTCTCTTCGAAAAGCCTTGCCTTCGGATGGGCGCCGGACATGAATAAATCCGGGAGGATCAGAAAATCGACATCACCACGGCGGAGAAGCTCCTCCGGATCGTCGTCAAGTGGCAGCAACTCGAAGCTGACCCCTGGCGCCTCCCGAGCTAAGCGCAGTATTATCTTGTCGAAGAAGACCAGTGCCATGAAGTCTGAGAGGATAATTCTGAATCGGCGGTCGGACTCCGCTGGGTTTATTGGATCCCAAGCGATAACGGAGAGCTGAATATGCAAGAGGGCTTCGCGGACAGCGGGGGCAAGTGCCTCTGCACGCGGGGTCGGAACTAGCTCCCGTCTCTGCATGATAAAAAGGTCGTCGCGGAAATAGTCGCGCAACCTAGAGATGGCAGCGCTCATGGCGGGTTGGCTGAGGTTGATGCTGCGCGCCGCTGCTGTGAGCTTGCGTTCGGTCATTAGAGCGTCGAGTGCTACAAGAAGGTTTAGATCTAGGCCTTTAAAACGCATGGGTTGAATATCCATTCCATAGATGATTGCCATCCAAACAATCAATTTTACCAATCTTTCGGATCACTTATAGAAAACCCGGAACTTGATCAATATCAGGGCCAGGAACTAAAAAACGAAGCGCCGGGCAGGGGCCCGGTTTGAGACTCTTAAATCTCTTAACCGCTCGATTGCCTAACCGGCAATCCAACAAGTATGCGCAACAATATCGCGCAGCTCTGATCGTGGTTGGGCGAAGAAACAACTTGGAGCTTTTGCATGTCTTCTGAAGTGCGATGGAAAATATGCTGGGAAAATGAGCTGGAAGCTTCCGACCACGCGGAACTCGCCGATTTTTTTTGCAAGACCTATGGGCCGACGGGAGCGTTCAATGCCAAGCCGTTCGAGACTGGCCGAAGCTGGGGTGGTGCGAGGCCCGAACGCCGCGCAATCGCATATGACTCGCACGGCGTCGCTAGCCACATGGGCTTGTTACGCCGCTTCATAAAGGTCGGTACAACTGATTTGCTTGTGGCCGAGCTAGGCCTGTACGGAGTGCGACCGGATCTAGAAGGATTAGGCATCGCTCACTCGGTCCGCGCCATGTTTCCGGTTCTGCGCGAGTTGAGTGTTCCATTTGCTTTCGGAACAGTTCGCCACGCCATGCGGAATCATATGGAAAGATACTGCCGAGACGGGACCGCCAATATTATGACCGGGCTGCGTGTGCGCTCCACGCTTCCAGACGCGCATTCCGACCTGCCAGCCACGCGCACTGAAGATGTCCTCGTATTGGTGGTTCCCGTCAACCGTCCATTGACTGAGTGGCCCGCGGGCTCGTTGATTGAACGAAACGGGTCGGAACTATGAAGCGGCCTGCCTATATGAGCGAAGTACCAGTCAATCACACAAACGGCCGGGAAGATCGCTGCGTTTACTTGACGTTCGACGACGGTCCTAATCCATTCTGCACGCCGCAAATCCTGGATGTTCTAGCTGAGCACCGTGTTCCGGCGACATTTTTTGCTATCGGCTCATACGTGAAGGATCACCCCGAACTCATTCGGCGCCTTGTGGCGGAAGGTCATGATGTCGCCAATCATACCATGACGCATCCCGACCTCGCCACCTGCGATCCTAACGATGTGAAACGTGAAATAGACCAGGCGCATCAAGCTATTATCTCGGCCTGTCCCCAAGCCATGGTCCGGCACCTACGAGCGCCTTACGGGGTTTGGACTGAAGAGGTGCTTTCAGCGTCGATGAGTGCTGGACTTGGAGCTGTTCATTGGTCGGCAGATCCTAGAGATTGGTCTTGCCCGGGCGTCGACGTGATCGTTGATGAGGTGCTTGCTGCTGCTCGGCCTGGGGCAATCGTGCTTTTGCACGACGGGTGTCCTCCCGATGAGGTTGAGCAATGCTCGCTTTCCGGACTGCGTGACCAAACGCTTTTAGCACTCTCTCGAATTATTCCGGCACTGCGTAGCAGCGGATTCGAAATTGGTAGACTTCCCTGAAACACTGGACAACGAGAAACCATGACCCTGCTCGCAACAACCAGCATCGCCGCCGTCTCGCTTTATGCAACGCTCTCCACTGTTTATAAGAGCGCGCAGGTCTTTCATGCTAGGCGGACAACGATCTCAATAACACCTGCGAAGGAAATCGAAACCACCGCTGTGCCAAGCGTTGATGTCATTGTGCCGTCCTTCAACGAAGACCCAATCGTTCTCTCGGAATGCCTCGCGTCGCTTGCGGAACAAGATTATGCCGGAAAATTGCGTATCTATGTAGTCGACGACGGTTCTAAGAATCGCGACGCAGTTGTGGCTCAGCGCGCTGCCTATGCAGACGATGAAAGATTCAACTTCACAATTCTCGCTAAAAATGTTGGAAAGCGCAAAGCACAAATCGCCGCTATAACCCAGTCCTCTGGGGACCTCATCTTGAACGTGGACTCAGACACCACGCTCGCCCCCGACGTCGTCTCAAAGCTTGCCAATAAAATGCGCGATCCATCGGTCGGTGCGGCGATGGGGCAATTGAAAGCCAGTAACCAGAAGGACACTTGGCTAACTCGTTTGATCGACATGGAGTACTGGCTTGCCTGCAACGAGGAGCGCGCGGCGCAAGCTCGCTTCGGTGCAGTTATGTGTTGCTGCGGCCCATGTGCCATGTACCGTCGGTCTGCTATGCTTTCGCTGCTCGATCAGTACGAGACGCAGCTTTATCGCGGCAAGCCGAGTGACTTCGGTGAAGATCGCCATTTGACAATTCTCATGCTGAGCGCAGGATTTCGAACCGAGTACGTTCCGAGCGCCATCGCGGCGACAGTCGTTCCTGACACAATAGGTATTTATCTGCGTCAGCAACTACGCTGGGCACGCAGCACCTTTCGGGACACTTTGCTTGCGCTCCCAGTGCTGCCCGGCCTCGATCGGTATCTCACGCTGGACGCAATCGGGCAAAATGTCGGCCTGCTACTTCTTGCGCTGTCGGTATTGACAGGAATTGGCCAGTTTGCGCTGACCGCCACACTACCCTGGTGGACGATCCTGGTCATTGGATCCATGACTCTTGTCCGGTGTAGCGTGGCTGCCTATCGCGCCCGCGAACTTAGGTTTCTGGGTTTTGCTCTCCACACGCTTGTGAATATCTTTCTCCTAATTCCCTTGAAGGCCTATGCCCTTTGTACCCTATCCAATAGCGACTGGCTGTCGCGCGGATCAGTCGCGATTGCGCCCACGGTTGGGCAGCAGGGCGCTACCAAAATGCCAGGGCGGGCGACATCTGAAATTGCCTATAGTGGCGAGTGATGAACGCGTCACTGCAGCTCAAAATCTGGGACAAGATATGAACGGGCAATTAACGAATTTGAAGACGACGATCGCTGATCCGCACCAGGATCATCTCATCCTCTCGGAGCGGCAGCACCAATCGAAATTTAAGGCAATGGATTCGCCTTCTGGCTCATTGTCCCCAGTCGCAATCGACCTGGCCGGCGTTTCGAAATCATATGGTGGTAAAATCGTCGTCAATGACTTGTCGTTTACTATCGCCGCAGGAGAATGTTTTGGTCTTTTAGGACCGAACGGCGCAGGTAAAAGCACGATCACCCGTATGATCCTAGGAATGACGTCGCCGAGTGCAGGCAAGATCACTGTACTCGGAGCGCAGGAGCCGGGCCAGGTTCGCTTGGCGCGCGCGAAAATCGGGATCGTGTCTCAGTTCGATAATCTCGACCTGGAATTCACGGTCCGCGAGAACCTTTTGGTATACGGCCGCTACTTCCGCATGAGCACCCGAGAAGTCGAAACGGTCATCCCATCGCTGCTTGAATTTGCGCGACTTGAAAGCAAGGCGAATACGCGTGTGGCAGACCTATCGGGAGGGATGAAGCGGCGCCTCACTTTGGCGCGTGCGCTCATTAATGACCCGCAGCTACTCATTTTGGACGAGCCGACCACTGGCCTCGACCCACACGCGCGCCACTTGATCTGGGAACGACTTCGATCGCTGTTGGCATGCGGCAAGACAATTCTTCTGACGACCCATATCATGGAAGAGGCTGAGCGGTTGTGCGACCGGCTGTGCGTGCTTGAAGCTGGGCGAAAGATCGCCGAGGGCCGACCGCATGCCCTGATCGAGGAGCAGATTGGCTGTCCTGTGATCGAAATTTATGGCGGCGATCCGCAGGAGCTTAGTCTCTTGATCAGGCCGAATGCTAGGCGACTGGAGATCAGCGGAGAGACCCTGTTCTGCTACACGCCTGATCCAGAGCAGGTGCGCGCGCAGCTGCGTAGATATACGGGCCTGCGCTTGCTGGAGCGTCCACCAAATCTAGAAGATGTCTTCTTGCGGTTAACCGGACGCGAGATGGAGAAGTAGAATGAGCGTAGCAGCATTATCCGCCGGCGGTTTAAATTGGCTCGCAGTTTGGCGCCGGAACTATTTGGCTTGGAAAAAAGCGGCGTTGGCATCCATTCTGGGAAATCTAGCCGATCCCATTATATATCTATTCGGGCTCGGCGCTGGATTGGGAGTGATGGTGGGGCGCGTTGACGGCGTATCGTACACTGCTTTTTTGGCGGCTGGAATGATCGCGACAAGCGCGATGACTGCTGCAACCTTCGAGACTATCTATGCGGCCTTTGGCCGAATGGAGGGCCAGCGCACCTGGGAAGCAATGTTATACACGCAGCTCAGGCTGGGGGATATCGTCGTTGGGGAAATGGCGTGGGCGGCAACCAAGGCGTCGCTCGCAGGCACCGGTATTGGTATCGTCGCCGCCATGTTGGGATACACTCACTGGCTGGCTCTTCTCTACGCTCTTCCGGTCATCGCCATCACGGGCTTAGCCTTTGCGAGCCTTGGAATGGTTGTCACGGCCCTCGCGCCCAGCTACGATTATTTCATATTTTATCAAACGCTGGTCATCACACCGATGTTGTTTTTGTCAGGCGCAGTCTTTCCCGTAGACCAGTTGCCCGTAGCATTCCAACAGATAGCCGCCTTCTTGCCCTTGGCACATTCGATAGATGTTATCCGCCCGACGATGCTGGGCCAACCAATCGCCAATGTCTGCCTGCATATCGGCGTTCTCTGCATCTACATAGTCGTACCATTCCTCGTGTCGACCGCATTGCTTCGGCGGCGACTAATGCGGTGACGGATGCTGCTTCACATCATCATCAGAATCAATCCGGTCGGTTTGCTTTGCTTGGCCCGGCATCTCGCAAGTCGTATGGAGGCCAGGCGACGGCGCGTCTCCTGGTAAACGACTGGCCTTGTGATGACGGTGAGGAAAGGCTGCCGTCAAGGGTGCCGACACATTGCGTGCGGTCAATGAGGCGAGTATCGCCGCTGTCTCGCTCGTGCAGCAGGGAGTTGAAGAGCGGCGACCGGATCTGCCCTCAAGCGCAAAACGGTCCAAATTTCAAGTGCTAGCCGCCTTCAACGTCACGTGTGCGCCGAGAGCCTGCCCCATCTGGCAGGTCCCGGATGCACCACTCCTTTTCACCAAGTTGCTTCGAGCACCATGTTCAGCGGCGTCTGGGCTGCTCGTCTGACATGTGTGAACCCGCCTGACCGGATCACCTCCGTCAATCGCTTCTCTCCCGCCTGAGCGCCAAGTGCTAATCCCGTCTCCTGTGCCAGGGAGGTGGGAACGCAGATCATCGTCGAGGCGGAGTAGTAGAGCCGCCCGACCGGGTTGATATTCTCCTCAAGCGTATCTCCCGCCAGAGGCTCGACCACCATCAGCGTGCCACCCTCCTTCAGCGCTTTTTTGATATGAGACGCCGCGGCTTCCGGGTCGCCCATGTCGTGCAGGCAGTCGAAGCAGGTGATCAGATCGAAGTCGCTACCGTCGAAGTCCTGCGCCCGGCCCACCTCAAACTGCACGTTCGCCACGCCGTGCGCTTCAGCGTGCGCTTTCGCAGCCGCGATCGAGCCCAAATGAAAGTCGTAACCCGTGAACCGGGAATTGGGAAAGGCCTGCGCCATCAGAACCGTTGATACCCCGTGCCCGCATCCGACGTCGGCGACCGTTGCACCCGATTTCAACTTGGCGTTCACGCCATCGAGCGCCGGCAGCCACTCCTGGACCAGCGCATTGGCGTAACCAGGGCGGAACAGCCGCGCGACAGCGCAGAACATGCAGCCAGCCTGGTCACCCCAGGCAACGCCTTCACCTGTCTTGAAGGCAGACTGCACCTTCGCCTGATTTCCGACCATGGCGGCAGCCGTATCGAAGGCGCCAATCAGGTTGACCGGGCTGTCGGGTTCAGCAAACACGTAGGCCTGCTCGGGCGTGAGCGAGAACCGACCATTCTCGTAATGCACATAGCCCGAAGCCGCCTGCGCTGCCAACCACTCGCGCACATAGCGAGGCGTGCATCCCGCGGCCACGGCAACCTCCTCGGCCGTCGCGGGTCCGATCGCCTTCAGCGTCTTGTAGAGGCCAAGTTCATCGCCGATCCGCACCAGCGGCACGCTGAATGCACCACCAAGGTCGCCAAAGATGCGGTCCACGAGCTCCTTAAGCGTTGTTTCGTTGAGTTGGTTCACGTCGGATTCCTCCTGGTATAAGGGCGACCTCTTGACGATCGTCGTCTTCAACGGATCGGCAAAGGATGAAACTCGATGCCCTGTGTTGGGTGTATGAACTGCTTACGCTTTGCACCAACGCTCGTCCCGACCTGCGCGCGCACTCTAACTGGATAGCCTCCTCGCATCGACAGTAACGGGCAGGCGCCTGTTCTGCGATAGGTCGGGAAGGGCAATCCGCCATCCGTTTTTCAGCAGAATAGTGCCGCCCCATAGGTTTTTGTGCTCAACCGAGACGATCGGTTCCTCGAGGTCTTTCTTGTGAATATAGGCCGATAAGCCGACGTCAGTTCTGCTGATTGTCACTCTCATGCACGTTCCTTCTCGCTGGCCGCTTTGGGAGCTTTGAAAGTGTTATCAAGGCCCATTATTCTGGTAGGAAATATCCCCAGGCCGATACCTCCGTTATGGCTCTACATCAGATTTGGGCGGAATCTGCCCCCTGGATGCGAAATTGGTCTTACGCGCTTTAGTCCAGTGACAATCAGGCAGGGACGCAGGTCTTCGGCATCGGACACACCGAAGCGCATTGTTGCGTGTCAAACTCACCCTTGCACTCGGTACATTTTTGTGAATCAACAACATATCCCTCACCTATGAAACTGATCGCATCTGAGGGACATGCAAATTCGCAAGAGCCGCACTGAGTGCACTGGGATGCGATTATTTTGTAAGCCATTTGTAGCTCCTGAGTCAGTCAGAGGGGGCTAAGCCGTCGGCATCGACGGGTTTCGGCCAAACTCGGCTGCGTATACCGCGCTAATTGAAGCCTCGATGTAAGCATAGGCAAATGCGTCCGTTGCTCGCACGCCAGCTTTTGCCAGCCGCTTCTTTGGTCCATCGCCAATTTTGGCAGAGAGCAGAATATCGATACCGTCGAGTGCAACGATGATGTGATCGAGAGCGCTGTCCTCGCCTACACCACCCAGGCAATACTGTTGAACCCTTCGGTGTCCCACTAAATCGATTCCCTTTCGAGAGACGGCATACAATTGGAGTTCTCTTGCCTGACCGAAATGCTCGTTGATCCGGCCGCCACCTTTGGTCGCCACGGCAACGGCAAGAGTTCCCGACGAATCCAGTGACTTGACTGCTTTGTTCGCGTCCAATTTTGCTGCGAATTGATCCTCTCGCTCATGCTCGACCAGCTTCCGATATACCTCGCGCTTGTTGGCATCGTATCCAGCTTTGGTGGAGATTTGGTCGAGAGCAAACTCTCGCTCGCGATCATCGCCCAGCAAACCGATGGCGTCGGCCCGGCACTGTTGGCAGTGGCGCATAAGCTTAACGTTGCCATCGAGACAGTCTTGAAGTGCCTTTAGTTCGAACTGCTCCGGGCAACGCTGACCCGTGAGACCGTAATAAGTACCATGCGAAGGCTTTGAAATCAGGGGCACAACATTGTGCATGAATGCCCCGCGGTCTCTGATCCATCGGTTAACTTCCACGAGGTGCGTGTCATTGACGCCTGGAATCATAACCGAATTGATTTTGGTGAGGATGCCGCGTTCGGTCAGCATTTCCAAACCCAACATTTGGCGCTCGTGAAGGATCCTGGCACCTTCTACCCCAGTGTATCGACGATGACCGTGAAGTATCCATGAATAGATTTTCGCCCCGACTTCCGGATCCACCATGTTGATGGTGATCGTCACGTGATCGACGTTCATGTCAGCTAGCTCATCGACATGGTCCGGAAGCGCCAATCCATTGGTAGAAATGCATAGTTTGATGTCAGGTATTTCTCTGGCAACGCCTTCAAATGTCGCTACTGTTTTCTTCCAGTCGTAACAAGCGTCGCCCGGTCCGGCAATGCCGATTACGGAAAGCTCCGGCACTTTGCTGGCGACGGCAAGCACCTTGCGTAGTGCCTGGTCGGGAGTTAGCTTGACTGATGCGACCCCGGGACGGCTTTCGTTGGTGCAGTCATATTTGCGATTGCAGTAATTGCACTGGATGTTGCAGGCAGGTGCGACCGCGACATGCATGCGAGCAAAATAGTGATGGGCTTGCTCTGAAAAGCAGGGATGGTCTTTGATTCTCTCCCAGATCCGCGCATCGATGTCATCCGTCACCGAAAGGTCATAGGACGAAGATGCGCGGCCGCCGCGCATAGCGGGCTCCATCGGCGCCCGGTCGAAGGGCGCGCTGCTGGTCATCCCGACCTTTATTTCCGGTTCCGACATCACACTGTTCCACTGTTGAGGAAGGTTAAATCTCCGAATGCAAAAGAGATTCCGGTCGACGAGACATTGTTGTTTCAGCGTTATGTCGCCTTACCGCCCGTTTCCCCGCTTGCCGCCGGAGATGTCTTGTAGAAATGAAAATAGATCGCGCCCGAAGTCGTTGGGCCACGCTTACGGAGTTCTTGGCGATCGCCGTCACTCCTTCTTCACATCGATACGAAACCGGCGTAGCGCATAGCCGACCTGCCGCGGCGTTTTACCCAGGATACGAGCTGCTTTGGCCTGTACCCAACCAGCCTTCACCATTGCATTGATCAGTCGATCACGCTCAGTGAGACCCGGTGCCTCCATTGTGGCTGTGGCACCGCTGGCAGCGCCTGGGTAGGGGCCCAGTCCGCTCGACATTGTATCTCGTGGGTTGAGACTATGCACCGCGTCCTTGTCAATAACGTCGCGGGCGTCGTTCCAGAGGAGCGCCGAAGAACACTGGCCTTGCTGACAGGCAAAATCTGATGAAGCAATCGTATTTGAACTGGCGAGAGTAGCGGTCCTTTGTACGCAGTTGTCCAGCTCGCGAACATTGCCGGGGAAGGCGCATTTCGACAAAACGTCTTTTGCCGACGGCGTGAAGCAGAAATTTCGATCATTTGCCTTGTTGAATTTCTCGAGGAACACTTGCGCTAGAAGCAAAATGTCACCGTCGCGCTGGCGAAGTGGCGGTAAAACGATGGGCACCACATTGATCCGATAATAGAGATCGGCTCTGAACTCCCCACGAAGGACGGCCACTTCAAGGTTTTTGTTGGTGGCGCATATAACTCGAACGTCTACTTTCAATGTCTTCGTTCCGCCGAGACGTTCGAATTCACCTTCCTGCAATACGCGCAATAACTTTGCCTGGAATTGTGGTGATACATCGCCGATTTCATCAAGCAACAGCGTTCCGCCATTGGCCAGTTCGAAGCGTCCAGCTCGTTGAAGGAGAGCGCCAGTGAAAGCGCCCTTCTCATGGCCAAACAATTCGGACTCCAGAACGGTTTCCGACAGCGCGGCGCAATTCAACTTAATAAACGCCTTGCTTTTCCGTATCGATAACGCGTGTATTGCTCTTGCAAAGCATTCCTTGCCAGTGCCGCTCTCTCCTCTCAAGAGCACCGCGGAGTTCGTCGCAGCCACGATATTGGTGGTAGCTAATACTCTCTTGAGCGCGGGGCTCTCCCCAACGATCCAATCGATTTTATCGAGCTGGGTGGGTTGAGGCTTCGGTTTGATTTTCGGAATCTGTCCTACTTGCTGTTCCTCGGCGACTGCGCCGCCATCGCTGCACAATTCGCGATAGCGCTGGCAGGTTAAGCCGATCAGGACGGCAATCATTGCCAGAAGGGTTTCGTCCTGATCTCCGCTTTTCTGCGCGAAATCAAGCCACAATGCGCCAATTGCTTTCCGGTTTACTTTAACGGGGAGAACGGCAGAATTTTTCCCAAAGTGCTTCTCACCGCTAGTGATGACACGATCTATTGCGTCCGCCTGTTCAATCGTAAGAGAACGTGAGCGAACGTCGTGCCCAATGGGAGCCCGCACGTTTATCCAGGGCTCTCCTCCGGCGCCGTGAATCACGATTCCGCCATCGCGCAATCGCAGATGCTCGACGAGGGCGTTCATCGCAGCCTTCAGCACGTTGTCTAGAGGAAAAGAAGAGATAAGCTCTTTGGATATGTCGTAGAGTATATGGAGCCGCGCCTCTGGTTTAATCATGCCTACAAACAGGGGAGAGTGCACTGCTTTTTACCCTGGTGCGCGAAATATGCTAACGCATATTCCTAAGTTAAAAGTACGTGTTCCCGGCGGCATAGAAAATTTGCCTTTCGAAAGGTGATGAGTGGATGCACACTCAATCGCCGCCGCTAATGCAGCTGGATCGGTCGCTGCTATCGCCGGAGGTAGGGACTCCTCATCCGAATTTGAAGAGGACCCCGAACCCGCCCCGGGGATAATTCCACTTTATGTCGCCACTCGCTTCGCATAGCACTCTGCATGTGCCGCATTCCAAGCAGCCATCGGCAACAATCGCCACCTGACCAATTTCGTTCACTTCGTAGCATTTGGCCGGACAGATTTGCGTCAAGGCGAGGAGGTTTGGGCTTGGCGACAGATGCGGTCGCACCGTAATGTGCGGACGTCCAGTATCGACCAGATATCGGTTTTGGTACAGCTTGTCCTCAATGCGCTCAATGATGGTCGCCTTCATCGAATTTTCCTTTAACGCCAAGATACGGCGGAGCGGACCGCGTCGCTGATCAACCCCCAACGGGATCGTGCATTGATAAAGGAGGCGGCTGTAGCCTTCTCCCTGTTGATTTTAGGTGCACCGTCGACGCGCACAAAATTTTGCGCTGCCTGAGATATAAGCGTTGGATACGTCATGAAAAAATTGTGACTGTCAGTGTGGAGGAGGCTTGGAAGATCTTTGTGTTTGATCAGGTCTTTCATGACGAACGACTTATCCAGCATGCCCTTATAGAGAGAGAGATTGCGCTTCGTCATCAAGCCGCCACGGCTCTTTATCTGACAGATCGCTTCGCCGGCCATGAGGCCTGATGTCATCGCGAGGTTTGATCCCTCCCTGTGCACGGCATTGTTTAGTTGCGCGGCATCGCCCACGACCACCCACCCGTCGCCAAAGAGTTGCGGGATTGCCTTAAAGCCCCCTTCGGGAATAAGATGCGCGGCGTATTCTTTTATCTCTGATCCGGCCAGTAATGGTCGGATCGAGGGATGTTGCTTGAAGGCGTCAAGAAGGCGGTACGGATTTTCCATGCCTTCCGCTAAACCGGAGACGAGGCAGCCGATCCCCACCGAGATCGACTCCTTGTTGGTATAAAGGAAGCCCAGTCCGGCCATTCCGCGTGAGATCGTGCCGCCGGTTTCGATCACACAGCCTTCGCTACCGTTGAGGCTGAAGCGCTCTGCGATGACCTCTTCCGGCATGAAATGCATTTCCTTGACAGCGAGGGCCACATTTTCTGGCCTCGGTATATCGCGTAAGCCGGCTCGAGTTCCAAGCAGTCCGTTTACGCCCTCAGCAAGGACAACCACGTCCGCGAGGATCACACCGCCCTCCCGGTCGGTGTGAACACCTACTACTTTACCTCTCAGGTTCCGAGCGAGCCTAGTCGCTGTCGTTTCACAAAGGATTGTGCCGCCCGCATCGCGCACCTTGGATGAGAACCACTTGTCAAACTGGGCGCGGATGATCGTATACCGGTTTGGCTTCAGTTCGTTAAAGTCGTCAGAGCGATAGTGCACGCCCGTGTGCGACGAGTCATCCATTAGCCAGAATCGTTGCTCTACCAGATGCCGTTCAAGAGGAGCGTCATCGCGGAAGTTTGGGATAATCGCCTCCAACATGTTGGCGTACAATATAGCCCCTTGAACATTCTTAGAGCCTGAATGTTCTCCGCGCTCCAACTGCAGCACTTTTAGACCGCGACTAGCCATCGAATACGCTGCGGCGTTGCCGGACATACCGGCACCAATGACTATCGCGTCGAACTTACCCTTGGTCATCTAGCCTTCCTCGGTCCATAACCTTGATAGAGTTGTGCGGTGGCATTCGCTTGGCGAAAGCTTCTGTCAACGCCGGCAAGAACTCCAGCGCGCAAGCGACAACGCCGATGTGGGCGAATTCAAAGATCGGAGCGTTCTCGTCAAGGTTGATAGCCACAATCAGATCGGCTCCTTCGACGCCAACGCGATGCTGGACCGCGCCAGATATTCCCGCCGCGATGTAGAGCTTGGGTCTAATGGTATGGCCGGACTGACCAATTTGTCGATCAGCAGGCATCCAGCCTTTTTGGACCAGTGGGCGCGAGCACCCGACTCCCCCGCCGATCGTCGTTGCCAGGTTTCTCAAGTATTGCAGGTTTCCTGCAGCGCCGAGGCCGAGTCCGCCCCCAACCACGATGTCGGAGTTGGCCAGATCGGATTGCTCAGACCCGCTGTTACAAAGGAACGCGAGCACTTTGGTGACGATCTCCTCCTCAACCATCAGGAGTTGATGTTGGATAACGCGTCCAATTGGCTTATCCGCACGTTGCGGCGTCGCCATGACCCTGGACCGCACCGTTGCCATTTGCGGCCGGCTGTTCAGCGTGTAGATCGTGCACAACAAGGACCCGCCGAAAGTTGGCCGCGTCGCTGCGAGTGAACCATCTCCATCAACATCCAGTTCGGTGCAATCAGCCGTAAGCCCTGTTTGTAAGGTCGTTGCTACAGCACCGGCGAGGTCGCGGCCGAGCGTAGTCGCGCCGAGAAGGAGAATTTCTGGTTTGTGAGTAGTGACCAGATCCGTCAAAGCCTTGGTGAAGGGTTCGTTTCGATAGTTGGCGAGGAGGGGCGACTCTACCAGATAGGCGACATCAGCTCCGTAAGCGAAGGCCTCTTCGATCGCAGGCTTGGTGCCCACGCCTTCAGACGAACCGAGGACTACCCCGGCCAGTTGGACACCCAGTTTGTCAGCTAGTCTGCGGCCTTCGCCGAGGAGTTCAATCGATACGGGATGAACATTGCCGCGCTCAAGTTCCATGAAGACCCAGACGTGCCGGTGATCTTCGAAACACTTAAGCAGCTTTTTCCCTGAGCTGGCGCGGCCGACCGCGTTTGCCGTCGTTTCATTTTTTCTAGCGACCAAAATCTACTCCTCGCTGCTCACCGATTGCCATGGGACGTGAGCTTGCGTTCCAAAACAGGCTGGCGCGCAAAAATTGCAGCGACCGCCTCCGCGGCGACCTCGGCCAACGTTTTGTCGTTGATCTCCATTTGCATAGCTTTTTCGGCGCGCGGACCAGGAGCGAATACGCGCTTCACGACCGTCGGCGATCCCCGTAGGCCGCATTTGGTCAACTCCCCAATGCCGGCGTCAGCGGCCCCCCATTTAAGAACTGGGCTTCGCGCGGCACGGAAGGCGTCATCGAGAGAACCCCGGCGGATAGCATTGACACCTTCCAGCACGGTGATGAGACATGGCAACGTGCTCTTCAGCATCTGCGTGCCGCTCTCCGCGTGCCGTTCAACCATGAGCTCGCGCGAAGTGGGATCAATGGAGACAATCTTCGTTACGTAAGTCAGTTGCTGGAGGTTCAGCCTCTTTGCAATTCCGGGTCCAACCTGGGCCGTGTCGCCGTCAATTGTCTGCTTTCCCGTAAAGACGATATCAGGCGCCCCATAGCTCTCGCCAATCTTCGCTACTGCTTGAGAAAGAGCATACGAGGTCGCCAGCGTGTCAGATCCAGCAAAGTGGCGGTCGGTCAGAAGCACTGCGCGGTCTGCGCCGTTGGTGAGGGCTTTGCGTAGCGCTTGCTCAGCCATGGGCGGTCCCATCGTCAGAACGGTCACCTCGCCCCCATAGCGGTCACGAACCTGGAGTGCCTCTTCGAGAGCAAACAGGTCGTAAGGGTTAATGATGGTCGGTACGCCTTGGCGCATGATCGTATTTGTCACCGGGTGGACGCGTATCTGCGCAGAGTCCGGCACTTGTTTGATACAGACCACGATGTGCATAGTCGTCTAAGCTCCCCAATCGGATTCGGGCTTTAGGGACCCGGCTAACTTTGAGCACTGCTCGCGCCAATAAAGTTGCGCCGCAAGAAGATCCGGGTTCAGGTTGATGCCCTCCTCAATGGCCGAGAGCGCCGTCTTCCAATGTCTTAATCTCTGTCGCCGCCGAGACTCGATCATGGAACTAATCGCCGCAGCATAAGTCTCGCCTTCAGCAATCCGCTCCTTTTCGGCATTCTTTGCTTCCGCGCTGGCGCGCCAGCTGCCGTCAATCACTTTTGGCAAAACGTCCTCGAGCATAATCAGATCACCGATAAAGGCGATACTACAGTCTCGGTCGACAACGAACGTCTTTGGAACGTGGAACGACAGGCTGGCTTTGAGCCAAACCTCATTCATTTCGCCTGAGTGGTCGAACCCCATCCGAATGCTCGTATTCGGGAGCGATTTGGTTATAGACGCGTCCACCTGGACTCGGGCGTCGTCAGCCGTTGCAGCTTCCTCACTTGCTGCGATCCCGATGAACTCAACTCCTGTGTAGAATTTCTTGTGCAACTTCGCCAGGTCGGATAGCTCCGGCCCGCAATAACCGCAGGTAGTCGAAAAGAACTCAATGATGTATATGTTGCCGAGCTGGAAGTTGGAAAACGGATCGCCGCGCAGCCAGTCCTTCACTTTGATAGACGGGGCCGGAGAGCCGAGATTTAAACTAGAAGTCACGTCTTGTTCCCGACAGTGGTTTATCCGGCGTTTCGTGTGCCAGGAATGAGCTTCTCCTGCCAAGTATCAGGTCGAGTTGTTCTGATACTGAAAGGCCACCGCGGCGATCGTTCCATAGGTTGGACATTGAACGTTTGTGATCCCGTCTTCTGAAATGGCTTCTGCGGGTGCGGCGTGACATTGCAAATTCCTTCTTCTGAGAGCGTGACGATATTCAGCGGCGTGACGGGAAGGTGCCGAGGTCTAATGCAGATGGAGCAGGAGGCCATTCCAGAGCTCCTCGCCATGTAAGTCGATGGCTGGAGGTTCGGCCTCCTTCCGATGCCGGTCAGACCGGGGCCGTGTCGCCGTCAATTGTCTGCTTCCCGACGAAGACGATACCAGGCGCCCGAAGCCCGGCACTTGTTTGATACAGACCACGATGTGCATAGTCGTTTAAGCTCCCAATCGGATTTGGGCTTTAGGGACCCGGCTTACTCTGAGCACTACTCGTGCCAATCAGTTGCGCCGGTAAGCCTTCGAGATTGCACATGATTCGTTGTCGCTATGCGGAGGGGTTTTGTAGGGTTGCCGACATGTCGTGTCGCAATCCGCCCCGATCACCACCGCGAACCGAGGGGCGGTCCGATAGGCTTCAGGTCGGATAAGTCCACGATAGCTGCGCCACGAGCCGGAAGGTTTCAACGCCGAATAATACGCCGGGAGATAGCAAGGGGACTGAAGTTCTGGTGCGGTGGGCGTGTATCGAGATTCGGTTTACCGTTGATAGTCTGACTAGCGACACCGTATGCGCGATCAGAAGCACAGCGATCGAGAGAATAACGTTGCGGGCGCCTAGTGAGGTTGGACAAGCGGTTTAACTGGACGTTGCGGCGTGAGCAGGATCATTGGCAGATGCGTGGAGAAATCCTTGCTGGAAATATCAATCGAAAGCCGTCCATAAACGCTGCCGCAGCGCATCGAGCTCTTTCTCCGCCTCAATCGTTACATCAACGCCGTTCTGATCGGCTGGGCGAGGTACCGTATGATCATGATCTGACGCGACTTGCTACATTGAGCCAGCGCCATCCTTCAGACGCATGACAACAATCCAACATTGTCGTCACCTTTGTCAGATCAGCGACAAAGGTTACCTCCTCGATCGCGCGCCTTTTTTCCGCCCACATAACTGGAATAGCAGGGAATTATTGTTCGTCATCTCAATCGGCCTGCTTGGCATGAATCTTGTGAGCTATTGCGAGGCAGCGGAAACGGCTGCCGCCGCGTTGCGGAATAACCGCATTGCTTCGAACACAGGAAGGAACGCCAAGCATGGCAGCTCTGCGTCAGATTTTATGGAAAGGGCGGAATTGGCAAGTCCACTACGTCCCAAAACACGCTAGCGGCCCTCTTGGACCATCGCGTACCACGGATACCGGTGATCATCCGAATTGGGGGATACGCTAAATGGCCAGCAAGTTGAAAAAGGCCCTGACACGTCTTGTTGATGCGGCCAAGCACCTCAACATCGACCCGATAATTCTTGAAAGATGGGCGTCCCCGAAAGAGACCACGCACGCCCGTCTGACGATCCAAATGGACGACGGTTCACACAAACACCTACCGGCCTTGCGCTGCCGCTATGACGATACCCGCGGCCCAACCAAGGGCGGCATCAGATATCACCCTAGTGTAACGGCAGATGAAGTAGAGACGCTCGCCTTCCTGATGACTATCAAGTGCGCAGTGGTGAACCTGCCGTTTGGTGGCGGCAAAGGCGGCGTCCAGATTGATCCTCACTCTCTTTCCAAGAATGAACTGGAGCGTCTTGCGCGTGGCTATGTCCGCCGCTTTGCCAATGTCATCGGCCCCAACCGCGACATCCCGGCGCCCGACGTCAACACCAACGCGATGACCATGGCATGGATGGCGGACGAATACGCTTCTATCGTTGGCGAGTGGACGCCGGCGGTCTTCACCGGTAAGCCAATCAGCCTTGGTGGCTCGCTTGGCCGTGATGATGCGACGGCCCGTGGCGGCTATTATCTCCTCCAATTCCTGGCGAAGGACCTCGGCTTAACTCCGGGTGCACGAGCCGCGATCCAAGGCTTCGGCAACGCCGGATCTCACATGGCGCAGTTGCTCGAATCGGCCGGATACAAGGTCGTGGCCGTTTCCGACTCAAAGGGTGCAATTCGTTGCCCGGCGGGCCTCGATATCAAAAAGCTGAATGCTGCTAAAGAGCGCGACGGAGGCGTTACCAGCTTCGCGAGTTCAGACGGTGTCTCGAGAATTGCTGCCGACGAACTGGTTTCGGTGGATTGCGACCTGCTCGTTTTGGCAGCCCTGGAGGACATGGTCCACGCGGGTAACGCTGCCAACGTAAAGGCTCCGATCATTCTTGAACTCGCCAACGGCCCGATCACGCTGGAGGCTGATGAGATCCTCAAGAACAGGGGCGTTGTCATTCTTCCGGATATCCTCGCGAATGCGGGTGGGGTCGCTGTCTCGCATTTCGAATGGGTGCAGAACCGCCAAGGCGACCGTTGGCTCATTGAGGACATACATGCCCGGCTGAAGACGAAGATGGAAGAGGAAGGAGCCGCAATATGGGCGTGTGCGAAGGACAAGAACATCACCCTGCGAAGCGCCGCCTACGTCCACGCGCTCTCACGACTTGTAGACGCTATTGAGGCGAAGGGGACTTAGCAATTCTTTGCAAGCTAATGGCCGAAAGGAGACCAGTACGAACCACCGCTGTGCGGAGTGACAGCTAAAACATATACGTCCGAGGCGCGGTTCATTGGAGTTTCGAAGTCGAGCGCCTCTGACATCCCTAGGCCTTCAGCCAAGATCAGGAGTGAAATGATGACCGATATCGTTGGGCACTACGTTGATCACGAAATGACGTCGCCATTTCAAATGGCGCAGCATTCAGCGAAGATCAAACCGATGGCGATCGATTTAGCGAAACGCGGGATCCTTTTAATTACAACCTGCCTGCGCGTTGAAGTCTATGGAGAAGAGTCCGCGCTCGGAAATATAGATCTTTTGTTCTCTGGTTTTCCGCGCGCGCTTGTCAAAGGTGCGAGGGCTGTTGCTAAGCGTCTCGCGGAGATCTCTTCCGGTGCTAAATCCCAGATCCTTGGGGAGCCCTACGTTAACGATCAAGTTTCGAATGCTGTCGCGCTCCTTGATCCGGCGCTTCCAATTTCTCGGATCGCACGGCTGGCACTAGGTATGGGTCGCGCATCGCGAGAGCGACTGCACTTCATCGCACCGTTCAACTATGATCGAATTGTTTACGACTTAATCGCCGAGCAATTTAAGGGGATAGAGGAACCCGGCCGTCTTTACATGATTGGGGCAGGTATGCTGGGGCGCGACCTAATCAGCACTAGAGGGGCAGATCGATTCCGTTCCACTGTAGTCGTAACGCGGAATCCCAAAAAACTTCGCAGGCGCCTCCGGGGCTCCTCTGACAGGGAAATCGCGATAATGCGTCCAGAAGAGATTGGGGGCGTTCGAGAGCTGCGTTCATGCGCTGTTATCGCAACCGCCGATTTAAGTGAAGATTACAAAGCGGCTCTAAAGGGCGCCCTTCTGCGACTGGAGCCACGCATCATAGTGGACCTTTCGTCAATTCCGGTGCTGTCGAAATGCGCGGTCCCGAAGCTCAACTATGTGACTATGTACGACCAAGATTTTCTCAGGCTTATAGATCTGAACAATCAGCATTTGGTGTCTAAACTGCCCCTACTTCTTTCCGATATCGAGAGAACGCTACCGACGGCTGAGGTCTTCTAGACTACGTCATCTATTGACTCACGCAGGGGACACTCTTGTGGCCAGTAAATTGCGATGCAATACGCGAACCTTGGAAAAATGGGAACCTCTAGAGACAATTCAGTGCGAATTTGCCCTCGGATACAGCCTCGGACGGATGGAGGGTCAACACCCAATGCGAACAAAAGCACTCGTACTCATTGAAGGATCGAGAAGTAATGGTCTGCTGTACGTCCAGGCCGCCCGACGTCGTGGACTACAACCGATTTCCCTGGCGGCTGATCCAACGCAGTATGACTACCTTATGGCGGAAGGCGGTAAGGCGATAATGGTCGATACTGACGATTTCGATGCGGTGAAGCGTGAGTGCCTCAATCTGGCTACGACCTGTGATATTGCCGGGTTTGTCGGTTTTGCGACCCTCGGCGAGTCGGTTAACGTGACGGTCGGAAAGCTATGCCGGTGCTTCGACCGACCAGGTCCGGACCCCCTTTTGATCGAACGTTGCTGCGACAAATTTAATCAACGTCAGCTCCTGACGCAAAATGGCCTGCCAGTGCCGACCTTTCGATGGGCAGCTAGTGCAATGACTGTGGATAGGGCTGCCGCTAACATCGGGTTCCCGGTTATTGTTAAGCCCGCAGTTGGAAACGGAAGCAGCGGTGTCCGATTATGTCGCGATGCCGCTGAGTTAGCCGAACACACAACCTATCTGTTGGGAGGGGCTTTCCCCTGGCGGTCTTCGCCGACAATACTTGTCGAGGAGTTCGTAGAAGGGCCTTTTTATGACGTTGTTACAATGGGGAACGCAGTCATTGCGATTGGTTCAGCCGAATTTGGGCCCCCGCCTCATTTCGTTCCTCGCAGAAGCATGTTTCCAGCCCAGCTAACTGATGAGGAGCACGAGGGTATCACGGATGTCTCGTTGAGGTGCTTGCAAGCACTCGGCCTCGGCTGGGGCCCAGCAAATGTTGAACTCCGCTGGACAAAACGAGGCCCGGTCGTGATGGAAGTCAACCCACGGCTTCCGGGTTGGACCACTTCTCGGCTGGTCCAGTTGGCCTACGGTCTAGATGTCATCGAACAACACATCAGCCTTGTTATCGGGGAAGAGTGCGACCTGCATAAAAGCCGATCCCGCGTCGCGGCAGCCCATTTTTTCGTACCTGATCGGGACGGCACACTGGCTCACATCAGAGGTACCGATCTGGCGGAGATTGTACCAGGTATTGCTGAGGTTAGATTCTATGTTGACCCGGGAGTCTCTCTTGTCCGGAAAGGTGATTACCTAGACATAATCGGACATGTTATTGCCGCTTCGACCGACCCCGCAGAAGCCGACGCGATACTTCACCGCGCGTTGAACCTAGTTGATTGGGCAGTCGCGCCATCCCCGGGTGAAGAGGCTAACGGGAGGCTGCTTGGAACTTGACGGTCGTGTAACAATCTCTTCTCCGTCGAGCGACGTGACTGAAAAAACGATTGTGGTCGTTCGACTAGATGCCGCACGAGATGCGGCTGAGTAGGTCCAGGTGCGCCGCAACTTTGAACTGAGGAACGAAGGAAAATGTTAGGTTTGCTCCAGACCTCACTGCGGACGGGACCCTTCGTACTGGATGCTCAATACCGCCAACAGAAACTCAAACCGGAGATATCATATGACGACGGACCCGACGGCTTGGGATGATTGGCGTTGGCAGCTTGCAAACAGCGCCACCACGTTGGAGGCGCTCAAGGAGCAGCTAAACATCACTCCCGATGAAGTAGAAGCTTTCCAAAAAGTGGGTGAGCGATATTCTTTCCGGGCAACACCCTACTACCTATCGCTGATAGAAAAGGACAATCCGAACGATCCCATCCGCCTACAGGCAATTCCGAGCATCAAGGAACTCGACGACATCTTCCATATTGACCAACTTCCTTCGTTCCACAAGTCCGGCGTTGATTCCGAAAATCCTCTTTGGAAGGAGGGAAAGACTGACGTCGCTTGCATCGTTCACAGGTACCCGGACCGCGTTCTCTTTTATCTTACGAATTTATGCCCCACCTTTTGCAGGCACTGTTCACGAAAAATCCGCGCGGGCCGAGAGTCAATGGTCAGTGACCAAGCGCTAATTGACAGAGGTATAGCGTACATTGCCGAGCGTCCAGAGATTCGGGACGTACTGCTAAGCGGAGGCGATCCGCTGACCGTCTCTGATAGTAAGCTAGAGTATGTACTGTCACGCCTCAGGCAAATTCCTCACGTTCAGATTATTCGCATCGGCACACGAATACCTGTGACATTGCCGCAGCGGATCACGCCCGAGTTCTGCCAGATGATCAAAAAGTATCACCCCATCTGGATCAATACACACTTTAACCACCCCAATGAAATCACGTCTGAAGCGAAATTGGCGATCGAACGGCTGCTAGAAGCGGGAGTGCCAGTGGGTAATCAGTCGGTGCTCTTGAAAGGAATAAACGACTCTGTCGAGGTTATGAAAGAGTTGGTCCACAAACTCCTTATTGCGCGCGTGCGGCCATACTATTTATACCACGCCGACCTAGTGCGGGGCGCTGAGCACTTCCGAACTTCAATCAATGTTGGCATGCATATTATTGAAAGCCTGCGTGGGCACACTACCGGCTTTGCCGTACCGCAATACGTGATCTGCACCCCGCTCGGCAAAACACCGCTAAACCCAAACTATGTAATAGGAACTGGCCCCGGCTATATCGTCCTTCGTAACTACGAATGGAGAACCTGGAAGGACCCGGACAGGCACGAAACAACATGAGGACATGTGGCCGAATATGCTTTGAGGTAAAGTCATATACTCAAACATGTTCTTCTCGATCTGAAGCACAGAGTGCTTCAAGACCTGGTACTACCTGGTACCTTCTAAGGTACGGTGGAGATACGTATGTTTCTAAAAGCCGACGGAACTGAAGTGTGGTTGCGGAGTTCGACCAGATTGCCCTACCTGTCCCTGGTCGGTGCCATTGAAACATTAGAGGATTATGATGTAATCCGATCCAGACTGTCTCGAGCTTACGAAATGTTCCCCGGAATGGCATCCGATGACGCATTCCTGGTGCTAGAAGCCGAGGGCAGTAAATTGGTCTTCTGCGCTCGGCCGGACAAAGTGTGCGCCTTGTTGTTCCTGGGAAAATTCACACTCGCTGGAGACAAGCAACGAATCCATTCGCTCGAGAGCCTTGTAGAATTGGTAGCAAACTCTGTAAACGAGATCAGCTTGCGGGTGGGCGCGACGATTCGTTTCGAGGTCGTGCAACCGGAACTCGCTTCACAAACTTGAGTATTAACCAATTCGAGCTCGCTCCGACGGTTTTTGGTTGCTGCATTTGCGCGCTGACTGCGGGTTGCGGTGCTGAGCCACCACTTCGGTTGCGCAGCACCGCATCACGCGGGCGGCGTGCCATAGGGGTGAGTTCAAGGATGAAGTGCGACCTGCGGGCTTTGAGAGGCTAACCGGTAGGCCTGATTTGCGCGAGGAGTTTCTGGCGGAAGACTTCTGCCGGCGTTTTGTAGCCGAGGCATTTGCGTGGCGTTGCGTTCAGGCGGTTGCAGATCTCGGTGAGATCGCGGTCGCTGAGAGACAGTGGATCGACCTCTCTCGAAAGCCATTTCCTGGCCCGTCTATTGGTGTTCTCGACAGTGCCCTTCTGCCACGGGGATTGCGGATCGCAAAACCATGTCTGCGCTCCGATGCTGGCCTGCAGTAAGCGGTGCCTTGACCCCACCTTCCGGATCAGCGTGTGATTGTTGATGTTGTTGCCGAACGAGGCTTCGACATATGACGATTACAGGATTTACGCATGGCACCAGTGAAGATGTGCCGTTGCAACGGTTTGAGGTTTTCACGGGAACAGGCCGTCGCCGCGACTGGAGCGACGAGGAGAAGGACCGCATTGTCGCCGAGAGCTATAGCGGCGAGATGTCGGTCAGTGCTGTTGCGCGTCGGCATGGGTTGTCGCCCGGACAATTGTTTACCTGGCGTCGGCAGGTGCGAAGTCAGGCGAAGCAAGACTCGCCGTCAATGTTTGTGCCAGCGGTAATTGATCGTCCGGCAGAGCCACCCCCGACACGGCGAAAGACGATAACGAGGAGCGCACTTCCAATTGCGGCAATCGAGCTGGAGGTTGGCGGCGCGATCGTCAGGATCGCATCTGGCACGGACAGCGCGACCATTGCTGCCGTGATCCAGGCCTTGAAGGCTCAGTCGTGATTGGTCCGTCCGGTGCGGTAAAGGTGATGATCGCCACCAAGCCCGACGACTTCCGCAAAGGTGCTGAAGGATTGGCAGCACTGGTGAAGGCGGAGATGGGTGCTGACCCATTCTCTGGCACGATCTACGTGTTCCGCGCCAAACGAACGGACCGGATCAAGCTGATCTTCTGGGATGGCAGCGGCGTGTGCCTGGTCGCCAAGCGGCTTGAGGATGGCGAGTTCCATTGGCCTCGAATGCAGGACGGCGCGATGCATCTGACGGCCGCACAGTTCTCGGCGCTGTTCGAGGGATTGGACTGGAAACGCGTTCATGCGCCGAGCGAAACGCGCACGCCGGTAAGGGCTGGATGACGGCCGCGACCAATTGAATCAGCACCATCCAGCCTCTCGATCCGAGCGGTAAAATATGCTGTTCTCGATCCATGACGATAACGGCGGACGAACTTCCGGATGACCTGAACGCGCTGAAAGCCATGGTGCTTTCGCGTGAGGCGGAGAATGCCCGCCTGCGTCAGATCATCAAGGAATTGCAGCGCCACCGCTTTGGTCGACGGGCAGAGACGCTTCCCGAGGATCAGCTTCTGCTTGGGCTTGAAGAAGCCGAGCAGGTCGAAGCCGACGGACTGGAAGAGAAGGAACAGGCTGCCACGGCTCTTCGCCAGTCGCAAGTTGCCAAGCGGCGCACGAACAGAGGTTCGCTGCCAGCCCATCTGCCGCGCATCGAGGTCGTGGTCGATATCGATGACCATGTCTGTCCTTGCTGCCGCAACGACCTGCATCGGATCGGCGAAGATGTCAGCGAGAAGCTGGACATTGTGCCCGCCCAATTCCGCGTTCTTGTGGTGCGCCGCCCAAAATATGCTTGCCGGGCCTGCGAGGAGGTCGTTGTCCAGGCTCCGGCCCCGGCAAGGCTGATCGAGGGCGGCATTCCGACGGAGGCAACTGTCGCCCAGGTTCTGGTCTCTAAATATGCCGATCACCTGCCGCTGTACCGCCAGGCGCAAATCTACAAGCGCCAGGGCATCGATCTTGATCGTTCGACGCTCGCCGACTGGGTCGGCCGTGCCGCCTGGCATCTGCGCCCTGTTCATCAGCGGCTGCTTGATCATTTGAAGTCGTCATCCAAGCTCTTCGCCGACGAGACGACAGCCCCGGTGCTCGATCCGGGACGCGGCAAAACCAAGACCGGGCAACTTTGGGCCTATGCGCGTGATGACAGGCCATGGCAGGGCAATGACCCACCCGGCGTCGCCTATGTCTATGCGCCAGACCGCAAAGGTGAACGGCCTATGGTCCATCTCGATGGCTTCGCCGGTATCCTGCAAGTAGACGGCTACAGTGGATATCGCCCGCTCGCGGCAAGGAACACCGTGTCGCTGGCCTTCTGTTGGTCCCACGTTCGACGCCGCTTCTATGAGCTGGCTGCCGCCGGTCCCGCACCCATCGCCAGCGAGGCGCTCCGACGCATCGCCGAACTTTACAAGATCGAAGACGAGATACGTGGCCGGACCCACGAGGAGCGTCGTGTCGCCCGTCAAGAAAAAAGTCGTCCGATTACCAACAGCCTCGCTCCCTGGCTGCGTGAACAACTCGGCTACATCAGCCAAAAGACAAAGCTCGCTGAAGCCATTCGATATGCCTTGTCACGCTGGGACGGCTTGACCTGCTTCATCGACGACGGCCGGATCGAGATCGACTCCAACACCGTCGAACGATCCATCAGGCCAATTGCCCTCAATCGCAAGAATGCGCTATTTGCCGGGTCCGACGCCGGGGCCGAACACTGGGCGACCATCGCCTCGCTCATCGAGACTGCCAAGCTCAACGATGTCGAGCCACTGACCTATCTCTCAGACGTCCTCACCAGGATCGTCAACGGGCATCCAAACAGCCAGATCGACGATCTGCTGCCTTGGGCCTATGCCGCAAAGTCCGAACTCAAAGCCGTGGCCTGAAACCAGCGCTTACGGCCTGCAGGTAAGGCCAGTCGGTGAACTCCGTGCGACGATCGAAGGTGATCGAGCGACGGGCGAGGTGGGGCAGGGATTGTAGCACCTGGATCAGGCCGTCCATCACCGGCCTCGATTGCCGGTCATTGTTGCGCAGCAAGACGGCAAATCGGCTGACCCGTTCGACCAGCGACGTCACGTTGGCCTTTCCGAACTTCTTGCGAAACTGGATGAGATCGCATTCCCAATGCCCGAACTGTTTTCGCTCGGCGACGGCGTCTGGCCGGTAGAGAATGTTGACATCCGGGGTGAACCGCTTGCCATGGCGGCGTCTGGCGTGCCGCGGCCGGCGTCTGGCACGATGCTCCGGCAGGTGTCGCCACAGTTTGATGGCGTGACCGTCCGAGGAATAGGCGAACTTATAGATCGTCTCATGGCTGACGGAGATCGGATGGCGCTCAAGCTGCAATCGGCCGGCGATCTGTTGCGGCGACCAGCCATGCATGATGCGCTCGATCACCGATTGGCGGAGCTGCGCGAACCGGGCAAGTTTGCGCAGCTTGGCACGCCGTTCTCGCGCCATGTCATTGGCCATCACGCAGTAGTAACCGTTGAGGTCCGGCATCTCACGATCCTCGAACGTATTGCGGCGCAGCTCACGGAAAATGGTTGAGCGATGTCGGTGCAGCTTCTCGGCGATCACATCAACGCTGACCCCAGCCGTGCGCCAGCGGGCAATCTTGCGGCGTTCATCGATATCGATCTGGGAGTAGGTGCGCTTCATGTCTCGTTCCTTGCAAGGATAAACCGTTGTTATCTATTGCAAGTCGCACTTCATCCTTGAACCCACCCCCCTACACACATGTGGCGGGGAAGTTGGAATGTCCGTTTGTGTGCAAAGTAGAAGTGTCACTTTGGGCGCGTCTTCAGCTATTTAGAAATGCGACACTCGGCATGTCCACTTGCGCTTAGGCAAGCCCCCGAGCGGACCGGCTGGACCGGGTTGCAAGGGAAGGGAGGGGGCGGGTGAGATGCTCCCCTTCGGCTTTAGCTTTGACAGTTGGAGCAGCCAGTCATTCCGCCGCATCGAGGCCAGAGAGCGCTTGTCGCCGTCGGGCAATGACGGCGGGATCGTTCATGAAATCCGTCTTCCGACCCGGCTTGCGGCCCCGCGGCGTGTAGCCATTCTTCTCGCTGTTGGTCCTGACCTTGGGCGCCGGCAGTTGCTCCTGACGCTCCTTGATATAGGCCAGGACATCGCCGAGCCGCTTGTTCTCGGTGATCGCCGCATGCGTCACCCGCTGGTCCTTGTCGAACACCTTGTAGGGCAGGGAATGACCTTTCCAGCGCACGTCCAGCCGGCCATCGGCATAGGCATAGGTCTCGACATAGCGGCCAACCAGGCCACGCGTCACCTCGGTCTCTTCCAGCATGATCCGCTGGCGCTCAAACGAAAACGTCAACTGCGACCCGACATAGCGCTGCTCACGCTTGCACAGGATCTCGTGTAGTCGATCCGGCGCCAGATTTATCGGCCGATGCAGGTCTTCCGACCGGGCAGGGGCAATCGCAAAGCGTGCGTTGTAGTCTTCCATGAAGCCGGGCAAAAACGCATTGCCTGCCGCCATGTCGGCTATCCCGGCCAGCGGCAATTCCTTGACCAACCGATCCTGCAGCGTCCGGTTCATCCGTTCGACACGGCCTTTGGCCTGGCTCGAATTTGCGCAAAGAATCTCGATATTTAACTCACACAGTGCACGCCCGAACTGGGTCATGCCCTGGCCACCCTTGGCGTCCTTCTTCGCCACCCGGAATACCGAATGCTTGTCGGAGTAGAAGGCTACAGGCGCGCCGTAATCGCGCAGGTAAAGCGCCAGCGCCTCGAAATAGCTGAAGGCGCTTTCCGAGCGCACGAAGCGCAACTGCATCAGCTTGCCCGTCGCATCGTCGACGAACACCAGCAGCGAGCATGGATCACCGCGGTCCTCGAACCAGCGATGCTCGGACCCGTCGATCTGCACCAGCTCGCCATAGGCTTCACGCCGCAAGCGCGGCTGATGAAACGTCCGCCGCTGCTTGCGCGAGAGCCACAGGCCCGCATCCACCATCCAGCTGCGCAACGTCTCGCGCGACACCCGCAACCCATCGCGCTCGGCAAGCTTCTCGGCCGCCAAGGTTGGTCCGAAGTCTGCATAGCGTTCGCCAACCAGCGTCACGGCGTAATCCCGTACACCGTCGCTGATTCGGTTGTTCGACGGCCGGCCGATCGCCTTGTGCCGGATCGACGCCGCACCACCCGTATTGATCCGCTCCAGCAGACGACGCACCTGGCGCGTACTCAGATCAAGCAGATGTGCCGCCGACACCATCGTCATCCGGCCGGCGATCACTCTCGATAGAATCTCGATCCGCTGCAAATCACGCTCGCTCATCGCAATCAGTCCCATCCGCAATCTCCCAGGTCACCAAACCCGGGGAGAGTGACATTCCAACTTTGCAGAAACAGGACACTTCAACTTTGCGGCTACACACATTTGCGGCGTAACAAACCTTATGGAACTTCGGCGAACTCTTCATCATCAATCAGGCGCGCGTGTCGACGGCAGAAAAGGTCATTGTGCTACGACAACGGCGACCAAGTCCCGGCAATTTCCAGCGAACGCTAACCCTAGCTATGTTGAAAATTTTCCGAACACATTGAGAGCGAAGATACTGTAGTCGAACCCCGTGGAGCTTTTCAAAGAACGCTATTGGTTGGGCTACGAATACCTTGCGCGGAGCTCGGTGTTTCGTGTGTGAAGTCCTCCAATGAATATTACACGTCAAACAGCTAGGATGCCGATATCCATTCTTGTTAATACACCGCCGATTGATCTAACGGCCAGATCGGCCGGCTGAGATGGGTATAAGAATGGTCGGAGAGATTCCTGCTCATGATCCCGGGGCTATCGGCGAGGAAGTCACGCTTTACGACTTTCGCAAAGCCAGCGCGCCAGTGGTTCGTGCACTTCAGCGCAATTATGCGGTAGCGTGTCACGTCGATACCATGAATCAGAAAGATTTCGGTGTCGATTGGCTGATGACGTTCGGAGACAACAATGACGTCGATCCCACCAATTTGCAACCTTGCGGTGCGGCCAACAATGACTTGGCTTCCCTTGCCCATCGGAGACTGGCAAAGGAACTGCCCATCGGTCAGAATCTTAACGTACGCCGTCGCAGCGATAGGACTTCCGTGCCGAACATCCGTTTTGCCACCAAGTTCAACCTCGATAGTGGCACCGACGCCCGCTGCGAGAGCCTTCGCTACGACTGAAGGGTCAAACATTGCCGCAAAACACGTATTGGTCAGGTTCGCGTCGAGCATGGCGCGTAGCAAATATGTCCCATCGCCAGGGCAGCCGCCGCCGGGATCGTCTCCCCCATCCAACAGAGCGACTGGCCAGGCGCCAGAGCTTAGCGCGGACTCGATCGCCGTCTCCGGCGAAAGAGCGTTTGACCGAAACTTATCCCGTCTTTCCCAGACGAACCGAGCGACGCGCTGGGCAGCCTCACGAGCCTTTTGTGCATCTCCGTTCGCGATTACTAGCACCGACGGCCCAGTGTCAGCGGTATCGGTCCATACAAATCCATGAAAGAAAGTGCATGCGATAATGTCAGGCTCTTGTTCGATGGAGCGACATAGTTCGTTAACCGTAGCCATCGGGCCATACATGGTAGTCGCGGTGACCAGCAGGATGGGAAGCTTCTCAATGTGCAGCTTCGGAATGATGCGCCCAGAAAGCAATTCAGGGAGGATATTTATCGCATCCTGCCCTCTTTCAAACATATCGGTATGAGGATGGAAATTTGTTCCAAAAATTGCATCAACAATTACGGAAAGAGACGCATCGAGGTTCCCGTGAAGATCAAGGGTTAGCACGATCTTCACATTTGGGCCAATGAGGTCGCGAACTTTTCGGCATATGTCGATCTCTATATTGCCTATCGCCTTCGCAATGCCCGCGCCGTGGAGAGCCAGCGCCACCGCATCGACCGGGAGAGCGCGTTCGATACCCGCAAGCAGATCGCCAAGCATACTGGCATAGGCTTCTTCCTCAATGACGCCGCCGGCTTCAGCGGATGCAAACATCGTCGGTTGAACGACTGCCCCTGCCTTCTCCGCGGCGTCTAGCATTCCGCCTATATAGGAGCGAACTCCGCTGTGAGCCTCGATCAGACTTTTCTCACGTACGATCTCAAAATCTAAAAGCTGTGCATCTTGCCTGCGAAACGTATTCGTCTCGTGAAGGATACCACCTACGGCAATTCTCATCAGTTTCTCCATTCTCCAGATGGCGAACCGCATGAACTCGGAAGAGCAAAAAAGGTACTTCTCTAAGCGGGTTTGTCGGTGCCAGTAAATTGCCCTAGGATATCGTGCTGCTTAGTAAAGGGCGAGGCTCGCCTTTATAAAGCAGCTGCGGACCTATGGACCGCAGCTGCAAAACCTCACTGTGACAGAAAAGTGGTGCAGCGCTCTATGGCCACATCATAGTTGGTGCGGCCGTCCGAACCCCGTTGAACCCACCAATCGTAATTCTGTACGATCTGCTGTTCCATGATTCCGGGTGCGCCAGGTATGGTTTCCGCCAGTTCCTTCGGCAAAAGCTTGAATGCATCCTTGTTGACCGGGCCGTACGGGATTGCTTCTGCAAACGCTGCCTGTGCCTCTGCCCGCGAAATGTAGGCAAGCAGCTTCGAAGCGTTTTCCTTATTGGACGCGCCCTTCAGGATGATCCAATCATCATACTGCAGCATGGACTGATCCCATGACAGTTCCAGTGGCGCACCTTGTTTCTTGGCAGTGACGATGCGGCCGTTCCATGCAGCGGCCATATCAACTTCACCGCCGATAAGGCTTTGCGGCGCGTCTGCGCCCGTTGCCCACCAGCGACCAACATTGGGCTTTATTTCCTTAAGCTTCGCGAAGGCTCGATCCATATCGAGAGGATAAAGCTTGTCTTTTGGGACGCCATCACCGATCAGTGCCCCTTCCAGGAGTGCGCCATACAGCATCAGGTCGCAATTTGGGAGGCTTCGCTTGCCTGGAAATGCCTTCACATCGTAGAAGTCAGTCCAATTCTTCGGACGCTCATTGGGAAATTTGGCTGTGTTGTATGCGACCACAACTGAGTAATAGAAAGAGCCGAGGCCATATTCACCCTTCATGAATTCCGGAAGCCCTGCCAGAGTTTCCTTGGCAAAAAAGGTGTAGTCGATCTTTTCCAGAGCATCGTTGTCAACCCATGTCGGTACCTCACCGCCATTGATATTGCTGATATCGGCCTCTGGTTGGCCGAGCTTTGCCGAGGCAAGCAGTTTAGCGCTTGAAGGGATGGTAATCACTTTGATGCCAGTATCGCGCTCAAACGGTTCGAACCAAGCCTTTTTTTGCGCTTCTTCAAAAGCGCCGCCGGCGGTGGCAACGACCACCTCCCCAGTTCCCTTAAGATTTTCCGGGATCTCCTCCGCGCGAGTTGCGGTCGGCAATCCGGAAAGCAATATCGCCGCACAGACCGCGAGAGCGTCGCTTGCTATTCTGTTGCTCATCCTCTGTTCCCCTTTTGTGCAAAGCTCGAAGTGGATTCCAACGTCATAAAGACTCGAGCGCATCTCCAGACATGCTTAGCAACTGCATCATACGGTTATATCGCATAGCAATACGACATATTGTATAATTTAATTTATTTTCGTCAAGGAGAATATTTCCGGCATAGGAACGGCTTGACGCTGCTTCAGTGCGCCCGACACCGTACGCATCTTGAACCAAATAATGCGTTGAAGCCGACGTGATACCGAGTTGACGCCCGGCAGCGATGAGGCAAGGCTGCCTGCAATCAAACCAACCACAGTTTTCGGGATCTACGAACTGAACGCTTTGAAGGTGCAAGATCTTGTACCCTCTGTGGAATTCCGAGCGTGGGCACCTCAATCACAACTCGTGCCCGAAGACCTTTGCGCAATCCTTCTCCAAAATGAAAATTCAATATTGCACATTGCATAATAATTTACGCGGGATGATACTGGATTGTGACAGTTTCCAGAGGAGGAAATAGAATGATCAGCAATGGAATGATTGGACGCGCGCTGGGCGTTCTGACGACCGAGGGCGACTCCGTGTTGCCGCGCGGCTATGTCGCTAACCCTGAGACATTTGATTTTCCGATCATCGCGGAAAAAGTCGAAGGGGCCTATATGGATCGGCTCTGGGCCCGCGATTCTTCGATTGAGCCCGCCCTTATCGTCGCTGCCGAACGTCTGGTAAAAAGGGGTGCTGTCGCAGTTGCTTCAGATTGTGGCCTTTTTTCTTGGCATCAGCCTGCGGTGGCAGCAGCGGTGGGCGTTCCGGTGATTTTATCGAGTCTGCTTTTGTTGCCTCTCTTGCTGCGTCAGGCGAGCCGTGCGGCGAAAATTGGACTATTGAGTGTCTCCTTGCCGTCCCCCTACGATGACGCAGCCCTCGGCATTGAGAATTCGGCTGATCGGAGCAGGGTAGTTTTCGGCGGTTGCGAAGGTGCGTATGAGCAAAGCGTGAAGACGCGCTATCCAGCGGAGGTGACTATCTCTGAAAAGATGGCGGGCCTTGAGGCAGATGTGATTGCGGGTGCAACACGCTTGCGAGCGTCTCACCCAGACATTGCAAACATTCTACTGACCTGCACCGCTTTCCCTTGCGTTGCTCCGGCACTGCGAAAGAAAATTGGCTTACCAGTCTACGGCATTACGGATCTCTGTCGTTTAACGATGGGCGCACTCCACTAAAGCTGCCCTGTTCAGCAAATCTAAGGATAAGTCACCGTATGTTCCCGGCACACTGGTTTGCAGTGTGCGTGATCGGCCGATCGCCTGCATACGAAGCTGTACTTGCAGCGCAGCCGGGAGAGGTTGAGGGTGTGTGACGCCAAAATTCAGACTTGGCGTTCATCTAAGTTGGAAAACGATCACATTGGAGAACCCGGAACTGGATCCTATTAGCGGCGCAATTTTGTCCCGACATTTTCCCGCCGAGCCCTAATGTAGAGTTCACCCGCCACAGCAAGATCCGCCAACGCAAAACCAGGATAGATGAATAGGATACGATCCAATCCGCTTGTACGGCCCCTCGAAACGCCGCTTGCGAGATCAGCCAAGTCCGCATTAAATGGGCCAGAATAGGCTAGCTTTGATCGGCTATCAGGATCCTCGGCTTGCACCTTGTCATCGACGATGAACGAGCTAAATGCTCCAAAACTATCAGGCAACCACGATCGCCCCATATCGATTGCGATAGCCAGGCTACCCGCCGTCAGCTTCCGAGCATCGAGGAACGGCTCCATGCCTGCGACATTCGGAACGGTGGAGACAACGATGTCGCATCGAAGGACATCATCCGGGCTGGTGGTGGTTCGACCGTTGGCGCCGTCTGCGTCGGCGTGCGCAGCGAGTGATACCGCAGACTCGATACGGCGGTCGAAGCATACGATGTCAGCTAAGCCCGGAAGCACGTCTCGCAGCGCCGTCAGATGGCCGTACGCCTGTGCCCCACATCCTACGAAGCCTAGCGATGTGCTAGCCGGTGATGCGAGGTACTCAGACGCTAGTGCCGACATGGCTGCGGTCCTCATGACTGTGAGGCGATTTCCGTCCACAACGGCGAGCGGCAGTCCGGTTTCACCGTCGCCGAGGATGATCAGGCCATTAACATTTGGCAGTCCTCGCTGAGAGTTCGTTCCTACGACACTCACCCACTTTACAGCCGCCAATGGAGGTTCGTTGCAAACCGCGGCCATCGTCTGAAAATATCGATCTGGTGCGGCTCTCACAGTCTGCTTGGAAGGGATCCGAAGTTCACTTGAACTATAGGCTCCAAATGCCTTTCGAAGCACCGCCCGCAGTTCAGATGGCGATATGTTCAATTGATCTATGTCTGATGCATTCAGGTATAAGATGTCTTCTGTCATTTGGTCCCCTGGCCGCTTGACGTTAATCCAAGTTCCTCTGCTCCACCAAGTTCCAATGATCGTTGAAAAGCTGCCTTAGTGGCGCGCAGTATGAGTGCAGAAAGTGCGCTTTCTGTCGCAAGGACCGACATAGCCGCTGCGGTGGTTCCATTCGGGCTTGTGACTTGTCGCCGAAGCTCTGCTGGGTGGTCATTGGATGCAAAAGCTAGCGCCGCCGCACCGTGAACAGTCTCTTTGGCCAATTTGCTCGCTACTTCCGCCGGCAGACCTAGTTCACGAGCCGCATCACCTAGGCACTCGATGAGGTAGAAGATGTACGCCGGCCCTGAGCCGCTTATCGCTGTGGCCGCGTCTATAAGGTCTTCTCGTGTGACTTGATGAACCGCACCACCGGCTTTGAACAACGATAAGACGTTCTCAAGCTCGCCGTCTTCTACAGCGCTGCCGTTAAAAATAATCGTTGAGCCTTTTCCTATAGAGGTCGGGGTGTTCGGCATCGCACGCACGATGCGTGGAGATTCAAGCAAAAGTTTCAACTTCCCAGCGGGAACGCCCGCCGCGATGCTCACGAAAACGGTGCCATCTGAAAAGCGCTGATAGGAAGGCAGCTCATTTTGGACGGCTTGAGGCTTAAGTGCGAAGACGATGATCCCTGCTTTTGCTGGTAGCGTCTCACAGGTCTCATGGGTATTCACGCCGAGCGCCACGGCTCTCTCCCGCAGAACTCTGACTGGCTCGACGACGTGGACAGCGGCGGGATCGACAGTAGACGTGTCGATCCATCCACGAAGCAGTGCATAGCCCATATTGCCGCAACCGACGAGGATCAAGGGTTCATCTAGTTTGATTGATGTGCGGTTCATTTCACCATCCCGTCCCGCTCTGCGTTGCCGCTGCGCTGTACTCCGTACGCTTCAACAAGGTAGCCAATTTGCGTTCCGCGCGGTGGGCCTGCATACCTGTGACCCCAGCCTAAGCCCGAGCTTGCTCTTTTGCTGCCAGCCGATCCCAGCAATCGTTTAAATCTTTGGGAAGCAAATGCTTCATGATCCTCTGACTTGGCGTGCGCTCAAATTCCTTCACCACTGTGATGTAGCGAGGGTTCTGGTAGGAGGCGAGGCGGTCAGAAAGCCAGTGAGATAGATGCTCAGGCTCGATAACTTTTCCGGTCTTCGCTTTCACGAACAATTTGATGTCCTGCTCACCCACATCGGCAGCTACTCCGATCATCGCGCAGTCTTCAACGGCTGGATGAGTACCAACGACACGCTCCACTTCCCAAGCAGAGACATTCTCTCCCTTACACCGGACGCTGTCTGTCAACCGGCCATGGAACCACAGGTTTCCGTCTCCGTCTAAAGTGCCTGCGTCTCCAGTGTGGAGCGCCCCGTTTACGAGCGCTTTTCCCGTTGCTTCCTGGTTGCGGAGATAACCCTTGAAAAGAGCACCATCGAGCGAGGATCTGACGACGATCTCTCCTCGATTTCCGCTCGCAACGGGGTTGCCCACCTCATCCTCGATCGAAACAGAAAACCAAGGCGTCGGCTTTCCGACGGAGCCAACGACCCCTTTGGTGTTGCAGGTCGTAATGCTCGCTGCTTCGGTCATCCCATAGCATTCCCGGATCTCAACGCCGAAGCGATCGCGGAATTCCGGCCAAACGTCTTTCGGGCACCCGCCTCCCCACGCGATCCGAACCGAATGTTCACGATCAAGCAGGCTCCCCGGCTGCTTCAGCAAAATCTGAAGGATGCCCCCGAGATAATGGATATGAGTTGCGCATGAGTTCCTAACTTGATCCCAGAAGCGGCTCGCGCTGAAGCGGTCGACCATGGCCAACGTCACATCTTCGATGATCGGCAGAACTAAAAGCTGGGCCCCGCCAATATGGAAGAGTGGCTCCCAGACAAAAAACACGTCTGCTGGACCCATTGAGGTTAGGGTCCGTACCGCTTCCCCCGCAAGCCGCAGCATCCCGTGGGTAACCAGCACACCCTTCGGCCGACCAGTTGTTCCCGACGTATACATGATCGCAAACAAATCGTGCGCATCTGGAACGGCATCAGCAAAATTGCTTTCGCGGAGCAGGATTGCCTCCGGTACCGAATGATCTTGATCGCCGACCAACATGATGTTTTCGGAGCGTAGTTGAGCACCGCACCCTGAGATCGTTGATCGGAAATCAGGGTCACATAAGATGAGCTTGGGTTCGCTATGCTCGAGCATGAAGCAAAGCCCGTCGCCCTTTTGCTGCGCATTGATCGGCACCCAGACGGCTCCAGCCTTTGCAATGCCGAAAAGGACAGGAAGCGATAGACGGGAGTTCCGCATCATTACTGCGACACGGTCGCCCGGTTGCACGCCTTTGCGTCGCAGTGTCGAGGCGAACGCGCTTGATTCCATTTTCAGCATAGCAAAAGTGATCGGCTGACCGTTGAAAATCGCAAAAACCTGATCAGGGCTTCGGTCGGCTTTTGCATTGAAGTCGGCAATGAAGCCCTTTAGATTGTCCATCATGAAAAAGTCACGCCTTTCGAGATGCCCGTTCCGCCAAAAATTTCTCCATCATTTGAGCTGTTTCACCCGACGCGTAGGCTTCCCGGTGGATCCGGACTGCCGCATCCAGGCACTGGCGGAACCCAAGCTCGGTCATTTCGCGCAGCCATTGCTTATCGAGGCGCATGGCGACTGGAGGCTTGACGCCAAGCTCACGGGCGAGTGAAAGCGAAGCTGTCAGGACGTCTGACTGCGGAACAATCTTGTTGATGATCCCGACGGAGTGACATTCGTCGGCACCCATCAGTCGGCCGCTAAGCGTCAGATCGGTTGTTCGAGCCAATCCAAGCATCTCGCGCATGATCCACGGCCCGGTTACGCTGGCGATCCCGGAATTGATCTCAGGCTGACCCATGCTTACTCCGGCATGACCGATGCGAAAGTCGCATAGCAGCGCAACCTGAAATGCGGAGCCGGCGGCCACACCATTCAAAGCCGCAACGAGAGGTTTGGAGAGCGAGCGAATTGCCCCGTACAGCCGCTCCCACTCAGCGATCCATTGGGAGCCTGTCTCTCCGTCAAAGGACTTGGCTTCGTTGAGGTCCTGGCCGGCACAGAATGCCCTGTCCCCTGCCCCGGTCAGTACAATCGCACGGACAGTGCTGTCCTCCTCGAGGTCGACGAGTGCTTCAACAAACTGGCTCCGCATTGGCTTGTGCCAGGCGTTCAGAATTTCGGGCCGATTCAGTGTGACCACTGCGACCTCGTCTCTTCTTTCAACGATTATGTAGCGATCCATGATCCACCATTCATTGGAATGCAATATTATATATCGCATAATGTGACGAACCGGTTCGTGAAGTCAAGCGCGTTTAAGCAGGTCGGTGGAATGTGACCCGGTCATTCCTCGCGTTTCAGCGACCGGGAAACGAGAGACGGCAACGATCATCCGGTGCATAGGTCGCTCGGAATCGATATAAGAAAGGATTTTGCAGGAGCGGGAGCGCGGTTACGCCAACCCGACACGTATGGTGCTAGCTGGTGGTAGGCGCGAATTTCCCGGAGGTGGGTAGATGGCAGGCACAAATTCTCAGTGTTTGAACGTCATCGAGGATTGGCCCTGCGGTCACTTGCGAATTCGATCACCAATCCGCTGGCTCTAACGGTCAAACCGTCTATTGTCGCAAACGTTTATCCAATACGTCCTCAAAAAACCGATAACAGTATGGACGTAACGACGCCTGAGATATGCTCCTCCGCAGAAGATTCCAAGCATGACAACTTGCCGGAAAGTGTGCTCGCGCCACCCCCCCTCAGGGTGGCGGCTTCAGGCTCTCCGGTACTGCGACGCTACCTTAGACATCTGCCTAGCAATCTCGACGGTAATCGGACTGAGTTCAGCTTCGACTCGTTCAATGGTCCAGTTAGCGGTGGAAACTGCGATGTTAACCGCTGCGACCACTCTGTTATCATACCCGAAAATCGGTGCAGCGACTGAAATGTCGCCGAGCATTGCCTCTTGGTTTGCGATGGCAAACCCCTTCTTGCGCACATTATCCAGCTCATCGAGCAACTTCTGGCGGTCTTGGATCGTAAAGGGAGTTAGAGCGTCGAAGGAAGGTGCTTTGAGGATCTCGCTTGCTACGCTCGGGTCCAAGTTTGCGAGGATTGCACGACCTGGCGCGGTCGCAAAAGCAGGAAGACGGGTCCCAATCGTGACATATGAACTCATCACGCTTCTACTCGGCACACGTGAGATGAACACGATGTCAGAACCATCGAGTTCCGTCAGATTGGCCGTCTCCTGTGAACGCTTGTTCGCCTCCAGCAAATAAGGAAACGTCGCTTCCACGATCGGATTGCTTCGCAAATACGCGTTGCCAATGTCCATGGCTCTGACAGAAAGTGAATACTGGCGAGTAGTTTCACTATGGGTCAGATACCGGAGCGCCCGCAAAGTGTAGAGCACGCGCTGGGTCGCACTTTTGTTCAAGCCGGAAGCCTCGGAGACTTCAGCCAATGTCATTGGGCGCGGATTTGAGCAAAACGTGTCTAGTACGAGCATCCCCTTTTCGATGGTGCCAAGATAAAGACGCTCATCCACGTTGGTCTTTTCGAACGAAGCAGGTGGATTGACTCCGCTCTTGCCCTTACCGCCGCGATCAAGCATCGTGCCTCTCAAACTAAAAATGGAATGCGGTAGTGCATATTGCTATTCAATGCGCGTGTAAAGGCTGAAGCCCCGCGCTGATCCCCGGCATAATCGTCACTGTGAACGGGAGCCATGCAGCGTCCCTTGACATGGCCAAGCTACAATATAGGATATTATTATGCAATAGAATTGACGGGTGAACATGGCCTATGGCGGCGGTTCCGAAAATCACGTTGAGATCATAAAATGAAGATAACCGCTCAAGAGAATAGCTGCAGATACGGTGAAGAAGGCGTGTTCCGAGGAACATTCCGCTTCGACAACGAGGTCTTGGGGGATTATACTTGGCCGTTATGCGAAATCCGAGGAACGCAACCTGGCCCCCGGCTTTGTGTGTCTGCCGGAGTGCATGTCAATGAAGTATCTAGCATCGAGGCGTCCATACGGCTTCAGAGGCTTTTCGAGCCCGAAAAGATGAAGGGGTCAGTGTCAATTGTACCCGTCATCAATCAGCCAGCCATCCACAAATATAGTGAGTACGTGTGCCCCGCCGACGGCAAGAACATCAACCATATGTTCCCCGGTCGAACCGACGGGACCTTTTCCGAAGTCCTCTGCGACGCCGTCCTCAACGAGTGGGTCAAGGGCGCAGACTGCTACATCGACATGCATGGAGGGGATCTGAAAGAGAAGGTATCCTGGTTCACCATTTTCCAGCGCACGGGTGATGATGAATTCGACGCCGCGGCATGCAACGTTGCAATGTGCTTCAACAGTGAGATCGTGCTTGCCCTTGGCCCGGAATATATGAAGAAACCGGGTCGACCTCCGACAGCGTGCGCTTTGCGCAAGCAGATCGCCATAATGACCGAGGCCGGGTCGAATGGTCTTTTGAGCGAAGCCGATATTTCCTTTCATGTCGAAGGAGTATTGAACGTAGCCCGGTTGCTCGGAATTATAGATTCCCAACCGTCATCGGCCACCAATGGACGCTCATTATGCGACAGCTACATCTGGGTTGAATGTCCTAGCGATGGGGATTTTCATGCAGAAGTCGAGCCGGGATCCATCGTGAGGCAAGGGCAGCGTCTCGGCTCAGTGCGCGACGTATTTGGAGATGTCCTGGACGAGGTGTTTGCTCCCGCGACGGGATTCGTCCTTTGGCGTATTACTCACCCTTCCATCCGCAAAGGTGAAGCGCTGTTGACCATTGTTGAAGAGGCGCAGGCAAAATAGTGTTCCGCAAGATTGGCTATTTCTAGGGCCAGTCCGAATACGCTTAGCCTCGCCACGACGATCCTCAACACCCAGTTTGCTAGCGACAGGATTGGGTCCGTGTGGCTGCCGGTACCGGAATTCTTAAAAAAAAGGCGAAAGAGCCGCAAATGGTTGCAAACGCGTCCGGGCGTAGAGCCGCAGAACGCTTTCATCCTCACACGATCGTCCTGCCGCATCGATCCAGAAAGCCCGAGCCTATCGCGGGCGAATGGTTGGGCGCAAGGGTGAGGATCTTTGATTTAAGCTGGCCTTGCCTCCGACAATCTACCACAGACGGCAAAATCAAAAACGCCTTGACGTTCCCGCTTTTCCAATATAAGATATTGCATAACAATATACCGCAAAAAAACGGGAACAGGAATGAAGCTGATGTTTGGGACATCTCGAGCTGCGTGGAAGCCCTCCAACTTCTGAAGATTTCTTGAATTAGATGCCGTCAGAAGAAGAGGCTTATGAGGCCAACGCGTAATAGTGCTCCTTCCAAGCCGTTTTCTGCTCGTTGTGGCTGGCCGCAGTCGAGAAACCTATTGCGGGTGAAATATGCCCCGAGCGGGAATCATTAGCGCTGCATTCGGAGCAGCGACGGAGTTAAAGTTATGAATGTGGTACAGGAAAGCGCGAGCGGCACTGGTATAAAGCGCCCGGCAAAGAGGCTAACCGTCATGAACTCCCTGTTAGAAAATCGCTGGATTAGAGGGGCTCTGGTTTCGGGTCCGCTCCTCATCCTCCTGATCGGCTTTCTGGCGGTTCCGCTGTCCTATATCGTTTGGGGCAGTTTCGAAGGAGCGAAATTCAACTTCAGTCACTACGCTCGCGTTTTTTCGAGCGAGACGAACTTGAACATACTGTTTTATACCCTTCGGATCGGGTTGATCGTGACAGTCGTATCCCTCGCTGCCGGATACCCGGTCGCTTATCTACTGACCAAGCTTAAGTCACGTTCATTGTCCACCGTCAGTATTTTCCTGCTGATTCCGCTTTTCACTGCCTTCCTAATTAGAACCTACGCCTGGATGATCATACTTGGTCGCGAAGGTATCATAAACAACGCTCTGGTTTGGGCGGGTTTAATCAATGAACCCTTGACCCTGCTCAACACCACTTTTGCTGTGGTCGTTGGTATGGCCCATGTCTTCATCCCGACCGCCATTTTCACAATGTATTCGTCAATGGTGCGCATTGACCATGATGTTGCCAGAGCCGCCCAGATACTGGGGGCAAAGCCGGTACAGGCATTCCTGCGCGTTTATTTCCCACTGACATTACCGGGTATCTTTTCTGCAGGTGTCCTGATTTTCATTTCCGCCATCGGATTCTACATCACCCCTGCCCTGTTGGGCGGCCCGAGTGACACAATGATCTCACAACTGATTGTCGCGCAGATGACAACGCTGTTGAACTTCGAACTCGGATATGCTTCGTCCATCGTGCTGCTTATGGTGACAATCGCCATTCTCTTCGTTGCGAGCCTGTTTATCCCGCTGGAAATGATATGGTCATCGTCAACAGTCACCCTCACCGATGAAGAACCACGCGCAGCGGCACGGCTGCTCAAGAAAGTGAAACGATCGATCGGTCCTCTTCTCTACACTGTCGAGGCATCGGTGCATTTTCTCACAAAACCCATCCTCACCCGCAATTCCCGTTGGTTGTGGGTATACACTATCCTCATACTCTTTTTCTTGACGGCGCCGTTGATTGTCGTCGTGGTGCTGTCTTTCAGTTCGTCTTCATTCGTCGTCTTTCCGCCCCCAGGATTTTCGCTTCGTTGGTGGGAAAAGCTGGCGAGTGCTACAGAATGGCACCAGTCGTTCTTCTTTTCGGTTCAATTGGGTATCGCCGCCGCCTGCGTTGCGACGATCATAGGCACGATGGGCGCGTTTTGGCTGGTGCGGACAAAGTTTCTATTCAAGAAAGCGCTATTCCTGTTTGCGCTTTCCCCCTTGATGGTGCCAGTGGTCATTATCGCAACCTCGCTATACGTCTTCGAAGCAAAGCTACACATACTCGGCACCTTCGGCGGGCTGGTTATGGGGCATGTCCTGCTCGCCGTGCCCTACGTCATCGTGGTCATGGCTGCCGCGCTGAGAAATTTTGACCAGTCCCTAGAGCCAGCAGCTGCAGTGCACGGAGCTCGTCCATTACAAACACTTCGACTTGTCACGCTACCCATTCTCAAACCTGCTCTCCTTACGGCGGGACTGTTGGCTTTCCTGACATCCTTCGACGAACTCCTTGTCGGCATTTTTCTGCTGGGACGGCAAACACCAACATTGCCCATCAAGTTCTGGGGCGACATTGCCTACCAGGTTGATCCGTTGCTGAGCACGGCATCGACCTTGATCGTTGTCCTTGTGACGGCATCAATCATTGCAGTGCAGTTCATCCGGGAGCGTCATAACACGCGCATCTCTAACAATATTGCCGAATGACTGGAGGCGAAAAATGTCTACAAGCCTTGAAATGAAAAACATCCAAAAGTTCTACGGCCCGCTTCAGGTTGTGAAGGACTTTAATCTCCAAATTCAGCCAGGTGAGTTTGTGACCTTCCTCGGACCGTCCGGTTCCGGAAAGTCGACTGCGTTGAAGATGATAGCAGGGTTCGAAACGCCGACGTCAGGCGATATCTTTCTGGGAAGCCGTTCCATCGTAGAGCTTCCCGCCTATGAGCGCGGTATCGGCATGGTGTTTCAAAACTATGCACTATTTCCTCACATGACTGTCGCGGAGAATGTGGCGTTTCCCCTCACGGTTCGCAAGTCGACCCGAGCTCAAATTGAGAGCAGCGTTGCGCGCGCCTTGCGACTCGTGAAAATGGAACAGTATAGCGGCCGCTATCCCAACCAACTTTCTGGTGGCCAGCAGCAGCGCATCGCACTGGCCCGAGCCATCGTATTCAATCCAAGCATTCTGTTGATGGACGAGCCTCTCGGCGCGCTTGATCGCAATCTCCGGGAGCACATGAAGATTGAGATCATGCGTATTCAGAAGGAACTGAATATGACAGTTGTCTTCGTGACCCATGACCAGGATGAAGCGCTGACCATGTCGGATCGAATCGCAGTTATCAACGAAGGCCGACTCGTTCAGGTGGACGATAGCAAGACGCTCTACGGCAGGCCGAGGAACCGGTTCGTCGCATCGTTCGTCGGCGAATCCAACATGATTCCGTGTCGCGTCGACGTGATCGAAAACGGAGCAGGCAGGGTTACCCTGGCAGGCAACACACCCGGGGCGGCGCAGTTGTCTGGGCAGATTGACGGCGATCACGGCTGGATGTTTGTTCGTCCAGAACACGTCGAGATCGACTTCCGTTCGGTGGGAGCGGATTTGCCCAACGCGCTCGACGGCGTGGTCGAAAACGCACTGTTCCTCGGCGAAATGACGCGGTACCTGGTCCGCTGTGGTGATGAGACAATTACCGTGAAGCGGCAGAACCGGGGGCAGGCTCACTTTTCCGGCGGAACACCGGTGACGGTTTCGTGGAAAGCAGAAGATTGCAAGGTCTTGGACTAGCCATACATTGTGCGAAATCGCTTCAATCTCACTATATGGGCGACGACGAATTCAATCGCTTTGGCAATGCCCCACCGAAGTCGCTTCCCGGTCAGCGTATTTGGCTCTATTGATGTGAAGCGCCCCCACTTCGGCCGGACACTCAGCATAAGCAGGAAGGCTCAAGCACAGGATCAGGATTAGATTGCGCAGACTCCCGCCTGGGATCCTGGGATTTCAAACATATTCGTAACAAACACGACAAATTTAGGCGAATTCGGGTCGGATCGCCGTGTGTCAATTTGGCGGAGGTACGTGCTCCCTCAGAGGACAGAATTTTAGCCACGCCATCGCCAGTGCGCAATGTTGAGCATGTATGCTCAAATAAGGCTGCTACGTTTTCCACCGCTTGTGACCGGACCGTGCGGGCGGCACTCGGTTACTGTAATTTCACGTTCCGCCAAACGCTAGCTTACGATCCCATTCTGGGTCAAAGAGACAGCGGAACGGTCCGAGCGCCGAACTTGCCTCAGCATATAGTCCCTGGGGTCGACGCTGTCGCTCAAAACCCGTCCGTGCGTTACAAGTTCTGTTGTAATTTTCGCTGAACCGCACGACATCGTCCATCCAAGCGGGCCATGGCCAGTGTTGAGGAAAAGGTTTTCATATGGCGTTGGGCCTACGATCGGAGGTCCATCGGGCGTCATCGGGCGTAATCCTGACCAAGTCAAAGCCGAGCTGACGTCGACGTGCGCAGCCATGGACGGCAAAATCCTGAGAATGTCGTCGAGGACGCGTCGGCCTTCATTGGGATCGATTTTCGTATTATATTGAGCAAATTCTGCTTTCCCACCCATCCGTAAGCGATCTCCCATCGGAACCATCATTGCATGGTAGCCGTCGTCCATGACCGGACGTGTCGGCCCTCCCTTCCATCCGTTTAGAGGCAAGGTCACAGAATAGCCTTTCACGGGCACGATCGGCAGTTGAATACCGAGGGGGCGGGCAAATATGGGGCTGTAGCTACCAAGAGAGAGTACGTACGCATCCGCATGAATTTCTCCGACGGACGTTTTGACGTGGGAGATCCGCGAACAGGACTGTTTGATTATTTCCAATATGTTAGCTCTCATCAAAAACTGAGCCCCAAGTTCCTTAGCGAGGCGAGCCATTTCATTCGTAAACTTATGGGCATCGCCGCTTTCGTCATCTGGAAAGTATACCGCACCGATGTAGCGATCGATTACGTCCTTCAAACACGGCTCTTTCTCCAGAATTTGTTCCTGATCAAGAACGTCGAATTTGACGCCCCACCCCTGCATCTCGCGGCACATATGCACGAACTCCGACATGCGGCCGCCTCGAGGGAAGACCCTCATCGTCCCGCGCGTGGTCTGGTCATAATGTAGGGTAGAATTCTGGCGAATGCTGCGCAGCGTCTCTAAACTCAGGCTCGCGATCCTAATGTTCGAAACCATATTGGCTTTATGCCTCTTGTGGGTTGAGTTCGAGAGAAATTTTAGGCCCCAGCCGACAATCGATGGGATCGCGCTTGGGTTGATTTTTAACGTAGAGTTGCTGTCAAAAAGCATCTTACCAAGCCGTTTGACAGTTCCAGGTGAGTTCCAGGGGCTGGAGTCGCTAGGCGTCATCAGACCGCCGTTGGCAAAACTCGTTTCCATGCCAGGCCTGTCGCAGCGATCAATAACGGTGACCTCGTGACCATCTCTGGCGAGCATATAAGCCGTCGCACTACCAACGATTCCAGCACCAAGCACAACAACTTTCATAACTACCCTCAAAAGCAACCTAGCGTCACGCGACAAATCCGACATCATCAGTATGCAATATTAACAATTATTTTGCAATACGCGTGGTTCCGCGTCAAGCTGCTGGTTGATTGCCACTGGCGAGATGTTCTCCTTCCCTGGCACCATCCCGTTTATAGCAACAACTCAGCGATCAGTTCACGCTGTAGGGCGCTAAAGGTATAAATTCGTGAAGAAGTCAGAGCTGACGAGGTTATTGCAGGACGATCTGAGGGAGCGCGTGCCTTCCGCTCAACATCGCGGCTCAAGTTACGTGACGTGCCCCCAATAATTTAGGCCATTTGGAACTGGAATTTTCCACTTATGATCCCTGATGGGAAGAAGAGGAGAATTCGATGAAGGCCTCGAAGTTTTCGGAAGCGCAGATCGCATTCGTGCTGAAGCAAGCGGAAGATGGAACGCCGATCGGCGAAGTATGCCGCAAGGCAAGAATTTCGGACGCGACGTTTTACAACTGGCGCAAAAAATACGCTGGGCTGATGCCGTCGGAGATGAAGCCTCTTCGCCAGCTCGAAGAGGAGAATGCCAAGCTGAAGCGGATCGTCGCCGACCTTTCTCTGGACAAGGCCATGCTCCAGGACGTGCTGTCAAAAAAGCTCTGAGGCCTGCCCGCAAGCGCAAGCTTGTCGACACGGTCAAGGCGGACTGGAAGGTCTCGATCCGGCGCGCATGTTCGGTGTTGAAGATCGATCGGTCGCTGTATGGCTACAAGTCCAGGCGCGGCGAGCAGGCCGAATTGAAGCTGAAGATCAGGGACATCTGCCAGACACGGGTGCGCTACGGCTACCGCCGTGTTCATGTCCTGCTCAGACGTGACGGCTGGCCTGTCAATCCGAAGCGAATCTATCGTCTTTACAAGGAGATGGACCTCCAGCTCCACAACAAAATTCCGAAGCGACGGGTCAAGGCGAAGCTTCGCGCCGATCGCACGGAACCGACCCATTCCAACCATGTCTGGGCCATGGACTTCGTTCATGACCAGTTGGCCACCGGTCGTAAGATCAGGGTGCTGACGGTAGTCGACACCTTTTCGCGCTTTTCGCCGGCAGTCGACGCTCGCTTCAGCTACAAAGGCGAAGACGTGGTTCAAGCCCTTGAGAGAATATGCAGGGACGTTGGATATCCAGCCTCCATACGAGTCGATAATGGCAGCGAATTCATCTCGCGCGACCTAGACCTCTGGGCCTACCATAAGGGCGTCGAGCTCGACTTCTCGCGGCCTGGCAAGCCGACCGACAACAGCTACATCGAGATGTTCATGTATAGACGGCCCCGCGGGCGCAAGAGGCTTTCTGCAAGTTCGAGTCATCATTTGGGTGCGTTCATGTATTCGGCCTGTATGCGACCGAAACAAGGTCGCTGGCCCTGATGGAGTGCGCGGATCGAGGCCTCATCAACGGGTCGCGCTTGAATACGGCGCCTAAAGCTCTCCGGGTTTACTCGATCCTCAGCTCCGCTGTATGACCATCTGTTGTTTCTGCACCTTACGCCGATTTGGGTTTCGTGGCTATACTGTCTTGATGCGCGCCTCCTTGAACATCTCTCCACTGGTCATCATCGCCCAGATGATCCGGGCAAGCTTATTGGCTATGGCGACGGCCACGATCATAGGACGCCGTCGTTGCAGTAAGGCGTCGATCCAAGCTCCCCCGACCTTCGCTCGAGCTTTCGGGTATCGGACTATGTTCCTGGCACCGATTACGAGCAGATAACGCAGGTATGCATCTCCCTCCTTCGTAATCCCTCCCAATCGAGTGGTGCCACCGCTGGAATTTTGACGCGGGGTCAGGCCGAGCCAAGCGGCGAACTCTCGGCCGGAGCGGAACATCCTCGCGTCCGGAGTTGTCGCGGCGATGGCTGTAGATGTGATTGGGCCGACACCTGGGATAGACGACAGCAGATTTGAGACTGGATCTGAACGACCAACCTCCGCGAGCCTCGTCTCAATTTTATCTATCTGCTTGTTCAACTCACCAACTGACCTGATCAAGCTGGACCCGCTGCCCAAGCATCGCCAAGGGCTCCTCTTTCCACCCAATTAAAGCAGTTCCACGCGAACTGCTTCGTGAGACTTGTACTCGGCTAGTGTCTTCAGCAATCGCGCTAGCTGCTTCAGTTCGTCTTGGATGGGCAACCCCTTTACCAAAGTGACAGTCATTTCGAACAACTCCACTGCCACGACGTTGTTGCCGATCTCATGGAAGAAGTAGGCCATGGCATGATAATATTCCGCTCTTGAGTGGGCGTTTTGCCACTGGCACAGTGTCAGGATGTGCTCGGAGAGCGCCTTGCCCATCGATAAGCGTTCACCAAATGGAAATCGCGAGTAGTCATGCGATGAGTAAAAGAGTTGATGCATCGCTCCAAGAAGCCAGTCTTTTGAGTTCTTCTCAATTGCAAGGCGGACAAATTTGCGTAGCATCAGGCAGCCGGCCTCCATGTCTTGCAATTCGTCAATCAACATGTCTGCATATAACTGGAATAGGTAGAGGCTGTCCGGCATAACACTGATGCCATCTTCTAGTAACGAAAGTGCCGTCTTCCAATCCTTCGCCTCTATCGCGGACCAGATGAGACCGATCAATGATTGTTCAGCGACATCCATCTCGTTCTCCGTTGTCAGATCGTTCGCTTCCTCGCTGGTGCGCCAGCTGCGTCAAAATTAGGGAGCTTTGCCGTTAGCCACATGTACAGGTGGGTGAGCTCTAGCCGTCAGCCATCGCAGCTTCCTCATCTGTTGCAACGCCTATGATGACCTCGAGCCCATGTTCTGTATTTCTCCTGCACTTGCGCCAGGCGGGGCCGTGCCGGTATGCAGGACCGTATGGCGTCGCAAAAAACCGAGGATGTATATTTTGCCGGGCTGGAGGGCCGAGATAAGATTGCCACGCAGCCAGTCCTGCGCTTTAATCGACGGAGAGCTGAAGAGCCTGTATGCAATAGCCATATCTGCACTCCACTGTGTTTCAGAACCAACATCGGCGGAATGATCGATCAACAGGATGCCTTCGGTTGGCCCTCAGCTTGCGCCTATACCGCGTGGGCTTGAGTTAGCTTCCGCCAAGCACTTTCAGCACAACGTCATCGAGGTCCATCGGGTCGATAGAGGCTACCTTCCCGCCGCGGTCGAGAATGAAAGAGGTCGGAGGCCCATAATCCATCGGATCCATCCAGAGCCTGAGAATCTCTCCTGTGAAATCGACTGCTACTCTGAAATTCACATTTGGGCAGTTTTCGTTCAGCCACGCATTTACATAAACTCGACCCTCAGCCGCCGATGCAGAGCTCTTATATACGACGCCAATAACCTCAAGACCTTTCTCGCGGTAGTTCTCCTGCATCTGTGCGAGATTGGACATTATTTCAACGCAAACTCCGCGATTGGTTGTCAGAAACACGAGAATGTAAACTTTGCCCGGCTGAAAGGTCTCGAGAGTCCCGCCACGAACCCAGTGCACATCACGAATTGAGGGAACTGTGTCCCCTATCCTTAGGTTGGTCATGCTTGGCGTTCCTTCATGTGTTCGAGGCGATGCGGTTATCCCGCAACGCGGATGCGGAGACGGTCTCAAGATTCGTGCCAAGCAGGCCGATTGAGCTGACGAACACTAATTCGCTGCCATTCCAGCTATGTGGGCCTAAAATACGGGATTGAGGAACAAGAACGCCTGTCACGTAACCGACAAAGGTAGCGACAATGCCGTAACTCATGACGTACCCCAACTAAATTGGCCATTTGGAATTTGCCAACGTAGATCCCTGACGCGGAAAAATGGTACTCGGCGAAGGCCTCGAAAATTACGAGCAGATCATTTGTTCTGAAGTTAGCGAAGGATCGGACGCTACTGAAAGCGGAGCTTTCTGAACGATCTACGCGGGACGGGCGCCTGTGAAGAAGCAGCTAGGGCACTTGGATCGCGCCGTGCGACGTGTTGTCACAAGTGGCGCCTTCTTCGTCGTCTAAGGGTCATGATTGCTGACCGCGTGTGCGGGGGCGAGAGCTTCGTTGCCATCACTGCCACTATCATAATGGACAGCAGAGTAGGACGTTAACCCTATGCGGGTACCAGACGCGGCATGGCGCTTGATCATCGCCGAAGACAACGCTTTGCGGCGAGTAATCACCGGTCTGATGGAATACAGGCTGCTCTAGCAAAGTTGCACATGGGTAAATGAGACATCCTGTCGTTTGGTCAGATATTGCACAAAGGCCACCATTCATTGGTCCTCAGAGGGTGACAGTCTGTTTCGACATTGTCATCACCTTTGTCGGTTACGTGACAAGCGTTCTTGTTCTCAATCCCGTATTTTACGCCCACATAGATGGAATCGCAGCGAATTATTGTTCGTCAGCTCAATCGGACCGCTTGGCACGAATCTTGTGAGCTATTGCGAGGCAGCGGGACCGCCTCCGCATCCGCGTTGCGGGATAACCGCATCGCCTCGAACACATGAAGGAACGCCACACATGGCAGCTCTGCGTCAAATTGCATTCTATGGAAAGGGCGGAATTGGCAAGTCCACTACGTCCCAAAACACGCTAGCCGCCCTCGTGGACCATGGACAGAAGATCCTCATCGTTGGCTGTGACCCTAAGGCGGACTCTACGCGCCTGATCTTGAACTCGAAGGCCCAGGATACTGTTCTTGATCTCGCAGCAACGAGGGGTTCGGTTGAAGATCTTGAACTCGAAGACGTGCTCAAGGTAGGCTATAAAGGTATCAAATGCGTGGAGTCTGGCGGCCCGGAGCCAGGCGTTGGCTGCGCGGGACGCGGCGTTATCACGTCGATCAACTTTCTCGAAGAGAACGGCGCCTACAACGATGTCGACTACGTGTCTTATGACGTGCTCGGTGACGTTGTGTGCGGCGGCTTCGCGATGCCGATCCGTGAAAACAAAGCTCAGGAAATCTACATCGTCATGTCCGGCGAAATGATGGCGCTTTATGCCGCCAACAATATCGCCAGGGGCATCCTGAAATATGCTGCAGGCGGCAGCGTGCGCCTGGGTGGCCTCATTTGTAACGAGCGTCAGACCGACCGCGAACTCGACCTCGCCGAAGCGCTGGCTGCCAAACTCAATTCCAAGCTCATCCACTTCGTACCACGCGACAACATTGTCCAACATGCCGAACTTAGAAAGATGACGGTGATCCAATATGCGCCGGACTCTCAGCAAGCGGCCGAGTACCGCACACTTGCCCAAAGAATACATGACAATTCTGGCAAAGGCACCGTCCCGACCCCCATCACTATGGAAGAACTTGAGGACATGCTTCTCGATTTCGGGATCATGAAAACCGATGAGCAGATGCTTGCCGAACTTCAAGCCAGGGATGCCAGGTTGATAGCTGCCCCGTGATCACACTGACACGAGCACGCAGCGACACGCAAAGCGCCCGCCATCCCGCGAGGGAGGTTTCATCCGGAATTTGTAAGGGGTAGGGTCAATGAGCCTCAAATACGACAATGACAGTGACTTCCATGCGAAGCTTATATCAGACGTGCTGTCGCAATATCCGGGCAAAGCAGCGAAGCGACGTAGTAAACATCTTAGCGTGGCAATGAGCGAAAAGGGCGCCGGCGAGGACCCAAACGCAATTAGCGAGTGCGAGGTAAAGTCGAACATCAAGTCTGTTCCTGGCGTGATGACGATCCGCGGATGCGCCTATGCCGGTTCAAAGGGCGTTGTCTGGGGACCGATCAAGGATATGGTTCACATTTCACACGGGCCTGTGGGCTGTGGTCAATATTCCTGGTCGCAACGTCGCAACTATTACGTCGGTCTGACAGGCATCGACACTTTCGTGACCATGCAATTTACCTCCGATTTCCAGGAGAAGGACATCGTTTTTGGCGGTGACAAGAAACTGGAAAAGGTCATCGACGAGATTGCTGAACTTTTCCCGTTAAGCAATGGCATCAGCCTGCAGTCCGAATGTCCGATCGGTCTGATTGGCGATGACATTGAGGCGGTGGCGCGAAAAAAGGCCAAAGAACACACGACGACCGTCGTGCCGGTGCGCTGCGAAGGCTTCCGTGGTGTGTCGCAATCGCTTGGCCACCACATCGCGAACGATGCAATTCGAGATTGGGTCTTCGACAAGAAAGACTTAAAATTCGAGGCGGGTCCCTACGACGTAAATGTCATAGGCGACTATAACATTGGCGGCGATGCATGGGCATCGCGCATCCTGCTCGAAGAGATCGGACTGCGCGTGGTCGGCAACTGGTCGGGAGATGCAACTCTCGCCGAAGTGGAGCGCGCGCCGAGAGCGGCACTCAACCTCATCCACTGCTATCGGTCGATGAATTACATCTCCAGGCACATGGAGGAAAAATATGGCATCCCTTGGATGGAATATAATTTCTTTGGACACTCCCAAATCGATGCCTCGCTGCGCAACATAGCCGAACACTTCGGGCCGGAGATCCAAGAAAAAGCCGAGAAGGTCATAGCCAAATACCAGCCCCTCGTTTGGGCCGTAATCGACAAATACTGGCAGCGCCTTTCCGGCAAACGGGTGATGCTCTACGTCGGGGGATTGCGTCCTCGTCACGTCGTCACCGCCTATGAGGACCTCGGGATGGAAATCGTAGGAACCGGCTACGAATTCGGTCACGGCGACGACTATCAGCGCACTGGCCATTATGTAAAAGAAGGCACGCTGATCTACGACGATGTGACTGGCTATGAACTTGAAAAATTCATTGAGGGAATTCGGCCCGATCTCGTCGGGTCCGGCGTTAAAGAAAAATACCCGGTGCAGAAAATGGGCATTCCATTCCGTCAGATGCACTCATGGGACTATTCTGGTCCGTATCACGGTTATGACGGCTTCGCGATTTTCGCTCGGGACATGGACATGGCCATCAACAATCCAGTTTGGGGTCTCTACGACGCGCCCTGGAAAAATGACCGCGCTTTGGCGGCGGTTGCTGGGTGAGAACATAGCGTTCGCACGTAAAAAACGCGCAACGGCTTAAGCGACACGTGTTTCTGGACCGCCCTTGAGCCGCGGCCAGATCGAAAGAGGTGACCCTATGCCGCAGTCAGCTGAGAAAACTCTCGACCACGCGCCCCTATTCTGCGAGCCGGAATACAGGAAGATGCTGGCCAAAAAAAAACTGAAATTCGAGTGCCCACACCCGGATCAGGTCGTGTCGGACCAGGGCGAATTCACGAAGAGCTGGGAATACCGAGAGAAAAACTTGGCCCGCCAAGCCCTTGTCGTCAATCCAGCCAAAGCCTGTCAGCCCCTCGGCGCGGTCTTCGCAGCGGCGGGATTCGAGCGAACGATGTCGTTCGTCCATGGCAGCCAAGGTTGCGTTGCCTACTACAGATCGCACCTATCGCGCCATTTCAAGGAGCCGTCATCGGTGGTCTCGTCATCGATGACAGAAGACGCGGCTGTTTTTGGCGGTCTGAAAAATATGGTCGACGGTCTCGCCAACACATACAAGCTCTATGACCCGAAGATGATCGCGGTGTCGACCACATGTATGGCAGAGGTCATCGGAGATGACCTGCATGGTTTTATCGAAAATGCCAAAGGTGAAGGTTCGGTCCCGCGCGATTTCGATGTCCCCTTCGCCCACACACCAGCCTTTGTCGGCAGCCATGTCGATGGCTACGACAGCATGGTAAAAGGTGTGCTGGAGAATTTCTGGAAGGGCGCCGCGCGAAGTGAAGCCACCGCTTCTGTCAACATCATTCCTGGATTTGATGGCTTCTGCGTTGGGAACAATCGCGAATTAAAACGCCTGCTCGACTTGATGCAAGTGAATTACATGTTCATCCAGGACGCATCAGATCAGTTCGATACCCCTTCCGATGGCAACTTTCGGATGTATGACGGGGGGACCAAAATCAATGACGTGAAGGCGGCGTTGAACGCGGAGGGGACGTTGTCCCTGCAATATTACAACACTCGCAAGACGTTAGATTACTGCAGAGACGTTGGACAAGCGACGACCTCCTTCCGCTACCCTCTCGGCGTCGAAGCTACCGATGAACTCCTGATGGCGATATCTGTGATTTCCAGGAGAGAAATTCCCGAGACGATCCGCCTGGAGCGCGGGCGACTCATTGACGCGATGGCGGACAGCCAAGCTTGGCTGTATGGAAAAAAATACGCGATTTACGGTGATCCAGATTTCGTTTTTGGGATGGCGCGCTTCATCATGGAGACCGGCGGCGAACCAATCCACTGCCTCGCCACAAACGGCACCTCAGCTTGGGAGAACGAGATGAAGGAACTCCTCGCATCATCGCCCTTCGGGAAGAATGCACAGGTTTGGCCAGGCAAGGACCTCTGGGCACTGCGCTCGCTGCTTTTCACCGAGCCGGTGGATCTTCTGATTGGCAATTCTTACGGGAAGTATCTCGAGCGGGACACCGGCACCCCATTGGTTCGGCTGATGTTTCCAATTTTCGATCGGCACCATCATCATCGATTCCCCCTCATGGGTTACCAGGGCGGACTGCGTCTTTTAACGACGATCCTGGACAAGATCTTCGACACCCTCGATCGCGAAACAATGCACGCGGGTGTGACAGACTATTCGTATGACCTCACTCGCTAAGAACTGGGTCAGGCGGCCTTTCTCTCCACCAGATATGAAGGCAGACGAATGTCCTCGCTCAACGCCAAAATCAAAGACGCCTTCCACGAGCTAGCGAGTTCAAGGGGCGGCAGCAAGGGTCCGAAGGCGCGCCGAAGGAATTGCGCGAGGCCAATGGCCCCGGGAACGGCCGTCGGCGGTTGCGCTTTCGACGGCGCCAAGGTCGCACTGCAGCCGATCACCGATGTCGCACATCTGATTCACGCACCGCTCGCCTGCGAGGGAAATTCCTGGGACAACCGTGGCGCTGCCTCGTCAGGTCCAACACTTTGGCGCACGAGCTTCACGACTGATCTTACGGAAATCGACATCGTAATGGGCCACAGTGAACGGAAGCTCTTTAAAGCGATCCGGGAAATCAAGGATGGGTATGCGCCCGCGGCAATCTTCGTCTATTCAACCTGCGTTACAGCGATGATCGGTGACGACATCGACGTTATTTGCAAGCGAGCGACAGACGAATTTGCCTTGCCGGTGGTGCCGGTCAATGCGCCAGGTTTTGTCGGATCTAAAAACCTCGGCAACAAGCTAGCGGGCGAGGCGCTGCTCAAGCATGTCATAGGTACCGTGGAGCCTGATGAACCAGGCCTTTGCGACATCAACATACTCGGCGAATTTAACCTCTCGGGTGAATTCTGGCAGGTGAAGCCGCTCTTGGATAAGCTTGGCATCCGCGTCCGCGCGTGTATTCCAGGAGACGCGCGATATCTGCAAGTCGCCTCCGCCCACCGCTCACGCGCAGCGATGACAGTGTGTTCGACAGCATTCGTTGCTTTGGCACGTAAGATGCAGGAACGCTGGGACATTCCATTTTTCGAGGGCTCCTTCTATGGCATTTCCGGCACCTCAGAGGCGCTCCGGCGGATCGCCTATCTGCTTGTAAAGAAGGGTGCCGCCCCCTCGCTTTTGCATCGCACGGAAATCCTTGTAGCGGAGGAAGAGGGAAAGGTGTGGAAGAGGCTGGAAGCGTACCGACCTCGCCTTGAGGGCAAGCGCGTGCTTCTAAATACAGGCGGCGTGAAATCCTGGTCGGTCGTCCATGCCCTGATGGAGATCGGCATGGAGATCGTCGGCACATCAGTCAAGAAATCGACGCTCGAAGATAGGGAGCGAGTGAAACAGACCCTGAAGGAGGAGAACCTCCTGTTCGAGACGATGTCGCCGCGCGAGCTTTTCTCGCTTCTACTCGAGAGAAAGGCCGACATCATGCTGTCGGGCGGACGCACCCAGTATATAGCGCTAAAGGCAAAACTGCCCTGGCTCGACATCAACCAGGAGCGTCATCACGCTTACGCTGGCTATGAGGGAATGGTGCAACTTGCCCGACAAATTGACCTGGCAATTCACAATCCGATTTGGCCGCAGGTGCGCGAGCCGGCGCCATGGGAGCCGGCCTTGGTCGTTGAAAAGCGAGCTAAAAGAGAAGCGTAAGCGCGTCGAACCAAAACCGCGAGATGACTCGCAAAGAATGTTGAGGTCGTACTATGGCACGCGTCGTATCTCAAACCAAGTCGGCGGCGGTCAACCCCCTGAAGTCGTCGCAGCCGCTTGGTGCTGCCTTCGCCTTTCTGGGCGTTGACGGCGCAATACCTCTGCTCCATGGCAGCCAGGGATGTACGAGCTTCGCGCTCGCACTACTCGTGAGGCATTTCAATGAAGCGATCCCGCTGCAAACGACGGCTATGAACGAAGCCGCGATAATCGTCGGCGGCGCAGATCGTCTCGAAGAGGCAATTCTCAGCCTCAAAGCCCGCACGAGGCCACGACTAATCGGAATATGCACGACCGCATCGGTAGAGGCCCGCGACGAGGATGTCGCCGGTGATGTCGAAAACATCAAGCGCAGGCGGGCGATAGAACTTATGGGGACCGAAGTGGTCGTCGCTAACACGCCGGACTTTGACGGCGCCATAGAGGAGGGTTGGTCCAAAGCTGTTACCGCCATGATCGAGGCAATAACGCGACCTGACAAGCAGTATCGTGATCCGGGGAAGGTCGCGATCTTGCCTGGCTGCAACTTAACAGTTGCTGATATTGAACATTTGCGCGAGACGGCCGTAAGCTTCGGGCTCGACCCGGTTATTCTGCCCGACGTGTCCGGAGCACTCGACGGCTCCATCCCCGAAGAATGGATGCCGACAACGTATGGCGGTACGAAATTGACGGAGATCCGCGATCTCGGTGCGACGATGCAATGTATCGCAATCGGCGAGCATATGCGGCGACCGGCTGAAGCGCTGCAGAGACTAGCCGGTGTGCCGTACGTGCTGTTTAGATCGCTGACGGGCCTAGAAAACGTCGATCGCTTCATTCGCGTGCTTGCCGCTATGTCACGCAAACAGACACCGCTCAATGTCCGCCGCAACCGAATGCAGCTGCAGGATGCGATGCTCGACGGATATTCCCATATGGCTGGCAAGAAGATCGCAATCGCTTCCGAGCCCGATCAACTTTTCCAGCTCTCCAACTTTTTTACTGCCATGGGTGCGGAAATTGCGGCCGCGGTCACCACGACAGGCACTTCGAAGGCGCTCGAGATGGTACCGGCGAAGACCGTCAAAGTCGGCGATCTCAGTGATCTCGAAAGTCTCGCCGCAACGGCCGACCTTATAGTTACACACTCGCACGGCCGAGAAGCTGCCAGACGCCTCGGCGTTCCGCTGATGCGGGTGGGTTTCCCCATGTTCGACCGCTTCGGCAGCCAGCACAAGCTTACAATATTATACCGGGGAACCCGCGACATGATCTTCGACTTTGCGAACATCATTTACGCTAACCCTCCGAACCCGCAGCCCACTGTATTCGACCGACAGGGAATCGCAAAGTGAGACCAATTCGCCGCCTCTCGCTCTTCAATGGCAAACTCCACCAACAGCGGCCGAAACGGCAGGTAACCACCTTGCGAATTGCGAACGTCATGCAAGATATGGAGGGACTGAACTCGTCGTTTGAATCGCCCAGACTGTTGCCATCTACGACGCGATACTCGACGCGTGAACCTTCGTGGAAGCCGCTGGGTTCGAGGATATCTCCGACGAGATCGGAAGGCACCGAAGCGAAGGCGATGACTGCACTGGGGAGAAGATAGCGGCGTTAGACAGCTGCCGGCTCGCATTTGTCTGGCAATCGGCGCGCCTTCGGCGGTCACATATGTCATTGGCAGAACTCTAAATTGGAGAAATCTATGATAAGCTCATGCGTGACTCGCGACGGGTCCCGATGGATGCCGGAATATCTGAATTCGATCAACCCTGCGATGTGCATCGGCTGCGGTCGCTGCTTCAAGGTCTGCTCACGTGAGGTCATGCACCCCTACGGCATCGACGAGGCAGGTGAAACGCTCGGTGTCTGCGATGGCGAGGACGACTTTAATGGTGAGCTCAGTCGCGTGATCATGGTCATTGACTATCCTGGCCGCTGTATCGGCTGCGGAGCGTGCGCCCGCGTCTGTCCCAAGAACTGCCAGACTCATATCACCGTTGATCATCGTGCGGTGGATCAAGCCGGGACGACAGAGTTCCAGTTACATCCTTGGGCGGCCGAAGCGAGCATCGAAATTTGAAAGCAAGATCCAACCACGAGCTTCTAAATGAGGATCCTCATGAGAGCATTAGATATCTCTGTCGTTGGAGCAACCGGGGTGGTTGGAACGGCCCTGATCAAGTTATTGGAAAAAAGCGAGATTGCGGTCGATCGACTGAGGCTGTTCGCCTCCAGTTCGGGTGCTCGTCAACTCAAGTTTCGAGATCAAACATACTTAGTTGAGGCACTACGCGACATTCGCAATATCGATGATATCAAAACCGACATTGCATTCTTCTCTGCAGGCGGCGACGTAAGCGCCGTATGGGCACCCCGGTTCGCATCCCAAGGAGCCTTGGTGATTGATAACTCGAATGCCTTTCGAATGAAGCCTGACGTACCCCTCATCGTACCACAAGTTAACGCCTGTTCACTTACGGTTCGTCCACCGTCTGGAATAGTAGCGAATCCAAATTGCTCCACGATACAGCTGGTTCGGGCACTGCGACCGTTGATATCGACGTTCGGTGTCCACCAGATTCTTTTGACTACTTATCAAGCCGCCTCAGGAGTTGGCCAGCGCGGGATTAACGAGCTAGAAGACGGTGCCGAAGCCTGGCTCAAGGGGAGCACGCGGCCCGCTGCGGAGAGCTTCCCTGTCTCTCTTGCATTCAATGTCATACCGCAGATCGGAGAGATTTCCAGCGAAGGCGTGGCTCTCGAGGAACGCAAGCTGGTTCAAGAGTCACGGAAGATCTTCGGTATGCCTCGTCTGCAGTTAACCGCCACCTGCGTTAGAGTGCCGGTAAAGACGTGTCATTCCGAGGCGGTATACGTCGAGTTCGACGATCAAGTTCGACTAGAACAGGTCCATGAGCTCCTGGCAAATGAACCAGGTGTTCGACTTTATGCTGACGAAATTCGCGACGGATATCCAACGCCGCGCTTTCTGGGAGACCCTGCATATGTTCACGTCGGCCGAGTCCGAGTTAATCCAGAGAATCCGCGCGGGCTGTGGATGTGGGTTGTAGCCGACAACGTTCAGGTCGGAGCCGCACTCAACGCACTCCTCATCGCACAGCTTGTGATCGCCAATAACTTGGTGGATGAAACATGAAGACGACTATCGTCAAATTCGGGGGTTCGAGTTTTCGAGATCCTTGTGACTACGCTCGAGTTGCTCAGCATTTAGCTGAGCTGCGGGCTGCAGGCGGAACCAAGATTATCGCCGTGGTCAGCGCAATGTATGGTATGACCGACAAGCTGAAAGCAACCATGCTTGGCGTCAACAGGGAAGCATCTCCGTCGAATCTCGATGCGGCACTTGCCACGGGCGAGATGCTAAGTGCCTGCATGCTGGAGGCTGCAGTCAGTTGCCTTGGGATTCCCGTAACGTCGTTGAACGGCTATGCCCTCGGAATACGCACCAATTCAGACTTCGGTCGGGCTTCAGTAGAAAGCGTCGATCCTCAGCCAATCAGGGCTGCGCTTCAGGAGCATGACATTGTCATTGCGACGGGTGGTCAGGCAATTGATCAGTCGGGCAGATTAACGTTTCTCGGCAGAAACAGCTCCGACCTGACAGCCGTCGTGATCGCAGCTATGTTAGGAGAGCAAGCTTGCGAAATATATTCAGATGTTAAGGGCGTCTACACCGCAGATCCTCATCTTGTATCAGGGGCTCGATTAATCCCGAAGATTGGGTATTGGACAATTGCGCAGATGTCGCGACAAGGCGCAAAGGTGCTGCACCATAGGGCAGTGGATTATGCTAAAAAGCACGCAGTCACCATAGTTTGCAAAGCACTGACTAGTGACGGAGCGGCGACGGGCACGATCATCACAGGCCACGGATACTCCGGTTCCGTGACAGTAGCACGCGACGCAGCAGTATTAGCTGTCGCGAGTGATGCAGAACGCGACACTCTCCTTGTGCTTCTTGATCAACACGATATTAGCTCAATATTCTTTGAAGAGGACGGCAGGCCTTGCCTTTGCATCATAACCGACATCGATTTTGCGATGCGCCTTGTCGCATCGGCAGGCAGGCGCGCGGTCGCCATCGGATCAAGGGTCGTGGTGACCGAGCTTAATGGCGCGATGTCGCGCCTCCACCTTCACGTTGACTACGAGAGCGCCTTGGCACATGCGCAAAACATCCACGAACAGATGTATCCGGCAGCCATTCGCGATCTTGTGATAGAGAACGACCAAACAGCGCCACAGGCGACGCCCGAATGGAGGCGGCGGCGAAGTCGCTTGATCTAGCCATCGGCCCAGGGATGCTTCGACTTGGTAGCCGGGTGATCGCTAGCGACGATCGCCTGTTCCACCGCCCTTATAACCTCGGTACATCATCGGGTTCAACGTGCAATCTTCATCGCAGGACGCTGGACAGACGCGACCGGTGAATTCGAAAAATTATTGTCGAATGCAGGTTCTGGATCGCCGCTTTCCAGTTGCGGTAGACGAGGATAGTGCAAAGCGGCTGAAATCAGCCCTTTACCTTGCAGTGCGCCAGCATCTCGTCCTCGTGATCCGGCGCGCTCTTGATGCCCTTGCGCCGGCCGCTGGTCGCTATACTCATCGCGCAGGTACTTCGCATTCTCGGGCCATTTATGCGGCCGGCGGCAGTCCGTGCCGCGGTGCCATATGGACTAGCGGCGCCTTCATGACATCGCGGTCGGTCTTCAGCGCGCCTCCTAGCTGCCACGGCTCGCGCGGGCCCCTGTACGGCGGGAGGAGAACTCCGCCGACGGAACACCCTGATCGGGTTGGAACCCAAGGCGTATGTCCCTTGACGCAGAAGGCAACGTTTGAGAGGACTGCTGGCGCAACCACGCGGCACAAAAATCGCAGCTTGCGAAGATGTTGCGCTGTTTGATATTCGTTCTTCCGCAGAATGGCATGCAGCGCCAGGTAATCGCCACCTAGTGCAGGCTCGCTTGTCGAAAAATGTACGTCGCCGCTGTATAATGTGGCACTGCGAAAACTGTTCCTGCGCCGAGGTGTCTGGGGAATTGAGTTCGCTGTCGCAGATGCGGTCATAGCCGCCGCACTTCTTGATCCAGCTCGAGCGCAGGGTACGATCTAACCCCCATTGCGGTTGCGAAGCTAAGCGCGTTGCCGGCAGATGTGGTGCAGGGCACATTTCGGCACAAAACATTCCTTGACCGCCTACGACCCCGAAACAGGAGCCGCGCCCAAAAATCGAGATGGCAGACTGGGCCAGCGCAAGCACCGCGGGCGTGATCCAAACTCACCCAAGGGCTAGCTTTCATAGAGTCGCGCCGCTTAGGGCAGGATGCTTCGATCGAGGTCGAAGCATTGCTGCGTCAGAAGCCTGCGACCTTGGCGAGCGCCCGCTTCTCGCGGCGGCGCTGGACCGAAGAGGCGATGTTCATCGCCTCCCGGTATTTCGCTACGGTGCGGCGGGCGAGATCGACGCCGCCCTTCTTCAGCATGTCGACGATATCGTCGTCGGAAAGCACCGCCTCCGGGCTCTCCTGCAGGATCAGCGCACGGATCTTGTGACGCACGGCCTCGGCCGAATGGCTGTCGCCGCCGGCGACGGCGCTGATCGAGACGGTGAAGAAATATTTGAGTTCGAAGAGGCCGCGCGGCGTCAGCATATATTTATTCGACGTGACGCGGCTGACGGTGGATTCATGCATCTTGATCGCCTCGGCGACCGTTTTCAGGTTCAGCGGGCGCAGGTAATCGACGCCGTGCAGCAGGAAGGCGTCCTGCTGGCGGACGATTTCGCTTGCCACCTTCATGATGGTTTTTGCCCGCTGGTCGAGGCTGCGCGTCAGCCAGTTGGCGCTCTGCAGGCAATCGGAGAGGAAGGCGTGGTCCTCGCCGTTCTTCGTCACACGGGAAAAATAGGACTGGTTGACCAGCACGCGCGGCAGCGTATCCGGATTGAGCTCGACCAGCCAGCCGCCGTCCGAGGCGGGCCTGACGACTACATCCGGCGTGATTGCTTCGGAAACACCCGCTTCGAAGCCGCTGCCGGGCTTGGGATTGAGCTGACGGATCTCGCCGAGCATGTCGAGAAGATCTTCCTCGTCGACGCCGCAGAGCCGCTTCAGCGTGGCAAAATCGCGCCGGGCCAGCAGTTCGAGGTTTTCGACCAGAGCCTGCATGGCCGGGTCGTACCGGTCCTTCTGCCTGAGCTGGATCGCCAGGCATTCGGCGAGGCTACGGGCGAAAACACCTGGCGGATCAAGGCTCTGCAGGGTGGCAAGCACGCGCTCGGCCTGTGCGAGGCTCGTGCCCAGCCTCTCGCCCGTCTCGACGATATCGGCCTGCAGATAACCGCAGTCGTCGAGCTGGTCGACGAAATTCTGCGCGATCAACCGGTCGGCCATGTCAGGCAGGACGAAGGGGATCTGCTGGGCGAGATGATCGCGCAGCGACACCTGACCGGCGACGAAATCGTCGAGATCGTAGTCGGCGCCCTCGCCGCTGCCCGGCATCGACTTCCACTGACTGACGAGCTCCGGCGCATCGAGGCGCTGCGGAGCACCGTCATCAGGAAAGACATTGGTGTAATTGGCGTCGAGTTCGTCGTTCAGTCGGCTGGTGCTGGCGCTGCCGCCATTGTCATACCAGTCGCTGGAGAGCGCCTCGGTGCGGTTGTCGTAGCCGTCGTCGGAGCCGGCATCCTCCGGCTGATGAGCATATTCTCCATCTTCGGCTTCACCGCGTTCACCGCCCGCCTCGCCGTCATTCGACGGAAATTCGAGCAGCGGGTTCTTCTCCACCTCCAGGGCGATGAACTGGTTGAGTTCGAAATGAGTCATCTGCAGCAACTGGATGGATTGCATCAGTTGCGGTGTCATCACCAGGGACTGGGTCTGGCGCAGGAAAAGATTGGCGGACAGTTTCATGATGAAGTTCCACTTAATTCTCGGGTCCATGCCTGATCATGACCTCAGGCACGGAGATCGATGCCTTCACGTGAAATTGGCACGTGCTTGGCATCATGAACCACTTGGGCCAACTTGGTCGCCCCGGCGCCAATAGCTTTCAAGAAAGCCTGCCAAATCATCGAATGAATTCCGAGGGAGAATATTCTTAATTTAGCTATTTTGGCGAGCAGTGAACTTGGTTAGGAAAGTGCATTTGTCGCGGAGCCGACGACAGTGCAGATTGTCGCAATTGTCCATATTCCTTTCGTGTTTGGTCTCAGTGTGAGGTTTCGGGCTTTCGTTGATCGGTTTCGTCCTCGGCGAGGATCCGCCAGGCGGCGCCTTGAAGGTCGTCATACTGGCCGTTCTTCAGCGACCAAAGGAATGCCAGGAGTCCTATTCCTCCCATCAGCAGCGCGATCGGTATGAGATAGATCAACATGTTCATGCGGCTTTGACCTCCGCACTCCTGCCGATCCGCCCTCGAATGTGCATATCCCGACGCTTGCCGAAGGCGTTCAGGCGCAGGGCGTTCGTCACGACGATGATCGAAGAAGTCGACATTGCCACCGCCGCTATCAGCGGCGTCGCCAATCCGGCAATGGCGATCGGCACCGCCAGAACGTTGTAACCGATGGCGAGAGCGAAGTTCTGCCGGATGAGGCTGGCGGATCGTCGCGCAACGGCGATCGCTTCCGGAACAGCGTCAAGGCGATCGTTGAAGAAAACCAGATCGGCCGCCTGTCTACCGATATCGGAGGCTGTGGCCGGCGCCATCGAGACATGCGCGGCAGCAAGTGCCGGGGCGTCGTTGATCCCGTCGCCAACCATGAGCACGCGACGACCTTCGCCATTCAGCCTCTGGCATTCCTCGACCTTCTGTTTAGGCGTCAGAGAGCCCAAAGCCCTGTCGATACCCAGGACATGCGCCGTATTGTCGACGACGGTCTGCCTGTCTCCGGACACGATCAGCGTTTCAAGGCCGGCTGCATCGAGCCGGTCGATGGCCTCGCAGGCACCTGGACGAAGCGTGTCATCGAAGAAGAAGCGGGCAAGATCTACGCCATTCTTCGACAGGACCACTTCCGAGAACGGACTGTCGGCTGTGCGGGGCACGACGCTGGTTCCGCAGGCAAACGCCGCGTTGCCCAATCGATAGACATCTGCTCCGTTCCTGGCTTCCAGTCCCCCGCCGGGGACTTCCGTGACGAGGTCGAAGGACATGAGGTCCGTTTCGGTGTCCCGTACCAGGGCCCGAGAAAGAGGATGCCGTGAATGCGCCGCCAATCCACGGGCGATCGCGGTGGCGCTCTCGTCCATGGCGTCCACTCTGACAAGTCGCGAACTGCCGATCGTCAAGGTGCCCGTCTTGTCAAAGGCCACGGTGTCGGTTTCGGCCAGTCTTTCGAGTGCTGAGCCGTCCTTCACCATGATGCCCTTCCGGAAAAGTTCGCCCGCGGCGACGACCTGGACCACGGGTACGGCAAGACCCAATGCGCATGGGCAGGTAATGATCAGCACCGCTACGGCGACCAACATGGCCTGTTTCCAGTCTCCGCCCAGGAGGCCCCAGGCAAGGAAGGAGACCAGCGCCAGCAGATGCACGACCGGGGAATAGAGTGTCGCAGCGCGATCGGCGATCCTGCGATAGCGAGCTCTTCCGCCCTCGGCGGCTTCCATGAGGCCGATGATCTCCGAGAGAAGCGAATTCTTGGCAATTCTCGTCGCCCGCAGCACGAGGGAGCCGGTCAGATTCATCGCCCCGGAACTCACTTCGCTGTTGTTGGCGACGGCGACCGGGCTGCTCTCGCCGGTGACGATGCACAGGTCCAAGTCACTTTCTCCGCTGACGACGATGCCATCGACGGGAACCCGTTCGCCTGCGGCTATCGAGATTTCATCCCCCGCGGCGATTTCTTCTACCGCAATGTAGCGTCGCGACCCGTCCGGATTGATCAGCAATGCTCCGCGCGGCGCCAGTCTTGCGAGTCCGTTGATCGCCGCCCGAGCCTTTTCCCGCATGACATGATCGAGGGTTCTGCCGATCAGCAGGAAGAAGAGCAGCGAGACCGAAGCGTCGAACCAGGCATGCTCGCCGTGATGGACGGTCTCCCACAATGAAACGGCATAGGAGAGCGTCACGGCGAGCGAAATCGGAACGTCCATGTTGGTGCGCCAGTGCCGCAGCGCATTCCAGGCCGATCTGAAGAAGAAGCGCCCCGCATAAACCAGCGCGGGCGCTGCTATCATCGCCGAGATCCAATGAAACATGTCGCGCGTCGCAGCATCTGCGCCGGACCACACCGATACCGAGAGCAACATGATGTTGGCGGCCGCAAAACCGGACACGCCGATCGCGAGGAGAAGTTGATTTCTGGTCTTGTCGTTCTCGGGAGCTGAGGGCGTGAAGAGATGCGCGCGATATCCGGCCGAGTTGATCGCTGCCAGGATCTTGGACGGATCGGTTGCGCCCGTCTCGATCTCCTCCTGGTAGACGCAGCTCACCCTTCGGGCCGTGAGATTGACTCGTGCTGTCTTGACGAAGGGAAGCGCCAACAACGCCCTTTCGATGGTCGAAATGCAGCCACCGCAGTGGGCGTCGGGAACGCTCAGGTCCAGCTGGCGCAATCCTTCGCCGAGCGGCTGGCTGGCAAGGCGAACCTCTTCGGCATTGAGTGATGTCGTGCTGAGGGCAAGCACGCTTTCCGCGTCCATGGTACAGCAGTTCATTGGCCTGACTCCGCGGTATCGATGCGTTTTGCCTCATGCATGACGACAACGCCGCCGTTTCGCGAGGTGGCCTCGACGATCCAGTCACCGTCGGCGAGATCATGCTCCGCTTCGAACCGCCCCGCGGCTGTCTTCCTGAGCGTAAGGAGGAAGTCCTCGTGGTCTCCGACCGGACGTTTGAAATTCAGAATGACGTCGTCGACGATCGCAGGCGATCCGCTCTTGTCGTGAATATCGTAGCGGATCTCGTGCCCCGTTATGGAGAGGCTGCCCTCGATGCCGGAAGCGGCCATTGCCTTCATCGCCGCCGCTTTGCGGTTGAACTCCTGACTGGCGACATAGGTGTTTTCCACGACCAGACCGCTCCAGCTGGAAGAGGCATAGAAGGCCATGGTGACGTTTACCGCGATCACCACGCCAAAGAATGTCGAGGTCGAAAGCAGCATGTGCAGGCCTGTAAAACCTTGAGCGGAGGTCTTCATTTGATGTCTCCCGGTGCATTGAACGCCGCGCGGTAGGTTGCCCGATCGGCATGTTCGGTATCTTCGATAACGAACAGAAATTCATTGGTCGCGGCTCCGGTAGGCTTGCGCGTAACGAAGATCTTCAGCGTCGTGGCCGCGTCGGGCTCGGCATGTACTGTAAAGCTGCGGGCGTCTTCCTTGCCTACCTCGGGAATACGCATCGTCGCCCCCTCCAGCCCGACCAGGCTTATGTTCACATCCCTGGGCTTCGGCACCATGTTCAGGATACGAAGCGTGTAACCATTCCGCAGCGAGCCGTCGCTTTCCAGAACATACTGGGGGTTTCGGTCGTGAACGACGTTGAGTTCAAGGCGCTCCCGAAAGGTGAGATGGACGAGCATGGCCACGCCGACCGCCGCCCAGGCGATTGCGTAAAACACGGTTCTCGGACGAAAGATGATGCGCCAGTTGAAGTGCCGGATCGCCGGAACGAAAGTCCCATCATCGTTTCTAACCCTTGACGGCTGAACGGCTGTTCGCCCTACACTGGTGGCAAGCGACATGTTGCTCGAGTATTCGCTCAGCGTGGCGTAGGCGATCAGGCCGCGAGGCTTCCCGCGCTTCTCCATACGACCGTCGCAGGCGTCGATGCAAAGCGCGCATGTGATGCACTCCATCTGCTGCCCGTTGCGAATGTCAATTCCCATCGGACACACGGCCACGCAGGCATTGCAATCGACGCAATCCCCGACCGGGATGCCCTTGGCTCGAACGCTCTTGGGGTACCGCGACCGCTGCTCGCCCCTCCAGGCATTGTAGGTGACGACGAGAGAATTTTCGTCGAGCATCGCACCCTGGATGCGTGGCCAAGGGCACATATAGGTGCACACCTGCTCTCGCATGAGACCGCCGAGCACATAGGTGGTTGCAGCAAGGATGGCGACGGTCGTGTAGGCGGTTGCAGGAGCGTGGCCGGTGAACAGCGAAACAAGCAGGCACGGCGCGTCGGCAAAATAAAAGATCCACGCTACCCCCGTGACTACGCTTATCAGCAGCCAGATCGAATGCTTGACGACACGCTTCCTCAGCTTGGCAAAGCTCATTGGCCTAGCGTCGAGCTTCATTCGCGCGTTTCGATCGCCTTCGAGTGCACGTTCGACGACGAGAAAAAGATCAACCCAGACCGTCTGCGGACAAGCGTAGCCGCACCATGCGCGGCCAACCGCGGAAGTGACGAGAAACAGGCCGAGGCCTGCCATGACGAGGAGACCCGCTACATAGTAAAATTCCTGAGGCCAGATTTCGATGAAGAAAAAGAAGAAGCGCCGTGAGGAAAGGTCGATGAGGATTGCCTGGTCAGGCGCGTAAGGCCCGCGATCCCAACGAATCCATGGCGCGAGATAGTAGATGCAAAGCGTAATCAGCAGGACGATCCACTTGAACCGACGGAAACGTCCCTCTGCATGCTTGGGGAAAACCTTCTTCCGAGGAGAGTAGAGAAGCTGCCGGTTGCGACGGGCGTTGACTGGCTCGCCACTGAGCCTTTTGATGTATCGGGATCTGGTGCGGTGCGGAGGTTCATGGGGCCTATCGGACTTCATCTGCCGTTGTCCCATCTGCTGCGCATCTGCCCTTGATGCAGATCAAGAGACAAGGCCTTCCCGCGAAAGGAAAACGCCATGGAGAGAGGGCGTGGCTTTGGGGGGCTGCGGGGGAACAAGCAACCACGCTGGAACGTCCTCGACAAGGCTATTGCAACCGGCTTGTCTGCTCGTGGTGTTTGAGGCAGGTCCAACTGATGATCGGCCTGCCGCTCTTTGCTAGGTCGTCCTGATTGGAAGGTGGCGGCGTGGCCTTGCCGCGTCGTGCCATAGAGATCGAGGATTTGGTTGTCGCCGTGAGCTGTCATGGTTTTTTCCTCACGTCCCGCCGCCAAGCGAATGCACGAAAATGGTAAGTTCCTTGACGGTCGTATCGCCGAGACGCCCTGCCCAGGCAGGCATGACGCCATGCTTGGGAGCGGCCACCTGACGGATGATCGCATCCTCGCCACGTGCCTTCAGCCAAATCGCATCGGCGAGATCCGGCGCGCCCATTTCGGCTTTTCCTTTGGCGTCGTCGCCGTGACATGCGGCACAGTTATCGACGAAGACCTGTTTTCCGGCCTCTGCGAGGCCGGGGTCCGAGGGTGTATTGGTCAGTCCCCAGACGTAAGCCGCGACCTGCCTTGTCTGGAGGGGATCCAGAACTTCGGCAAAGGGCGGCATCTCGGAAGCATGAGTGTCCGTATCCTCGTCGAAGCGAATTCCATGCGCGATCGTCGCCTCGATGGCATCCAGGTCTCCACCCCACAGCCAATCGTCGTCGTTGAGGTTCGGAAATCCCGGGCCGCCGCTTGCTCCCGAGCCATGGCACGGCGCGCAGTTCACCTTGAATGCAGATGCGCCGCCGGCGACTGCGAATTCGCGAAGGGCAGAATCGGAATCGATCTCGTGCACTGTCTTGGCGGCGATCAGATCATGAAGCGTCGTCTGCGATGCCTTGGCCTGATCGAGGTTCTGCTGCAGCTCGGCGCGGCTGGAATAGCCCAGCATGCCCTTCGTAGCGTCGGTAATCATCGGGATCGCGGGATATGCGATCGCATAGCACAAGGCCCAGACGATAGTGGCGTAGAAGGTCCACACCCACCAGCGGGGCATCGGATTGTTGAGTTCGCGGATGCCGTCCCATTCATGTCCGGTCGTTTCGACGCCGCTAAATTCATCGATATGTTTTTCCGACATCTCAATCATCCTTCAAGGGAATATCGGCGGCCTCTTTCGCCGTTTGGTTGCTGCCTGGGCGAAGAGTGAACACAATCGCGCTGATGAAGAATGCCGCCATTGCCAGGAGGCCCCAGCTGTCGGCAAATTGTCTCATTGCAGTGTAGGTTTCCATGGATCACCTCATCGGTAGCCGGTCGCGTCGTCGTAGGTCGAGAAATCGACCAACGTTCCGAGCATCTGCAGGTAGGACACCAGGGCATCCATTTCGGTCAGCGCAGCAGGATCGCCGTCGAAATCGCCGGTCTTCGCCTTCGGATAGCGGGCAAGCAGGGCCGTCGTATCTGAGTTCGGATCGGCTTGGGCCTTCATGTCGGCCTCCGCGTTCGCCAGCATGTCGTCGCTATAAGGCACGCCCACGTCCTCGTTGGCCTTCAGGTCCATTCCCACGTCCTTCACCGTCACCCTCTGCTCTTTGAGGAAGGCGTAACTCGGCATGATCGACTCCGGCACGACTGCCCGTGGGTCCGCGAGATGCTGGACATGCCATTCGTTGGAGTAACGCGCGCCGACACGGGCCAGATCCGGCCCGGTTCGCTTGGATCCCCACTGGAAAGGATGATCGTACATGGACTCGGCTGCGAGCGAGTAATGGCCGTAACGTTCGACCTCGTCGCGGAAAGGCCTGATCATCTGGCTGTGGCAGAGGTAGCAGCCTTCGCGGATGTAGATGTTCCGCCCGGCCAATTCGAGCGGCGTGTACGGCCGCATGCCTTTCACCTTTTCAATCGTATTCTGCAGGTAGAACAGCGGTGCGATTTCGACGATGCCGCCGATGCTGACGACCAGCAGCGAGCCGACCAGAAGAAGCGTCGCATTCTTTTCGAGGATCTTATGTTTATCCAATATCGATGCCATGTCTCACCTCATTCGGCAGGCTGTGGTTGGGGCACGAAAGTGATCGGGATTGCAGCTTCGTCGCGCAGGTGGCCGCGGATCGTCATGAACACGTTCCAGGCCATGACGAGGCCGCCCGCCAGATAAAGAGCTCCGCCGACCGCGCGCAGCACGTAGTAGGGGATCATCGCCGCGACCGTCTCGGCGAAGGAATAGACGAGGAAGCCCTGGGAATTGTATTCGCGCCACATCAGCCCCTGCTGTATGCCGGCAACCCAGAGCACGGCCGCGTAAACGACAATGCCAAGCGTTGCGAGCCAGAAGTGCCAGTTGACCATCCGCAGGCTGTAGAGACGCTCGCGCCCCCACAGCTTCGGCGTCAGGTAGTAGATCGCCCCGAAGGTGATCATCCCGACCCAGCCGAGTGCGCCGGAATGCACGTGACCGATCGTCCATTCGGTATAGTGGCTGAGCGAATTGACGGTTTTCACAGACATCATCGGGCCTTCGAAGGTCGACATGCCATAAAAGCCAATGGCGACGACCATCATACGGATGATCGGATCGGTGCGGATCTTGTCCCAGGCGCCCGAAAGGGTCATGAGGCCGTTGATCATGCCGCCCCAGGAGGGCATCCAGAGCATGATCGAGAAGACCATGCCGAGCGTCTGGGCCCAGTCGGGCAGTGCCGTGTAGTGCAGATGATGTGGGCCGGCCCAGATGTACATGAAGATCAGCGCCCAGAAGTGGATGATCGAAAGCCGGTATGAATAGACCGGTCGGTTGGCCTGCTTCGGCACGAAATAATACATCATTCCCAGGAAGCCGGCGGTGAGGAAGAAGCCGACGGCGTTGTGGCCGTACCACCATTGGGTCAGCGCGTCCTGGACGCCCGAGAAGGCAGAATAGCTCTTGGAGCCGAGGAATGATGCCGGAACCGCAAGGTTGTTGACCACGTGCAGCATGGCGATGGTGATGATGAAGGCAAGGTAGAACCAGTTTGCCACATAGATGTGTGGCTCTTTGCGCTTCAGGATCGTTCCAAGATACACTGCTAGGTAGGCTACCCAAACGATGGTCAGCCAGAGGTCGACGTACCACTCAGGTTCGGCATATTCACGGCCTTGAGTGATTCCAAGAACGTATCCGGTCGCAGCCATCACGATAAAAAGCTGGTAGCCCCAGAATACGAACCAAGCCAGGTTGCCGCCGAAAAGACGCGCGCGACAGGTGCGTTGCACGACGTAGAACGACGTCATGATGAGCGCATTGCCGCCAAAGGCGAAGATAACCGCCGACGTGTGCACGGGCCGCAGTCTTCCGAAATTGAGATAAGGGGCGATGTTGAGGTCAGGAAAGGCCAGTTGCAGCGCGATGATCACGCCAACCAGAAAGCCAACCACGCCCCAAAACACCGTGGCGATCAAGCCATACCGTATCACCTCGTCGAAATAGCCGGACTTATCGACGTTACGCTGTCGGCCTGCCGGCGAAAATTCAACCTTGCTGACCATCAGCACAGCCCCCATAACGAGGCAGAGGCAAAGTATGCCCATATGAACCGCAAAGAGATGATCATGCGCGAATGCGGCTAGTAGCAGCGCTAGAAACGCCGCGACCGCGATCACCATCGTTTCCGTTGTGTAATTCATGATGTCGTCCCCAGTACGCCGACGACCGCTTCGCGGCCGTCTTTCTCGCCAGGACTGTCATGAAGCCACAAATTTCTCCTTGATCCACATCAACGCGAGGACAGAAAGACGGAACGACGCTGCGGTCATAAGTACAAAGGCTTTAATCCGCTGACACGCGCTGACTATTCCACCGTCAAGTCCACGTCTCGTCCATTGTTGCCCGTGGGCAAGCCCACTCGGAGAGCCGACATACGGTTTCGACACGCTGAATGAAGGGACGTTGGCCTTTGAAGTCCCAACAGGAGAGCCAAGAATTTTTTGCAAGCCTCGACCGGGATATGAGTGGTCGAATGCGACCCGAATTTTCGAATGCGGGAGCCATGTAGTTAGCCATGCGTCCACCTGAGCTCGAGCCTCGTCCGCCGTTGCAGCTTTCTCATTTGCTGCAACTCCGATGACTTCAACTTCAATGTCGCTGTATTTCTTCTGCAGCGATCCCAGGCGAGCCAGCGCCCGCCCGCAAGGTCCGCAGGTAGTCGAAACGAAGTCGAGGATGTATATCTTGCCGAGCTGGAAGTTGGAAAGCGGTTACGCCGCGTAGCCAGTCCAGCGCTTCGATCGACGGAGCTGGAGCGCCAGCACCCAAAGTGTTTACCCCCGCTTCGTGCCAGAAATCATCGCGTTGTGACAGACATCAAGTCGAGCCGATTTGATTTCCGTCAACCTTGGGCCCGAAACATCAATAGCGACAAAAAACTAGACCGCGCCTAGCACACTCCTGAACCCCGCATCACAAATGATTGTCGGGTGAGATCGATGCCAAATCAGGATGACAACAAGGGCTTTATCCCCTCGTGATAGAGACCCTATCGGTAACAACCAACGTGCGGCAATGCGGGGTTGATTCTTCATTTCGATTAATATTCGAACCGCTCCAGCATCCTCCTCAACAGTGCATTCTGCATTTGAAGCTTGCGCGCCAACTGGTCTCGGAGAAGGCTGATCTCTTCATCAAGATTGATTGCATCGTCAGAAGCGGTAGAAACATTTGAAGACGGTCGAAGAACGACTGCACTCATTTTCGCCTTCTTGCCGCGCTTTCGCGTCTGACCTTCGCCAAGACGAAAGACCCTAGGTGCGGCATGCGCGGCTGTATCAGCCTCATCGGACAAAGCCGGATCAGGCGCTTCCACGGGCCTCGCGCCATCGATATCTACGCGAACATCAACAGCGCTTGCCGTTTCTTCCGAATAATCCGGAACCGCTAGAACCGCTGCGGAATGACCGTGAGGAACTGGCTTTTTGTCGGCCGGACCGTCTGTGGCGTCCAATTCGTTATTGGCTGCTCTTTCAGTCGGCTTGGCGATAGCCAATACGTCCGGCTTCACGCCATCTGTCGAGCCGTGTTCTTGTCTCTGCTGGCGTCGCGGGGACACCAGCCGGGCAAGAAGTTTCCATGGAGACGCCATTTGTTTAACCTCGAATTCTACCCCGTGTGCAACTGCGAGAAAAAGCGTTGGCGGCAGAACGAACTGCCGCCATGATCTTGACTTCAATAAGCATCAGAATGCGGCCAGCGCTTGGCCGTCTGCTGCCGATCAACCGAGGTTGAGCCGCTTTCGTAGATCGGCATTTTCTGCGCGGAGCTTCTCGGCCAGCAGCTTGCGCAGTCTCTGGTTTTCCTCTTCCAGCTGCAGAAGATCCGCAAACTCATCAACTGCAGCCACCGACGGTGCGGTCGCTGTCTGCACCGCCCTTGGAGCACGTTTGACAGGCGCACGTCTGGCACTTGTCGCACCTTCGTCAGACTTTGCTTTGCGTCCTCTCTTCTGCTTTCCGGCGGTGGCATTCGAAGCCGCTGCCGGTTGCACAGAAACGGCTACTGAAGCAGTTTCAGGCACTGCCTTCTTGGCGCGAGGTTTGCGCACTTTTTTCGGTACATCGGGCGCCGCGGCGGCCGGTGTGTCGGCATTGATCATCGTAGCGTTTTCGTCGGCCATTGTGGTCTCCTGTAAAGCCGATGCATTTGTCTCCTGCCCGATCGGCAGTGTCAATAACGGTCCAGCTTGTTCTTCTCGGGCTACAAGCAACTCGCTGCTTCTTGCCTCAGGAGTTAATGACATAAATGGCATTGCCTCGTCCTGCAGATCTTGAGCAACCGACTTGAGATCTGTGTCTCCCCAAATCGAGTTCGGTTTGGAATTGAGTTTTCGCCGACCTGATTTGTACTCGACGGCAAAGCTGCGCTGTACTTTTTTCAATTTAAGAAGCCTCGGTGTCTCGGTAATTTTTCAGCGACGTCTTCAGCATCGCAACAAGCCTGCAAATAATCACTATCGCGCCGGCTGTGTCCACAACGGCCTGCGAATTTCACATGCTGTCGCTCTTCAGCCCGAGCGACCTGATGCGCAGGTACAACACGATATCACGGGCCCTACGGGGTCCACGCAAATTGTCGAAGCCATTTCTGCGGGAGTGGATGGCGGTTATGCGGCAGGGTTCCCCGGTGACGCGGCTCATTTGCGAGATAAGGCGGTTGACCTGACCGAGGGTATCAGTTTCTAAATTGCCGCCCAGGACAATCTCTCCGATACAATGGGTGACACCAGAGCAGAGGAGGAGTTGCCGAACCCTTCGCGCAATCCACCGATGATAGAAGCACGACGATCGAGGGCCTAGACCACTTGGTTGCGTTGAGCGACTTTGTCCTCAATCTGTAGCACGGCAGCGGGGGATGGCGTTTGTGTGTCTTTAAGCCGGGGTGAGAGTGCTGCGACTCAACCGTATTTTGGAGACAGGAGTTGGATGTTTAGTCCCGGCATTTGATGGAGCGGATCGAGGATAAAGCGTTCGGGCTGTGAAGCCCATGCCTTGCAGATGAACTCGTAGCGTGTGAGGCCCTTAAGGGTCTTGAGCCTGCGGCCAAAGTTATAAGCGGCGACGAAGTCGGCGAGGTGCTGACGACGTTGATCGTGGCTGCGATCGCTTCTTTGATCAGCGACACAGCCGAGCCGCCAGCGCCGGGTGTGGTGAACTGGATGCCGTTGTTGGTGAGCACGGTGTGGATCTTGTAGGGGACGGCAGCAATCAAGCGTAGGAGGAACTCGCGCGAGACGGCGGTGGTAGCCTTCTCGTGCAGTTCGACGAAGGCAAACTTCGAGGTGCGATCGATGGCGACAAACATGTGCAGCTTGCCCTGTTCGGTGCGCACCTCGGCAATGTCAATGTGGAAATAGCCGATAGGGTGGCTCTTGAACTTGTTCTTCGCCGGCTTGTCGCCATCGACATCCGGCAGGCGGCCGATGCCGTGACGCTGCAGGCAACGATGCAGCGAAGACCGCGTAAGATGCGGGATGTCGGCTGCAGTGCATAGAGGCAGTCATCGAGCGGCAGCAGCGTATATCGGCGAAAGGCAACGATAACGGCCTTCTCCTCGACGTAGAGCACCGTCGATCTCGGCTCTTTCGGGCCGGTCGGAAGGTCCGCAACCGAGGACCGCTTCCGCCACTTGGCGACGGTCTTCTGATTGTTCCCGTAACGCTTCGACGCGTTCTCAGGCTCTCTTGACTACGTTGTATCGCTCGACGGATTGCCTCTGTCGTCGTGGCGCTCCCATGAAGAACCTGGCCTATAGCGCATCCCTTGATCGGAAGACAAGGATGCCCCATCAAAGCCTGGGATCAAATATCTAGGTGATGAGAAATTGCGATTACGCTCGGACATTTCGATGAGCAGCGCACAGTGTAGGAACCGAGCTTTTTGGTTTCGCTAGGAATCAGACGTCACACTATCTAAACCGCGGCGGCTGCAAAGGGCAGATGGAGAAAACATCATCCTAAATTAGCTTGCGAATTGCCATGAACGTCGGGCCAAAAGTTCCTACCGGGGCATCGGCAGAGCCCAATCGCGATAGAGGCTATTAAGGGCAGTCGCAGTGTGGCACTCGACAGTTGGCAAGCCGAACTCCTGAAGAACCGTCGCATATCTGACGCCGCTGTTACGGGTCTTAAAGAGAATCCAATAAACCATCTCCCATTTGATGCTGTCTTTGGCACCTTCGAGATGTCCGGCGCGATCCGATTGATCGGCAAGGGTTCGCTTGAGATAGCGAAAAAAGCGTAGCCAGTGATTTGAAGTGATGACAATAACGCCAGTGGCGCGGGCTAATCGCTGCGGCATCAGGCGCGAGTAGCTGCCTTCGATAATCCACCGCTCTTCGTGGATTGCCGCATCATGAAGCGCGGCAAATTCTGCTTCAGGGCGCGACTGCCAATCCGTTCCGGGCAGATGGTGAAGTTGATCGAGATGCACGGCTGGAATACGGAGCTTTTTAGACAGGGCAACCGCCAAAGTCGACTTGCCTGCGTTTGAGGGGCCAATGATCGCGATGCGCTCGCCAAGAGAATCTAAAGGCAGTATAGGGACACCGCGCGGGAGATTGGCAGCGCTTTTATTGGCGGCAGGCAACGGAGCGGGCGCGAGAGCTCGTGGAGACATTAATTTAGTTCCTGTCGCCGGTCGCTCCTCACACGTCACCGAGGAGCTATGGAGATGGTTACGGCCGAGCGTTCGGTGGATGGCCAAACGTCGATCCTGAACAGGCTTTGCGCGAATACGCGATAGATCGACGGCGATGTTCGTCATCCGTTTCAAAGTTCATGGACCTGGGAATGGGTTGTTGGTGGCGGCTCGATCATAGCCGAGAGTGGCGACCTAGCTTACCGGTAGCAGGAAGTTGAGATCCGCTCGATTAGTAAATTCTACCAAGACCGGATATGAGAATGATGGCCAACAGTCAAGAGGGGTCGGTTTTTAAGGACTCTGACTGTACCCCGATGGAGAGCATCTTCCATTTGGATCCCTCGCGCTTAGAGCGGGAGGTTCCAGCACGCGTCTATTCGAGCAATCTTGTTCAGGGCGCTTACCTCCTAGGTAACAAAGGACCAAATCGTTGGAAATAGGTGCCCGTTCTAATACGAGGCTTGATGGTCACCGTATCCCGCCGCCCTCTCCATCGCGGTAGTGATCGAGGCAGATTGCGACACGACATGTCCGCACCCTTACAAAACACCCTCGGTATAGCGACAATAAACATGTGCAATGTCGCAGGGTTACCGCCTCAACCTGATTGGCATGAGAAGTGCTCAGAGTGAGCGGGGCCCTACAGTCCAAGTCCGATTGGGAGCTTAAACGACTATGCACATCGTGGTCTGTATCAAACAGGTGCCGGACATTGAGGCCTGATATCGTCTTGATCGGGAAGCGGACAATTGACGGCGACACAGCCCCCGTCGGACGCGGATTCGCAAAGAGGCTGAACCTCCAGCAACTGTCTTACCTAGCAAAGATTGTTTTCATTGATCCCATTTCTCGCGAGCTCGTGGTTGAACGGCGCGCGCAACGCGGCGCTTTGGCCATCTCGGCATCGGTCTCCACAACAGGAATATTAGCAAGCCATGGCAACTTTGAATGAGTATCTCCGACAGAAGCACGAAGCACTACTCGATTGGCGGGCGCGCGTCAGAAAGGGGGATCTGAGTGCGGTCACATTTGAGGCCAGTGCAAGCGCTGAAGGCCGCAGCGGCGTGCGACGTATCCGAATTCGGGATTTCCAGGTCATTTCCGACAGCCCGCCCGAGTTCGCAGGCTATAATCTGGGTCCGTCGTCTCCAGAACTGCTGCTCGGTGCGATTGCGAGCTGCCTGACCCATACTTTTCTGATCCATGCTTCCGATCAGGGCGTGCCGCTGGAATCGCTGCATGCGGAAGTCTCCGCCACGATCGATCCGCGTGCAGGTGCAGAAGGATATCAAGACGTTCCCGTCTATCCCCAGGACATCAACTACCTGGTCACACTAGTATCTCCCGCAAGTACCGCGGACGTCGCCAGACTGCGGGCGACCGTGGAAAAGCTCTGTCCAATCCTCAATCTCCTGAAGCGCGGAAACGAGGTGCGCGGGCAGTTGGATCACCAGCAACCCTGACCACTATATAGGGAGCGCCGACTGATGACCGTGTACGTCATGTGTCAGCACGTGTTCTCGACTTCGTCTCGTGTAGGAACCCGTCGAATGTCGCTTGCTGCATATTCCCCAAATTGGAATCGACTGAAGGATCAAATCATGCGCGGCATTCGAAATGCGCCTGCGGCACGGCGATAAAGGGTGCTCCGTTAGGGGCGACCTGGCGCGCCCATAGACTTGTATCGTCCGCCATTTCGACCAGCGAACGTTTGCCGTGGCCTTCGGAGACCTGCATTCCATCCAGCCCCTTAAAGCCTTGAAGTCAATATATGTATGTATATAAGCAATAATATATCCTACATCTCACAGATTTTTATAATGCAATTTGCATTTTTTGCGAGCGAGGAAATATATACTATAAAATATATCCGGCTCATCTGTTGCGTTGCTGATGGTTTTCATGAACTGTTCCAACTAAGAGCTGCGATAGCGCACCACAGGAATATCGTTTCCTATGAATGCTGAAAACTTGCCGGCGACATCATCGTCGGGAGGCTCGCACAAGGAGCACGATGACATGCACCACAAAAAGGAATCAGACAAGCACCCTGGCTACTCGCATCTGCGGTTGGCAACCATCGACGGCGCGTCGCCGCCTGGTCTGCAATTGTCAATCGACCGGCAGGAGGGCTCCGGGTCGACGAAGACGACTTTTTTCCAACAATGGCTTCTGGATTTTGCTTTCGGTTGCGAGCTATTTTATCCGATCCAGCTATATGAACATCTCGCAACAAGCGAGGGCGAAGACAAAGGCGTTGAACCTTTGAGTGAGAGTTACGAGTATAGAATTGGGAGAATTCGGACCGGCAGCCACGTTTCTCATTTGAAATCCACGTCTCTCGGGTTTCCAAATTCCAGAATGGAAGCGCCGGCTCAGTCGCCAACGCTTTCAAATTCGAAAGATGGTAAGAAAGTCTTCAGGAACCTGACCATTGTGCGGTACACGCGAGCCGCAGTTCAAACCCTGCTGCCGCTATCATGTACGCGGACAACGGTCGCCCGTCGGCAAAAATCAAGGATATTTGGCCCGCAAGGTTTGCCCAATCATACTGCAGAAAGGATTTCATTCTCCATGTCATTATGTCCTGCGAAATGCATTCGCATCGCCGCACTTGCAGCGGCCGCCATCTTGCTGGGCACCCAGATCGCAGTTGCGCAAGAGCCTTCTATAGAATCTCAGTGGCTGAACACGCCGGCATCTCGAGTGGAAGCGCTTGCGATCCTCCAGACCTTGAATGCAAATCTCCTGAGTAACGCCAGTGCCACGTTTACCCTTGACCGCTGGTGCGCCGCGCATAAGCTCGCACCGGAAGGTTCAAAGATCGTAGCTCAGCATGTGGGCGGGCAAGGCAAACCGGCCGATGAGCACATCCGTGATCTTCTGAGCGTCGGACCCGGTGAGTTGATCGCCTATCGCCGCGTCCGACTGGTCTGCGGCGAACGCGTCTTGTCCGAAGCCGACAACTGGTATGTACCTGCAAAATTAACTGCAGAGATGAATCAGGCGTTGAATACCAGCGATATCGCGTTTGGCAGAGCCGTTCAGGCTCTCAATTTCACTCGCACAAACCTGTCTGCCAAGTTGCTCTGGTCCCCTCTATCCGAAGGCTGGGACATGGACGGCTTAACAGCGCATGAAACAAGTTCCCCCGGCCTGCCGGCGTTCCTGCTCGAACATCGAGCCGTATTGAAACTTCCAGACGGCACGCCGTTTAGCGCCCTGGTCGAAAGCTACACGGAAAAAGTACTAGACTTTCCAGTTCCGCGCCTGCTTTCTCAATAGCGCTTCGGTATCTCGTGCATGCGACAAGGGCGCTTGTCTTGCGGAAGCGTGCCGGCCGGACGATTGCCCTTGTCCATCGTTTAACAGCGGCGACACGCACGATATCCTGTGTGTAACCTAACCCCGAGCCATCGCAGATTGTCGCTTGACAGTCCCCTCGGCAAGCCTCTACCCTTTTTGCATTCACCAGGGGGGTCCCGGCAAGGGGCTGAGATACTGCTGGACAATGCGGCTTTGCCGATTGTAGCGCAGTGACCCGTTGAACCTGATCCAGTTCATACTGGCGTAGGGACGGTGCAAGCGCTCGAAGCAGTGGATTCACGCGCGGAATCCGTGCCGGCGTCTTTTCATCATTCCGGCTGAGGACTGGGTCTCCAATCGAAAACTTGGAGCCTCAAACCATGAAAATTGCCGCGAAGACCATCACCCCCACAGTCACCAAAGGCCCGCTGCCGGCGTCGCGGAAGATTTACATCCCGGGAGACATACACGCCGACATCCGTGTGCCGATGCGCGAGATCAGCGTTCATCCGACATCGGGCGAGCCGCCTGTTGTCGTCTATGATTCCTCCGGTCCCTATACGATCGAGGGTGCTGATATCCGCATCGAGCAGGGCCTGTCGCAGCTCCGCCGCGACTGGGTGCTCGCGCGCGGCGATGTCGAAGCCTATCAGGGCCGCCATATCCGCCCCGAAGACAACGGCTTTGCCAGCGGCGAAAGGCTGACGCCCGAATTTCCCACTAAACGTCAGCCGCTACGAGCCAGGGATGGCAAGGCGGTCACCCAGCTCGCCTATGCGCGATCAGGCATCATCACGCCCGAGATGGAATTCATAGCCATCCGCGAAAGCCTTGGTCGCAAGGCGCAGGCGGATGCCATGGTCCGCGACGGCGAAAGCTTCGGCGCCCATATTCCGGACCATGTGACGGCGGAATTCGTCCGGCAGGAAGTGGCGGCGGGTCGGGCGATCATCCCCGCCAACATCAATCATCCGGAATCCGAGCCGATGATCATCGGCCGGAATTTCCTGGTGAAGATCAACGCCAATATTGGCAATTCTGCTGTCACCTCGTCCATGACGGAAGAGGTCGAGAAAATGGTCTGGGCGGCCCGCTGGGGCGCCGACACGGTCATGGATCTTTCCACCGGCCGCAATATCCACAATATCCGCGAATGGATCATCCGCAATTCGCCGGTGCCGATCGGTACCGTGCCGCTCTATCAGGCGCTGGAGAAGGTCGAGGGCATTGCCAAAGACCTGTCCTGGGAGGTCTATCGTGACACGCTGATCGAACAGGCCGAACAGGGCGTCGACTATTTCACCATCCACGCCGGCGTGCGGCTTCACTACATCCCGCTCACCGTCAACCGCGTCACCGGCATCGTCTCGCGCGGCGGTTCGATCATGGCGAAGTGGTGTCTCCATCATCATCGCGAAAGCTTCCTATACGAACATTTCGAGGAGATCTGCAACATCTGCCGCGCCTATGACGTCTCCTTCTCGCTCGGCGACGGCCTGCGTCCCGGCTCCATCGCCGATGCCAACGATGCAGCGCAATTCGCCGAACTGGAAACACTGGGAGAGCTGACCAAGATCGCCTGGGCGAAAGACTGCCAGGTGATGATCGAGGGCCCCGGCCATGTGCCGATGCACAAGATCAAGGAGAACATGGACAAGCAGCTCGAGGTCTGCGGCGAGGCACCCTTCTACACGCTCGGGCCGCTGACGACGGATATCGCACCGGGGTACGATCACATCACCTCTGGAATAGGCGCAGCCATGATCGGCTGGTTCGGCACCGCGATGCTCTGCTACGTCACGCCGAAGGAGCATCTCGGCCTTCCCGATCGCACTGACGTCAAGACCGGCGTTATCACCTACAAGATCGCGGCCCACGCGGCTGATCTCGCCAAGGGGCATCCGGCAGCACAGCTGCGCGATGACGCGCTCTCGCGTGCCCGTTTCGAATTCCGCTGGGAGGATCAGTTCAACCTCTCGCTAGACCCCGAAACCGCCCGCAGCTTCCACGACGAGACGTTGCCGAAGGAAGCCCATAAGGTGGCGCATTTCTGCTCCATGTGCGGCCCAAAATTCTGCTCCATGCGCATCTCGCACGATATCCGCGCCGAAGCACAGAAGGAAGGTCTGGATGCGATGGCAGCGCGTTATCATGAGGGCGGCGGCATCTATATGCCGATAGAAACCCAACAGCAATTGGGCGAATGAGATGCGTGTGCTTGTCAAAGGCGCCGGCGTTGCCGGCCTGACGGTGGCGCATGAACTGCGCGCTCGAGATGCCGAGGTCACCGTGCTCGATCCATATGGCAGTTTCCTCGGCGCTGCATCGTGGCTCGCGGGCGGAATGTTGGCGCCCTGGTGCGAGCAGGAGAGTGCTGATGGCGCCGTGCTGATGCGCGGCCTCACCGCCGCCGACAAATGGGACGCAATGGTGCCTGGAGAGGTGCGACGAAACGGAACGCTCGTGGTCGCGTCGGCCCGCGATCTTGGTGAACTGAGACGCTTTGCCTGCCGCACGACCGATTATGAATGGCTGGAAGAGCCGGCGATCGCGTCGCTGGAACCCTCTCTTTCCGGGCGATTCCGGCATGGGCTGTTCTTTCGCCGCGAAGCCCATCTCGATCCTCGGCGAGTGTTGTGTCTGCTGCGCACCAAGCTGACGGTTCAGGGGGTCACCTTCGTGGGCGAGAGCCCGCACGAGGAGAGCTTTGACGGTGTCGTCGATTGCACGGGCGCAGCGCAGATCGGCGAGGCGAAGGAGTTGCGCGGCGTTCGCGGCGAAATGCTCTACCTTAGAAGCTTTGACGTGGATCTCTCCCGGCCGGTCCGCTTGCTCCATCCGCGTTTCCCCGTCTACATCGTCCCGCGTGGAGACGGTCTGTTCATGGTCGGCGCGACGATGATCGAGACGGAATTCGACGGGCCTATAGTCGCCCGTTCACTGATGGAACTGCTCAACGCTGCATACACGCTAAATCCGGCCTTTGCCGATGCAACCATAATCGAAACGGGTGTCGGAATCCGCCCAGCCTTTCCGGACAATCTTCCACGTGCAAGCCATCAGGGGAAGGTGATCTCGCTCAACGGCCTCTACCGCCACGGCTTTCTGCTCGCGCCAGCCATGGCCGCCGAGGCCGCTGAACTTGTCTTCAACCAACACACTACGGGAAGGAACGCCCCATGAAATTAATCGTAAATGGCGAGGCTCTGGATGTCGCGGCTGAGACGCTGTCGGAGCTTTTAGTCTTGATGGAATACGAGGGTGATTGGCTGGCGACAGCCGTCAACGGTGAGCTTGTCCATCGCGAAGACCGGTTCGATCGATCGCTCAACGACAATGACAGAATCGAAATCCTGTCGCCGATGCAGGGAGGTTGACTGATGCTGACGCTTTATGGGTCCGAAATTACCTCCCGTCTGCTGCTTGGCACAGCGCGATACCCCTCTCCTGCCGTCCTCGCCGAGGCTGTAAGGCAATCGGCGACGGAAATCGTCACCATCTCGCTTCGTCGTGAAATGTCTGGCGGCCGCAGTGGGGGCACCTTCTTCGAAATGGTCCGCGCGCTCGGCGTTCGTATCCTACCCAACACCGCAGGTTGCCACAGCGTCGCGGAAGCGGTGCTGACGGCAAGGATGGCACGCGAGCTGTTCTCCACCGACTGGATCAAGCTCGAGGTTATCGGCAACCATGATACGTTACAGCCGGATGTCTTCGGTCTCGTCGAGGCGGCTCGCATTCTCGTCGGTGAAGGTTTTGGAGTCTTCCCGTACACGACGGACGATCTGGTTGTGGCCGAACGACTGCTGGACGCCGGCTGCAAGGTGCTCATGCCTTGGTGCGCACCGATCGGCAGTGCCGCCGGGCCGCTCAATCCCACGGCGCTCAGAGCAATGCGGGCCCATTTCCCTGACGTGTCGCTGATCGTCGATGCCGGTATCGGTCGGCCGTCGCACGCAACTGCGGTCATGGAGCTCGGTTTCGATGCGGTTCTGCTCAACACCGCCGTTGCCGGCGCGGCAGATCCCGCCGCGATGGCAGCCGCCTTTGCCGCGGCAATCGCCGCCGGCAATCAAGCCTTTAACGCCGGACTGATGGAGCCGCGCGACATGGCCGTACCCTCCACGCCGGTGATCGGAAAGGCGGTGTTCACTTGAAGCGCGACCCGTTTTACCTGATCGTCGACAGCGCCGAGTGGATTGCCCGACTGGTACCCTCTCGGCATCAAGCTGGTACAGTTGCGCATCAAGGATCGTCCGGAGGCTGAATTATGTACCGAGATTAGTCGCGCAGTAGCAGTCTGCGCTAAATCGATGTGAGCTGATCGTCAACGACCACTGGCGGCTTGCGATCGAGGAAGGTTGCGGCTTCGTCCATCTCGGCCAGGAGGAACCTTGCGAGAGCGGACCTCGGCGCGATCCGAGCCCTGAAACTTGGCCTCTCATCGCACGACGAACGCGAGCTGGAAACCGCACTGGCGGCAAGCCAGGTCCTTTCTTCCGAGCCGGTGAGCCTTTCGCCGCAAGTGTCGCCGCCAGTTCCCACCCCCGTCGCAAGCCGAAGTGGGAGCAAGAGCGGAGATAGTTAAGGTTAGCTGGTCGTCGTATTCCTCATTATAGTGGCCTTCCTTTCTTCCGGAGAAAATCAAGGAAAAGCAGCGTTGAGCCGGTTCGATCCAAGGCAGCGATTGCATAGGCAGATAGCCGTATTGGAGCGGAGCCGCTAAGCGAGCAGGAATTGGGTGGAGGCCGGATGATGTCGATAACGCACGCCCTTGGCCGTCATTGGACGCTCAACTTCGATCGTTCAAGCTAACACTACATCTCTCGCCGTGCCGATCAGGCCGGCTTGGAACGGCGTATTCGCGAGATCTGCGAGAGTGCGCTACGGCTACCGTCGGGGGCATGTGCTCTTAGAGCGTGAGGGTTGGGGCATGGCCATGGACTTCGTTCACGACCAACTGGCGACCGGAAAGAAGTTGCGGGTTCTGACGGTGATCGACACCTTCTCGCGCTATGTGCCGGTGCTTGATCCGTGTCACATAAGCATTCCGACTCCGGCAATGCCCTGTCGCGTCGCGATACCGAACTCCGCCAAGTGCCCCGGAAGGCATTCACCAGCATTGTGCGCTGCCACGCGCGGTTGCATCCTGTTTGACGTTCGAGTTCCACCATCCTTAAGGCGTCAAGACTATGAGCTCAGGCCGCGCCGTTCTTCGGCCGATTCCTTCAAGACGACGGCCGCTCAACGGCCTCCGCAGGTTTCTCGAACGCCCTGGCCCAACCTGCGGGCCATGAGCGTATCGCGCCGAGGCAATTCTCGAATGTTTGTCCGTCGCTCTCCGCTTGGGAATGATCAGTGCATCACTCGCTAGGAGCTTCCCGACCGGCTGAACGCTCCTGCCAGATTCGGAAGCTGATTGTGGGCCGTCGCGAGTTTGCACCGCAGTTGGGCAGCCGGCGGCGACCCGATGGTGAAAAAATGCCGATCCTTTGCCGCGACGGGTCTGAAAACTTCTCGTCGCTAGCGAACCACCACAATAACGTTACGCATCATGCGAACGCCGTTTGGCAGAGGCCAATTCCTGGAAGTGCGAAACAACCCTTCCTTCGCGGCTAGCGTCCTCCGCTTCCCAACCGAACTTCCACGCGTCGTGTCGCGCAAGCCGATCTCCGAGAGCGCTGCCATCACCAGTAGGCGTCCTGTGGGCGGCGAGGTATGGGTTCTCGTGAGCCTTCAGGCCGAGCACCCGCGCTCTTGAACCTGCTTCCTGTATATCGATCAGCTCTTCAATTGTCATACGCGATCCCCCCAGGTTGTCGGCGAACGGTATCATCGCAGTCTGCGCATGCAAGCGAATGCCAAATAGTGCGGTAATTCGGGACAGTTGTTCGTGGAGAGTGCCTCCGGTCGGATGCTGGCTTGCGGCGTGACCGATGAGGTCCGTCTGGCGCTGGTTCGTGGCCGTAGATCGCGCACGCACCTCACAGATACGGGCGGCACCCGCATCGTTACATCGACTCGGCTCTTCGGACTTTCCCGCATATTTCGTGAAGCGGGCTCGCGGCTTTCCGAATTCACCAGTGGGGTCGGTATCTTGTTGCCGACCGCACTATGTGGCCAAAAATCCTCATACGCTCGAACCACCATCCCGCCTTGCATCTCTGCGCCGATGGCGAAGCCGACGCTGTCGAACACCGTGATCTGGTCGGCGCTTCCACGGCCGTCCACTCTACCAGTCATCAAAGTTCGATAGAGGATGCTGGACCGGCAACTGCTGGATCTGGCCTTCGATGCGGCTCTGGGGCGGATACTCCAAAAAGATGTCCGAGCGCAGGAGGATATCCTTGCTAAGTTCCGTCTCGCCAGGCATCCCCACCACCGCGTTCATGTGGATGCCAGGCTGACATGGTTGTCCACGGGCATGTCCGGATCACCTATGAAGGCGATGCTGCCGTCTCGGCCGACAATGAACGCCTGTGGAAGATGGAAAGACAGGCTGGCTAACAGCCAATGCTTAGCCATTTCGCCTGAGTGGTCGAACCCGATCCGAATTTTCGTATTCGGGAGCCATTTGGTTACCCATTTGTCCACCTGAGCTAGGGCCTCGTTAGCCGTTTCAGCTTCCTCATTTGCTGCGACCCCGATGAGTTCAACTCCCATGTCGCTGAATTCCTCCTGCACCTGCGCCAAGTGGGACAGCACCGGCCCGCAATATCCGCAGGTAGTCGAAAAGAAATCGAGGATGTAGATCTTGCCGAGCTGGAAGTTGGAAAGCGGATCGCCGCGGAGCCAGTGCTGCACGTTGATCGACGGGGCTGGCGAGCCAATACTTATATTAGAGGTCATGTTTTATTCTCCAAGGTTCAGGAATGGGTGTGTTCAGGAATGAGTGTGTTGAGGATCAGCTCGAGTTGCTTCGAGTTCAAAACGTGGCGCGCGTTCCATCTGTGGGACAATATACGCCGGTGATCTCGTCTCCTGAAATGGCTTCTGCGGGTACGGACCATCGTGACAGTATCCTTCTTTTGAGAGAGTGCCGGTGTCCTCATCGTGACAGGAAGCGCCGACTTGATGCAGATGGAGCAGGAGCGACGACGTCGAGGGCTTCCTCGCCGGGGACGCCAAAGATGTAATCGACCCCCTCATTCAATCGCCGAGACAAGGAAGTTGGACCCCTTGACCATGCGCGGATTCTCAAAATGAGCAAATTTACCTCCTGACGGATTTCTATATGCATTTTGCTTTTAATCCGTCGGAACGATATAGAACAGCTATATGCCCGTCAACAGCCAAAAAGCTGCCGCGCCAACAAACTTCCGGCTCCATCGAAAGGCCTTTCGTGCCTAATTGAATTTTCTTTTAGTGAGGGCATAGCGAGACAATTTCCGCAGCGAGCTCCGCGGTCCGGCGTCGGCTCGCCTTCGGCCAGGAGGAACGATCGCCAGGATGTCGGTTGCGGAGATCCGCCGCAAAGCGGAGATCAGCCATACATCTGCAACACACCGCCCTTTGTCACGGTCGACGACATAGGTGCCCGTCATGCCAATCGCAATCTCGATACAACACAGATCGGCGGCGAACATTTCACCGCCTTTCGCACTACGCCGTCGAAGTCGCGGCTGCCGGCGACATTGGCGCAAGCACCGGCCTATCGTAAGAGCGGCATGTCACGGGTGAGACGCGCATACGCCTTCTACGGATGCTCCTTGCAAATGTGAGCGCGGCATCGCAATCGTCTGTCTAGATTTGGACGGGGCAGGAACGAACTGTTACCCGAATGGGCCAATACCCGCTGGCGGGTGGACCAGCACACGATTCGGCACGAGCGACCTCAACCTGTTGCGAGATGCTCCCGTCCAAGCGCTAAACGTACACACTAAGGATGTACAAGTTGGAAAGCCTAAGATATAGTACATCCACGTACACACAAGGTTGATGACATGCACACCACTAAAGCTTTCAAGAATGGAAATTCCCAGGCGGTTCGCATACCGGCGGAACTGGCGTTTGAGCGAACCGATGTTGAGTTGGAAATCGAGCGTATCGGCGACGAGCTTCGCATCCGTCCTGTGCATCGCTCCTTGGCCGGCGTTCTGGATGTATTCGCCCGCTTCTCTCCGGATTTCATGCGCGACGGAAGAGAGTCCCATGAGCAAGAGGAGCGGGATAAGATCTGATGGCGCGTTACATGCTCGATACGAACATGTGTATCTACCTGATGAAAAACCAGCCGGAGCAGGTCGCTCGCCGCTTTGCCAGTTGCTATGTGGGGGACGTGGTGATGTCCGCCATCACCTTCGCGGAACTCGAGTACGGTGTTTCCGCATCCGATGATCCGGCACGAGAACTTGATAATCTCACCGCCCTGGCCGAGCTGATCACGGTAGAGCCGTTTGGGATCGCAGCAGCGCGTGCCTACGGTCCGGTCCGAATGGCGACGAGAGACCGGAAGAAAGATCATCTCGACAAACTGATCGCATCGCATGCGATCGCTCTGGACACGGTATTGGTGACCAACAACACGCGGGACTTCCTGGCGTATCCCGGACTGAAGCTCGAAAACTGGCTGGACGCGGAACGCAGAGAAACCAATTAACCCGTCCCAGCGGCTATGCCGTGAGAGGCGGGCAGGGAGTGGACCTTGACGGGGGTCGTGCTAAGAGTGCCAACGACCAAGGTGCGATCGGCGAAAAGGGCGATGTCAAATTAACTTCTCTAGGTGCGTTTGCGGTATGATGCGGGCTCAGGCCGTCACTGCAGTAGCCATTTTCCGTTGGGCGAACGCATCGAGACGATGCAGGTGAACCGCGATGGCGGAACGCGTTTGGGTGTGAAGGGACGACGAGATTTCGCACGGCCGAGAAGATGTTGGTGAAGCGTTGCAACGCACCCGATGAGCGAAATCGTTGCATCATCCGCTGACGTTTTCGCAGCGGCAAATGCGAATTCTCGGCACGATTGTTCGGGCCCCTTGTGCGATCGATGGTCGAGTAGGCATGACCTGCCGCCGTGCCGCTCCATAGGAGCGGAGCTTGTCGGTGACGATGCGCTTCGGCAGGTATCCTTGCTTCCAGCAGGCGTTCGGCCGCCTTGGTCTTGCGTAATTCTGACCTACCCTGTTCCGTCCTATTCCCTTCGTTGGTTTGAGGAACTGCTTCCGGCGGACACGTGGCGGCGATCGATCGTCAACAGCCTGATAATTGGTGGCGGGACTACGTTGTTAGCCACCTTACTTGAAATGGCGGCTTCTTTGGGCCTTCGAGCTCAAACCCTTTTGTTGCGCGGACATTCCGCACACTTTTCCGTCTGCCAATGGTGGTGCCTGCGGTGGTGCTTGGTGTTCGGATGCAGGTGCTTCTCGCTCGACTCGGCCTGACGAATACCTACTTAGGGTCATCATCACTCATACAGTTGTTGCCGTTCCATTCGTTGTCATCAGTATTGGCGGAGCACTTTCCGGAATCGACGGCGAACGGAGCTTGCATCGCAAAGCCTCGGCGCCTCGCCGTGGATTGTTTTTCGCCGCGTAACGTTTGCCACTTGCAATGCCGGGAATTCTATCCGGTGCTGCGCAGCCGAAATGGCTCCGCACCGCAACCCGCCGCTACCGAACCAACAACAGCAACCAAAAACCGCTGGAGCGAACTCAAAACTGGATAAAACTTGAGGGCAAGGTCAAAACCTGTAATCACAGCTTCAGGCACTTGTCGAAGTCCTTCGCAACGCAAGCTTTGAGCGACGGAATCGATCCAACATCGACAATCTGCCTTATGTCAGTTAAGGAAATCTCATTTGTTCGCTCCCGGTTCCCGTCCTACACAATGACTGACCACCTTAAGACACGATGATTATCGACAGCGGGACCGCTAAAATGACTACTGTGTTGCGAGACAAGTTCGAGATGCTGTCGAATATGAAGCCCTCGCTCGAAGACGGCGAGTATGTGTTCTGCTCGTTACCCAATGAAGGGAGCAAAGTTCACAATCTAAACCCGATCGCGACATTTCATGAAAGAGAAGGCTTGGCAGTCGTCCTCGAGAAAGGAGAGGCGCACGGAGCGGGGTTCGAAACTTCACTTGCGATGCGCCAGATCACTCTCAATGTGAATTCTGCGCTCGATGGCGTCGGCCTCACGGCGGGCGTCGCTGCCTGTCTCGCAGAAGCTGGCATACCGTGCAACATGGTGGCTGCATATCACCACGACCATATTTTTGTGCCGGCGGGCCTAGCTGATCGAGCATTGCAGCTCCTGATATCGCTGCAGGGCGACTCCGCGCGGGCGATGCGCAATGTTGACGGACAATAAGTCGCAGAAGGCCCACGAAGCTTCACTAACTTTGCGAGCAAGCAGCAGCACAGGGTAATATAGAGCCGTCAAATCTGCGGCGGATTTTGTCACACACTGGGGCGAGCGCGTATGAACCTAAAAGGCGGGCATCGACGTGGCACGCTCGTCGCCCGGCGGCAAGGACTGCATTTCCGAATTGGCACTAATCTATCGTGGACGGGTTTCGGTCAGGAGACCGGTTTGCCACTCGCTATGTATCGACTGGCACCCATCTACGCCCATTTGGGTCTTTGCAGCCGATAAATCGGGCCGAAGCTGTGCCGCCCGACAGTTCAATGCAGTTGACTACCAATCGACCGAAGCAACCGATCAGCGTTCTGACGGACATATAGGCAATGCAGGCGAGAATGTGGGCAAGCCAGGCTTGGGCTTCGATCCCGTTCACAATTGGCGATCGTCGTGACAGAGTCTGGGCGGAGAAATCTGCTCGTACGCACGATTATGCGCCCCTACACCAAGCGCGAGCTGGCCCACGACCGAGGCCATCGCTCGGCGCAGGACCATTCAACCCAATATCCAGCGTCGTCCCGGCCGTCGCTCGACCGTTGTCAGGAGCCGATCTGCAGGCGATCACGCCGAATTTACGAGCGAAAGAACTGCGCCAGCCGCGCCATTCCCCTTGAAGAGTCAGCTGGTTGCCGAACATCACAGCCGAGGTTCCCTGCCCTACCCTTGAAAACCGTGCCCGAGTTGAACAGCATCCCATTGAAGCGCCCCGTGAGTTGCTGCACCCACCTTCCTTGAAAAAGGTGCAGCCGTGGAAGAAGTTGTTCAACGATGTCAGCGCGGCGCATCGCATATCTTTTCTAGAATCCCTAGAGCGGATGCAGTCCTTCGAATCCTGGACGCGTCGAAATCCGCGTCATTCTCCAGAGCTGTCACCTCTGCCACAGTCAGACCAGTGGTTTCTGCGACGTCGTTCAGCGAATAGCCACGAGCCAGGCGAGTTTCTGCAAGCAGAGCGCCAACGGACGGGGCAACTGGGGGTTTCGCAATCTTCGAGACCATGTTCATGTCGATTAAGGCTCCTTTTGGCAGCCGGAAAACGTGCATCCGTTTTCTAGCTCCACCGCTGCCGACCGCGTCCGGCAACGGACAGTTTCTTCGAATTCCGCAGGCGCACTTTCTACCAGTTTGTGCAGCAGAGTACAGGTCTGACGCCATGAAGGGCGGACACCCTTGCGTAGCAGCCGACGAGAGGTAACCCAAGCTCCCAACTGCGGCGCACACTCACGACGGCCGACAAGTAGCTTCTGATCTGGCAGGAGCGTTCGCCCCGGTAGGGAAGCTCGTAGAGAGTGATGCACTGATCATTTCCAACCGGAGAACGATGGACAAACAACTCGAGAGTTGCCTCGGCGCGATACGCTCGTGGCCCACAGATTCGGCCAGAGCCTGTGAGAAACCTGCCGGGCGCTGTTGATCGGCCGTCGTCTTGAAGAGATCGCCTGAGAAAGGCGCATAGGGATCAAGCGCAGCAGCCTGAGCTCAAGGGCCTTTCATCTTTAAGGATTTGAGGAACTTCGATCGCCCGAAAAGATGATGCGGGCAAAGCCCGCATCCTGCTTGGCACTCGTCTCAGTTCTTGGCGACGAAGTCCTTGACGTTGGCAGGCGTCACGAGCTGGAAGGGAATGTAGACCTTCTTTTCGATCTTTTCGCCCTTGGCGAGCTTGAGCGCCGCATCGAGCGAGCCCTTGCCCTGGCCGGCGGCATCCTGGAACACCGTGACGTCGAGATCACCGGCCTGCATGGCGGCAAGCGCGTCCTGCGTGGCGTCGACACCGCCGACGACAACCTTGCTCATATCCTTGCCGGCCGCCTTCAGCGCCTGGATGGCGCCGATCGCCATTTCGTCATTGTTGGAGATGACGGCGTCGAACTCGATGCCGCTGGAGAGCCAGTTGGTCATCAGGTCGGCTCCCTGGGTACGATCCCAGTTGGCCGTCTGCTCTTCGACGATCTCGATGCCTTTGCACTCATCGGTCTTGATGACGTCATGGACGTCCTGGGTCCGCATGCGCGCAGCCTGGTTGGAGAGCTCGCCCATGATGACGACGGCCTTGCCCTTGCCGCCGAGAATACGGCAGATTTCCTTGGTTTCCAGCGTGCCGGATTCCAGCTCGTCGGAAGCGACGAAGGCCTGCTTGTCCGGCAGCGTGTCGACGTTGACCGGCTGACGGTTGACGTAAACCAGCGGAATGCCGGCATCGGCTGCGAGCTTCGACATTGCCGTGGTCGCATCGGTATCGACAGGGTTGACGATGATTGCATCGACCTTGGAGGCGATGAAATTCTGGATCTGGCTCTGCTGCTTGGAAACGTCGTTCTGCGCGTCTTCGACCTGCAGCGTCACGCCGCTCAGTGTCTTTGCATAATAGGTCATGCCGTTGCGCAGAACCGTCAGCACGGCCGGATCGATTGCTTCACCTGCAAAGGCCCCCGCGATGGAGGAACATACTTCCGCTCGAAGACTGACCCACGCCCGAGCCCGAAGCGGGCCGCCGAGGAAATGCTTCGCTGCGCTCTCACGAAGAGGAGCAATACAACTACATCAGATGAGGCTGACGAAAGGCCGTCTCGATAGAGCGATGAGGCGAAGCATATTGACTGCTGCCTACGTAATGTCGTAATAGAACCGTCATTCATTACAAAACCCGTCACGAGGTTATTTATGCCACAATCCGAGAAACCAGACGATGAAGAGCGTATAGTGGAGCGCGTTCGGCGCCATAGCGATAGTATTTGGGCTTCCATAAAGGCGCAGGGCGTGGCTGCCAGAGCACCACTTCCAGACCTCAGGACCTTGCGCTCGTTCTCGTTGGGCGAGGTCGCTGAGATTCTCGGTGTGTCGGGTAGCTATCTGCGCCAGTTGTCAATTGATGGGCAAGGCCCGACACCCGAGCTTGGGACCGCAGGACGACGCTCCTATACACTTGAACAGATCAACGAACTCCGTAATCATCTCGCTTCAGCCCGTCCAAAAGAGGCTTTGAAGTTTCGCCCGCGGCGACGCGAGGGTGATAAGCTGCAGATCATCTCGGTAGTCGCCGGTCCCGCAAGCACCACCACATCGTTTTATCTGGCTCAAGGCCTTGCACTTCAAGGTTTCCGCGTCCTCGCTATAGATCTCGATTCGCACGGCTCGTTATCTAAGATGTTCGGTTTTTACTACTTTGGTTATCCAGTCCACAATGCGAGCATCTATGCGGCGATACGCTTTGACGAGCATCAGGAAAGTATGCGGTCAGCAATCCAACCCACCCTTTTTGATGGTCTTGATCTCGTTCCGGGCTCTGCCGAACTCTCTTTTTTTGAAGAGGAGTGTGGCCGGCGCTTCCGTAGCGAGAAATTGAGGTACCCGGACGCTAGCGCCAGGATGGTGTCTGCGCTTAAGGAAGTTGAGGCGGATTATGATGTGATCGTTCTCGCCTGCGGAGATGGAGACTTTCTGACCGCGGGTGCATATGAAGCAGCAACCAGCGTTCTTGTGACGGTCCGCCCTGAGATGCCTGAGATCGTGTCAATGACCTCGTCCCTCTACTCTTTCACGCATTTCGTCGCACTGATCGAAAGGGCTGGGAGGACCGTAAATCATGATTTCTTCAAATATCTGGTGACAAGGCACGATCCGCGTGACGTCTCACAGCAGAAGTCAATCGCAATGTTGCGGGAATCCCTGGGGGATGATCTGTTGACAGCAACCGTCTGGGAGTCGGACGCGATCCGGCAAGCGCGGGACAAAGGCCGATCATTGTATGAGCTCTCAAGCGGAGCGGTAGGCCGATCGTCGTACGAGCAAGCGATGAAATCGCTGAATTGCGCCAATGCAGAGATAATGGACATCATGTTCGAGGTTTGGGGCCGCGTCCCGTTCTATGTCTCGCTGGCTTCGCGCTCGACGACTGCAGGAAAGGCGAGTTCCGAATCCAGAGGCTAAGCAAGTGAACTCACGTATTTTGCGCATCCACGTGCGCTCGACGGATAAGGACCTCAGCAAGAAGATCACATCGGCAGAGGAAAACTAGCAAATGAGGTGTTGCAAGAACATCCCGCATTTGCGTGAGGTTGAACCGCGCCGGATTTACTCGGGACCATTTCGTTCAAGTTATGCGGCCATGGCTGCTTCCGCTTAATACCGCTCTTCAGCATTGGTTGATGGTATATTCCAGCGGGATATCGCGCTTACCGTGTTCGACGGCCTGGTCACCTACCCGCCATCGCATGTCATCGGAGCGGCGGCTGAACTTTGCCGCCAGCGCGGCATCGAAGCTGTCCTATCGATCGGCGGCGGCAGCGCGCCGCATACGGCAAAGCGCGTCGTCTATCTCTCGAAATCCCCGGGTTGGCTTGATGATATCTATGGTATCTACCTTGCCACCGGCGAGCGGCTGCCGCTTTTGCGGGCGGCGACCACGGCGGGCCGATCGCCATCGTAGCGACACCGCCGAACGGAAAGTCGTGATCTCGTCGCGCCTCATCAGGAGTAGGCGATCCTCGATTCCGAACTGACGCTCAGCATGCCGCCGTACCTCACCGCCCACGGCATATATGGTGCATGCAATCGAGGCCTACTCCGGTCGGCCGCCATCTACGTCGCGTCGCTGCCTGGTCGGCGGGCCGCGAGCATTCCAAGGTTGACAAGGCTGCGCTGCTTGAGGTCGAGGCCATTGTCGCAGCAGGCGGCACCCCAGCAATATTCACTGAGAACTGGAAGGGCGGGAGAAATCGTCGGCATTGCCGAGAGCCCGATTAACATACTCGTCCCCGAGCACCTTGCGCGGGCGCATTAATGATCGAAACCATTACGATCATTACACGCTCCAGCGCCGGTATCGATAAATGAACGGCCGGTTCGCCTGGATCTCTCACAGGGGAGGCGGGCAACAGCCATCTGGTGCAGCCGTGACGGTTCGCCAACGCGCTCGATCGTTGGAAGGCTTCGCCTGCAGTGCGCCATCGTCGCTGGAAGGTCGCAGATCCTCTTGTCGAGAATCGCCGCCGGGTTCGTCTCAATCCGTCGGTCTATGCCGGGCTCATGATTGATTTGCGAAGCGCCGTACCTGCAGTCGACGGGCGGAAGGGTTTCGGCTGCGACGATGTTTGGTGCGTTATGTCGCGCAGGACCATTCAACTCAATATGCAGCGTCGCCCTGGCTGACCAGATATCTGAACGTGCAATGATTCCCAGTTCCCGCAAGTGCATGGAAAAATACCTGCTGCTAGGTTTGATCTCCAGGACATGACGAACGCTCCGTCGCTACTCTCCGGGCGAAAGCCGGGGCCAATTACGACAGAACATGTCGGCGACCCTACAAAACCCCTCCCTACAGCGACAACGAAACACGTTCAATCTCTAGAGGTTACCGGCGCAACCTGATTGGCACGAGTAGTGCTCAGAGTAAGCCGGGTCCCTGAAGCCCGAATCTGATTGGGAGCTTAACTATGCACATCGTGGTCTGTATCAAACAAGTGCCGGACACTGCGCAGAGACGCGTCCACCCGGTGACAAATACGATCATAAGCCACTGCCGTCGAGGGTATGCTCGGCCGACGCTTCTTCTATGCATCGGCCTTGCAACTTCGCCCCGACTCGTTGCGGAGTTTAAGGTCCCTCTCTCTTCGGAATCAATCAATTGGCACGACGATCACAAGGACCGTTGTGACCAGCAATCGAAAATGAGGGGTGATTATAACGCAATACCTCAGCGCCGCGCTGATCCCAGCCAAAGCTTCGCCGTCAATCGCAATGGCGATCCGGTACCTAAGATTCCGGCACGGTGGCTCCGCAAGTCGCCGCTCGGAGAGGTGCACAGGAGGCTTCCGCGAAATTCCGGACAACCCGAAAGCCGCATACAAACGTCAGGAGTAGGGCTATGAACGAAGTTGTTGGCCATTACGTAGATTACGAAATGACTTCACCCCTTCAAATGGCGCGGCACTCTGCGCAAATAAAGCCAATGGGTGTCGATCTCGCAAGACGTGGACTTCTTTTGCTGACGACTTGTTTGCGAGTTGAAGTTTATGGCGAAAAGTTCGACGTCGAAAGCACGGATATCGAAGTATTCCGTGGTTTTCCACACAAGGTTGTTGAAGGATCAAACGCTGTCGCCCAGCGATTAGCAGAGATCTCCTCAGGTGCCAAATCCCAGATCCTTGGGGAGCCCTACATTCAAGAGCAACTTTCGAAAGCTGTGGGACTGCTTGATCCGGACCTTCGGATTTGCCGCATCTCGCGATTGGCAATTGACGTGAGTTGCGGGTCACGCGAGCGGCAGCGCTTCACGGCACCATTCAACTACGATCGAATTGTCTGCGACATGATCGCGGAGCAGCTTGGGGGTTCAGTTGTACCTGATCGCCTTTACGTGATCGGCGCCGGTATGCTCGGCCTCGAGCTTGTCAGTACTGGCCCGGGAAAAATGTTTCGCTCAACTGTCGTCGTTACGCGGAATCCCAAAAATCTTCGCAAACGTCTCGGTTCCAGGTTAAAAATAGGAGTCGACATGATGCGTCCAGGAGAGATCGGGTGCATACCGGAACCGCATTCCGCCGTTGTCATCGCAACCGCTGACGTAAACCCAGAATACCAAGCTGTTCTTCAAGACGCTCTTCTACGGCTGGCACCGCTAATTGTAATAGATCTCTCGTCAATCCCGGTGTTGCAGGCAGCCGCAGTTGCGAGGCTCAACTATGTGACCATGTACGATCAACAGTTTCTCCAGCGTATAGCGGAGAACAACAAGTATCTTATGTCCAAGCTGCCGCAGCTTCAATCCGATATCCAGACCAGACTTCTGGCGGGGGGCATACCATGACTGAGACTTGCAAATCATTCCACTCAATGATCGGAGGGACTCGATCGGTACACGTGAACCTCTGCATCCGGAGAAATGGCTGCAGAAACCGGTTTTTTTGGAAACCCGTCGCGGACGCCCAGATAAAGCTCGCACATCAAAGGTCACCACGATGAAAAGAAAAGCACTCATCCTCGTTGAAGGTTCGAGGAATAATGGTCAAATGTATGTTCACGCGGCACAACGCCAGGGACTTCATCCAATTACGCTGGCCACTGATCCAACCGACTATCACTACATTATTGCGGAAGGCAGTGAGGCGATAGCGGTTGATACCGAGGATTTCCATGCGATGTTGCATGAATGCCTCAAGCTAGCTGCAACTTATGATATCGCCGGAATTACGGGTTTTACCACTCGCGGCGAATCAATCTATGTGACCGTCGGAAAACTATGCCGACACTTCAATCTGCCGGGCCCTGATCCTGAATGTGTCGAACGGTGCTCTGACAAACTCGCTCAACGTCAACTCCTCATGCAATCCGGTTTACCGGTTCCAGGTTTCCGGCGGGCAACTAGTGCAAAAAGCGTGAATATGGCAGCGACCGACATAGGGCTGCCGGTTATTGTTAAGCCAGCAATGGGCAACGGCAGCAGCGGCGTACGGTTATGCCGCGATGCGGGCGAGCTCGCCGAACATACGGCCTACCTGCTAGGAGAGACGATCCCACGGCGTTCTTCGCAAACGATTCTTGTCGAGGAATTCGCACAAGGCCCTTTCTACGACGTCGTAACAATGGGGAATGAGGTTGTTGCCGTCGGTTCCGGCTACTTCGGTCCCCCGCCGCATTTTGTCCCCTACCAGAGTATTTTCCCGGCCCAGCTGACCGAGGAACAGTATGATCAAATTTCGGATATCTCGTTACGATGCCTGCAAGCACTAGGTCTTGGCTGGGGCCCAGCCAACATCGAATTGCTTTGGACCGAAAGCGGCCCCGTCATAATGGAAGTCAATCCACGTCTTCCAGGGTGGACCACTCCACGGCTGATTCAGCTTGCCCACGGTGTGGACATCATTGAGCAGCATATCAAGTGCGTGATTGGAGAAGAGTCTGATCACCCCATAAGACAATCCCGCGCTTCGGTAGCCCAATTTTTAGCGCCCGATTGCGACGGCACGCTAGCCCACATCCGCGGTATCGACCTTGCCGCCGCTGTACCAGGAATCGCTGAGGTCGCCTTCTATGTTGAGCCCGGTGTTTCCCTTGTCCGGAGAGGCGATTGCTCGGATATAATTGGACATATTATCGCCAGCTCGGCCGATCTCACTGGGGCTGAAGCGATCCTTCGGCGATCTATCGACTTAATAGATTGGGAGGTCACACCGGTGGATAAGGGGAAACAGCTTGGGACTTGACCTGCATACACAGCCCCTTCTGTGATGTCTGATATGCAATAGACCGTGGTTGCTCTTTTAGGCACCGATAGCACCAATGAGCCACGCGCCAGCTTTGCCTGGTGATTTTGGCTCCCGGTTCATGGCTGGCGCGGCGCTCGGCGTAACGGCAACCGCCTAAATCATGCGGCGAGCGAAAGCGTTGCAATTGGCAGGCAATACAGAGTCGGGAACGACCGCGTCTTTGGGATGACGAAAAAAGCTAGACATTGTCATATCTCTCGGTCGGGGAGGTGCATGACCTTCACACTCATGGGCCGCGGTTTTCCGTCGGCCCTTTTTTCTTTGCCAAAACACGTCGCATGGTGTTTAGAGAAAAGCGGGGTCGAAGCCCCGCGGCTCGGCTACTCAAACGCTGACATCTGGGCAGTCGCGGCTTGTCTGTCGAGTTGGAGGGCTGCCCGAGATCGTGCTTGAGAACCGCGATGACGGACCCAGTCATTGAGATGGCGACATTCGAATTCCTGCCTGTCGCGCACATGAGACTGACGGCCGTTCAGTGTGATGCCCGTGACGCGCTCTTAGGCAGTAGGGGAATTGTCGCGAGTCTGCGATCGGCCACCCGCCGCTCATAGCCGTTGAACAGCCGCGGGAACGCATGGGCAACCTTCGCCCATTCACAATCCTCCCAATAAAACCTGTCGTCATTTGTCCCGTGGAGCACGGTATTGACTTCGTAGATGGCCCGCCAAAGGAAGGTGGGCCCGATGTCCTCGATCGCCTATGCTGGCGGTTCAGCCTAAACATCTTCGACGTGAGATTTGGAAGGACTTCTTCGTCACGCTGAACCGCATGTTGACATGGGCGGAATGGATAGTGACACCACAGTTTTATTCCGGGATAGCTTATCCGCTGCTCGATTTTCATGCCGTTCGAGAGCATCACTCTTAGCCACCCTCCTGGTTGAGTTCCAGCGCCTACCTATAACCACCGGCTCTTAAGCGTCACTCCTGATGATCTGCGCGATCATCAAGCGACCTCAGGTGCTGCACAGTAAGCTTTTTGATCTCCCCGCCCGGCTTGGTGGCTTTTCTACCCACACAGGCGGCCGCTACAGCCTTAATTCCAATTGGACCATAATCAGCCCTCAGTCCATCAGGCGCTCTGTCTTCATTGAGTGCGGCGTCTTTTCCGACCTGAGTATTTTTGCTTGAAGAATGCATCGTTACCTCTCGGCCATTGAAAAAGCCGCGCCCGAAGGCGCGGCGAAGAAGGCCCGCCGCTTAGTGTGCGGGCCAGGGAAGTGATGAAGGTTGTTCTCAGATGGTCGCCAGAGCACGTCGTTTCTCGCCGGTGGCCTTCACATCAACTTTGGAACCATCGCGGACGGGATAGCTGTCGAAGATGACCCCATAGACGTCGGCAGCCCTCTCCTCGGTCTCGTACCGTTCGAGGACATCGTTCAGCACGCGCTCGGGATCACGTTCCAACGGCGAACCGTACCCGCCGCCGGAGCAATCGATTCCGCGAACGGCATCACCTGGAGCCAGCTCGATGCGAGCTGCGTTAGGCAGCTTGGTGCTCTCACCGTTCTTACGGATGACGAAGCGTTCTGCACGGGCACCATCGAGACCACCCCGCACGCCCTTTGGTGGTTCTTCCTGACCATCGCCAGGGTACATCACTGTCATCGCGTCTGATTTAATCCCGAATTCGATTTCAGCGCTCGGCGCTCCACGGAAGCGCCCTGCCCCGCCCGTGCCAGGGAGAAGAGCCAGACGCCGAACTTCCAGCGGATGCTTCAGTTCGTCGATCTCGATAGAATCTCGATACATTAGACCTGCAACGACCGGGATGCCGTAGGTTATCCAACCATCGGCCTTTGGAGACGCCGGACCTCCGTTAATGTTGAGATGGATTTGGTTGATGAACGGAGCACCATTAAAGCGCGGGTCTCGACCGGATACGACCGCCATACCGATGCCTGGGCCAACCGCCCCTTCGGCCAACCCCTGCCCATCCCCAAGCTGAGCGAATGCCGCCCCCGTGAGATTGATCATACGGTCCGACACGTTGGTTGTCGCGACCGAGCAGGAATGCGGGAACTTCGGGATGCCAGCCACCGCACCTTCGCGGAGATGGACGCGAACGCGACGGAATGAACCCGCATTTTGCGGAACGTCGCTGTTCAAGCTGTTGAACAGACCGGCCAAGACGGCGGAGGTCGCTGTGGCTTCGCTCTGGTTGAGACCGCAATCGACGTTGTCTATATTGTCGCGAAGGTCAATGTCGATGTAGGCCGAGTCCGGATCGACCGTGACCTTCACCTGGAGCGGGATACCTTCAGGAAGGAATGGCATGCTGTCATGTCGCCCATGATTTTCAAGTTTAGCCGCTGGAAGAGAACGGACGGCGTTGACCATGCGCTGCTCCGAATAATTAAGCCAGGATGTGATAAAAGTCTTGATCGTTTCCTTGCCGTACTTTGCGCACATCTCTTTCAGACGACGCTCAGCGATGCGAGCAGAACTAATCCCGGCCATGAAGTCACCGTACCACTGCGATGGAACCCGGATGCGCTTCTGCATCATATTCACGACGTCGCCCACCATCTTGTAATCGCGCTGGATGCGTACGGCCGGGAAAATCAACGCCCCTTCTTCGTAAACGTCCTTAGCCATCGACATGTAGGTCGTCGGTAGGCTGTTGCCGCAATCGGCCTGGTGAGCCTTTGCGACTGCTGTAAAATGGTGCTCGCCCTCGAAGAACACAGGCACCATGAAAGCGTGGTCGGCGGCGTGAGTATTGCCGGAATATGGGTCGTTATGCAGATAGCAGTCGCCCTCGGCGATGTCCGGGTGATTGTCGCACATTACTTTGGTCTGCAAGTCTGTTCCGAAAATGTGGATCGGGAGGCCCTCAGCGCTGGCGAATAACTCGTTCGTGGCGGTCACGATAGCGCACGAGAAGTCACGGGCGGAGTTGATGACGGCGGACCGTGCCGTCTTCAGCATCGTATTGGTCATTTCTCGGACGATGCCATCGACCCGGTTGGCTAGAACTGCCGTTAGGACGGTATCGAGCTTAGAGTTATTAGTGTCGGTCATATCAGGCCTCGGTCAGAACGTGAGAAGATAATGGCCATTGGCCGTTACGCGGGCGGTCATGTCAGGGAACACAACGACGGTTGTCGTGGGCTCTTCGATAATGCATGGTCCATGGAAGATCATGCCGGGCTTAATGTTGTCGCCCTGATGAATCCTGGTCCTGGCTGGATTACCGGAACCGAAGAAGCAGTTGCGGTACATTTCCGGACCGGAGAAACTCTCCGAGTATCCGACCGGCTCTTTGGCTGTCTGCGAGATGCCCGTTTCGACGCTCAAGCGGGCCTTCCAGCTGATGAATTCGATGGAGCTCCCTTCGTCGCGCATTTCAAAGAGACGCTCGTGTGTGCGGTGGAAGCTCTCGATGAGTGCGTTCCTCGCCTCGTCAGACGACAAGTCGGGATCGACCACCGGTGTCGAGATTTCCCAAACCTGGCTCGCGTAACGAGCTTCGACGAAATACTCAATGCGGTGCTTGGTGCCTGGCGGTAGGTTCGTTAGACCGGCGTAGAAGGCGTCAAGCTTCTCGGTCAGACCCTGCAATGTGTTAGCCAGACCGGCGCTGTCGAAGTTGGCGCTTGTCGTGAAGTGGGTAACAGACTCCTCCGTCAGAATGTTCGCGAAGTGCATACCGGACGCTGACAAGGCAGATGCCTGCTTCGGGAGCAGCACGTTGTTGCAGCCCAACTCCTTTGCAATCAGCATGATGTTGACGCCAGCGGCCCCGCCCCCGGCAAGAATGACACTTTCGCGCGGATTGATACCCTGCCCGATGGTGATGTCGTGGATCGCCTTGATCATTACTTCCGAAGCCAGGCTCAGGATGCCGTATGCGGCTTCTTCAATGGACCGACCAATGCTTGTCGCAACCGTTTCCACAGCTTTGCGGGCGGCTTCGTTGTCGAGCGTCATCCGACCACCCAGAAAGTAATCAGGGTTGAAATATCCCAGCACACAGGCGGCGTCCGATACCGTAGGCTTCTGACCCCCGCGTCCGTAGCAAGCCGGCCCGGGAACCGAGCCAGCCGAGTGAGGACCGACGCGCAGAAGGCCACCGTCATCGATCCAGGCAATGGAACCACCGCCAGCGCCTACGGAGCGGATATCGACGGAGGAGATTCCGAGGAGATGACCGGTCCATTCTCCACCCAGCCAGGTGTCACGCGAGTAGACGAGCTGATTCTCTCGGACGAGACCGACGTCGAACGTCGTTCCGCCGGTATCGCAGACGATGATGTCGCCGCCGCAGTTCTCGATGGTGCTGAACGCACGGGAGGCTACCGGTGCCATCGAGGGACCGGACTTCGCGAGCTGGATTGGCTTGCTGATGACGTCGGAAATCTGGTTGCAGCCGCCAATTGAGGTCGAGACTAGGACGTCTCCTTCGTAACCCGCTTCGCGCAAATCGCTGTTCAGGCGACGGAGATGCTGTTGCATCAGGGGCTTCAGCGACGCGTCGATTGAAGTGGCGGAAGCGCGACGATACTCACGAACAATAGGGATCAACTGGTGCGACAATGTATATGGCAAACCCGGAAGGTGTTGCTCAATCAATTCGCCAATGCGCCGTTCGTGCGCAGGGTTCGCCACGGACCAGATCAGGCTCACAGCAATGGCCTCGTAGCCCTCCTCCTTCAACTGCAGCAACACCTTGACGGCGTGAGCTTCGTTGAGGGGACGGCTTACGGTACCTTCCGAACTCATCCGCTCGTCGATTTCAAAGGTCCGGCGACGAGGAATGTACGGTTCCGGGAAATCGACACTGAAGTCGTGGGGATTGCGCTTTCCACCTTCCTTGAACACCAAAACATCCGGGAAACCATCCGTCGTCAGGAACGCGGTCTTTGCACCCTGGCGGGTAACAATCGCGTTCGTGGCGCGCGTGGTGCCGTAGATGAACAGCGAAGTTTCCGCAAGCAGCTGGATCAGAGTCTTGCCGAGCTGCTCCGCTGCGTTGGCGATTGAGTTGCTGACGCCTTCGAACGCTCGATCCGGCGTGGTCAGCGATTTACCGATGGTCAGATTGCCTTCGGGGTCCGATACCACCACGTCAGTGAAGGTGCCGCCGGTATCGACCGAAATACGATATGTCATTGGGTTCTCCGTCAAATTCACGTGCGGCAGCGCCGCCAACAAAGGCCTTCACGAAATATCGCCCTAGAGCGATTGCCGCGTGCGATAAATCCAAGCTGTCAGTGTGTGGCAGTCGCCGTTTGACTGGCATCAGCTAATAATTTTTCCGAGTGGCGCTTCCTGCCGGTCAGGGCGAAAAGTTCGCGTCCACCAGCGATGCCACCGGGTCTGAAGATCAGAATCAAAGCCATGATGATGCCAAGACCGATCTCCTGGCTGCCGGGCGGCAAAGCAATTGAAGTGCTGCCGAGCGTAAAACCCCTTTCCAGAGACCGGAGAACCTCGACGATCACCGTCACGACGACTACTCCGGATACCGCCCCGGTCAGGCTGCCTACTCCACCGACGACGAGCATCGCCAAGGCGATAAATGTCAGGTTGAGGTAAAAGGCATCGATAGCCAGAATTCCGAGGAACTGGGCATAGAGACCGCCAGAGACACCGGCTACGGCAGCGCTCAGTACGAAAGCAATTAGTCGAACCCGGACCACGCGAACGCCGGAAGCTTTGGCAGCAACCTCATCGTCCCGGCAGGCTCGCAGCATGATGCCAAATCGCGAGGTCTGAAACAGGTTGGCGACCAGAATTGCGAAAATTGCCCCACCAGTTGCTACCCAAGGACCCACGACCGTCGGAATGCCGATGATTGAGCTGACACCGGCGGTGACGCTATCCCAATTGGCAAAAACGCTGTTCACGATGATGAGGAAGGCGAATGTCGCAATCGATGCCGCTATCCCGTTCAACCTCATTATGGCCAGGCCGAACAGGAGCGCAACGATAGCAGGTAGTATAGCCGAACCGACCATTGCCATCCAGAATGGATACTGGTTTTCCTGCAGGAACATCGGAAGCCCCGACAGCATCATTTGCTTGAACATCGGTTCTGCAGTCGCCCAGCCGACCGCGTATGCGCCTAAGCAGGAGAACGCGACGTGACCGAATGAAGTGATCCCTGAGTTACCAATGAAGATGTAAAGGCCGACCACCAGCGTCATTCTGATCAGCATTTCTGTGACGGAGGTTGCAATGGCCTCATCGCCAACGAGCGTGGTGACAAGTGCGATTGCTGCGACGGCCAACGACAGCACGACTGCTGAAGAATGCTGGCCGAAAAGCAAAAGATTTGTGTGTCCCTTCATGGCTCAAACTCGCTCAATGATGTTTCTGGATGGCAAGAGACCCGAAGGACGACCGAGCAGGACGAGGACAAGGATGCCGAAGGCAAAAGCATCTCGGAAGCCACGAAGATCGGCAGGTAAGTAGGCTTGCAGCATCACCAGCAGAATGCCGACCAAGAAACCACCGACAACCGCTCCAACCAAGCTTCCCATTCCTCCGATGACGACGGCCACGAACCCGAAGAGTGCCAGTGGAACGCCCATGGTATGGCTTAGAGAGCCAGTCTGAGTGACGTAGAGAAGTGAGACTGCCGTTGCCAGGATACCAGTTACTGCGAATGCCATCCCGATTACGAAGTTGCCGTTCACGCCAAGATACTGGGCCATGCGGAAATCTTCTGCGGCTGCTCGCATCTGGACGCCGTATCGAGTGCCGCGCAGGAAAGCAATCAGGGCAACCATCAATACCAATGTCGTCCCGATGGTGGTAAGCTGAAGGACCGGCAGGCGAACAGCGCCCAGTTCGATCTGAGTGTTCAACGACGGCCAGAGATCGACGGCCTTGGCACGTGAGCTGTAGACCAGAAGGAGACCATTCTGGATGATGTAGCTCAAGGCGAATGATCCGATCATCAGAGTTGTCGCGTTCGCGCGCCGAAGGGGTCGGAACACCAGTGCGTCTGTGAGCAGGGCGACGATCACAACGATCAGGCAGACCGACGGAAGAAGCGTCCACCAGCTCCAGTTTCCGATGAGCATCTGGGAGGTAACATCTGCGGATGGCACGATCAGGCTATAGCCACCGATAGTGATCAGATCGCCATGTGCGAAGTTGATGAGCCGAAGAATGCCGAACAGAAGACCGATACCCAGTGCCACAAGAGCGTAGATGCTGCCCAGGCTTAGGGCATCGACCATGTTCTGAATGAAATTGATCATTGTTGTGTCTCCCGAGCGTCGGAGTGCTGGAAGCCGAAGTAGGCTTCACGGATAGCTTCGCCGTCCGCGAGATCAGCCGCCCTGCCATCAAGTTGGATCACTCCGCCACGCAACACGTAGATGCGGTCGGCATGCTTGAGAATGCGGTTAGAACTTTGCTCGTTGATCAGGAGGGTGAGACCCTCCGTGCGGCGGATATCCAGCAGGATTTGATAGATTTGGTCGATGATTTTCGGGGCCAGACCCAGCGAAGGCTCATCGACCATGATCAGTTTTGCACGGGTCATGAGTGCCCGTCCGATTGCCAACATCTGCTGCTCACCACCAGAAAGGCGGCCAGCCGGAAACTTCAGGCGCTCTCGAAGACGGGGGAAATATGTCAGCGCCCGTTCGACGTCCTGCTTGGCCTGACTGCTGTCCTTCTGGATGTATCCAGCGATCTGAAGGTTCTCTTCCACAGTCAACGAGCAGAAGACATGTCGTCCCTCAGGCACCAGGGAAATTCCGAGGCGAGCAATCTTTTCCGGAGCCACTCCGGTGATCGCTTTGTCATTGAACTGAATGTTGCCAGAGACAACCGGTGCGCCGCCAGCGGCGGCTGCGAGCATAGTGGACTTACCCGCTCCATTGGGGCCGATTATGCACACGACCTCGCCCTTATCGACATGGATCGAAGCATCTCGCAACGCGGTCATCTGTCCATATCGGACTGTAATGTGGGATAGCGATAGGATGGTGTTTGACATCGGGTCAGGCCTCCATGCCGAGGTAGGCGGCGAGAACGCCCTCATGTCGTTTGATCTCATCCGGCGTACCGACCGCCAGGGTTTTGCCCCCGTCGAGGACGTGCACGCGGTGACAAATGCTCATCACGACGTGCATGTTATGTTCGATCAACAGGACCCCGCATCCGAAGCGATCAGGGATTTCGGCAATGTGATGTACGAGTTCGTCAGCTTCCGCGTCCGACATGCCAGCTGCTGGTTCGTCGAGGAGAATGAATTTGGGGGCGACGGCGAGGGCGCGCACGATGCTCAATCGGCGCTGATCGGTGTAGGCTAAAGCTCCGGCTGCGATGGAGGCCTTATCTGCGATGCCAATCCATTCGAGCAGCTCATAACTTGCCGCACGCGCTGGATTTCGTGCCAGGCCAAGCCCAAGGCCAGTGACCTCTACATTTTCGAGAACGCTCAAGTCGTTGAACAACCGCCCCGACTGGAAAGTACGCGCGATACCCTCAAGGCGAAACCGGTCGGCTCGCCAACCAGCTGTGTCCGAACCATGAAGAAAAATCGCTCCTTCTGTCGGGGTCTGAAACCCCGTGAGACAATTTACCAGCGTGGTCTTTCCGGCACCGTTCGGTCCAATCAGGCCAAAGATTTCCCGGTTACCCACGTGAAGTGAAACATCTGAAATTGCCGCAAGACCCTGGAAACGAACGGTCAGATTCCTTGCAACCAGGCCGCTAGCGGTGGGCGTAGCAGCGTCATTGCCTGAGTGAAGCGACAAAATGTCAGCCATGATATTCCCCTTTTTTTGTAGGGGCACGCCAGTTAACCGGCGTGCCCAGTTCTGCGCCTTTACTTCTTCAGGCGGTAGAGAACGTCGTTTGGAATATCTTGGCTTATCTTCACTTCCTCAATGACGTTCTGTTTGCCGTCCTTGATCTCGGTAACGAACATCGGGATTTGCGTCTGGATGTGAACAAGGTCAGAGAACGAGCGCGTACCAAGAACCGTCGGAGTATCCTTGTAGCTGTTCATCTCGACAACAACCTTTTCGGCATCGGTCGAACCCACCTTCGTTACTGCCTTGGCGTAAAGGTCGAGCCACGCATAGATCGGGTAAGCATATTGCGTCGCAGGGCGGCTGCCGTACTTTGCTTCATACGCCTTCGTCAGTGCCTCAACCTCTGCACGCGGATCGCCGGAGAAGACCGCTTGGACAGGCACGTAGAAGTCCTTGAGGTCAGGAACGGCGCTATTCCAATAAAGGCCATCCATGCCCGTGTTGCTCAAGATCGGAATGTTGATTCCAGCAGCTCGAATCTGCTTGATCGCGCTTGCGCCGCCAGGGGTGACTGAGCACAGCATCACGTTGTCAACGCCTTCGTCGCGCACAGCATTGGCAAGTCGAGTGACCTGCGAACTGATGGAGGCGTCACCGTTCTTAAACTCGTCCTTCGCCATGATCGTACCGCCGTGAAGTGGGAACGCCCATTCGTAACCAGCGCAGGAAGACTTGTTGTACTCGAGGAGGTTGTCTACGAGCACGTAGCCCTTCTTGAAGCCACGCCTGTTGATACCCCATTCGGCCATTGTCGCGCCTTCAACCTGGCCAGCATTGTTGGCGGTGAAGGAAAGCTTACCAACGCCAGCGACACCGGCCTTGGGATCAGATGCTCCTAGGAACACGGAGATTAGGCCAGCCTTCTGAGCCTGGAGAGCTGCTGGAGCGCCGTAGTCGTAATCAGCCGTTACCAGGACAACATCTGCGCCACCCTGAACCATCGCCTGGCCCGCTTTGGCACCTTCGACGCGGTCGGACTTCGTATCTTGCTGAATTTGCTTGATCGGTTGGCCGAGAAGCCCGCCCTTTGCATTCTGCTGCTCGATCCACAGCTGAGCCATCTTAGTGGCTTCACCATCGTAAGCTGCTTCCCAACCCGTGAACGCCACAGCGAAACCGAGCGTGACGCCATCTTCTGCTGCATTTGCCGGCATCGCAGAACTAGCTAAAGACGACGCCACCAGCGCCGAAGCAATAAGTCTCTTAAACATTGCTATTCCCCTTTTCATCGATTGGCCCAGTACGGGCGCTCAACACCAAACTTTCCAACGGCGTTGGAGAGTACTGCTGGCCTTTGGCCGTCTTTTTGAGCTTTCCGGAGAGAAAAGACGCTCCGCCGGGAAGCTATGTTCTGCTAGGCTCGCTTGGTATTCTTTTGAGCCGGCGATGCCGGTCCCGCGATGAGCATCGTTCCCACGATAAAAAGAAACCCTGCAGCCGCGTTCGCGGGACCGATATTTCTCGAGTTGTCGAGAACATTTGGCGCGCCGATGTTCTTTGCCTTGGCCCCGCAAAGAACAAGGTCAGCACGGTCTCGTCCATCGAAGTGGCGAAGGGGAAACTGCACGAGCCGGCGCGAAGAAGATCTTGCGCCGTGCCTTTTGGATGTTCTCGCCCCGGGATACACTTGTCAGATCACGCGGCTATGGAAACCGCTAGCCGCGAGAACAGTTGACGCGATGAAAGTAGCTTTGCAAAGAACCATAGGACGCTCCCCCTTTTAGTTATCGACCTAGCAAAGCAGGTTTTGCGACTTAGGGAAGCAGGATAACGCCCCCGGTGACTATACTCACCAGCAATAGATGACAGCAAAGTTAGTATGTCGGAGGGGTAATGGCACTCAAGATTTCACTCTGTCCATCATGTAGGTTTCGAAAGCGATGTGGAAGGCGACTATCGAAGTAGTAGCCGTCACCCGGCTTCAGAACCTTTTTTTGGTTACCGACGGTGATTTCGACCACTCCGGAAAGGACCATGCCTGCCTCTTGTGCCGCATGCGTAAACTCTTCGCCGGTGTCAGCCCCGGGTGCATAGCGCTCGTGTAACATTAGTAATTGTCGATTGGGATGATCGAGCCCGATGACACGATATGAAATTGTTTCAACCTTTCCAATCTCCACCAAGTTCGCAGACGAATAGAATGGAGAATATGGCAGGCTGGATTGGAGATCGGAAAAAAATCCCGGAAGGGTCGTTCCTAGAGCGTCCAATACCGCGCCGAGCGTATCTATTGAAGGGCTCATCTTGTCTCGCTCGATAAGCGAAATCGTCGAATGTGAAATTCCTGAGCGCGCCGCCAACTCCCTCACACCGAGATCGCGGCGGCGGCGCAGTTCCCGGAGCTTACTACCAATCTTTGGCAATTATCGTTCCCCTATATTGCACCGCCTGAGCATGCCACCTTCGCCACAATCGAGATACCTTCGTGGAGCTAGCGACTACTGAGTTGGTGATAATAATGAACACGTTGTTTGTAGGCAATTGCGAGGGTGCCAAAGTTTCACGATGCTCATCAGGATCATCCCACATAGGAGGTTTTGATGACGTCGCGTCTCGATGCGCTGAAAGGTAAGTTTACACGGGTCAAGGAACCGACCCGAGATGCTGTCTCGGATACGGCTCCTGTCGAAAAGACCGTAAAGGATATAATTGCGAATGTCCGTAAGCATGGCGACGCCGCCGTTCGCGAATACTCTGTCGCGTTCGATAAGGCCAACGTGACCAACTTCGAAGTTACTCACGAAGAGAAGCTCAAGGCTATCGCCGATCTCGACCCGCAAACTCGCGAAGACACCGAGTTTGCCATTGCAAACGTCCGTCGCTTCGCCGAAGCGCAGCTGGGCACGATACTCCCGCTGGAAATTGAGGCGCTTCCGGGGCTGCACCTTGGCCATCGCGTCATCCCGATAGAAATCGTTGGCTGCTATGTCCCGGGTGGTCGCTATCCGCTCCTCTCGGCACCCGTCATGACGGTTGTCCCTGCAAAAGTCGCCGGGTGTGACCAGGTCATCGCGTGCCTGCCACCGAATGCCCATCCGGCTATGATTGCCGGCTGCCATCTCGCCGGTGCAGACCGAATCTTCCGCGTCGGCGGAGCCCAGGCGATTGCTGCAATGGCCTATGGTACTGAAACGATTCCTGCCGTCGACAAGATCGTCGGTCCGGGCAATGCGTTTGTAAACGAAGCAAAGCGGCAGGTCTTTGGTCAGGTCGGTATCGACCAGCTTGCAGGCCCAAGCGAAATCTTCATCGTCGCTGACGAGACCGCCAACCCCGCAACCCTCGCGACCGATATGCTGGCTCAGGCTGAGCATGACGTGCGCACCCGTGTAGGGCTGGTTACGACGGACCGTAAGCTTGCTGAAGAGACGATCAAGGAAGTCGAAAAGCAGCTCGAAACCTTGACGACCGCTCAGGTTGCCAGCGTTGCGTGGAAGGACTACGGCGAAGTGACCGTCGTCGAAGACGAAGAGACGATGATCGCCTACTCCGATTACATCGCCACTGAACATCTTCAGGTTCACACCCGTGACCCTCAGGCGACCGCAAAGAAGCTCCGCAACTACGGTTCGATCTTTATCGGCGAACTGGCCAGCGTTGTGTACTCTGACAAGTGCTGCGGTACGAACCACACCCTGCCAACGATGGCAGCCGGTCGCTATACGGGTGGCCTTTGGGTTGGCTCATACGTCAAGATTGCCACGCACCAGTGGCTCGACGAGCGTGGAGTCGCTGCCGTAGCTCCGGCAGCTATTCGCCAAAGTGCCACCGAGCAACTGGAAGGCCACCGTCGCGCAGCTGCGCTGCGTCTTAGCCCTCAACAGGTCGCCGCAGAGTAATTTGACTCCCAAGCCTCTGCGATCAAAAGGGCCGCTAGAAATTCTAGCGGCTTTTCAGCTTATCTTCCTGATCAGACCGATGTGCTGGGATGTTTCCAAAACGTAAAGCTACTCGGACTCGACGTGTTCGGCACGGTCGTCGATTGAGGCAGCGTCGCCCGCCAGTACTCGGCGGCAGAGTACAAGAGTATTCGATAGGGGACCATCTTCCGCTTTTTGCACCCTCATAATTTCAGCGGCTATCGACGGCTATGGATGGCGATCGGCGGAAATTGCGCGCGCCTTGAAGGGACTCGAACCAGCGACGCGTTATCTAGTAAACTCAAATAATTAAAAATATTAAATAATTACAAGACATCTTAAACGCGTATGGGAGAATAGATACTCACTTGTGTTTGAGCGTTGTGTTGTTCCCACCATCGGCACCTAGGGCGTTGACCAGAAAGGACGGTTGCCCCTCGCTTTCTGTTGCCCGGGCCCATTGGAATGACGCGTGCGGCTGGAGCGCACACGGAGGATCTGCCGCCGCCTGAATTTTGCTCGCCCGAGCAGCCGGCGAAGACGGCGGGGAGATTTTGGCGGCGGCAGGTTTGGCGAGAACCTCAAGCCGCAGGTCGGCACAGCGCGCCATTTGTTGCGTGCTGGTGACCAGGGCGGTCCAGTTACAGTTGCAAGCTGAGCGCTCAAGTGGTAGCGCGACTATGTACCTTCCGTCTCAACGCAGGGTGGATTCAGGGGAGCCGGGATGTCTAGCGAAGTCATATTTTGGCCTGGCCTTCCCAGCCTGCCCGAAGACCTTCTTCTTGCAAGGGATCAAGGACGTGTTCTTTTTGTTGTCGGCGCGGGCGCTTCATACCCGAAACCGACCCAGCTCCCCGATTTTGGCGGGCTCGTCGCGAAAATCTACGACATTGTCGATCCGTCCATGTCGTCTGCGATCAAGGCCGTCTCCAAAAAAGATGGTCCGAAATGGTATGAGGTGACCGATCTGCTCAGCCACGAGCAGAGAACGGAGTTGAAATTTTTCTGCCAGCGCGAATTCGACGTCGTTCTTGGCATGCTCGAGCGTCGGATAGACGGAGATCCAAGCAAAGAAAGCACAATGCGACAAGCAGCGACAACGGTTCTTTCGCAGACGATCGAACCGAACCCGGTCCATGACGCGCTGGTACGCCTCGGGCAGCGTTACGGTCAGACGCTCCTCGTTACGACCAACTTCGACAGGCTCCTGAGCGAGGCTGCTTCAAAGCTTCGCGTCCAGCATGAAGCCTTCGCTCGAGGTGAAATACCTAATCCCAGCAGCAGCCGAGACTTTGCCGGTATCCTTCATATTCATGGGAAACTAGGCTGGCGTAAGGAGAAGGGGTCGGCGCTGATTTTGACCGATCAGGATTTCGGGGACTCATATCTCCGGCGCAATCTCATCACGTCTTTCCTTTATGACGCAGCCAGAATTTTTCACATCGTTCTCGTTGGTTATAGCGCCAGTGATTCACCTGTCCGCTACCTTCTTAATGCGATCGCTGCTGACGAGCGGCACTTTGTCGATCTTAAGCGGCGTTACGCTTTCGTTGGTTGCAAGCCTGGTGATGAGCGGATGGCCGTCGAATGGCAGAGCCGGGGGATCACGCCCATCGTCTACGACAAGATCGACGAACATAAGGCCTTGGGTGATTTATTGGTGCGGTGGGCCGACATCATCCCCGACCGACGGAATGAGAAAGGGACGAAGTCCTACCTAAAGAAACTCGCTGCCCTCGACCCCGACAGTACCGAAGGTTTGGCTGCCCAATCATTTCTCAGATATTATGCGCGGAGGTCCAACCCTAGCGAACAAGCTGAACTTGCAAGAATCCTCTCTGGCGCCAGCCGGTCGCCTCGTTGGCTAACGTTCTTGAATCGTATTATCCGCGATTCCGGGAAAGGGCGCTGATATGCCTAGATTGAGCCTTACCGATACCGAACGTAGGATTAATCTAACAACACGAGCTTTCGCCGACGGACGACTTGAGGACACAGCGATTCTCGAGTGGGCAATCGAGCTGAAACCAGATCAGATCGCAGAACGTGAAGCGCTGCGAGATTTGGTTGAGTACCAGCCGAAGCCCGTTCGCGATCCGTACAGCTTGGCTTGGAGATGTGTCTTCGAATATTGGGAAAGGCCCGATGTCGAAACGCACCGGGAAAAGTACGAGATCCGTAGGCAGCTAAAGGGTGGTGGTAGCCCGCGAGAGACGATCCGTCTGATTGTGGATGCGGTTCGGCCGTGGCTCCAGATCGATACGTCCAAGCGATTAAGGGCCCTTTCCGGAGAGGCGCAGCCCGCCAGACCGCGGCATCTCAAGCATCTCATCTATGCGTCCATATCCAGTGGCAGCCGGTTGATGCCGGCCGACATCGGGCTTCAGGCGAATGAAGATCGCAACTTCCTTTTCGAATTGGCGACGGCCTTGAACGCAGCGCTGCTCGCAGGACTAAATCTCGGGCATATGATTGGTTCAATTTCCAAGGATATGGACGTCACAAACTGGCAGATTCACCGAGCCTATTTCGTACCTCCGGAGCAATATCCGGATGGTGGCGGTGAGCCGGATCGTCATAGTGAAGGGTTCGCACCATCGACCAAGCTGATGTTTGCGGTGATGGAGCGTCTCAGCAGCCTCGACCTTCAGGCCGCCCGTAGGGTTATCGACAATTGGGACCGGGAAGGTTGGACGCTTTATCGGCGGCTTTGGGCCGCAGCGGCCCGGAACCCGGCGCTTGTTGACAGTGATGAGGTCGCAGCTTTCCTCATAGAGCTTTCCGACCGAGAATTCTGGTGGGCGAGCGCATATCCAGAATTCGCTGAGTTGCGCGCGCTTCGATGGGCAACACTTTCTACCGACAACCAAAATCGCATCGAGCAGCGAATACTGAGAGGGGAGCCCGCGAAGCTTATTCCCAGCAGGATCGAGAAATCGGACAGGGCAGGTTACAGGGACCACCACGTGTTCGTGGAGCTTCGACGAATCCAAGCTGCGGGCGGCAACCTTACGGATAAAGGTCAGGAATGGCTCGACGACTTCGCAACCCGGTCGGGAGACCTGCCAGCCATTGAACTGACACACGGTTTCAATCAGGGTGTCCGCCTGATCCATCGCGTAAGGACTGTCGAGAAAACCTTCGACGCGATCCCGACAACCAAACTCCTGGACGAGCTGGCGAAATCGCTCGCAGATACGGGCTGGGACGACAAAAGTCAGAACGCTTCGGAATTTATTGCAGAAAACGCATCTGTGGTGCTCGGTCTTCTGACGAAGGCTGAGGGTGCTGTCGCTGCCAAGGTGTGGCAAGCACTTGGATACGCTTACCGGCCCGCGAACCTTAACGCCACGCCTGACACGGCTTCGCAAGAAGACAAGGATAAGATCCTGATCGCGCTGTCCATATGTGTTTCAATTGTCGACGAACGTGCGACTGTTTTGTCTAAGGCCATTGACGGCCTCGCGTCGTTCATGACGAGTTGGGATCGATTGCTCACGAGCCGCGAGGAATTCCAAAATGCCTGGCTTCGGTTGTGGCCCTTCGCTGTCGAGAAAACGAATTCGAGCAAAGCGGATCGCTCCGGTTATAGTCAGGAGGCTTTCAACTCCCCCGCCGGCCAGCTCGCCTTGGCCTTCGTCGAAACCTGCCCGACAGTAAAGAAGGGCGATAATCCACTGTCTCAGGGCCGTTGGCCACAAATGCTCCAAGCAATAAGTGAGACAATCGGGATAGCGCGCCTTCACGCGCAGTTTGTTCTCGTCAGGGAACTGGCTTACTTCATCGCTGCTGCAGAACAGTGGTCGAGAGATTTCCTTCTCCAGCCGCTTATCAACGCACTTGAAAGCCAGGAAACCACCGTCTTGTGGGAAGCGTTTTCGATGGCGCACCTCCCTCAAAAGGAGGTCGTGGCAGAACTCGCCCCGTCGTTGGTGGCAGCAGCTCTATCCGACCGCTTGTCGAGCGAGGTTCGAGGGGATCTGTCGGAACGCGTCGTCTGGTCGGCGCTGACGGATCGTGTTCAGAACGCAGAACCCGCCGTGTCCCTCGATCTGATCCAACAGATGTTGAGGCTGGGGACAGATGAAGTCCGCACGGAGGCGGTGCGTGCCTTTTCGCAGTATCTTGCACCGGACGATGATTTGACGGAGGAGGAACGTTTCGAGATCGTCAACTCCGTCTTCTCGGACGTGTGGCCGAAGGAACTTACTCTTAGCTCAAAGGCCGTTTCCGAGAGGCTTGCTCGACTACCGGCTGAGGCTGCATCCTGTTATGTCGAAGCAACCGAAATGGTTCTCCCATATCTTACGCCCTTCGACTGCTGGTCGCTTTATGATTTCGGAGTGATCGACCTGGATGAAGATCGAGGTGATTTCAATATTATCAACGATCCTAAAAAAGCGGCGGCCCTTTTGTCGATCATGGATCGGTCGGTTGCGGGGGATGACGGAGCGATCGTTCCAAGTGGCCTCGATAAAGCTCTTTTCCACATTAAGAAGGTCGCACCAAAGCTCGAGAAGGATCCTCGATATCAGCGTCTTCTTACGCTCGGCAGGCGCTGAAAAAACCTCGCGCTCCGTAGCCAAGAGAGCGGGTTTGGACGGCTGCTTGGAGATCGCCAGATCAGGGTAGGGTATTTCTGCATCACGTCTGCGCCCGGCTCCCGTGATTTGATGCGAGGGCACCGTCGCAGCCTTCCGCTGTCGGAGGAGAAGAACCAGACTTTGACGCAACAACCTCAAAGAGTATAGATCAGTCGAAGAAAAAGGGGGCGCCGCTTGGAATTGCTTTTGAACGGGATCAACGGCAACTATCTCCGAAACATTCTGTTGAATGCTGTCGAAGACACTGATCGGGTTGATGCTGCGGTCGCTTACGCCACGGAAAACGATCTTCTTTTTGATTGGTGTTGGGAAAACAAACTACCGCTGCGTTTCTGGGGACGTTTTGATGAACAGGTGCCGGTGAGTATCCTCATTCTCGAACGTTTCCTTTCCCGAAGGTCGGGGCGCTATACGTGCAAGCTCGTGCGCCAATTCCATCCGAAGGTAATCTGGTGGCGCGGCTTCGGCGCATACATCGGCTCTGCAAACCTTACCCAAAGCGCGTGGTGGAATAACGTCGAGGCCGGTGTTTTCCTCACCGAGGACGAGCTGGTGGCTAGCGGTCACGATCTTCAGCTGGAGCAATTCTTTGCTGAGATTGAGACCCATGCTGCCCCGTTGACTCAGGAGCTGTTCGATCTTATCTCGGCCAGGAACAAGGAACTGACAAGGCGCAAAATTGCTCAAAAGGCTGCGGATGAAGCGTTCACCGCAACCACCCTCGTTCCGCATTTCCGCGGGCTGGCACGTTCAAGCGCGAAGTCAGCGGGTGAGCAGCGCAAGCAAGCGTTTCTGAATGAGTGGAACCGCACTCTTCAAATTATTCGAGACATCTCCGTCAAGATTTCAGTTGACGGAAACAGGCCGTCTTGGGTGAGCTCCACCGCGCCGTTGGGTGCCCATGCCGACCAGTTCCTCCATGCTCACTACTACCAGCATACATTCGACGGCAGGAGAGCAGACTTCGAGACGCATTTTGGCAGAAACAGATTGGATCCAGATACCGCCGTTGAGACTGCAATTCGATGGTGGCAGAAGCGGCCGGACAGTTCAGACGAGAACCGGATGCTCAATAAGACTGCCCCCGCCTTGCAGCGGGCGTTTGCGGAAGACCGTCTAAAACGCCTTACGGAAAATGAATTCATTCAGGTGCTCGGCAAAATCCACGCAACGCGGGAGTTTGCCCGACGTGCGCCCAATCGACTTATCGGGCTAAAGGGCGACCGGCCATACGACATATCCGAGAAAGTTGATGCCCTGGCGAGACATATCTACCGGGCGCCAAACCGCGGTGGGGTATCCGCATTGGAGACTCTATCCTACATTCTCTATGATGGTCGAATTGAAGACGTCCCTGTTCGCCTTTGGAACGCGATTGTCGATCCCAAGCGGAAAATCGAACTGATCGGCGTGAGCGCTCTGGGGGAGATTGTAGGGTGGGCATTGCCGGACAGATATCCGCCGCGCAATGGGCGGACCAGCAAAGCCCTTCGATCGCTTGGGTATGACGTAACGGTTCATGTCGGCTAGAATCACCATTATATCATTATGTATCAATGTCTTAAGTCCATAAACTAGATTATGCGACGACCGTCGTCTACGACATTCCTGGGGGGAAATTTGGCATCCGTGAAGTCTCTATCGCAGGCTGAAGTCAGTGTCATAAAGGGTATGCTGAACCTCAGCCCCCGGCCAACTGATCAGAAAATCCTGGCCTATTTCACCCATCCGGATCGAGACCTCAATCACCGCCTAATCGGGCAGATTCGCAAAGGCCATTGGTTTAGCGCGATCAGACCCGCATCTGAGACAGCGGTGCACGCCTTTATGCTCGCGTGCCAATTTGGCGTTTATCCTGACGCAACACTGTTCGAGCCGCCTGCTGGTGGTCCCTCTCTTGGAGGGCATGGCCCACGATATCTCTTGCTCGATTGGTGGCCCGTAGGCCAGGGCCTTTTCTCCTCAGGTGCAATTTTGGCGGACAACGGCCCCCGCTTCAATTGGGTCTATGACTGCGGAACGACATCAAAGGACAGCCTCTTGGCGGATGCCATTGCGTCCTGCAATTTCAGGCGTTCTGCACTGGGTTTCAACCGGCTCGATCTGGCCGTCCTCTCCCATTTCGACCGCGATCATATCAGCGGCTTTTCGCGCCTCGTGCAGACATCTCGAATTCGGATGATCTTGCTCCCCTATCTCACGCCGCTCCAGCGCCTTGTCTTGGCGCTTCAGCAAGGCGTATCAGCCGACGACGCCGAGTTTGGCTTCTACATTGACCCGGTTGGCTATCTCAGAGCCTTGGACGGTGGCGATATAGGCGAAATCGTGTTTGTACTGGCCTCCGGACCGGATGACGAACTGCCACCTCCGCCTATCGAACCGGGTCCAGATCTTGAGGGACCGGAAGAGCCCCCTATCAAGTTCCCCGAGGACACGCCACCGGAAGGGTCACAGGATGAGCTATTCTGCGCGCAAGACAATGCGAATGTGCGCTATCTGAAGCGAGGCGGAACGATATCAGTACCGTTCGATTGGGAGTTTCTTCCCTATAACGACCCGTCAATGCTGCCAAAAGCCACGAAAAGGTTCCAGTTAGCAGCGTCGAAGTTGGTACAAGATATCCTGACCGTACCGACGACACGCAGCGCCACGCTCGACAAGCTAAAGAAGCTTTACGATGCCCACTTTGGGAAATCATCAAAGAACCGGAATATTATCTCGCTTTTCCTTTATTCCGGCCCCGTCAATCAATCTGCGGTCCTGCTTTGGCACTCCTCCAATCGTCCGCTCGGCTCCCTCGCCGGAAGCACGCGCTTCTCGCAGATGTATACGGGCGACGGAACCCTCGGCGCAGGGAAACAATTCGCCGATTTTGAGAAGCATTATCGACCCGGAAGCCGACTTGCACGTGCTGGCATCCTCCAGGTCATGCATCACGGGGCCGAGGGTAACTGGCACTCAGGTTTGGGATCGCTTCTAAAACCGGAAGCGAGCATTTTCTCATCTGACCCAGACCACAAAGGCTACGCGCATCCGCACGCAGCTGTCCTCCGTGACTTCTGGTCCTTTCATCCGGTGCAGGTCGACGGATCTCAAGGATTGCATTTATTGGGTGCGTTTTAAGACTATGGCCAAAACTCAGTCGCCTGAAGCTATCCTGGAAGCGGTGTGCGCAACACGAACAATTCCCTCGTCCTGACTAGCCACTCTCAGACTACCCGCTCGCTTCACAACAACGTGCTGCTTTCCTCCTCCGCGAGGACTTCTTTCTGACCCAAAGTTCGGCGGTTCGTCCCATCGGGTCATCGACGCCTCATTACTCCTTTTTGCCGTCCGTAGATGGTTCAGGACGGACAAGGTCGTTGACCCACTCGCCAATCAAGACCTTCGATTCCAGAAACATTGCGCTGAATAGGAAAAGGGATGAAAACGGAATTCCTTCGATGCGGAGAAGATGCGTTCGAAAGGTAGCGTCATGAACGCGGCCATTCTGGAGGCTGCCGTCAAACCTCTTTTTCCGGTCCTCGTCCTCATAAACATTAATGGCTAAATCCAGATGCTGCATCTTCACTTCGCCAAGGGGCGTAAACGCTGGATCACGAGTATCGAGATGAATACAGCGTCCGATCATAAGACCGCTTGAATCATCGGGGCGTGGCAACTCTTCGATCATCATAGTGAGGTAGTTCTCCTCCCGTCGCTCGACACACACCTCGAGACGACGCACCATTTTAACGTCATAATCCCAATATTCTGCCTGTCCGTCGGAAATTGGCCTATTAAGCAATTGATACGATCCGAAGTCCTTCATCCCTTTGCGGAGGCCGAAGTTGCTCAGCCAGCTCGGGCTCGCTGGAACCATCGCCGATTCCCAAAGCCTTTGCAGCGGCTGTTCCGCCGTGTAGCAATCTGCATCCAATCGAATGAAAGTGGGCGCACTCGGCCATTCCTCCCGAGCCCAGTTCACTATTTCAGGAGAGAGATAGGGGCAGAGTTACGTGTAACCGTTGCCGGCGCGATAGACTTCACTGCCATCGATGGACGTCGTGGCCAAGACGTCGATCAGTTCCTGATCCGGCCTGCCGTTCACCCGCTTTCGAATTTCGTCGAACATGTGGGGAGCATGTTTGAATAGTCGCTGGCTTTTGGCGTACGGCTCGCAAAGGGATCGAACCTCAATCCTTTTCCACTCACGCTGCGCCTCAAAGGTAAGCGCAAATGCGGCGAGGCGCTCGCGACGAGTCCAACCGGCGAAAAAGCCGATGGGTAGATATCCACTGAGCCAGTTTTCGTCCTCCGAAGTTAACATGCTCTCGCGAAAGGAAAGGAGTGTAACCAGCAGTTGCTGATCGCGCTGCTCCACCAGTTCCTGAATGGCTAGACCGACACTTTTGGCGTGATGCACTAGTTTGGCCAGTTTCTCGAAGTATCCGTCAATATTCATGCTGGGCCACCGAAATTTATATCTCAAATGTCTGTACGCGCTGGATTGTTAGAGCGACACTGTATCGCGATCAACCCAGGAGTATTACTCTGTAAGACAAGCCCACCGCCGCGCAGGGGCCTATCGATGTCGGCCGACCAAAGGAAAGACCACGGCCTTGCGCTTGCCGATCCTTCGAGGTGAGCAATTAGACCTTCGTTGAAGAAAGGCACGGGCCACCACATTGCAAACTGTCAGAAAGCTGCATATATTTCTGACAGGAGAAATAATATGCAACGACTGACAAGTCAGATCATGGCCTATGCCGAACAGCTGCCCGAGGGAACAGCGCTGTCCGCAAAGGCCCTCCTGCATTTGGGAAACCGTGCCGCGGTAGACCAGGCACTGTCGCGCCTATATGAACGCGGCGAGCTCGTCCGGGCCGGTCGTGGGATCTATCTCAAGGCGATCAAGAGCCGTTTCGGGAGCCGACCGCCGACGGTCGAGCAAGCCGTCGAAGCCGTTGCACACCAGCGTGGCGAGGTCATCGTTTCGAATGGCGCTGCGGCTGCAAACTCACTCGGGCTTTCTAGTCAGGTGCCGATCCGGTCCATATACTTCACATCCGGTCGCAGCCGAACCATGACTGTCGGCAGCCAGACGGTCGAGTTGAAGCACGTGCCACGTTGGCAGCTTGCCTTGGCGAACAAGCCTGCCGGCCTGGCTGTCCGCGCGCTGGCCTGGCTCGGTCCGGAAAAGGCCGACGAGGCTCTTCCGAGCATCAAGCGGAAGCTCTCCGCAGAGGCGTTCGGCGAACTCGTTGCCGCCGCCCCTCAGTTTCCCACCTGGCTTGCCCGCAGTGTAGGAAAGGCCGCTCATGGCTGAACAGTTTTTACGACTGTCCCGAGAAGATCGACGCGAAGTCCTTGCGATCGCAGCGGAGAAAGCCAGGCGGCCTATCCACCTCCTGGAAAAGGACGCGTGGGTCGTGTGGGCACTGCAGACCCTTTACGGAACGGCGCTTGGCGACCACCTTGTCTTCAAGGGCGGCACGTCCCTCTCGAAAGCCTACAACGCCATCCGTAGGTTTTCGGAAGATGTATACCTGACCTACGATATCCGCACGCTCGCTCATGATCTTGTGGGCGAGAACGAGCAGGCATTGCCGAAAACCAGAAGCGAAGAAAAGCGCTGGTCGAGCGAAGTCCGCAAGCGTTTGCCGGTCTGGGTATCCGAGACCGTGCGCCCGCTCGTTGCCGATGCGCTCAGCGCCCAGTCGCTTCCAGCCACCGTCCGGGTCGAAGCCGACAGGCTCTTCATCGACTACGAGGCAATTAGTGGAGGATCCGGCTATGTCGCTCCAAGCGTGATGCTGGAGTTTGGGGCTCGATCGACCGGCGAACCGGCAAGCGTTCGCGACATTTCATGCGACGCTGCCGGCCTTGTCGATGGCATCGAATTTCCCAACGCGCGACCGCGGGTCATGCATGCCGAACGCACGTTCTGGGAAAAGGCGACAGCAATTCACGTCTTCTGCCTGCAGGAACGCCTCCGCGGGGAGCGCTTTTCACGCCACTGGCACGACATCGCTCGTCTCGACGATATAGGCGTCGCCGACAGCGCAATCGCTGATCGCGAGCTGGCAAAGTCGGTGGCGCAGCATAAATCGATGTTTTTCGCTGAGAAGGCGGCTGACAAAACGCCGATTGACTATGAAGCGGCTGTGGGCAGGGGCCTGCAGCTGACGCCCTCCGGCGCAGGGAGGACAGCTCTCGAACAGGACTACTCGCGGATGCTTGAAGACGGCCTTCTTCTCGATGAGGCCGAGACCTTCGACGAACTCCTCTCTCGATGCGTAAAAATCCAAGAAAAGGCCAATGCCAGCGGCTGAGAAAAGCGTCCATGATCGCGGGAAGCCAACTGAAATGACAACTCGCGCGATGGCCGACCCGTGATTTTCAACCGCTACACCACCTATCGGCCCGGCCTTTTCGCCCGTCTGTTTCCCTCCGGCAGATGGAAGCTCCGGCTACCGACGGCGACCTCGGCTTCCGTCGAACTCCACACCGGAACGCGGGCCGAACTGCTATGCCTGGACATTACCGCCATCGGTATCAAAAAGGCGCTGCTTTGGCACACGGTCGAAATCCGCACATGCAGTCATGTCGAAACTCTGTCGTGCCTCGGCGAGGACGCCGCTACTCGGCTCGCGACGGACCTTCACAGGTTCATCAATCGCTACCTGCTCGAACTGATCCGGTCGGATCAAGAGGTTTTGAAAGAGGTCGATGCGAAACTCGAGCCATTGATCGAGGGGAAGCGGCAATACCTCGCACAGGCAGATCTGGCGCAAGCCATCGCGAGTGTTTCTGGCCCGGCCGCCGCAGCACTCTCCCATCCCTTGTTCGACGCCGACGGCTTAACCGCGGCCATGGAAGCCGATCTTCCACGGTCCCTGTTTTTCCTGACCGACCCCGACCGGCGCCATCAGTACAATAATGAATTTGTTGCGACCGAGCTCACCAGATACGCCCCCTTCTTTGACGATCTCGATGGCCGATCATTGTCCGACCAACAGAGGGAGTCCTGTATTCGCCTTGAGGACAGCAATCTCCTCATCGCGTCCGCAGGGTCAGGCAAGTCGGCGACGATGGTCGGCAAGGTCGCTTATGTGCTGGACAAGGGACTGTATCAACCGGAGGAAATCCTTGTCCTCGCCTACAATCGGGCCGCAGCTGAAGAGCTGAGGGAACGAATTGCGCAGCAGCTTGGCGTCCAGCCAGCGGATCTGCAGTGCAAGGTCACGACGTTCCACGCTCTCGGTCGGGGTATCATCGAACTGGTGGAGGCCAGGCCACCGCAATTGGCGAATTGGGTGGACCACCCTACTGGCGAAGCACGGGTCATCGCAAAGATCATCGAAGACTTGATGCAATCGGACGCGGGCTTTGCCAAGGTCTGGATTGACCTTCTCGTGCTATATCCGCAAGCCGATATTCCAGCGTCCGTTTTTGACAGCAATGCGGACTATCACCGCTACATCTCAGCGCGCCGTCGTGGTCGTGATGCGTCGATTGGCGCACTCGGCGGGGTCTACGTCAAATCACTGCAGGAGCAGACCATAGCGAACTGGCTGTGGCTCAATACGGTCGAGTTCCAATACGAGCGCCAGATCGCCACGGAAGGCGAAGACGGGACGATCAGGCATGTGCATCCCGATTTCTATTACCCGGCAAGCAATACCATCCATGAGCATCTCGCAATCGATAGCGACGGTTCCTCGCCATTTGCCGACTACGTAGAACATGCCGATAGCAAATTAGCTGCCTATAGCCGCGCAGAGTTGGACGTCTTCACGACAAAATCAGCTCAGGCAAACGATGGAACGCTTCTCCTTCAGCTTGAGGCCGAGCTTTCCAAACGAGAAATTCAATTCCGTCAGCGCAGCCTTGAGGAAATCTTGAAGACGGTCGAACCGATCGTCATCAAACACTTCCAGAAGCTGATCGCCATCTGCATCAAGCATATCCGTGCTGGCGATCTGACTTTGGAAATGCTCCTTGAGCGCGCAAATTCCCTTCACGACAAGAAGCGTGCCAAGACGTTCGCACAGGCAATCTCGAAAATTACCGAGGCCTACGCGAAGAAGCTCGAAGACGACCAGCGTATCGACTTCGATGCCATGATCGCCAACGCGACCCGTTTGGTGGAGGAGGCCCGGTATAAGAGCCCCTACTCCCTCATCCTCGTCGACGAATTCCAAGATATCTCAGATTCCCGCGCCAATCTGATTAAAGCACTGAAGCACCAGAAGCCATTCTCGAAGATCTTTGCGGTCGGAGACGACTGGCAATCGATTTATCGCTTTGCCGGCTCTGATATCAGCATATTCACGCAGTTCGAGGAAAATTTCGGCGCAAGCTGGCAAGGCAGGCTCGAGACGACCTACCGATGCAATCAGGTGATCGCCGATGCTGCCGCAAACTTCATACAGCGAAACCCCGCTCAGCTGAGAAAGGCAGTTCGCTCGGCCAGACCGGCGATTGCGCGATCCATCAGAGCAATTCCGATAACGGGCGAGCAAGGCAAGCCCGACTTCGGTAAGGCCAGCCTGCGGCTCCTGGACCGGCTTGACCGGTTTCTCGGCGGGATCGCAAGCCAATGGCGCACGAGCAGCGCTGCCCGGCTGAAGGTCATGGTGCTTTGGCGGTATAACCTGCTTGATCCGTTTGCCGGCGGGCTCCCCCGGTTTGAAAACATCGAGGTATCGGGTTTGTCATTTCATCGCGCGAAGGGGCTGGAGGCGGATTACACAATCCTGCTAGATGTCAGCGAGGGTGAATATGGTGTTCCCAGCCGAATTGAAGATGACGAGCTTCTAAACCTCGTCATGCCGCAGCCAGAGACCTTCGAATACGCTGAGGAACGGCGTTTGTTTTACGTCGCGCTAACGCGGGCAAGCCGAGGTGTCTTCCTGCTGATGAACGATCGGCAGCCATCACGTTACATTCACGAGTTGGCAAACATCGCCGGTGGCAACTTCCGACTGGAGACAATTGACGGCGAGGCGCTGCCTCAATGTCCAACATGCCATGTCGGGCATGTCATCGAAAGAAAGAGCAAGACCGGAGACCGCTTTATGGGGTGCACGCAGTACCCAGATTGCAGTTACACAGCGCAACTTGGTGTGCGCTGAAGAACATCCGATCATCGTGGACAACCAAAAATGCTAGAACCGGCTCAAGAACTCCCACGGGTACCCTTGGAAACCGTGGACCCGATAGCGCGTAAGTGAATAGTCGTTGCGATTACGATGTCCCCGGGTAACGAGCGTTCGCCGTTTCGTCGCGGCGGTCGGCTGGGACTGGGATGACGGTCGAACGGAGTCGTTCCGGGCTCCGATGACCTCATAGTTGACTAATTGTCCAGTGCGCGCCAGGCGGGCCGGCAAATTGCGGAAAAGATCACGGATCCCGGTGGTGTCCGCGCATCACCAGAGCACCGGGAACTCCTCGAACCCGCCATTGATGATCTCCTTGCGCAACTTGAGTTCTTCCAGCGCCACGACCAGGCGCAGCGTGGGGAACCGCTGAAGATCGTACCGAACACCACCTTGACGGCGCGTCCGATGTGGAATTTCCGGGTCGTCGAAATGGCTTCGATCGAACAACTTCGCCGGTAGCCGATCAGCACCTTGCTCTCCGCGGGAATATGCACGCCCGCGATGGTCGCGGCCGCCCCTTGGATAGCGCACGATGCCATCCCAGCCCGCGCCCCGGCCAACGCCTTGTCCACCAGGGATGGATCGCCGACCAGGGTTCGGCTTAAGAGAGCGCGCGTATTCGTCCGGTCATCGCAGGCGCTCGGGCTGTTTCAGGTTCCGCAACCAGCAATCGGTTAATGATACTGGTGGATATACAACTAAAAGTGCAGAAAAGGTCCGACCCTACTCTCGACTAAGAGACGCATCAGCGGTTAAACATCCATCGGGTGGAAGCAAATTTCGCACGGCAACGCCGCTTTACTTCAGCGGAGTGAACACCTGTTGCCGTTCAGGGGGGTCTTATGAAATTAATCTATTCGCTCTTTCTTGCCTTTACGCTATCAGCAAGTTCGGCTACCGCACACGGCGGCGGAACTGACGGGAACGGGTGCCATACCAATCACAAGACCGGATTGGAATGTTTTTCGCCTCGAGCAATATTTGCCTTGGCTGGGATGGCGTCGATAACGAAACGGGGGCCTCAGTCGAGATCGGTAAAGGTAATCTTGTTAGATCCGGCCAGACTATTGAGATCTACGACCACGGGTCCGGTGAATACCGCGACGTTGACGTCCAAAGCATTCAACGTTCCGGTGGATCCGTTGAAGTGGAAGTCTACGACAGTGAGAGCGGCGAATATCGCACTCTCGAGATGGATGATTGAAGCCATGAGCAGGCGTCATGGTGGCGCCTGCTTCATATTGTTGCACAGCGTTGAATCAAGTTTTCAAAGGCGCGGTCAGAAATTGACGATCGGCTCCCAACCCCGGTCCAAAAATCGCGGAGATAGTTGCGCTACGTAGCTCCTGCACGCTTGCTTGCGGGGTATGGGTTGCTTGTCACACCGAAAACCAGAGTAATCCATGTCTATTGGTATCCCTCACGCCGACTGGTGAATGCAGCATCGAGCCTGCTCCTGGAAGGCCTATCATCCTCCTCGGACCTAACGGTACTGGAAAGAGTCGCCTTGGCATCCACATCGATAATCTTGAGGAGACAGGAGCCTCTTATCGTATCGGGGCACAACGCTCACTTGAGCTCCCGGATGAAGTTTTTTCGGAAAGGTACGAACGAGCCATCGGCTTGCTTCGCCGTGACAGCCGGCGCGTCCAGGCCTCGCCGGGATCAATGGAGCATAATTACGATGAAGTACTTGTCGCCCTCTTTGCCGAACGCCTCCGGGCATTGGAACTTGCGCACGAAAAATCGAAGGGGCGGAAAAATTCCATTCGACCGGTTACCGTGATCGACAGACTTCAAGAGCTTTGGCATGAGTTGATCCCCAGCCAAAGCCTTCTGTTTTCGGAAGCCACCGTCCGGGCGGTCAGGCTCGATGGCGATGGCGAGTCATACGAAGCGTCCGCGATGAGCGATGGAGAGAGGCTTGTTCTCTATATTCTCGGTCAGGTCCTACTGATCGAGACCGATAGCCTTCTGATTGTTGACGAACCCGAACTGCACATGAACCGCTCGCTGCTTGTGCGGTTATGGGACCTTGTCGAGCGCGCCCGACCGGACTGCTCTTTTCTCTATGTGACACATGACATCGATTTCGCGGCGTCCCGTCGCAGCGCTCAACTATATGCCGTTCTAAACTATGTGCCGGCGACCTATAAGGAGGTGCTTGTTCGCACACGAACTCGGCTTGAGGAGGACACGCCGGCAATGTGGACGATCGAGCCCTTGCCCTCGGCGACTGAGCTCCCGCGCGATCTTCTTGTGCGGATGGTCGGAAGCCGCAAACCAATCCTGTTTGTTGAAGGGAAACAAGGCGGCCTGGACGAGACGATCTATAGGGCGATCTATGGCAATTTCACCGTCATCCCGTCCGGATCTTGCGGCCAGGTGATCCAGTTTGTCCGCAGCTTCCGCAAGCAGGAGGAGTTGCATTGGCTGCATTGTGCCGGTTTGGTGGATCGCGACAATCGCCATCCAGCGGCGGACGGTGCTCTTGAGGAGGGGATTTTTACACTTCCCGTTCACGAGGTCGAAAACTTGCTTCTCGCGCCCGAAGTTTTCTTTGCGTTGGCCGAGGAACTCAAGCTCGACAAACGTGAGGCGACGCGCCGCTTTGACACGCTGACGAGTGACGTCTTTGAAGCGGCAGGACGCGACGCGGACCGCGTTAGCCTGAGACACACCAGCAATGTTATCTGGCAATCCGGTAAATCAGTCGGCGCGAAAGCCAAGAACATCAATGAGTTGTCGCGCATTTACGCTGAGCTTACGGCTAAAACCGACCCCTCCTCGATCTATTCTGATTTTCACTCAAAATATCAGGGCGTCTTGGCGGCGCGGGACTTCGAGCAACTTCTCCTTCTATACGACAACAAGAACAAGCTTTTGGACATGCTCGGGAAAGCATTGGACCTGCAAGGCAGAAGCGCGGTCGAAAATCTCGTGTCTCGGCTTCTTGTATCGCCAACCGCGAGCCCACTGACTGGCGCTCTCGTGCAACGACTTCCGGTAATTGATACTGGTACGTACTGACACGCAGGCAACTTCCGTGAACCCCTCGTACGCGGCTCCTGCTTGCTTCAGAAGCTCGGGGGCCATGACATCTCCATGCTACCCTCGACCTCCGATCGATCTTCGCCTCCGCCCATGCTAACGCCGAAACGCGCAAGAGGTGCGGCAGCGTCGCCGATCGGTTGGTTGCAAAAGCCCTATCCGGTTGACGCTTTGATCGATCTGGCCGGGTGGCATCTGGCTTCATCGTCGTCATCGGACGACCTCCAAAAGGAACGGAAGTTAGCGCGCTCCTATGGGATCCGAACTTTGAAGCCGAAGGGGATTTCGAACGACGAGTTCGACGCCGACCACGTTCTGATCGCTTCCCTTACTTGGTGGCTTCCTGTCGGACGATCGGCGTGCGCAACGCTTCTGGGCAGATCTGCAGAATCTTGTCGATCCAGATGAGGACGTGCTTCTGAATGCGCTCGGCACTTATGACGCTGGCCGCGGTGCCGAGTGATCAGGCTTTTCAGCCCTTGATGATGCCAACGTCGGTTGCGGCCTTGACTTTCGGTTGCATTCTGGGGAATGCTCGCTCAGAGCTTTTGCAAGAAAAAAGTACGCTAAAATGGCTGGAGCGGCAGGGTAGACTTGGTCGTTCGGCAACGATCTGCGGTCGGGCTACCGCGATTTATAGATAGCCGTCAGATTATACGCCTTCAAGCAGTCTTACCTATGTCTTGTCCGGAGGGGTCATGGCAATTCGGGTTCTGCCTTCACAGATCATCGCGATGCTTGCGCCGCGGCGCCATCGCTTGCGCAACTTCTTGTGGCACGCAGTCCGCGGCGCCTGGAACAATCCACAGCTCACCTGCCCCGCCATGGCAACCGGCAGGACGATACGGATCTTCGCGATATGGAGGCGATCATACAAAAGCTCGGCTCCTACCGGGTCATTCGCAATTCCTACGACCTTCTACGCGACCCGGATTGATGCCGCAGCGCGAATACATCTGCAACCAACACTTTGGGAGGCAAGTCATGGCAAAGGTTACTCGTGGAAGCCGGCAATCAACGGGGGGGATTTCCGAAGAGGCGTTACGCAGACACATCCGCGCCAAAGGCGCTGACTATCTGCAGGATCCCAACGTCACATCGGTAGGGATCGGCCTGAAGAATGGGGACGGCCCGATCTGCATTCAATTCACGGTCGGCACCAAGGGAGATTCTGCGATTGAATCACTCGGCAGCCGCCGCATTCCTGAGGCAATCGAGGTCGAAGGGCAGATGGTCCCGACGGATGTCTTGCAGCGCGCCTTCCGTCCGTCGTTCGAAATTGTCGCAGAGGAACAAATTGATCTGCGCCGCCAGAGGCTCGATCCGATCCGGCCAGGTGTCAGCATCGCGCATACCGCTGAAACTGCTGGGACGCTTGGCTTGATCGTTTTCGATCGCGCGACCGGAGCGCCCTGCGTGCTGTCCAATTGGCATGTTCTCAACGGCAACGTCGGAAAGATCGGAGACAGATCGTTCAGCCCGGGCCCTACGATGACAACAATATCACGCTCAACGTCGCGGGAACCCTGCTCCGCAGCCATTTGGGCGCGGCCGGCGATTGCGCGCTATCAAAAGTTCAGCAACGCGGGTATGACCGCTCGGTTTTCGAACTCAATGTGGTGCCGGCTCGAATGGCGCGCGTCGCACTCGGCGACAAGGTGGTCAAATCCGGGCGGACGACCGCAGTAACCAGAGGCGTCGTGCGTCGCGTCGACGTCATGGCCAAGATCAACTACGGCATCCCCGCGGGCGAACAGGCGATCGGCTGCTTTGAAATCGGTCCCGATCCTCAGGACGTTCCCGCAGACGGCGAGATCAGCAAGGGCGGCGATTCCGGATCGGCGTGGCTCATCTTCGACAAAGGCAAGGCCACCGACATTTTTGCCGGCCTCCATTTTGCTGGGGAGACCAATGGCACGAGCGACGAGCACGCGCTCGCCTGCTACCCAGCCTCCATCCAGAAGAAACTCGATTTCGTCCTGGAGCCACTGACCACGGCGCCCACCGCAGTCCAGATCCAGAGTATCGTGGCTCGACGAGGCTACGATGCGGGTTTTCTTGGAGCAGCCGTCCCGGAGCCAGGCCTGTCTGCCGCGCAGAAGCGTGACGCTGTCAATTTCGGACGAGGCCAAACGATACCCTACACGCATTTTTCGGTCTGCCTGAGCGCAAAGCGCCGGATGGCGCGCTATGTCGCCTGGAACATAGATGGCTCGAGGATGGTGGCACTGCCACGCCGCGGCTTTTCGATCGATCCGAGGATCGATGCCAAATACCAATTCGGAGATGCGCTTTATCTCGAGAACCGCGTCGACCGTGGACATATTGCGCGCCGCGCCGACGTCTGCTGGGGACCCGTTGCGGAAGCGGAACAGGCCAATCGGGATTCGTTCTATTTCACCAATATTGCGCCGCAGCACGAGCGTTTCAACCAGTCATCCAGAAAGGGGCTGTGGGGTGAGCTCGAGAATCTCGTTTTTGACCAGGCCGACCTCAAGGACCTCAAGCTCTCGGTCGTTGGTGGGCCGGTATTCGGAACGGAAGATATTGAGTACAGGGATGCCCTCATTCCTCGATCATTTTGGAAAATGATCGCCTATCTCGGCAAGGATGATCGGTTGCGATGTGCAGCTTTCATCCTGTCTCAGGAAAAGCTGCTCAACGATCTTGAGAGCCTCGATCTCGATCCCTTCCGTATCTATCAGGTGTCGCTTGCCGAGCTTGCCCGGAAAACCGATCTCAATTTCGATCTGCTTTCGGATGCCGACATCATTAGTCGTCCCGAGCTAGTTACCCGACCGGTCGGCCCTGAATCCCTGGTCGACACCACCAAGGCTGTGACAGAGATCCGTTCCGAGCGCGACATACGACTCTGATCTGGTGGACGATGAAATCTCGACCGGGCTCGTCCTTGGACACCCAGGCCGGGCACCGCGGTTGACGCAGCGACTAACCGCGTAGTCGAGCAAGCGGGAGCTGGCTTCGGCTTCTCTGGTTCGATGCAATCACTCCCGGACGATTTCTCGTATGGGAGACGGATCGGCTAGATTTCGAGTTAGTCCAATCGGCCATGATTAAGCTGGAAAGTGCTTTAGGAGAGATCATGGAAATTCTTAGCAAGTTGAAACAGATGCGGCTTCCTACCGGTCATACAATTCGAGAGTTCTTTTGGCCCTGTGTTTTTTGCATTATCGGATTGTTTGCGCCTGTTTTGCTGGGCGACGCGGTTTTTGAGGTCTTACGAAGCGCGGCAGAGGATTTAGACCTGGCGCTCGGCCGGATACTTTTTGCAGGTTTTACGTATTGTATCCTCGGCCTTGCGACCTCCCAATTGCTTTATGCCACAGTTCAGGCTGTTAGAAGGCAACCAGGACGTGGCGCTCGCACGACGCCTTCACAGACGGATTTCCGCTCCGTGTGGATTGATTTAAGTATAGCTGTCGCGTCGGCTTTGCCGCTTGTGGGCATCGCTCTTGCAATTGCAAGAGCAACAGCGTCTCCAGAGTTAGGTGATTACGGAAATCCAACTGAGGCGCTGACCAGGCTTGAGCGCTACACATTGTGCCTCGCCCTGGCGTTGGCGGTGGGTATTTTTTGTCTTTCCCGAACTAAAGGTGCGAGACATAGATCGAACATCGTCGTTCCAGCGGTCGTGGCTGTTCTCTTCATATACTATGTCATACCACGCGCGCAGTTTCCCGGCTTCGTGTCGGCGATCTCCGTGTTTGCGGCATGGCTTGCTTGCATCGCGGCAATATCGATGTACCTCCGTCATCTGCGTCGGATATCCGGTATTCCAATTCTGTCTTTGCTTGTTCTATGCGGGCTCGCATTTACCCTTTTGGGCTGGAATAGAAATCATGAAATTCGAAAGGACGGAGGCGGTTCAGCCCCTGACCATCCTCTAGCTGACGGCGCCTTTCTTGAGTGGTTGAGCAATCGACCGGACCTCGAAGCCTATGAGGATCGCCCCTACCCCGTATTCGTTGTGACCGCCGAGGGCGGTGGGCTGTACGCTGCATACTTCACCGCAGCGGTATTGGGAGCTTTACAGGATACGTGCCCGCGCTTTGGACCACATGTATTCGCCATCAGTGGAGTTTCCGGCGGCTCGCTCGGAGCCGCCGTTTATGCGAGTTTGGCGTCGGAAGCTGTCCAACCTCTCAGCGCGTGCAATTTCGACGCCGTCAAGGATCAGGGGCTCAAGGAGCGAGCAACCAAAATTCTTGGACAGGAGATATTGACGCCCCTTATGGCGGGCACTCTCTTTTATGATTTCTTCTCGTCGGTGCTGCCTTTCTCCATCCCTGCACTGGATCGGGGCCGCGTGTTCGATGACGCAATTGAACGTCTTTGGTCAGGGCAACCCTCCGGCGGCCTACTTTCCCTCCCCATGCATAAGGCATGGCGGCCAGATGGAATGGCACCCGCGCTCATTTTGAATACATACGATCTGACGGGTTACGGCCCGGTGAGCGTCGCACCTTTCCGATTGAATCTCGGTGTTGTCGGCGACTTTTACGAGGCGGCCACCGATTATTCTCTGAACGACCTCCACGGAAGCTATCCGAACGATATTCGCGTCAGCACCGCTGTGGGTCTCAGTGCTCGATTCCCCATCGTAACACCGGAAGGAACGTATGCCAGGTCCGTACTTTACACGAAGCCGGGATCACCTCCAGGTCCCCCTTCTAGCGAAAACCACATTGAGCGAACTGAGGTGCTGCGATTTGTGGATGGCGGTTATTTCGACAACAACGGGGCGGGCGCAATTTACAGCCTCCTGACGTCTTTGCACCAAGCCCGTAGTCGCGATCCTTGCCCTCAGGGTGTCCGCAGCACGGCTGACGTCCCTTGCCTCGCCAAGCCTTTTCAAATTTATGCCATCCAGATTAACGGGACTGAAGGTAGGACGCGGTCCGAGGTTTATGGCTCACTAGCCACCGTGATCGCGGGCATAACCTCGATCCGAGGATCGTGGAAGCAGAATATGAATGACATTTTGGTCCATGAGATCGGTGAGTCATGGGGCAATTTGCCATGCGGGCTTCCTAGAGCTCCGATTTATCTGGATACAACGGCCTTCCGGGCGTTTGACCCTGATCACGGGATGTTTGATCTACCGCTTTCATGGCAACTGTCGCGAACAACGGAACGGATGCTCGACTCCCTCGTGCCCCATGCTTCCCTTTGTCAAAAGCAGCTCAGGTCAGGAAGCAACAGCAACGACTGCGGTCCGTGGGACGTTAGGTGGGCGTTGGAGAGTCAGGATCCGACGACACAATGCCCTTTTCGATAATTATATAGGGCGAGGCAGGCTGGACAGAGGCTGGACTACCTCGCTGGCCGATACGTACCTCGCACCTTCGCAGGGCGGGGCCGACTTCGCAAGTGGAGCTTCTGCGCCGGCCAACGCGGGACACTTCGAGCTCGCCGGACATCGATGAGACCGAAATGAAGGGAGTCGATACCCCTATGCCGTCCATCATCTGATTGGAGTGCCTGCGCTTCGGGGCCGGTGGAAAGCGCAACGCGAAACCCGCTTCTGCAGCCAACCGCAAACGAGTTACCCGAAACATGCGGGTGCTGATCCGTCCCAGGCCCAACCCGGCCAGCCGCCGGGTGAGGATGGTTCGAATTTAGATCGGCCGCCCGACTGACGATCGACTCTGCGAGCGCGTGTCTACCGCCTGCGTTTGCAATGGGCTGCCGTTCAACGCAGTTCGCGATGTTTCAAAAGGGGGGTCGAGATGAAGAGCTTCTAGCTCTTGAGGAGAATCGAACTGATGATCCGGTTACTACATTGTCGATCCGTGGGAGACGTATGACCGGCCCTATGGGGCGGTCGAGGCAACGGCCAACGCGGGGCGGAAAAGCGCTGGTCCGGAGCGATCGCAGCCAGGCTGCACGCCTGGCTATGCCTGTGGTGAGGCGAGCGTTGTGTCGTCGGCGGAGTCATCCAATCTGCGATCGTGTCATGCTAGCATCTAGGGTGAAGGCGCGTTTAGCGCGACCTTGGTGGCATCAAGCGCGGTAAAATGACACCACTCTTCATCATCGGAACCCCAGTCGCCGATGATTTCTCCGGCAACATAGGCTGTTAGGCCCCGAGCCGACACACGCGGCAGGGCCACGCGCGCCACCTCCAGTGCGTCGGTCGCTTCAGGGCGTTCCCCCGCTCTTGCTCCCGTTCTTGGCTGCGTCTCCCTTGGCGGCCTCCCCCTTCGCCTCCTCCTGAGCCTTGAAGCCGAGGTAAAGCCCGCTCACCAGCCCCATCAACAGGAGCAGCGTGGGGTCGAAGACAGGCAGGCGAAAGTTGCGTGCGACGGTCCACACAAACAGCGCCCCCAGGATCAGAGTCCAGGCGATCGCCTGGATACGCTGCAGTTGCGGCGCGCCATCGACACTCAGGACATCGCTAACGAAGCCGCGAGATGTGCGGCCTTCGGCGGTACCGGCATTGATAAGGACAGACCCGAGACCGGTCGCCCCGCTGATGCCCAGAAGCCACAGGATCTCGTTGCTGAGGAGGCCGTAGTAGAGGTCGAAGCTCATGGCGATGAAGATATAGCCGGCTATCACCAGAAAGAGCCAGAAGGCCATCTGGGTGCGGCCGAGGCTGTAGGGGCCGGTGGCTCGGTCTGCAAATTGCGATGTGGGGTAATTCCGCTGGATATCGGCCACCTTGCTGGCCGCTGGGTCGACTGCAAGTTGCGCGTCATCTAGAGCTTTCTCGGCGTCCTTCAATTGCTGCGCGACCTGGTCAATTCCGGCCTGCTTTTGCCTAATACCCGATACAGCTTCCTTGATGTCCGTGCCTGCAGTCTCGAGCTCTGCTTCGGTTGCCTTGATCAGAGTTTCATTGGTCGAGACGATCCGATCTCTTGCGGCTTTGGCGTCGTCGCGTGCCTGCGTCGAGGCACCGGGCGAGGCAGTGAGGGCAGCCTCTGCTTGGTCAAGCGCAGCCTGCGCAGCGGTCAGGCCGCTTACCTCGTCGAAGGTCTTCCCAGCCGCATCGCGGGCTGCCTGCGCCGTGTTCCGTCGGGCCTGCAGCCTCGCGACCTCCTCCTGCGGCTTGATGAGCAGGTGTTCCAGCCTCATTCGCTGCACCCTTGCGTTTCTGTGCGCAGGGTCAACGTCGAGAACCGTCTCTAGTCTGCCATTTTCCGCTCTGGCGGCAACGAGGGCACTCCGTGCGGCGGTGTAGGCGGCGAACTTGTCCGGGTCGCCGGGGGCTGCGGCGAGGTCGGTCTCGGCGAGGCCGAACTCGCGCTGCCGTCGCTTCTCTTCGAGCTTCACTGCCTCGAGCCGATACAAAAGATCTCGGCAGGTCAAGCTGTTGTCGCGGAGGAGCGGCGTCCGCGCGGCATATGCGATGAAAGCCGCGGTAAACAGGGCCAACGCAAGCAATCCGACGAGCACCGGGGTCAGCGAGAAAACGTACATCGTGATCTGGTCAATGGTGCCGTTCCGGGCGGTCTCGGGGATGGACGCTGTCGATCCGGCGTGCGACAGACCGATATCGACCTGACGCTTGCCCAAGGGCTCGGCAAATGCCACCTCGCTCAATAGTTCCTGCCAAAACTTCGCCGCAGGGTCAGTCGCGTCCTCGGGCGTCCACAGGGGGAAGTAGAGCCGCTGCACTGCGTCAGTCGCGTGCGCCTGCACTTTGAGAAATGGGGCCAGCTTGTCATTGAGAAAGACAGAGAGTGGCACCGGATCGAGCGGCTTCGCATACGCGGCCTTCGCCGTGCGGAGATCGGTCTTCGCCTTGTCAATAGCGCTTTGGAACTGGGTGATCTCGCTGGCCGGCTTGCCTTCGTCCGTTGCCGTTGTAAGCCTGGCCTGGCTCGCGGTCAGCGCTTCCTGCATTAGTTTGACGTTGTTTCCCCGCTCCTCCACCGTTTCCCTGGAGACGACGCCGGCCACCAGGACGCAGATATTCCGGCCGGGCTCCGTCTCCCCCGGCATCACGCGCACGATGCGCAGGATACCGGCCCGGTCGTTAGCGGCTTCAGCTTCGGTCAGGCTCTGTTTGACTGTTGTCTCGGCTTGCCCGCATTCCGTGCTGGTGACCTCCCCAACATTCGGTCCGGAGGCGGCCGCGAGGCAAAAGCAAAGAACTAGCGCAGCGAGCCCCAGGAGGACGAGCCATCCGGCGGGCCACGTGGCAGGATCCATCAGCCGACGGGCTGCGGCATTCACGGTGCTTGCTGTCATAATCTCCTCCTCGGTGGGTCCGCCGGTGCACGAGCGTGCCTGCATCACTGCAGAAACCGCATACATTTCAGTGTTATGGTACAGCCGGGCCGCACTGGTCTTCATCGCCCTTCATATCGACCCAACAGATGATATCGCAGGCAAGCTGATTAATACTGTGTTGGCTAAATGGACCCGAACCGGGATTACCCAATCGGAACGTCGAACGAAAATTAAACCGGAGTTCCGTCTCCTTAGGGTTGTTTTTTCCGATCGGTTTTAGTTGCCGCTGTATTGAACGGAGGGGTGCAAGAACCTCGCCCCGTTCATAGATCCTGAAGATCTCGTCGCCTTTTCTGTTGGCGGCACTTACTCTTGGGTCCGCGCTCGTCGAGCCTGTGACAGGTGAGGAATCAAATGCATAAGCGGTGTGTATGCGCGGGGAGGCGTACGCAGCCTGTTGAGCGAGCCCGCCACCCAGCGAGTGCCCAACTGCTATTATCTCAGCATTCGGGCCGAAGTCCTTATCTACACGGCTTGTCAGTGCTTCAACGAGATCACGGGTCTGGGCATACTGGTCGCGTGTGAAGGGATTTAGCCGCGTCAGCCACCTCAAGTTAGCAATCCAGTCTCCGAAATCACCGAGATCGGTCCCCCGGAAAACAAGCGCTAGCCGTATTCGGCCAGTTGCCTCCGTATCGCGCCAGAGCTGATAGCCAAGTCCTCTGATCTTAATAGGGCCGCCGGGAGTTTCAACTACTGGGTCGCTCTCCAAATAGTCGGGAAGTTGTTTCCAACGGTGTCGAGGCACCACAACACTTGGACAATAGGCGCCCCCTGCCAGCCTCGCATTATAGGCCGCCGCCGCAAGAAGAGCGTAGTCTGACAGGTGGACAAGAGCTGGATCGCGAGGTTCACGCAGCCAAATGTCAACAGCTTTGCGAGACGCATCAGGATCGCGAACAATGATCCTCGTATCCCGCGGCACCTGACATGCTTGGGTGGCAAGAAGAGCCACTCCGAGCAATATGCTTTGGCTAAAACCGTTCGTCACTGACCTGATCTCCGCATACCGGACCAATCCGATCTGAAACAACCCTCTCCTGATCGGCAATCTGCATAACCCCCACCTCGCAACGCGACAGCTCTCATTATGACAAAGGGACGCAATCATATGATGGTCTAAGGCCCTCGGCGCTGCGCATGCATCCGGCCCGATACCGTCAGGCTTCTTCGGGCGGCCGAAGAGCGCACAGCGTCATCTCACACCGTTGCAGGCTCGATGAACTTTGCGAATACAAACCCATCCTTCACCCGATCGCCCTCGAGATCTACGAGCGCCCATCGACCCCTCGTGTTTTCCTCGAATTCAAGGACATTGAGAGGCGTGCCGTCGAGCAGTTCCTTGATGATCGGAAACTCCGGTCCAGGCCCGCCCCGCAGTTTGAGGTCGGTCCGCACCCGGACGACAAACGCGCCAGGCACCACAGCCTGCGCGCCGGCCGCCAGCAGGTTCTCGACAACGCAGATAAGCTTGGACCTGATCTCCGATTGATCCAGAAAGCCGTTAACGTCCAGCGCGAAGAACTTTTTTCCGACTGTGCCGGTCCCCTGAGGAATGGCCTCGTTTCCGCCGATCGTCACGGCATGCCGCACGCCATTGCGTGTCTCGAAGCCGACGACGATGGCGCTGTGCGAAGGGTAACCAGTGTTCCGCTTGGCAAAGTCGAAACTCAGCGTGGCACCATCCCGATTGTGATGAATAAGGTCTCCCAGCCGCGGCGCATATTCAGTGATACGATGACCGCGGAATACGCCGGTATGCGCGTCACCATTTGCGATGGCGGCGTGAACAAACACGCTGTGACTCAAATTGAACTTAAACTGTTGCGGCGTCGCACCTGATTTCTTGACACAGAAGGATAGAAACGCGGCGGACCACGCATTGTCATTGAGCGTGGGATTGAGATCGCGGCTGCCGCCCCCAGCCTCATAATAATCTGCGATGTGTCCTCGCAGCGGCTCGTCGCCTTCATCGATACCGTTGAACCGATCGAATTCCGCCTTGGCAATGCTTACAATCGATGGTTCAGCAACGACCGCGGCGGCGACCATGATATGGCCAGGAGCCTCCCCTGTCGCCGGGTTTGGAATCTCCCGCGCGATCTTGATGAACTGGTCGATGTTCTCGCCATAAAAATGCGTTCCGTCGAAATGCCCTTGCTGAAGACCCTTACTTTTCCTGAAATTGCCAAAGCCCGTATTATAAACGATTGCAGTGAACGCCGACTCCAGATCCGTCAGCGATTGCTTATCGTCAAGGTCAAGTTGGCGGAGAGCATGCTTGAGCTCCGTGACCATTTTGTCAACGCAGGCGTCGATGTTCTGCCAACGCTGCTCGAGGAAAAAATCAGGGTCGGTTTTGAAAAACTGCAGATCATATTGGAAGATGCCATAACCGTGGACGAACTTCTCCGGTCGCCGCGCCACCCTTTGATACGCCTCGATACCGGTGGCTTCGGCCATTTCGCCAAGCAGCCCATGTGCAAAGTCGAACATTTCCCCACCGCGGTTCGCATCGACAAGTTCGGCCCGGTTCTTTGGAAAGGCGCTACGGTTCGGCGTGTCGAGCGTATCGCCGACAGACAATCTCAATATCTCCACACGCGGCAGGTGCAGTCGGAGTTTGCTCCAGAGTTCACCGGACTCCTGAAACGCAATGGCGCAGATCAAGTCGAAAGACAGGGGCGTTCCGGCCAGCGCCGGGACAATGTCTGACGCGAAATTGGTCTTGAACCACTTGATCTCTTCTTTGATGCTCATCGAACTCTCCTAAAGTAAGGGTCTAGGGTGGCGTGAAGGCAACGCGTCCTCTTCGGCAAAATCTGAGCACAGATCGCCGTTCTTGAATGCAATGCCGTCGAATGCTGCTGCTTCAGTTACCGAGCTTGATTTCGGTACTTCTGAACGCTCTTTGCGAAAGCGGAGTCTTTTCGTCGTCGCAGGTCTGCGAGCCATCATCACTGAGGATTTGAACCATCCCTGAGCCAGGGATCTGCATTAATGCCTCCGGCCGCAACGACCCGAATCCCGGCGCCTTCAACTCCTCAGGCGATGATTTCCCGCCAAGCCAGCGGTACAGCGCGAATGGTCCTTCATCGGAAACTGGTCCGGCAACGATCAGGTAGTGGTCATCAACCCGTTCGACACTGCGGATACCCAGCCCACCGAGATCCAGGCGGAAGGGTTCTCCAAGCACGGCACTTCTTTCAGGATGGCTGATAACTTCGGCAGGATTGGTGAGTGGGATCACCACAGCTTTGTCGTCGATTGTATCGCGAAGGCCGATCAACAGCGCCCCACCTGGAGCCGTCGCCAGTCCCTCGATATTAAGCTCGGATTTCCTGTCGCCGATCACGCCAAGGATCGCGTCGCGAAGCCGGAGGAATTCCCTTTCCCATTTCAAGCTGACTGAATTGCCTGCGGCGACAACCTTTGTGGCAAAGAAATTCTTGCGCTTGTCCTTGTCCTCACCGCTGCTGTTAAGCGAGTGCGAGCTAATCCAATAGACGACGTCTCCATCTCGGGCGGCAGCTTCGACGTCGGATTTGTCAAATCCACTTGTGCCCTGAAAATCGACAGGGACTCCCTCGGACTGGTCATTTCTCGTATAAAGCCGCAGAATATTTGTTTCGTCGCTCGCAACGACGAAATGATTGTCATCTATGCACGTGGCGGCTGAAGCCTCGCACAGACCTTTATAGTGAACCGCGTCAGCGAGCTCTGAAACGGACGCCGCCCCAGGCAAAACCAATAGCACACTTAATAACCAGATCTGGAATCGCATGCCTCCCCCTATCAGCGCTCCACTGCGGCTGACTTGACCGGTTCTTGAATCCCACGAGCATCCACCGCAGCCGAGATAAGAATCAGTAGGGTCCGTTCGCCGTCCTGTAGAAAACGGCCGACGTCGCAGCGTCCCTCCCAAGCATCCGAAGGGATGCCATTCCACAATAGTAAAGGCGAAGGCGATTGAACCATGCTACATATGATTGCATCATAGCAAATATTTTAACTTACACAAGTAGTAAAGCGAAATATATAATACAGACATACAGAAGATATATGTCTCTCCGCAGCGCCCCGGAAACATACTTCTTGTCCTTTAGGAACTTAGCTTCGGCCCCGACCTCCTCTGGCACAGGATCGTCATTAATCCAAAGTAAGTGCGCGAAATTCCTGTTTCAGATCTGGGCCTGCCTTTCTCTCTCGGCTCTTCTTGATCGATATTTTCTAAGGCTGTTGGGATTGACAGCTTCCACTCTGGAAGTATTTGCTCCATATCAATTAGTTAAACGCTTCTATTCTATTGAGGTGGCTTGATGCTGTGACGGGCAGTCAGCCGGCAAGCATCGGTGGCCAAGGCTCTCACCTTGCAAACACAAAAAGACCGAGCGCGAGGGCATTGCGCCGCCTGTTTCGGCGGCGCATTTGCTTGCCTGGTCGCGCCCTTCAGCGCCGCCATCCTTTCGCCGAAGAGCCAAAGGGCCTTGTTGAGCTTGATATCCTGAGCGATGCCGTTCACGGCGCGGGACTTCACCTGCCGAGATCGTCGCGGCCGACGCCCCTCAGCCCGCCGTTGATGGCGATTTCCATACGGCCCAGGTGCTCCAAAGCAATGAGCATACCAGGCGAAGGCGCTCCCGCGCCGGCGCCAGTTCGCGCACGGCTTGACCGGTTAAAAGGGCAGCGCAGGAGGGTTAGCGCAGCGCCGCTCGGAACGTGCGGCATCCGGGACGACTGCCCGGGCAAGCCGTTCCGCTTGGGGCTATGGTCGCCTCATATTCCGAGTCAAAACGATGATACTCGGGGAACAGTGGATGAAAACGGCGCACTGGCGATGTTCCGCATAAGCCGCTGGGTGTGATCTTGGAAGATCAACAGTCCGAGGCTGTCCAGCGCAAGCGTTCCAGGTCCGTCGGCACCTTCGCATCGATCCGGCCAGCTCTTGAACACGAAGTAAGCGGGCCGGTTACCCATTGGCGTATCCATCCCACGTCTGTTTGCTCACGATCTACACAAAACTTTCGTTAATTTTGCGAGCGACCGTCGGGTCACCAAGATATCCGGTGATCCCATGCCGGTTGGATGTACCGTTCCTGACACCGGAATAATTCTCGATCGGTGGCCGAACCGCGAAATTGGCACTATCCAGGGCATTTAGCGCCACGACATCCCGGGTATCGTATGCGTTGAACCAACTGGTGACGCTTCTTGGAAAGCCTATCGGGCTGAGAGGCGTCCGGATAGCCCTTATGCCCAGCGGCGAGCCAATCGTTACCAACATCGGGACTTTGAAATCTGGATTTGTCTTCAGCACGTTATAAGCAACGACCGAGCCCAGTGAATGGCCAACTACGATCGTCGGTTCGCGGTTCATCGTTTTCAGAACGATTTTGTCAATTTGGTCTCTCACCAGATCGGAGGTGATATAAAGGTACACGTCGCGCGTGAATGCCTCGATCGCATCAGCGCTTAGTCCGCCGCCATTCTTATCAAGCGCCTGCAATATCGCCTGTACCCACTCCCAGTTCAGTGGCCCACGGGTCTTTGGATTATTTCCGTATTCGGCGTCAATTTGCGCATCACTCACGCCCGCGTTCACGACGAGCTCATTTGCAACCTGCGCCTGGAATGCCAAGAAATCGTCCTGCTGAACACTTCCTCGGGCGCGAACCTGGGAAGCAACTTGAATTTTCGATTGATTGACGAATTTGTCCAGCGCATCTCCGTAATAAGGGAACTCAATATCAATAGAAGCCGGGAGTTTGAGATTCTGTATCGCCAGCGCGGATATCAACGCGTCGCTCCACGTTTTTTTCAAAACCACCGGATCCAGGCCCTGCTGGCTACGGCCGTGGATGAACACGAGCCGCAATGGAGTTGCGGCCTCGGCTTTCATACCTCGCATGCAGGCGATGGCCGACGCCACCGTCAGAAATGTACGGCGATTAATCATGGAACAGTTCCCAAGTTTCAAGGTATGTTTTGAGCGGATACCACCAGGTGGTCCATCCCTGCGGTGTCAAAAGTCGTCCACAACGACGGCTTCAGATGGCTCTTGAGGTTGTCCAGCTGCGGCGAAGACAGTCCCAACACGCGCAAGAATTCCCATCCCTGCGTTAGCATGGGACAAAAAGGGACCACTTTACCCGCTATTCTCCCCTTCCACGCAAGCATTTCCACATCGAACAAACCCAGCTCTAAGTCGCCGCTCATGAACTGCGAGACTGAACGAACATCTTCGATGAGATCGGCATCCCAATAGGCATAGGCGGCATAAACGCCAAGCGTCGGGTCTACAGATTTCAGAACGCGAATGTCGTCGCCCATCTTTCTACCCTTGATCGCGCGGGTTGCCCGATCCCCTTCGATACGGAAGGCACCGAGCGACGCAGCCGACGCTACGACCGCGTGTAGTTCATTCAAACGTTTGCCCTCGCTCGCATATTCGGACCATCGCGAACTGTTGCTAGAGGGGGTATAGCTGACATTGCTGACGCCCGCCTCAGAGACGACAATGTTACCGACAAATCCCTTTATGGCAGCCACCACAGTTCCAGATCCATCAGCGAAACGAATGACCACCGTCTCACCCGGACCTCCAGGTGCGAGGTCGATCCTCACAAGAGCAGATTGGTTTGCGCTGCCACCACGGGTGATCGTTGCTTTGCTGCCACCCAGCGCAAAAGCCTCCGCAGCAACAGCTCCCATGATTGAGAAACCGGTCTGTGACTCAAAGCTCAAGGGTGCTACTGAAGAGAGGATTAGATCCTTAGTTGCGTCGAAACCCGTGGTCACCGAATAGTTGGAGACATCGGTTTTGGATACATTAGCGGATAGATTGGATGACGAAAGCGCATCATTGTTAAATTTCGCTCCAATGTTTTCCAGAGCAAGATCGACGACCGAGTTCAACGGAACCACTTTAATGTCGAACGACGTTTGTTGCGTGACGACATGCGCTTTGCCAATGTACACGTCGTCATTCGAGGTCACTTCGACATCGGGCAGCTGCCGCAAGGTTATCGACTGTTGCTGAACTCGGCGGGAGACTTCTCGCTTGAGATAGTTTTTGAGAGCACGGTTTGGAACCACCACACCAACGCCCGGCAAAGTGTGCACCATATCCGTTTCCGGCCGCTGAAACGCCTCAAGAAAACAGGCCGTGAAGATTCCCTGATAGCCCTGGCGCACGCTATCGGCGACAGGCAACTCAAACGCCGAGCCACCGGCGCGCGTCGCCATGAACTTGTCGATATCTGCAATACTCGTCGAAGGTCCATTGTTCGGAAATATGAAGCCGCCCCGCACTCGGCCGGCGTTCAAACTGTCGGGCGAGGAGCGGCAGGCGTCCGAGATGAAAATAACATTAGGGATCCCACAGTCCTTCGCCAGCACTGCGCTTTCCAACAAGCTTATCGCTTCATTCGGATTGACAGGAGCACCGGATAACATCCACCACTCGTTGTCGCCGCTCATGAACCCGTGCCCAGCGAAATAGATCACCAGCATATCCATGTTGCCGCGATTGACGAAATCGACAACAGCGTCAAAAACCCCTTGCAACGTGACCTTGCCGGCGTCATCGGCAAGCAGCTTAACCTCGAAATTCTCCGAGCCAAGCCAGGTCGCCACCGCCTTGGCGCTGTCAGTCGCAGTGAGTTTCGGAAGTCCGACGACCATGTCGACGCCGATCACTATTGCACCCCTTGTCAAGCCTTCTTGCCCGAGCGCTTTATGCGACGCCAAAACAAATGCACTCAAAGCTGCGGTGGCAGAAAGAAACTGACGTCGCTTCATTGGCTCAGTCCTTAAGGCATGAGAGAATGGCTTCTTCCATTTACCCACCTCGGCATCCGAAGTGAGGTAACTGCGAAAATCAACGAGGCCGCCAGTTAGCCATCTACGCTGCGTCTGACGTAAAGGTTCGTCTGCGGGATTGTCGCTCGATACTTGCAGTCCAGCCCCGCCACCCACAGGTTGCCATTGACTGTATACCACTCAGTCACGCACTCTGGTTGACGCAACTCATGCCTCCAACCGTACAAGGTGAACGGAAGAGGACGGCAATCGCTGCTGCTTTGACGTTGGTAGGTCGAATGATCTTTTCGACGGCATCTACCCAGCGAGCACGACAACCAGCGGAACAAGTGTACCGACCGGCTATCGCGTTACTCCCGTGAAAAGGCAGCTAATGCGCAGATGTTTGAGGAATAAGCCTGCCTTTCCCAACAAATCTACTGGCCACGAAAGCATCGCATCCCTGGATGAACGTCATTGGCGTCACCAGGAAAATAGAGCAGAAGAATATGGAAGGAATATTCCGCAACAGCCTTTGGTTGTCAATGAATTTCGCAGAAGCTCAACCTAGACCGAGAAATCTAGCTGGTAATCTGCCCCTGCGTTAACCTGGCTCCATCGCCTCGTATGCAGCCGCAGCGGTAATCGAGACCCCACGCAGCCTGCTTTTTGTTTTAAGAGTTGCAATCCTCCAGGCTCATGCTATCACTTATGCGTGTATACACGGCATGCAGGGATTTCAATCCTTGACGCGCTCTCACGTGCCGGCATTCCCAAAATTCTGCCCTATCAAACTGTCAGTTCCGCGCAAGCTCAGACCGAGGTCCGGAATGCCGTCTCAATATAGAGAACGTCTCTCTTTCGCCTTGCGCTCCTTGGGGCTAGCAAGCGGCGCGTCACTCTGGATTTTCGCGAGCCACGGGCCAGCCGCAGCAAGTCCCGCCTGTTCGTCACGTGACGACTTGAGTGCAAATTCGACGATCACCTGGACAGATATACGCGAAGGGTGCGACGCCGAGCGGACCACCTATCGAAAGCAAAATCCGATTGGCTCGTCGTGGTTCATGAACGCGGGCAATGGCTTTACCGGTGTGCCTTACTTGCTCCAGCGCGTCTTGCCCGATCTCGCGCCCGAAATCTGGGGCCCGAACGACGAGAATTTCGGACGTTTCGGCTTCCTTTCCGATCCGGAAGACAAATCGCGGCCTCTTCCGCTCGGCCTCGGCATCGCCTCGACCGCGGGCCGCCCGCTCGATGCTGGTGGCAATCCATTGGGGGAGATCGATTTCGCCAAGCCTGGGCTCGATGTGGTGACGCTTGCCTGCGGCGCCTGCCACGTCGGACAGGTGCAGACGCCGGATCGATCGGCGGTCGTCGAGGGTGCGCCGAACACGAAGATGGACGTGCGCAAGTGGCGGGATGCCTACTCGCGAACGGTGGCGGTCTACTTCTCCACTCCTGAAAAGATCAAAGCGTCGGCCGAGCGCATCGCCGCCATCATCGATGCCAAACCGGGCGGATATTTCTATCCTCCCGCCTATTTCGGCCAGCCCGGATTTCTGAATTTCACGCCGAATGTCGAATCCGACCAACGCGCCGCCGTAAAGAAGAGTCTAGTCGGCATTCTGGCGACCTTTGCGTGCGGCACCGTTCAGCGCGAAGCCGGGATCGAGCTTCAGAAACAGACGAGCTACGGCAACTGGAACGCACCCGGCTTTTCCGGCTTCAGCACCGGACAGCAGGACGGTAGCGGCGACCTCATTTTCCAGTTGTTGGTCGCTAAGGCAATGCCCCCCGGCGAATGTCAGCCGAACGCCGCAGGAGGCCTGAACCGGAACTTCGACGTCACAGCATTTAAGGATAGCTTTCATCCGGAAATCCCACCATTTGCCACCATCACCGACATTCCGAGCGTGTGGAACCAACAGGCGCGCGCGCGCGCCCAGTGGGACGGCAGCGTGAAGATGGCGTTCTGGCGCAACATCGCCGCGCAGCTTCCGATCGTCGGCGATCCCTCCAAGATCGACCTCGTCAATACCGGTGTCGTCGCCAATTTCCTCGATGGCCTGCCGCCGGCCCCCTACCCGTTCGACGTCGATATGGCGAGTGCCGCGCGCGGCGAAGCGCTATTTAAAGAAAATTGCGCCGTGTGCCACCGGCCGCACAACGACACGATCTATCAGTTCCGTGATATCGGCACGGACATGAACCGCGCGGCCGTCCTCAACGGCGCGGCGTTCCAGCTTTTCGCTGCTGGCTTCCAGGCGAGCTGCCACGATCAGGATTTCCTCTATCGCATCCCGACGGGGGAAGAAGTCCGGCCATGCCGGATGGCGGGCGAGGACGTGATCACCGCCCGTACGACGCCGGCTGACCAGGGCTATGTCGCCGAGATGCTTGACGGGGTGTGGGCGCGGGCGCCCTACCTGCACAATGGTTCCGTTCCGACGCTGTACCACCTCCTGGCCCCCGCGAGCCGTCCGGCACATTTCCTGCGCGGTGCGACCCAATACGACACCGCGAAGGTCGGATATGCCTGGGATCCGGCAGTTACCGGGCTCGTTGCCGACACCTCGCCGACGCTGACCGTCTACGACACGCGAAAGGACGGCCATGCCGGTACGGGCCACGATCGCAACCTCGTGGTCGATGGCAAGCTCCGTCGCCTTGACTGGAGCGGCCCGCAATATGCCGACGCCCTCAAGGACCTCATCGAATATCTGAAGACCCGATAGCACCGGCCCCGCATTCACCCACTCGCAGCCTGGAGGACTGGTGTAATGACCGAAGCAGCCTCGCCCGACATTGATGCCGGGATCGCCGAAATCGACGAGTTGCAGCGGCTGCTGATGCGCAGTACCGGCCCCGGCCTGCGTGGCCAGCACTACAAGCAGCATGGCTGCGTCTCTGCGACCTTCGAGGTGCTTGCCGACCTTCCCCAGCGCCTCAAGATCGGGCTTTTCGCCGAGCCGAAGGCCTACACGGCTTATATCCGGTTTTCCAACGGCGCGCAGCTCGACGACACCAAGCCTGATATTCACGGTATGGCGATCAAGCTGACCGGGGTTGCTGGCCGAAAGATTCTGGAAGGCGAGGAAGACGCAGCAACCCACGATTTCGTGCTGGCGGACAAGCCGATGTTCTTCATCAGAAACACCAGCGACTATGTCCGGTTCATGGCCGATCTCGCCCAGTCGGCGCCACGCGGCGAACCGCCGCTCGCCTTCATCGCATGGTTGAAGGAAAACCGCCCCGAAGACCTGCCCGTGCTTCTCGGCTTCCGCCAGCAGGTGCAGCACAGCCCGCTTGCGGCACGCTACTGGAGCCAGGTGCCCTATGCCTACGGACTGAGCAGCGCGCAGGTCTGCCGCTATTCCGTGGTTCCCTCGAAGGACAACCTCGTTTCGCCCATTCCCTCGGATGCCTGCGGCGCCGGCTATCTGCGTGAGGCGATGACCGGCCATCTCACCCAGGCGGCGCGGCCGGCGGTCTTCGATTTCTGTGTCCAACTCAACGACGAGACAAGTGCAAGCGTCATCGACAATCCAACCGTAGAATGGACGACGCCCGTCGAATTGGTCGCTCGCATCACCATACCACCGCAGACCTTCACGTCGGCCGCGCAGCTCGCCTTCGGAGAAAACCTCTCCTTTACGCCGTGGCACGCGATGCCTGAACACCGGCCGCTTGGCGAGATCAATGAGGTTCGCCGGCGGGTCTACCTTAGCAGCTCCGGCCTCCGGCATGAGACCAACCGGGTCGTTCGCCGCGAACCCACCGGCAACGAACACTGGAGCTTCAACATGCGCCTTTCACCCGAGGAACTGACCGTCGGCATAAACGACGACTTCAAGGCAGTGCTTGCCAAGCTGCAAGCGACGTTCAATTTCATGGCTGGCAATCTCCAGCACGGGCGCGCGACGCACACTTACGGCGTTGTGGCAAAAGGCGAGGCGCGCTGCATCACGCCGGCCGGCTTCCCTGGGCGCGCCGACGACCGCGCCCGCGATGGTGTCGCAGCTTCGATCAAGTTCTTCGCGCCGGGCGCCAGCACCGATGGCGGCGGCTTCTACGACATTCTGATGAATGCCGGCCGGCAGCTCTTCGTGCGAAGCATCCGCGACTTCTCGACCTTCGTCCACACGCCGGACGAAGACAGGATCAAGCTCGTCGAGTCCGGCTTGATGCTCGACGATCAACTGCGCGAGGCTTACCGGATCCGCGGCTCGTTCACGGATTCTCAGTATCACACCTGGGTCTGTTTCCAATTCACCGACAAGACTGGCGTCAGCCGCTACGTCCGCTTCCGGCTGATCAACGCCGACCGCGGCCTCGACCGCGGGCTGCCGCGCCCGGAATTCAGGGCCAGCGGCCATCCGTCCATGGACGCTACACCCGACGACAACCGGGCGCCCGACTTCCTGCGCAAGGATTTCATTCACCGCGTTAGGCACAGCGACGTGCGCTACATCCTGCAGGCGCAGCTGCGTGACGCGCCGCCGCCGCCGATTGGCAATCACGAGCTATTCGACCCGTCCCAGCCGTGGAACGAATATTGGTTCCCTTGGGCGGACATGTTCGAAATCCGCCTGACCGAGGTCATGGACGACCAGACGGCCGTGAGCCGATTAGAGATGAATCCGAATCGGAGCCCAGAATGCATTCGCATTCCCTTGGCGACCAGCCCCGATGATTACGCATCGCTCGGCCACGCACGGGCGATTGTCTATCCGGGCGCGCGCGCGGCACGGGCCGCCGTGCCATCGCCTCAAAACAATTAGAGGGCCGCGCTATGCTGAAGCAGGCGTTTTCAACGCTTTGGGGGTGGAGACGATGAAACGCAAGTCGCGATTTTGGCCTATTCTGCTCGGGGTCATCGTGCTGGTCGCCGCTGGCCTCTATTATATAGTCCAGATGTTCAGCGTCGATCTTCCTGACTATCCGAAGGTGGAAAAGGTCACTTCGCTCGAGCAGAATTGGTCACAATCACAACGCGAGTGGATGCACCATGCCGACCAGGGCACGGTGACCTTCTCGATACCCTACGAATGGCTGGCGGCGCTGGAGCAGCCCACCTTCACGCTGACGGCCGGGCTGCCCCTCCTGTCCAGCGACTATCTCGACCGCTTCGGCTTCATCACGGCGGATTCGACGGGCCTTCCGGTCGGCTTCGCCCATGGCGGCGACCTCATCGATCCCAAAACCGCCCAACCGTGGATCAACCCGGCAACCGGCAAGCCGCTCACCACCATTGGGCTCACCTGTGCGGCATGCCACACTGGCCGTTTCACCTACAAGGGCACCGCCGTGATGGTCGAGGGCGGGCCGGCGCTCACCGATCTCGGGAAATTGCGCAAGGCGACAGGACTGGCCCTGCTATTCACCCGTTACGCGCCTTTCCGTTTCGACCGCTTCGCCACGGCAGTGCTCGGGCCGCAGGCGGATGACGCTGCCAAGGCCGGGCTCAAGACGCAGCTCGACAAGGCGCTAGCAGGTGGCAAGATCGAAGTCGATCTCGACAAGAAAGTGGCCGCCAAGAGCATCGAAGAGGGATTCGGCCGGCTGGATGCGCTCAACCGGATCGGCAACCAGGTCTTCTCGCTCGATCTCGACCGGCCGGAGAACTACGCCGCCCAGTCCGCGCCGGTCGCCTTCCCGCATATCTGGGACACTTCTTGGTTCGACTGGGTACAGTACAATGCCTCGATTATGCAGCCAATGATACGCAATGCCGGCGAAGCGCTGGGGGTCCGCGCCTTCATCAACCTCACCAAGCCGGAGCAGCCGCTCTTTGCCTCGACGGTGAAAGTCGACACAATTTTCGCAATCGAGCAGCAGTTGGCGGGCAGGCAACCGACCGCGGAGACCGGCTTTACCGGCCTGCGTCCGCCGCGCTGGCCGTCCAACCTGTTGGGCCCGATCAATACGGAGCTCGCGGCCAAGGGTGCCGCGCTCTACGCCGACCGGTGCCAGAGCTGCCATCTGCCACCGGTCGGCAGTGATGGCTTTTGGGACCAGAAGCACTGGACGGACGAGAATCCAGCCCGCGAGCGTTATCTTCGTGTGCCCACAATCAAGATCGAGAAAATCGGCACCGATCCAGCCCAGGCCAAGGGCATGGCGGAGCGCAAGGTCAAGGTTCCCGTCGAGCTCGGCATCGATACCGACTCCTTCGGCGACGCGCTCGGCGAGCTCGTCGCAAAGACGAGCGCTCGCTGGTACGGCAGCCAGACGCCGCCGGTGCCGCCGGAGCAACGGGAGATCATGAACGGCAATCGCCAGAATGGCATCCAGGCGCCGCTCGCCTACAAGGCCCGGCCGCTCGACGGCATCTGGGCAACACCGCCCTTTCTGCACAACGGCTCGGTGCCGACCATTAATGCTCTGCTATCGCCGGTTGGTGAACGACCGAAGACATTCTGGCTTGGTAATCGCGAATATGACCCGGAAAAGGTCGGCTACCGAACGGAGGAGCTGCCAGGCGGCTTCAAGTTCGACACCTCGAAGCCGGGCAACAGCAATACCGGCCATGAATTCAGCGACACCCCCGGTCCGGGCGTAATCGGCCCGGCGCTGAAGCCGGATGAGAAGGCGGCGCTTATAGCGTACCTGAAGACGTTGTAGGCAGCTGGCAGGAGCCGCTTGAACATGACATCGCCGCGCGCAGAGGCAAACGGCGATGGAGTGCGCATCCTGCGAATAGCCATTTCTTCTCCTGTAATTACCCTTCAGCTTTGTTCGCGTCTCAAACGATGGTGAAGTGTAAATGCACCACTTGAAGTTTTATTCTGAAAATGACACCAATCAAGAAGGAATAGGCTGAGGGAGATACAATGACGCACGTGACGTTTATTCATGGGATCGGCAACAAGCCGAAGGCCAAGGAACTGCATGACATCTGGTTGCGCAGCCTCGCTACAGGAGCCGGCGGGATAGATCTGGGTGGCGAAGGCGTGACTTCGTCTATGGTGTACTGGGCAGACGTTTTGTACGCCGATCCAGATCCCAATGTTGCCGCCTATGAAAGCTTCGAGGCGACGACTGCGAAAGAGGTGGAGGCTGACGCGACTGCGCGCACACCTATTCCCGCCACTATTGATGAAGCAACTTTTATCAGCGGGTTGGCGTTGAAACTCGGCGGAACTCTCGCTGCTGCTGAGACAGTGGAGGCTATCCCGCCAAACCGCGAACTTGATGGAATGCCTTATGAGCGCATCCCACTGCCTTGGCCTATCAAGAAAGCGTTTATGGAAACGTTTCTCCGCGACGTCCATCACTACCTATTTAATGTGGAGTTCACTCCGCGACCCGGCACCACGTTTAAAGTTCAGGATGAGATTAGGAAACGCTTCGTGAAAGCAGTTGCCGAGGGATCCAAATCAGGCGAGCCGCAAATTGTCGTTAGCCACAGTATGGGAACGGTGATTGCGTACGATTGCCTCAAACGCGTGCCAGGCATACAGAAAATTGGCGGGTTGATGACAATCGGAAGCCCGCTCGGTCTTGATGAGATCCAAGACAAGTTGCGTCCCGAATGGTCCCGGCCAAATGGATTCCCGTCCGAGCGGGTCGAAGGTGGATGGGTCAATGTGTTTGATCGTCTCGATCCAGTGGCTGGCTTCGACCCTTTTCTTAAAAACGACTATCAACGCGACGGGAAGGGAGATATCGAGGACGTGGCGGTCCTCAACGAAGGCGCCTGGCGTCACAGCATAGTGAAATACCTAAGAGCACCGGACCTGCGGAGAGGCGTCGAAAAGCTGCTAGCGTTGTGACGGGAGTCCGTGATGAAAGAACCAAAGCCGCCACAATCAGCCGTTTCCGAACAGACATTCAGCGTTCGAGAGATTGTGTCTGCCGTTGATCACTTTAAGGCCTTGCAAAGGTCAGACACACTGAAGTCGGTGTCTGACTTTATAAGAAAAACAGATGTGAAAGATCTGCTAGCTAGAGGCGTTCAGGTCCAAAACCTAGTGGATAACGGTCTGTCGACCGGGGCATCAACGCTCGCAGAATTCGTCCATAAGCACGATACCAACGGGAAAATCTCCGAGGCGATACGTGCAAGGGCGTGGAAAGAACTCGCGATGAAGGCCTCCGAAGCCGGCGTTTCCGGTGCAGGAGAAGCAATCGCAAATGCCATGGAAGCCTACCGGCGCCAGTATGATAGCGACCCGGAATCAAGGGTTCGCTCAAGCTTGAACCTTATCGGTCTGGCAACCCTTGCTCGGCAATTTGATGTCCCTGTCCCTGTCGATATTGATCGCATCAAGCTCGCAACGACAGTCTTGGAAGATCTTCACAAGACCCCGCAGGAGCTCCGAGGAGCACGATTTTACGCGTCCAAAGCGGAAGCGTTCGTAGCTCTCAATGACTTGGATCGTGCGCAGTCCGAGTTGGCAAGAATCGTCCAGAATAAAACTACAAGTGCCGAAACTCTTGGTGCGGTGACTCGACAGCTTCGCGATCTGTGGCAGCTTGGTACCCAGAGCAACCAGGGCGCAGGAATCATCCAAACGATGGGCGCGGCGGTTCTTACTCGAAATTTCGATGTCGCTTTGCTGCCTGCCGGGGACGTGAAGGCTTTGGCCGAGGCGCCTGCTCCCTCGGACCGCCAACTTGAGTCAATTCTCGGCAAAGACGGTCCACTCTCATACGAATGGGTGAAGAGAGGTATGGAGTCCGCTCAATCCGTTGGCGTCGTCAGGATCAAAGGCGTGAATACGAGAGTTGGCACGGGTTTTATAGTTCGCGGAGGCGATGTAGTTCCGGCCCTCGGTGATGAGATTTGCGTGCTTACAAATGCCCATGTAGTCAGTGATAACCCAAGCGATAAAGCCTGCTTTCCCGAGGAGGTCGAGATTGTCTTTGAGGCAGCCGACAAAAATATTTCATTTGGCTTTTCGAAATTGCATAAGACTTGGCCTAAGGAGCATCTCGATGCGAGCTTGTTGAGTATCGACGGCATGATACCCGCCGTCAAACCTCTGTCGTTTGCGCCGCGGCTTCCCCTGAGAGATGGTACTCAACGCGTCTACGTGATCGGCTACCCCAATGGCGGAGAATTAGCTTTTTCGTTGCAGCATAATCACCTGATCGATCACGAAGGACCTCACGAAGGCACGCCGGTAGACAATACTGTGCGCCATGTGCAATACACGGCTCCTACTGAGCCCGGAAGTTCAGGTAGCCCCGTTTTCAATGCTAGAAACTGGCAGGTAATTGCCCTCCACCAGAAGGGCGATAGAGACGAAGGTCTGCGGCGCCTGAACGGGAGAACTGACAAGTGGGCTGCAAACCAAGGCATTTGGATACAGAGTATTTGTACAGCAGGCGCTAGCTAGACAAACAAGGGGGCCGTGAAAACCGCGGCCCATAATGTGTGAAGGTTGTGTTCCGGCGTGTGTGGATGCTCCCGGCTATGCAAGTAGGCATCGAGCCTTTTTTGAGCTGCGATCGGGTGCGGTCATTTGTCGGGCCACACGTTACGGCATTGCATGAACCGCAGGCCGGTATGGCGATACGCGGGCTAAGCTATATCCACATTTGCGTCTAAAAACAGTCGCGTTGGCATCGCGTTCGCGCTATTGACAAACCGGGGCGGCTTCCGGGCCGTGGAGAGACGATCAAACGAGATGGATCAACTCACGGCGGATGAATCGAAAGAGGAAGATGACGGCTCTAGCCCGGTCGGGCGCGGAGGCGCCGGAATTTATATCGAGGGCGAGCTTGGTGCCTTCTACCTCCTGCAGATGCTGGCCGGAAGCGAAGCGCGCGGACTGCCCAATGCCCGGATTGAAAAAATTCAGTTTCAGGGAGTGGACGAAGGCTACGCGCTGGACGACCTGATTGTACACGGCTTGTCGGATAGAGGCAGTTCGCTTCTCGAAATCCAGTCGAAGCGCACGATCACATTCGCGCCGAAGGATAGGATTTTCCAAAGCGTATGCGAGCAGATCGTGCGCAGCGCACCGACGAACAAGCCGACCGACCGCCATGTATTCGCGGTGGCGACCCAGCGCACAAGCTTTGCGATTTCTGGCCCCTATCAGGATGTGCTGGAATGGGCACGTGTGTCAAAGACGGGTGCCAAGCTCTTCGAGCGGCTTGCGCTCAAAGGTGTCGCCAGCGACGCGATGCGCAGCTTTGCCCGGACATTTCGCGCCAATCTCGTCGCCAAGGGTGTCACGGACGATGACGAAGCGATCTGGAGCATCATCAGGCAGTTCCTGATCCTCGAATTCGATTTTGAATCGGGTGCGCCACAGGCACGTGCCCATGCGCTCACGATGGCGACGCAGGTGCTTGCGCCAGAAGACGTGTCACGCGCCGAAGCGCTGTGGAGCAGTCTCATCGAACTTGTCATCAAAACCGGAAAATCCGGCGGCGCAATCTCCCGAGACGAGCTGCCAGGCATTCTGGCTGACCGTGGATTTCGCCTGACTGGCAATCGGGACTATACCTTGGCCCGCGCACGGCTGGCCGAAATGTCGCGCTTCGCACTCAGGGACATCGGATCGACGGTCGGTGGCGTAAACCTCCCCCGCCTCCGCGCAATGGCTTCGCTTGAAAAAGCCCGCGACCGACATCGCTTCATCGAGATCACCGGAAAGCCTGGTGTCGGCAAATCCTATGTGCTGCGCCATCTTGCCGAGCGGGTAGGAAGCGAGGCGAATGCCATTGTCCTTGATCCGATCGGAACACCGGGGGGCGGCTGGGCGGCTCTTGCGCAGCGCCTCGATATACCCGGCACCGCGAGGGATTTCCTCGCCGACCTTGCCGCCAGCGGCGGTGGTGTCCTGTTCATCGACGGTCTCGAGATGCTCGCCTCGCCAGAACGACGCCGCACCATCAATGATCTCTTGCGAGAGGTTGCCGCGATAGATGGCTTCGCGGTTGTCGTGTCGAACAGGCCGGATTTCGATGCGGATGGTCGCAATTGGCTGGCTGAAGACGCACTTGCTGTCCTCGGCCCCCCTTGCCAAGTGCTAGTCGGCGAACTCGACGACGAGGAGGTCGCAGCACTCAGCGAACTGGCGCCGGAATTGAGCGCGCTTCTCGCACCCGGCCATCCCGCCGCCAGCATAGCTCGCAACCTCTACCGGTTGACACAGCTGCTCAAAGTTCCAAGCACAGTCGAGATCCGCACGGAGGCGGCGCTCGCCGATCGATGGTGGCAAACTGCCGACGGCGCGCAAAATTCGGACGTCCGAGCCGCTCAGCGCATTCTTGCCGACCTAGCAAAGGCCGCGCTCTCTGGCAGCGACACGATCGAGGCAGCGGCTGATTCACCAGCCCGCGACCACATGTTGAACAGTCTTACCTTGGGCGAGCCCCAGCGGGATCGCCTCGGCTTTTATCATGACGTGCTACGCGACTGGGCAATCGGTGCCATTCTGCATGAAGACACAGCGCTCATCGAAGGTATCGACTTGACGGTTGCGCCATCCCCGCGCCTGACGCGCGGCGTCGAGTTCGCGGGCCGGTTCGCGCTTGAAAAGGGACAGGACGGCTCCGCGTGGAAGGCGTTTTTGGCGGCCCTGTCAGCAGCCGGCGCGCATGATGCATGGCGACGCCAAGCGCTGATGGCTATCATTAGGTCCGAGCTCTCTCCGCAGCTTCTAAATCGCTGCAGGGCAGCGTTGCTCGCCCAGGGCGGCGCGCTGCTGTCCGAATTGTGCACGGCGATTACGGCGGTGGAGACTGCGCCTGTGGCCGAGCTATTCGCACAGGCTGGAGCGTACGGCGAAATTCTCGAAGCACCGCGATCGGTGCGGGCCGCGACAACGCCGTCGGCACCGACTGTCGTGTTGTGGTGTGCTTCAAATGTCGCCGACATACCCATCCAGGCGATCCCCGCCATCGTCAAATTGGTCGAGATTCAGTTCCTCCTGGCCCTAGGAGTCTCTCAGTATGGTCGGAAGACGTCCAGGATGCTGTTCAAATGGTTAATGCAGCTCGATCTTCCGGACGCAAAGATCGATATTCCGTCGCCGCTGGATGCCCCCAAAATTCAAGGGCAGGCGCGTCAACAATTGATCAGTGATCTTCGCTCCATGACGCTCTTGCTCGCAGGCAACGCGCCGGAAGAAACAAAGACCTATCTCACGGCGGTCGAGGCCGAGAACAATTCGTACAAGTTCAAGGCAATCCGACCGTTTGGCCGGGCGTTGGCGAAGCCTGCTCCTCGCGAGCTTGCTGCGCTTGTCGAGAGAAATCTGATTGAAACGCCGCATCATGACGAGGCAAGCCGTAGCTGGACGGACCGCGCACTCAGTTTTGCCGATACGGATTACTTGCCGCCTTCTCCAGCTCAGCCGCCGTTCCTCGATTTGCTCGAAGCTGCGCCCGACACCGGTCTTGCTCTCATTCGAAAGCTTGTCGAAACGTCGGTCACATTTCACGCGCGTGGCAAGATAACGACGAGCAATGGTTACACACTCGTCTTCGACGATAAGCCGCGCTTCTTTCCGTGGATTGAAACCTATTTCTGGGCTCGCGGGCAGGCCCAGGAGTATTCGGTCGCGTCAGGCCTGATGGCCCTTGAGGCCTGGTCCCAGGAGCGGCTGGATAAGGGCGATGACGTTCAGGCCGTCCTCGGCGATATTCTCGGGCCGGAGGGCAGCTGCGCGGCCTATCTCCTGACTGCCATCGATGTGCTCTTGTCCCACTGGCCTACTACGAGAGATGCGCTCGCCCCGTTTCTGGCAAACCCCGAACTGCTCTCTAATGACCGCACGCGAGTGACGCGTGAGGCGCTCGCCGGCATGAGGGTGGGGAAGGAGCCGAATGGGCGGATCAGGCTTGCCGATCTTGCGAAGCGTCCATCGCGTCAGATAATGCTCGAAAGTCTTCTTCCCGCTTATCTTGACGATGACGAGGCCGGACGCAGTCTTCGCACAGTTCTTCGCAGTGCAGTCGGGAAGCTCGAATCATATTCCGCCGATTCAAACTTTGCTGATCCTGCTCTCATGGGCGCTTACGCGCTCAATAGGCTCGACAGGGCAAATTGGATTGAAGCTGACGGATTACTTTCCTATCGGTCTCCGTCGGCTGAAGCCAAGCATCTGGCGAAGCTCGAAGAAGGCCGTCGCAATCTCGTCAATTCAAGCGAGATCGAAGCGAAGATCCGGCTGGCGGTGAATGATCCGGCCCGAGGCTCCGCGGAGGCCGCACGCGAGGCGGTGGACTATGCGGCTGGGGGTATTCCCGACGGCAGCGATACCGATAGCCTCAAGTCGCGATCGACCCGCCTGATTGCGACGGCGATGCTTGTCGCCCGTGACGGTGACGATAACCTTCTGGACGAGCATGAGGCCTGGGTCAGACAGGTCATTGCAAAGGCGTTGAAAGAAGAAGGCGATCGCTATAGCTCTGGCGACATACTCGAGTACAACCGGCCGGCGATGGGCATTTGTGCATTGGTCCATCTCTGGCACAGGCGCGAACTACACGCCGATCGCAATCTTCTAGTCGAAGCCGCAGCTCGCAAGGATCTCGCCGCTGTCCTGGCCTTCGAGTCGGCGCTGGCTGCCCTCAACGAGACCGATCCACGCCTTCTTAAATCGGCTGTTCGGGTGGCCTTCGCATGCCGCCGCTGGGTCTGGCATCCTTACGACGAGGATCCGGCGAACCAGGCCGCCTATGAGGCCGAGAAGGAACGTCTCGATGCAGGAACCGTCGGTTCCGAGATCACCTGGCTCGACGGTGGAACAGAACCAATTTGGCCGATCCTGCCCGAAGAGGCGCCGTCTTTGCGAGATGCGCAACCTGCGCGGCGTTCCGAAGCCCGTACAGTCTCGCAGGCCGACGGAGATGACGGTTCTGTCACAACGCGGTCTAAAAAGGCTTCCGTTCATGTTGATACGCAGGCCGTCGCGAAGTTTGTGGGCCTGTTGAACACCGAGGCTAAAGCGACCCCAGAATGGTATGGGGAGCTGGTCGACGCCTATGCATTATGGTCCGCCCGCCTGAATGGCCATGGCCATCCGGCCGAGACGGACCTGAACCGGACGCCGGACGACTGGAACCACGAATTCTATATCCTGGTCGCGGTGGCGCTGATGGACGCGACAAAGGAGAAGTTGGAGCTGCTGCTCAATCCGATACTGGAGCTTCCGGACCAGTCATTTTGCGATGTCGCCGCTTCCGTCATTCATGCTGCCGACGTACTCTATTTCAACGATCGAAGCCAGCCGGCCAGTCACGCCATTAAACTTCGCGAGCGTCTGGTCACACGCATAATGGCGCTTGCTCGTTGGTCACGGGATCAGCGCGGCAGCAGCATAGATTATGTCACCGGTCCGCCGATCGCGAAGCTGCTAATGAACCTCTACAATCCGTTGGGCAATACCGAGAGCTATCTGGTCCCGGCAGTTTTCGATCGTGTGGATCCCCTTCTAGAAATACTGCGACCACTCCTGCCGGGCGGTCCAACCGCTTTCGTCGCGCTTTGCACGATGAATACGTTGTTGGTCGCGCCCACAGCGCGGCACTTAGATTTCCTACTGTTCGCAGTGGAAGCCTGGCTGGAAGCCACGCGAAATGATCCGTCAATGTGGCACACGCTCGGCATCGGGCGAAAGATTGCGCAGTGGTTTGAAAAAGCTGCACTCGAGGACCTGTCGTTGCTTCGCCGAGGTCATCTCGAACGAGCGAGGATCGATGCTACACTCGGCCAGTTAGTCAGCCTAGGAGTGTCGCAAGCACACGACATTGAGATGCGGATCCAAGCCGAAGCGGGAGGCATCGGTGCGAGCCGATGAGACTTGTCCGATTTGTTCAACACTGCCAATCACTCTGTTGATAGCCATGGCTGTCTCCACAGTTGTTTACGATTGGCGGTTTCAGCGACCGCTTTGGGCATCCTGTCAGAGCTGAGCTATCGTAAAGCAGTTGAAGGGATCAGAACCGTCGACCCGCCAATTTGGCCGCGCGTGATCGCAGTTCATGGAACTCACCGAGCTTTTCTCTGATATTAATTTACATCCAGAAAACCGGTGCATGAGCTGGGGTATGAACCCGGTGCATCTGGTCGCGCAGCATCTGAAGGACTGACGTCTTGTTGAACTGATTCCGGGGCAAACACTGGACGTGCCGCTCTCGTGGCAAATCAATCGTATCGCCACGGACCGGCTGCCTCGTGGTCGAGGTCGCGCGCCGATCACTTACCTGAATTCGCAAGACGCCGGAAGTTATTTCCCACTAAACTTAATAGTTGCAAGTTCGCCTCGCAATATACATGATCGGTCCTGAGGGTTGAGGTTGGATATTACTGTTGACGGAACGTTCGTCTTGCAGCCCGAGCGGCGCCGTAGCCGAAAACCATGGACAGTCGGTTCTCGCCGGTCTGGGAATAGCGCTTGGCGCCGATCGTCAACGTCGAGACCTGCCCGTTGTCGAATTGAAGCCGGACCTTCGCCGATGGCTTCTGCGGCAGGTCCTCCGCACCCATGAAACTTGGGTTAAGCCTCAGGCTACCCGGTTCCTCGACCAGGTCTGGTCGAGCGTCGGTACCTATCAGGGCAAGCGCGATCGCCTCCAGGATCGCCCTATGTCGGATCAATAAAACGCGACATGCCGACAGGGATGCTTGTTGGCCGCTGAAGGCTCGATTGGTCCCGTTTTGTAATCCAAATGGGGAAAGTGGGCTGTGAGGTTAGAGATTTTTAAATTGCAAGTTGTCATAGATAATCGACTCGACCTCGTCCGGGCGCGATCCTGCAATGAGTCGCCGAGCGCAACAATGTCGTTTTGGAGTCCGAATGTTCGATAAGAAGTCTAACTATGACGAGATGATTGGTGCGTCTAAGGCCTTGGGAAAAGTCATTCGTGAGATCAGGGCCGCCTGGCTTGAGGCCTTTGGGACGGAAATGGTCGTCGGTGGCGCGACACCTAGTGCTCGGTTCGACGATCTCCTCGCACAATTGCGCGCAAAGTGGGCAGGAAAACGTGACCGGGAGCGCCTGATCGAAGCGCTCGACATCGAAGAGCTTGGTACGGCGGCTTCAGACATCGAGCATGTCGTGGAGTTTGTTTCCGATGCGACCTTCCTGCGCAACGTCGATGACCTGACGCCCAACCAGGTCCTTTCCGCGATGGCCGCAGTCGCTTGGGATGAGAGTTCTGATGATGGTGCGATCGAGGTCGAACTCGCGAGCTTCCTGCGGACCGTCATCAAAAGAATCTTCGGCGATAACAACCTGAAGGGCCGCATCAATATCGGCGCAAACCGCCATTTTCCGCGGCTGTACCAATGGCTGACGGAATATGCGGAGCAGACAGCCTGGGAGGGTGGATCAGGCCTTAAGATCCGCAACCTGTCCGGTCGCGGTCGTGTGGCGCGACATCCACGTGACCCAAAGCTCCTCAAGGTCGTCATCAATCGCGCCTTCCTGTAGGAACTACGACCTTGTGGAACCGATGAAAAGGCGATGCCGGTCCTGTTGCTGACGAAGGAAGAAACGGACACCTGGATGAGGGCGCCCTGGGAAGAGGCCAAGGATCTAGCCCGTCCATTACCCAATGATGCGCTGACCATTTCGTTGCGCGAACCGTACGGATCCACAATCGTGTCGAAATCCGGAGAGGTGGTGGAACAGGGCAGTCTGCATTAACGTCTGAATTCAGACCTTGAATGTATCGGAAAACGAAAAAGCCTGCCGCGGGAGGAGGTGCGGCAGGCTTTTCTAAAAAATTGAACAACGGCTGGGAGGAGGAGTGCCGTTGTTCCGTCAGGCTCCCTTTGGCAGGAGGATTGGGTCGCCCGAGACACGAAGTTCTGCAGGAGGAGGTGCATTGCTTCGTTTACCTGAAAATACCGGAGGCTGCATCGACTGCCAGCGCTCAGATCGCAGTGCAGCCATGCACTTGCTGCAAGGCAATATAGACCCTGCGCTCATTTGTCGACCATTATGGGCGGGACGCAGCTTTCTCAGTCACAGGCTCGAAACCGAGAACGAATTCGATCACCTTGGCGGAGGACATTTCGCACGGCTTGAGTATCGATCCGGGTCTGCCAAATCGATAGAGGTTGAAGCTGACGATATCGGTTCCGCTAAGCTCCTCGCCATACAGCCAGGTTCGGTTGCCATCCTCCGACCGCTTGACGGTCACGCCCCATGGTCGATTACCAAAATGTTCGTCGACATAGCCTTCCGGCAATTTCGCTAGCGCGCCCTCGAACGTCGCCTGAACCGATGGAGGTCTCTTGCCGCCGGCGGTCATGGTGCCAAGCATTCGTCGCAGATCCCGCAGCCATCGTCATCCATGCTCGAGGCCGGACGAAACCTACGACAGCACGGGCACGTCGTTGCGTCCGGTGCACGCCTGTCATCGCGGTCCGGCGGCAGAATTTCGATTGCAGACTTTCGACAGTGTATCGGCCGCGCTTAGATCCATGGCGATGCTCCGGTTTGGGGTTATACCAAAGATAGTAAGCCTCGAAGGCTGCACAAGCCGGCAGGAATCGCTGTCAGAGATGATCCAATTGCGTCATGTTGCGCGCTGCTATGTTGAGATAGAATGGCCCTTAGGAATCAGGGCGAGACCGGGTGGCAGCGACGGAACATGTCGCGCGAAGCCGCAATCCATAAGCGAGACGACGATGGCTGATTTTTCCAACAAGACGGATGTCGAGATCGATCAGTGGATCAGGAACTTTGAGAAGCGCTGCCAGACCGAAGCCGCATTGTATCTCGATTTGCTCGAAGAAAGGGGCCGCCGCACTGGAAAGCGGGCAGGCCTTGATCTTGAAAAGTCACTTGCAGCCCTGAAGTGGGCTGCCATCTCCGGGACCTGCATAACCTATGGCGATTTGGCAAAAGCGAGCGGTGTCGAGTGGAGCAAGGCGCGACATCAGCTGAACGGAAAGAATGGACACCTCGACCGGCTTCTGGAAATCTGCCACGCACGCAAACTTCCATTGCTGACGGCCATCTGCGTGAATCAAGGCAGCTTACAAGAGGGCGAGCTGGAGGAGAATGCGTTGAAAGGCTTTTCCGAAGGTGCGCGGCGTATTGGTAGGTCCTTCAGCGAGGGCCTAGATTTCCATCATGCCTGCAGAGAGGAGTGCTGGAACTGGGGCCGAATGCAGTTGGGGTAGCGAGGTTCCATCTCTTCGTCAGGGGCAAGGGACCGATCAAAGAATCTCCAAAACAGGAACACTGACGCATGCAATTGTCTCGGCTCGAGCTTTACAAGCGCGTAAGTGCCAGGCCTTCGAGCAAGCTTGCCGTGGAATTGGGTACTACCGGGACCGCCTTAGCCACGGTTTGCAAGAAGCATCAGGTCCCTTATCCTGGTTCCGGGTACTGGACTCGAAAATCCTTAGGTCTCACAGTTGAGCTACCTTCATTGCCGGAGGCGCCCGATGAAGTGATCGAGATCACGCCGGCGATCTCGAAGCCACGGCGACCGAAGACCCACAAGGATCAACCCTCGAAGGACAACGTCCCCAAAAAAGCCCGCCGGACGGAACATCATCCACTGCTTTTTGGCGTCGAGGGGCATTTGCGTAAGTCGTGGTCGGTAAAGGACGGCGAGTTCCTGCGTCCTTACAAGCGGCTCCTCCCCGACTTGATTTCGTCGGAAGCCGCACTGCCAAGGACACTCCGGATCGCGAACGCCCTTTACCTTGCGCTGGATGAGCGGGGTTATCGCGTTCACATCGCCCCGCAAAGCGAGGACATTGGTCGGATTCCCGCGTCCGAGCAGGAAGTTGAGCTCAAGGACCGGAGTATGGACGTTATTATTCAAGCGGGATCTGGGGGCCCGACCGGCCGACCATCTTCTACATCGACAGCGTGCCTATAGGTCTGGCCGTCACGGAAATGACTGAAAGGGTGACGATGCGATACGTCAACGGCGATTATTATCGCGAGGACAGCAAGCTCGTCCGGTCAATGAAACCATGGCAGATGACACATTCCTGGACGACGGAGCAGGACATGCCCTCCGGCCGCCTGAGGATAATCGCCTACTCTCCAAAGAAGGGTGTCGAGTGGTCGGCCAGATGGCAGGGCACGCAGGAGGAGCCGCTGGAAAAGGTCGTTTCGACGATCGTCGAGACGCTGCAAGCTTCGCATGATCACATTTTGAAGCTGATGATCGCCGAAGATGCAGCCGAAGCCAGGAGAAAGAAAGAGCGGGCGGCGGAATGGGAGCGCTACGAGCGACGAGAGGACGCTCGAAAGGTCGCGCAGGCTCTTTCAGATAGCCGGCAGCAGCTTGCCGAAACCATCGAGAAATGGGCAAAGGCGATGGCAGTAGAACGCTTCTTCGCTGACGCCGAAGAGCGTTTGAATAATCTCGACAACGAGCGTCGCCAACGCCTCGAAGAGCGGCTGGAGCTTGCGAGGGCCATGATGGGTAGCATCGATCCCCTGGACTTCATTGAGAAGTGGCAGGCACCTGATGAGAGATACCGATCAAAGTATCGGGAAGATTAGATGCGCGGGCAAAGAGACGCGCGGCCACTGCTAGCTACAGGGTTGACCACTCTTCCGCCGAGGCCAAGCCTAGTCTCGAACAAACGATGGAAGGCATTGGAGCTTTCAGCAACGCGCGCAAAAGCGGAAGGTAGGATAGACTGCCCCCGCCGAACCGTTCTGCGGACATTAACAAAGCTTGGCCATACCGCGCCAGCGATGGACCGGCTTTTGTTGGTTGATGCGGTCCAGCTCCCGTTGTAACTTCGCTGCGAAATCGCGGCACGCTTAGATAGGATTGGAATTCCATGGCAACCGGTACTGTCAAATTCTTCAATGACGACAAGGGCTTCGGCTTCATTACACCCGAGAATGGCGGACCGGACGTCTTCGTCCATGTGTCTGCCCTGCAACGTGGCGGTTCACTGCGTGAGGGCGATAAGGTGAGCTTCGAAGTTGGACAGGATCGCAAAACTGGAAAGTCCAAAGCAGAGAATGTATCGGTCCTGTAGTTCCAGGACGTTGTGACTATCCAGCCTGCTAACCGTCGTGTGTGACCATGGCCACAGGAAGAGCCTGACAGATGACCGGCACATCCGACACGTTGGCTCTTCTCATCGACGGCGATACCGCCTCGCCGAAGATCGTCAGCGGGCTCCTCGCGGAGATCGCCACTTATGGCACCGCCAGTGTGAGGCGCATCTATGGCGACTGGACCAAGCCAAATCTCAACGGCTGGAAAGAGTGCCTGCTGGAGCATTCAAGCCCGTCCAGCAATTTGCCTATACGACGGGCAAGAATGCGACGGACGGGGCGATGATCATCGACGCAATGGACCTGCTTTATACCGGCCGCTTTTCCGCATTCTGCATCGTCTCGAGCGACAGCGATTTCGCAAGGCTCGCGTCGCGCATCCGCGAACAGGGCGTGACCGTTTACGGTTTCGGCGAGCGGAAGACACCGCGTCCGTTCATCACCGCATGCGACAAGTTCGTCTATTTCGATGTCCTCAACGCCAACTCCGTCGAGCCCGATATACGGCAAGACGCGCGCCCCGCTGCCGCGGCGAAGGCCAAGGAGACCAAGGCATCCCCGGCAAAGGCGCCTGCAAAATCGAAGCTTGACGCGGCCGCATTGAAGATGCTCGAAAATGCTGTGACGGCGTCGGCCGATGAAGACGGCCGTGCCAACCTGGCGCGTGTCGGTGCCCATTTGGCGAAACAATCGCCGGACTTTGATGCGCGCAACTACGGCTTTGCCCGCCTCACAGACCTTGTCGAGGCTTCCGGCATCGTCGACGTAGAGCGAAGCGGCGACAGCCCGAAGATCGTCACGGTCCGGATGAAGGGGAAGCCAAGGCCACGGCCCAACGGCTAGGCTCGGACGCCGATGGACAGCGGCAGCCTGTCCAAGATGATCCGCACTAGACCAAAGGTGTCGCCTTGGTGAAGGCGCTCGCATGAAAAAGATGCTTGAAGATGCCACGACGGAAACTATCCAGGGAAGAACTCTTCGCCCTCTGGGAGAAGCCGACCAGCGAGATCGCCAAGGAACTCGACCTGTCGGACGTGGCGATCGGCAAGCTCTGCAGCAAGTTACAGGTCCCAAAGCCGCCTCGCGGTTATTGGGCTCGTATGCAGGCCGGGCAGCGACCACGCCGGCCGGCCTTGGTTGCTTTCCGCGAGGAACTCGACACCAAGCGGCGCGATGAGTTACGTGCAAAAACAGCGGAATCGCTTTCGAAACTGCAACGCCAGTTTCTTGAAATGGCGTTGTCGGAGATGAACAGTCGAGGCGCCGGTATTGCTCCACCGCCAGGTGCCAGGCCGCTCGTCAATCTCGATCGCGATGTAGCAGCCCAGGTCCTGCTGCTCATTCAAGGTCGGGCGCAGGCCTGGGTGGAGGAAGGTCGCATTGCCACGCGCTGGGGACCGCCTGTCCGCAACAGCGTTGCCAAACTCGTTGAGCGCCTGCTGCCGATGGCGCGGCAGCAACTCTTGGTGTTCGAGACCGAGATCAGGCGCACATCCTTCAGGGCCGACGGGCCGGTGATCTTTGTCCGACTGACAGTGCCATTGCAGGAGCGGATCGCCGCCCTTTCGGAGATGGTCAGGGATCAAGAACTCCAGCACGTGGTCATGCCGCTGACGGCGGCAGATCACGCCTGGTCAACGCACCATCTCTATTCCCCGGAATCGCGCTTGTTCCTGGACAGTTGGCTCTGTATTTCGGTGCGCGAGATCTGGGTGGAATGGAACCGCAAGTCGTGGCGCGAGGAAGACCCGCCCGAGCGGCATGCGACCAACCGGATCGGCCTGCGTGAGGTGATGCCAGTCGACTTCCTGCCCGCTTCCAACAAAAGTGCTCTCACCGGTGATTTCGGGGGTGGCAATCACGCCCTATGCGGATCGGCTTCGCGCCCTGCAAGAAGCGGAACGGATCCTCGAGATGATGAGCAACGCCGCTTACGCAATGCAGAAGGAGGTCCCGGGAGAAATCCTTTCGGTCGTGGATCGCCTGTGGTTTGGGGAGGAGCGTCCATTCCAGGCCGCGCGAGACGCGTTCCGCCATGTCGAAACAGAGCTTGAGCGATGGGATAGCGAACTCGAAGCTGAACGATCAGCGCTCGCCCGGTCCATCCTTGGAATCTTGCCTGGGGACATCGTTACGTCCGAAAGCCGCGGGAGACTTCTGCGGCTGTCGGTTATGGGCGTAACGCTATATTCGGGCGGCAGCAGCGTCAGTTTCATGGTGTCGGGAATTCGGTTTCGAAAGGACGGAACGCTGGGCAAACTGCAGGAGACCCTAAATTTATCTTTTACCGACGAGAGCCAACCTCAATAGCGATAGCGCGACTGCCTGACGGCGGAAGGCGAATGCTGGCGAACCTCTGATATCCGCGGCGGACAACCGGTGCACTGTGCCCTCTTGAATGGGCGCCTTGATGGGAATCGAACCCAAAACCCCCACACAATATCACCCAACCTATTGAACAGGCTACGTTCCGCAGAAGCCATTAATGCTGGTATTCTATAGGTCGCGCCGCTCGTAAAGACACCTCGTCGTTGCGGCTCTCGCACCGAGTCTAGTCTTCGCCTTTGACTATTTCTCTGACTAAATCGGCCGCCATCACAACGCGGTCCTTTCTGTCGAACACGATACCAGCGATAGTGGATTGACGAACGTTCAGACTCCCGTCGCCGTCAACACCGTGTCCGTCCAAGATCGCCTGGATCCTCGACTTACGACCGGATTTGATCTGGAAACCCTCTTGAGTAATCCGCAGAAAGTGCCGATTGTTAGACGAGTAAAGACTCCAGCGACTACCCGCCTCATACCCGGCATAACCGTAATGCCAGACCGAAAAGTATTTATCTTGCGGCACCTCAGCCAGTTCCAGGACTGCGCGGACATAAGGGTCGGAGTAGTAACTGCTCAGCCGCGTTTGCTCCATCATGCAAAGGTCGAAGCCCATCTCGTAGCTCGACGAAATGAAGATGCCGCTCTTCCCCGAGCGCATGGCCGGATATTTCGTCATATAGTATCGCCAGTCGTATTTCTTCGACGCCACAGCCTCTCGCAGATAATCTTCCGAGATCTTGCGAAGGGTCGCTTCGATATCGACGAGGCCTTCGTCGTGAACCGCGTCTAACAGCTCCGTAAGCGTAGCCTTGGTATTATCGACTCCCGGTCTGCTCCGCGCGACGAAGAGGTCGCGCCAGACGCTCGGAAGCGATGGACTTGCGAATTGAAAACGGTCGCCAGCGATCTTCTGCGAGTAGTCACCGCACGCCAAAAGAGCTTGCGATATCTCCTCGTATGACGTTTTTCCCGCAAAGATAGCGTCGAACGCGCGGGCGCGTCGAATGAACACCCGTTCGTCTACATTCAAGTCGAACATTGCGAGATTGCCGCGAAGAAGATCGTGATCCTCGAGCCGGTACATTGACTCGCCCAGTTCGACCGAACGGTTCGCCAACAGAAAAGACGCTTTTGCGACTTCTTCCTCGACCTGCGCTCGATTGAAGCTCTTGAGCGCCGCAAGATCTCCGCTGACAATGTAGTCAGAGACTTCGTCGAGAAGCGCGCGGAAAATCTCGACGCGAATTTCGTTTTGGGACGCGAAGATTACGTTCCGCAGGCAACGCATCCTCTCTCTTATTTCGTCTCGCGAAGGCCTGGAATCGGTGACGATGTACTCGATGACCGCATGAAGCAGGAGAGTTCTTGGTAAGCTGAAGGCCCGGTTACGCCCCTGGCTTAGCCCGTAGCTTCTGCAGCAATCGTCGAGGAGATTGACGTCGCCGAAGATAGTGACGGTGCCTGCCCTGTGTTCGTTTTCGGCGAACAGCGTTCGAAACCACTTATCGATATCGGCCATAGTCGTTGCGAAAGCGAACTCCGCATGGAGGCCGTCCAGTACTGAGAACAGGCTATTCTGGGCAGCAAGTGTGACTTCTGTTTCGGGACCTCCGTAGATCGCCTTGGCAGTCGCTTCGAGATCCTCGTCCGCGGGACGGGCATCAAGGCCATGACGCCAAATCGTGATGTCGGTAATGAACCTAAAAAGGCGCAGAAACTCTTCGTCGGCGTTGTCGTTCGCACCTCGAAAAGTCCAGATCAGATCCGCCCAGTCCTGATCGATCTTCCTAGTGAATTTTGCGTAGCGGCCGGTTTGCTTGCGAGTCGCAGGCAACGCTCCCTCGAATTCTTTCAACACCTGTTCGAATTGCGCCTTGAAGTGCTCGAACTCCGTGAGCGGCTTCCCGCGCGAATTCATCTTGATGTAGAGCTCATCGGTGAGTCCCATCTCCTCGAGCGATAGGAGTTCGAACGTGATGCTGGGGTTGGCCTCGGACGTTAGGCGGGTCCATGCGACATGGCAGGCTTCATCATCGACTTCGGCGAACAATGCCTGGACGTCGTCGAGAACCACCAGCATGGACTGGACCGTGGGATCCTTCCTCCACGAACCGGCGAACCAATGCTGGTCCTGAAGCCATTCAGAGATCCGACGGTCGTTAAGTACGGGGCAGATCGTTGCGAGCTTCGCGCAGAAGTCGCGTGACGAAAAGCGTGTGTGATAGGTAAATTGCTTGATGAAATCCCGCTCTTCATCGGAGACTCGACAGCGGACTGCCAAATACCAATGCAACAGGTACAGCGATGTCAGCCGCTGTTGCCCGTCGAGCGGAATGAAGCGCCCATCCTTGGTGTCTCCGTAAACGAAGTCCAAGCTAATTTCTTCCTCACCCGTCAGTGCCTGCCTGAGGACATCAAGGAAGGATCGTCGTATCCGCTTGACCTCGATGTTCTGCCTTCCCTGCGCGAAGTCTCGCTGGATTATAGGGATTTCGATGGTCGCGATATCGAAAGAACGAAGCATATTGCGGAACGAGGTTTTCGTCATTGGGCACCAACCAGATACTGTCCTACGCCCCGATCCTTCGAGATCAATGCCTCCCGGTAACTTTGCCGGTCGTCCCGGCTCCACAAGTGCATTTGTTCGCTTCCAGCGTCCACGTAATACTTCAGAAAAACCTGCCTTGTGCAAATCGGTATGAACGCTCCTTTGCGGTCATGATCAACGACTCTCAATCTTTTCACGGCGAATGCTCGGTTGCCAAGACTGCTGTTGATGGACCTGGAAAGAAGAGCGAGGTTGGCGATTCCGTGAATCGAGTCGTCATCACCCTCCGGGCTGAGCAGAGCGGTCACCCTCCGCGAAAGCGTCGTGAATCTGCTTTCGGTCAGTTGAGAGGACAGCGCTTTCTCCACTTCGGAGATTACGTTTTTTCGTTCGAACTCAACGGTTTGTTCGTCAAAGCGCACCTTCTCCAACGCCCCTTTGCCATCAATTAGCCAATGACGCCATTCCTCCGCGGTGGTCAGCAATTCGGCATTTTGAGCGTGAATGTGTTCCAAAGACCACTTCTCGGTCTTATGGGCGTGGAAAGGATATCGCTCGGTCGAATGCTTGAGCCGCCTTACAGTCTCGACGTTGAACAGGAGCAGCACATTCTCGCATTTCCGGGAACCAGTTTCATAGTTCAGCTCCATGACGCCTGCCGGAGACAGCCCGACCGAGCGGATTATCAATTGATCGACGGCGCGGCCGAAGGCCGACTTCGTCTTCTCCAGCTCAGAAAGATCCAGCAGCTGACGCAGAGAAGTCCCGGTCGTTATCAGATAGCCCAGCTTGTGGTAGAGATCGCGGTCTTCGAACCATTCTCGGAGGACTTGGTAGCACTGGACGATCGTCGCCCACACACTCGATGAGTTCACTTTGGCTCGCCCGTCCAATGCGTTCTTGAAATGCAGGAACGTAAAGAAGCGGTCTTTCTCATCTGGCCGTCGTTTCGCCATGAGATTGAACAAGAGTTCGATACGAGTCTGATAGTCCGCACCATCGCTATTGCTGAGGAAAGCCCAGAACTCCGGCTGCTGAAGGTCCTGTTCGATAGCGTCCCATTGCGACCCGATTTCTACACGCCGCTGAAAGTTGTGGGCGTCAAGATCCTTCGAAAGCAGCAGTGCCTTGACCAGTTCTGCATTGGTAAGGGGAATACGTCCGACGTTCAGGCGAATGAAAAGAGTGGTCGCATCTATGTTTTCGGGTTCATACCAGATAACGTAAACCAGGTTTTCGAGATAATCTAGGACCTTGAACGCAACGAGTTTAGACGGCGTAACCAGGCGAGCCGCCGTCTCCGCGAACCAGCCCCTGATGCACTCGTAGGCTTCGTGCATATGGTAGAAATCGATGTTGTCGTTCCTGCGCTCAGCATCGAGAGACCGCAGATACTCTTGGCTGGCTGGCCGCGTTTCGTACATCAGGGAAAACCGGTGACCTGATTCCACCCCGACTTCGGTGTTGAGATAGCGGTAGATCAAATAAAGCGTCGTTAGACGTTGCTGGCCGTCGATCAGCTCGTAGGCTCCTTCGCCAGCACGCCGTTTCACCACTACGGGCTGCAGACAGTAATTGTCGGTTGGCGCGCGGCTACCGTCAGCGTAAATGTCGCTGAGCAGAGCTTCAACTTCATGGCCCCCCCAGCGGTAACCCCGTTGATAGGCAGGAACGAAAAATTCGCCTGCGATCCCGCCCTTTCCTCCCACCTTCTGAAGCCGCGGGCTTTTTACGGTGATCTGAGTAACTTCGTATGAATCGGCTGGCATTGAAAACCTCGGAGGAGGAGCTCGAATCGAGCGACCGTCCAACCAACCATACGAGTTCGAAATCTTTTTTCAATCTTAGGTTAAACACGGTTGCCACCAAAAACATTGCGAATGCGCTCAGTTGCAACTGCGGGACATTGAAATCCAACCGCCTCAAGGCGGCCTAACGAAATCTCTCTGGTACACCCTCCACCCCAAGGTCGAGATACGAGTTTTTTGCCCCCAATTGACGGCGAATTGAAAATTCCAGCGATTCGTCTTCATCGATAATCCAGACAACGTCTTGACCCGATGATGAGAGGCCTGGCAGCAGGAAAGCGCTCAGGTGCAAGAACCCGCGTAACAGGCTCTTGCACATTCGGCTTCCATCGTTTCAATAATTCGGCTCCCACCTCATCCTTGGCGGAGCCCGTGAAAGTGATCCACCCGCTTTCGAGAACAAGCGACCGGTGAAACCACTTTTGAGATTTCCGGCGAACACCTGAAGTTACGTCGCTAATTCCGTCATTTTGAGACGTCATCAGGGATGAACTATGGGCCGCATGAAGATTGCGACGGGTATCGACCGTCGGCGTGACTGGTCCGACGAGGAGATGCTGTCGATGTTGACCACGGTTCAGCGGCCACTTGTTCTCCCGCTCGATCAGCGTCTTGTCGCCCAGACGTTTCGGCCCGACCATCCGCGTCGTCATCATCACATGCGCATGGACATTACGGACATCGCCCTCCCCTTGCGGCTGGTGTATGGCGAAGTCCACCGCTGCGCCGTGAAGGTTCCCGAGATCCCGCGCAAACTCGTAAGTGCGCCCTTCCGGTTTCCTTCGCTTCGATGTCGCCGACAACGCCAACATGCTGGCCGACGCCCTCGTGTTCGACGAACCGGGAATGGCCGGTGACGCGTATTGGAACGAGGAGGCCAGGGCGCCGATCGCGGGGCTTATCCTCCAGGTTACCGTGGCGGAACCTCCGGATCGCCAGCATAGCATTCGCACTCCATCAGGCGTTAGAGCAAGCTTGTTCTTGCGTGCTAATCACGCTCACGAATTACGGCCCACCCTCGCGCAACATTAAGCCCGCTCCCTTGCCGAGAACAGGACCGTCGACTTGCCGAGGCTTTTCCGCGCGATCAGCATCAGCATCGCGAGCGTGCCTGGTTCAACACGCTGAACGAGGCTTATGTGAAGGCGCGGCACTCGAAGCACTACGAGATCAGCGAGGAGATGCTCTCGTGGCTGGGGGAGCGGACCAGCCCCCTGCTCGCGATGGTCAAAGACGTATGCGCGGAGTAACTTTAAATGCTTGAACGGTGACCTTGCCCCCAGTTTTATCCAGTTTTGAGTTCGCTCCAGCGGTTTTTGGTTGCTGTTGTTGGTTCGGTAGCGGCGGGTTGCGGTGCGGAGCCATTTCGGCTGCGCAGCACCGCATCACGTCGCGGGTTGAGTGTCTGAGCGAATTCGGCCGGTCTACGCCAGTTTGAAAGCGCAGACCGGGCATGAGCAAGCGACGAGAACAGAGTTTCATTCAAGAACTCGTCTCGCAGCCGCCCGTTGAAGCTTTCGATAAAAGCGTTCTGGATCGGTTTTCCAGGCGCGATGTAATGCCAGTCAACCTTGGTCCGGTCCGCCCATTGCAGGATCGCGTTGCTGGTGAACTCGCTGCCGTTGTCGCTGACGATCATCCTCGGCTTGCCGCGCACCTCGATAATCCGGTCAAGCTCCCGTGCGACGCGAAGACCGGAAAGCGATGTATCGGCGACGAGCGCCAGGCACTCCCTCGTGCAATCATCGACGACGGTCAGGATCCGCAACCTGCGCCCATCGGTGAACTGATCCGACACGAAGTCTAGCGACCAGCGATCATTGGCCACCATCGGCACCAGCATCGGCGCTCGCGTGCCTATCGCTCGCTTGCGACCGCCGCGCTTGCGCACCGTCAGTTTCTCCTCCCGATAGAGCCGGAAGAGCCTCTTGTGGTTCACGAGGTGACCCTCCCGCCGGAGCAGCACATGAATGCGTCGATATCCGAAGCGGCGACGTTCATGCGCCAACGCCTTCATTCGCTCGCGAAGCTCATGATCATTGTTGCGCCTGGTCTCATAACGGACCGTCATTTGGCAAAAACCAATGGCTTTACACGCCCGCCGTTCGCTCATCCCATGATGGCTCATCAGATGCGCAACAGCTTTCCGCTTGGCCGCGGGCGTCACCACTTCTTTCCCAAAAGGTCTTTCAAGGCAGCATTGTCGAGCATCGCATCCGCCAGAAGCCGCTTCAGCTTCGTGTTCTCGTCCTCAAGCGTCTTCAGCCGCTTGGCCTCGGACACCTCCATGCCGCCGAACTTGGCCTTCCATTTATAGATGCTGGCATCGCTAACGCCATGCTTGCGGCAAAGCTCCGAGACCGGCGTGCCTGCCTCGTGCTCCTTCAATATGCCGATGATCTGTTTGTCTGTGAAACGATTGCGCTTCATCCTCTGGTCCTCTCAAATGGGCCAGAGCTTACTTCAAAATGGATTATTTCAACGGGGCAAGGTCAACGGGATAGCGATTAGCGAATTCTCCCAGTCGGCGGCTAGGCCCACTTTACTTGCCGCTGCACAGCGTTTAATGTGTTACTACCAATAAATTGCTGTGTTTTGTGACGGATATGATTTACGACGATTTCATCGCCGAATTAAACCGTGCCTCTCTCAGCGTGCGCGCATTTGCGGAGCTTGTGCGCATGAATCCAAACTCTGTCTCAAATTATGCGGGCCGCGAAGTTCCTGCACACCTTGGATTGATTGCAGCCTTGATGGCAGACCTACGTAGCCACGGAATAGATTACACGGAAGCGGTGAGCCGGGCCGCAATGCCGGAGAAGAAACCTCGCGGCGGGGCTGCGCGTGGACGGTTCGGTGGTGATCGTCAGCAAGTGCTGGACCTGTCAAAATGACAGTACATCCACTCACCCTAGAACGGGTATCTGCAACGCTTGGTTGGCCGGCAGTAAAATCTCTCGTTGAGCCGAGCGGAGCGGGACCAGCGCACTTTGCACGGCTCGTTAAAGTTAAGGTCGGCAGAGGCCTTGGTCGCTTGACCAGCGACGGATTTAAGCGGATCGGTGTCCTTGTCGCGAATCCCGACGGCACCGAAACAGATCCGCCGTTCGCCCTGGTGGCGGAGTTCGGAGGTCGGGTGTCAGCGGGAACGCTGCGCGAACTTCATCGACTTGCGTGGAATTTTTCGCACGCACCTACACTAATTACAATCGAACCAGACATGGTAAGAGTTTGGAGCTGTTGCGAGGCCCCCTCTAACGAAACGCTAATCGAAGACTTTGTGGTCCATTCAATCGCTGCGGAGGAGTTCTTCGGAAGCCCAAGCAATCGCCTCCAAGCAGGGGCTCTGCGTGCCCTGCACTGGCTCAATCTTGTTTCTGGCAAGTTCTTCAATGATCACGCATCGCGGTTCAGCCGCGATGGCCGCGCCGATCAAACCTTGCTTAGCAACCTGCGCTTCATCCGTACTGAACTGGGTAACAAAGGCCTCAAAAACGACGACGTTTGTCACGATTTGCTAGCCCGCGTGATCTTTGTTCAATTTCTATTTGATCGCAAGGACAGCGATGGAATCGCTGCTCTTAATGCCGAGAAGCTGAAGCTCCTCTATGCAGATGGCACACTCTCTCGATCATATTCGAGCTTTACTGAAATTCTGCATGACTACGACGATTGCTATCGCCTATTCGATTGGCTGAATAGCAAGTTTAACGGCGACCTCTTTCCTGGAAAGGGCGAGACGGCGGAAGAACGCGCGGCGGGATGGATCGCCGAACAGGCGCTGGTAAAAGCTCAGCATCTAGCACTCCTTGCCGATTTTATCGCAGGTAATATTTTTCTTCCAACCGGTCAAGCAAGTCTGTGGCCGCAATATTCGTTTGACGTCATTCCGCTGGAATTCATCAGTAGCATCTATGAAACTTTCGTCGTTGAGCGCGCGGCCCAGGACGGGATCTTTTATACACCTACGCACCTTGTAGATTTTGTACTTGACCGCGTTCTTCCATGGAACGATGAAGCATGGGATATTCGCGTCCTCGACCCAGCCTGCGGATCTGGGATATTTTTGGTAAAATCCTTCCAACGCTTGGTGCACCGGTGGAGATACAAGACCGGCGAGCAGGTGATTCCGGCAAAATTGCTGCGCCGTATCCTGGAGCGAAACTTGCTGGGCGTAGACAAGGATCCCCACGCCGTTCGTGTCGCCTGCTTTAGTCTTTACCTCGCAATGTGCGACGAGATCGAACCGCGGCACTATTGGACGCAGGTGCGGTTTCCCTCCATGCGGAATCGTCAGCTCGTCTGCTCAGACTTCTTCGTGGAAGCCGAGGGGTTTAACACCGAAGATAAAAGCGATCGTTTTGATTTGATCATCGGAAATGCACCTTGGGGAAGCGACCTGGCAACCAATGCTGCCAAAGTATGGGCAGGCGACCCATCCCACGAATGGCCGATCCCAAACAAGGACATCGGCAGCCTCTTCCTTGCGAAGGGCGCAATGTTGCTTGCCGCCGGTGGAAAGCTGGCACTGATTCAATCAGCGAGCTCTCTGCTTTTTAACTCATCCGACAACGCAGTCGGCTTCAGACGACAGCTGTTCGAGACACATGCCGTCGAGGCTATCTACAACCTTTCAGCACTTCGGTTCAAAGTCTTCAAGCGCAAAAGTCATACGACGGCCGTATCTTCGTCACCATCCTGTATAGTGGTTTTGCAGGCGATAGCACCGGAGGCCGACCGGCTCATCGCTTACGTTAGTCCGAAGACGGTTCCGACGGTAGTCGACGACTTCTCGATCGTAATCGAACCCAACGATTATCGCTGGGTCTCTTCCGTCGACGCATTGAATGATCCTTTTATCTGGACCACAATGATGTGGGGAACGCCGCGTGACCTCAATCTCATGCAGCGACTGCGTAGATGCCAAACCCTTGAAGCAGCCAAGATCGACCGGTCAGTTCTGACCCGCGAAGGTATCATTTTTGGGGACGAGAAGAGGCATCTCGCCTCCATGGCAGATCGTCACATTCTCAAGGGGAGGTCCTTTCCGGAAGGATCGATGACTGAACTTATGGCTTCAGTCTTGCCCCTAGCGGGTGAGCTGTTTGTCCATAGCCGGGATTCTACGAACTTTGAAGCCTTTGCGATGCCCCAATTGATCATTAAGCAGGGATGGCAGCTTGCTACTAGGCGGTTTCAGGCACGTATCGTCCGCTCCCCGGATAGCCAAGGGATTCTGTGTAACCAGAGCTACGTAACCGTGCACGGGTCCGAGGAATTGTTGGAAACAGCTTGCCTAGTCTACAACAGCATGCTTGCCACTTATTTTTTGCAGCTCTCAAGTGGCAGAATGGCCGCATATCGCCCGGAGGTCGCAGTCAGGGATCTTCTTAAGGTGCCTCTGCCAGAAGGTCCGGTAGACATTGCCTCGGTAAGCTCTCAGCTAGACATTGACACCAGAATATTCGCCGCCTTCCGTTTAAAGGATGCCGAGCGCGCATTGATCGAGGACATGGTTAATATCACCATGGCGGATTTGAGAAGCGAGTATGATCGGCCGGGCCAGCTCCCGACTTCTACTGATGGTAGCGAGACGGTCTTGGAAAACTATTGCGAATATTTCACCCGAGTGCTTAAAGCAGGTTTCGGTAAGAAAAAAGCTGTCCGCTCTTCAATTTTCGTGCCCCCCGAGCTGGAACAGTTCCCCTACCGGCTGGTTGCGTTCGAGCTCGTCGACAACGACGAGGGCATTATACGCAGCCTCCCCATGGATGCCCCGGAATTATTGGAGAAGTTTGAATCTCTTTCCGAGGGAGGGTTGAGCAACTATCGGTCAATCCTGTTCCGTCGCACTGCTCGCATCTATGATCGTCAAGGCGAATATCCAACAATCTATATCCTAAAGCCGGACGCGGTGCGGTACTGGACGCGCACAGCGGCACTGAACGAAGCAGATGACGTTGCAATGGACTTCTTTAGCTGGATGCGAGCATCTGTCGGGAGCAGAACCCCAGCATGAAGCAACCGGAATGGACCACGTTCGCCACCAAATTCGACGACGCTTTCGTGGCTGCTGTCGTCGACTGGATGCGGTTCTCTGAAGAGGCTTTCATTGAACATATCTGGGCAGGTTACGAGGTGATGGAGCGAACGCGCCCACCAGTCGACGGGCGAGACCTCGAACGCAGTATCACGCAGATTCTCGATAATATGATCCGCGACGAGATGTCGGGAGATGAGCCTTACTACATTCAGCACGGGCCTTACGAGCGCGAGACAATGGCCCGCCCTCCGGCCCAGCCACCTGCATACGATCTCGCCTTCGTATTTCGCGCGGATCCTCGCGTCATGTGGCCCGTCGAAGCCAAGGTGCTAGAAACCCCAAGGACACTAGCTCCTTATCTTGCTGATATCCGCAACGAGTTTCTAACATGTCGCTATGGTCCATTTTCCCCGTCCGGCGCGATGCTTGCTTACCTTCTCGCGGGCCGCACTTCAGACGTACTAGTGAACGTTGAGGCGCGGCTGAACTCTCCTTTAGTGCCAGTTGGAACTCAACACGCGCGCGCCTCGTCGAAATCGACTCACAGTCGTGTTGTGCCGCCTGGGAAAGCTTATCCACGAACCTTCGACTGCTATCACATTGTCTTGTCTTTCCATGGGCTACAACGCGTCTTGGTCGAAGGCCAGCATCTCGAATGACTAATGGATGTGCATACATCTAGACTAGATGTTTCCGAGCACCTTTATTGTTGCTGTCTTAGGATCGCCATAGAAAATAGGGTCGACTTGTTCAATAATGTCGCCGCTCACATCGAGGAAATTCCTCTTGTTCTCGATCGGGATAAGTGCGCGCTTCGCACCGTTATCTTTAGCAACTTGCAGCGGCTCCGTGAGGGATCGTAGAGGTTTAATGTTTCCTTGAACGCTCATGTCTCCCAGCACGAGTAGTGCCGGGCTGACAGGTGTTTTTCTAAGGGCTGAATAGGATGCGACAAAGAAGGCCACTCCAATTTCAGCCTCCACCCGATTGCCAAGCAAATCGATTACTTCAACATGAATATCCGAACTGTCCAACTCGCGGCCGATGCCGAACTCGGTCTTCTTCGCCTGGATATAGCTGAATGCTCGTTGAACCGATTCCTTCATTGCTCCCGAAACGCCGCCAGCCATCTTCAATTTCCCTGTTCCGCTCGAAACTGAAACCTCCAAGCGGTAGAGTCCAACTGTTCCGTCGGACGTTACGCCCGCGGTGTATACCGTCCCGGGAGAAAGCGGATCCAGGGAGATTAGGTCCCGCCCCCCTTGTTCGGGTACACCTACGAACCTTTCCTCTCCAGTCTCCTGGAGCGTGTAGCTGAACGAAGTCTGATAATATTCAAAGGAGCCCATTTTCTTTAGCTGCTCTTTCACGCGACGGCGTCCTTCAAGAGCCAACCCAAGGATTTCCGAGAGTTCTTCCTGGGTCACATCGCCATGCGGGAATAGAATCTTCATTAGACCCGACACTGTCTTCCGGACGGCTTTACGATCGCGGGCGTTGAGGTGAGCGCCCATCGAGAAATATCTGTCGATGATTTCCGTGAAATTGTGTTTGCGCATCTCGCGCAGCGCCTCAGCGAGATAATCAACAACAAACCCATAGTGGTCTGTGAACAGTTCGTTCCGCATCTGCGGAATTTCCCAGCCCGGGAGATAGAAATGTAGTCGATCGATGAACGCCATATCGTCGCGGATGGTGTCGGGCATCGGCGCAAAAAGGTGGCCAGTCTGAACCATGACGTCGATAGACTGATTGGTGTTGCCGAACATCGCAATGCTGGCGTCACCTGCGACGGCCTCCTGACCCCGCTGGAATGTGCCGGACTCGCAGTAGGTCTTCATCGTCGTGATGACTTCTTTCGGCATCTTCTGGAGGTCCGCAACCTCGTCGAAACCCACAACGTCCCAGATCTGCACCATGCCCTTCTGTCGGCCCGACATGTGACCAAACAGATTGGCGACCGTGGTCCCACCTGTCAAAAGCGCGGTGTAAGGCGAGACTTCCTGAACGACGTAGCTCTTACCGGTGCCGCGTGGACCGAGTTCCACGAGGTTGTAGTTTCGCTCCGCTAACGGGATCAGTCGTACCAAGAACAGCAGCTTCAGCCGTCGAGACATCTCGCCAGGCTCATACCCCATGCTTCGGACGATGAGATCAACCCACTCGTCAGTCGTAAACTGCTTACGGACATTGCGGTACTCATCAAGGTCGAAGGTTGCGATCTGGATAGGGACCAGTTTGTCGATCCAGAACGGATTCTTCCCTCTCGTCTCCTCGTCGGATTCAAACCGCATGTCGACTTGAGCCCAGACGCCGCCCATTAACAGGCGCTCATAATCACGCACGTACTGACTGGGGATATGAAGAAACTTATTGTTAAAATTGACGCCTTCGCCCCAGTAATCAGAATCCACGAGGCGAACCTTCACCTTGTCAATGAAGGAGTACCTTCCGTTCTCCTTGACCTTGCTCTGCGCTTTTGCCGACTCATCGGGTCGAATATAGTTGTTTGCCAACGTGTCATTGACGACCTGTAATCCCATCTGAATCGCAATTTCATCTGACGAGGCGCAGTATTTTCCCAGCAGGAACTCAAGTACGAACACTGGGACGTTGGCTCCGACTTTGACCTTCCGGACGAGATCTTTGCGGACGACTTTTCCGGCGAACAATTGGTTCGCCTTGTTGTCGAGTCCATCGCGGGTCGGCGGTGATCCACTGTTCATGCTCAAACTCCAAGACGAACGGGGATGTCGACGGGTGAGCGATACAGCTCGGCATCTGTTGTCGGGTCCTGAATGACCATACGGAGCGACGGTGAACTCTCATCGCTCAACAGGAACGCGACCGTAACGGGCTTCCCGGCCTGCAGCGTCACGCAGCCTGTCGCGCGATCAAAGTCGCCATCGACTGCCATGCCTACACCGCCAACTTGCTTTCCCGCTGAAACCAATAGGGGCCGAACCACCAGCTCGTTCGAAAAAAGGGAGAGGTTTTTCTCGTCGAATTGGATCGTCACACTGAAAATGCGGTTCGTCACTGCGTTGGGCAGACCTGTTGCTGTCATGGGTCCAGCGGTCGACTTCTCTGCCTCTCGCGCCTTCATACGGACCGTGACCACGGGTATGACCATTTCCTGCAATGATGGGCCACCGTGGTGGAAGGCGAGGTCCCCGCCTGATTTGAAGACGCCACTTCCGAAGGGGAATACGAAGTCCAGGTCAGAGTCATACCCGAGCGCCGAGGCGGCGACCCGGACACAACCTGGCGGCGTCGCTCCGCCGCGCCCGATCCAGCACCTGCGATGAAGGTCGATCTCATCGCCGCCCGGCGCGTCGATCCGCATTGAATCGTCGCGGTCCGATGGGAAGAAAAGATGCCCGTGGTCAGCGGTCAGCACACAATGCTCCACGCCGGCCGCGGCGAGCTTGCGGATCGCCCGGGCTAGATTGTCGATAACCGTATCCATCACTTGGCGGGCCTGGAACGTGAACCCGCGCTCACCGGCATGGTCGATCTCCTGGGACCGCACAATGATCACCGGGGCGCCATCGATCTTCTTGGCAAGTTTCGAGGGCTGAAGACTCAGGAGCTCATCCAGAGCGACGTCGGCCAATCTAGGCACGCGTGAGGCCGCAAATTTCTTCCGTGCTGTCAGATCGGGAAGGAATGCTTCGTCGATTCGTACCCCAAGCGTGCCTGCCTGTTCGATAACACTGAAGCTGGACGATGCTCCGGGCTGTAGCGCGGCCATGCCAATCGGAGTGATGCTGGGTAGCGCGCAGACAGCAGGCCGCACGCTTACCTCTGCCGACTTTGGAAGCCGCTCTGAGAGTTCGACGCCCATCTCGAAACGCATCGCGTCAACGAAGAAGTACGCCACGGGCTTGGGCTGCGCTGAGACGACCTCGCTGTAGATACGCGTCTGGTGCAGGGAGGCAGAGACGGTCCACTTCGCCGCGACGAGAGCCTTAGTAAAGCCATCGGCCATCGCGCGGCACGCGTCTTCGTAAACACCCCGAACGATACCCAGCGGGCGCTCCTGCGGTTCATCGTCGAGGTTGGCGACCCAAGCCTCAAGGCGGCGTTGAGCCTGGTCCAATCGGAACCATCCCTCTTTGGCGACGTAGGCGTCGATCCAGGCGTTAGCGTCACTGCCGGCTTTCCCGACTGCTGCTCGCACAGCCACTCCGACGCTTCCCAGCTCGGCCATGCGACGGCAGGCCTCCCACTGAGCCTTCCGTCCCACATCACGATCAAGCCAAAAGCTATGTTCCCGCTCAGCGATGACATCGAGGGCCTCGTTGAACTTCTTCGCCGCGACCAGATCCCCGCAATGCGCCAGCAGCACCCGCTCCTCAAAACGGAACGTGTCGATCGACCCGAGAGTCGAGGCTGGGACGCCTACGTCGCGAAGCCCCAGCTCGGCTTCCACGCGATCCGCCATCGCGGGATAGCCGTCAGAGAACCTAGCACGAAGCTGAAGGGCGAGTTCTCTGACGGCTGATTCCTCGTCCTTCGACTTGGGTGCTGGTATGGCATTAAGAGAAGAGGGCGGAGGACCGCTGAGGTCGAGTCTGAACTCACCTGCGAGAATGTACCGAAGCGTAATGGATCGAAGCTTTGGCAAGGCGGCATCGTTTGGAAGCTCCAGGCCGAGTTTCGAGAGCACCAGCTTCAGCAACTCGCGAGTTGCCTCTTTGCGCTCGATCTCAGCATCACGCTGGTTGCTTGCGAGCCACGACGCGATGATGCCGTCGCTCCCGGACGTGTTGTGGAAAATCGACTTCAGAATCGATGGCGACTCGGTCGACGAAGCATCTGAGGATGCGCGCGCAAGATCTTCATAAGAGACGCGTTCCGGCGTCAGCATTTCATCAATCACGCCGTCGGTGTAACGTTGACGCAGCACATTGCGCGCGAGCCGCTTCAACTGCGGCTCGTAGCAATCTCCGGCTTTTTCGAGTTCCATCAATACGGAGCCATGGCGATCACGCTCGCAGCTCGGCAGGTAGATGATCACGCATTCGGCCAGCTCATCGCCGCATACGAAGGGTTCGACAACCGTACGCAGTTCGAACATCGAGCCGTTATATTCGACCAGCCGAACGCGGATGCTGCCGACCACGACAGACACAGGCTCATCGTTGATCCGCGCACCACCCCGTAATTCAGCGATGAACGACGCGAACTCGCGGCGAAGGTCGTACCAAACGACCACCTTCCTGGCCTTCAGCCTCTCGGCGAGCTGCTTCGAAATGTAGTCATGCAAGGGGTGCATCAGCTGAGACCTCCGCTTTCCACCTTGGATAATTCTAGAAAGCGGGCCGCGAACCAGCGAAGGCGCGAGACGCCGTCGGAGACGGCATCGCCCGACGACGAAACAATGTAATTTGCGACCTTGGGTAAAAGCAGAATGAGCAGAAGGTCGGAGGAGTTTCGGTCCGGCGTGAACCGCGCATTACCGTTGGCCGCCAGTTTCCCCGTGAACTCATCGAGCGCGTTCTGAGCGGCTGCCGTCATCGGCTCGGCAACGGCGATCAACTTTCTGATACTTTCGGGCGATACGAGTCGGACTGGTTGTAGCGCTTCGTAGAGCGGGCCGGCGTTTCGACCAAAATCAATGCCGGGGAACCAGCCACGGACACGTGCGACAAAGTCATAGACGTCCGTGAACACGCCGCCATGTTCGCGCTGCCGTCGCTCGGTCTCGGAGAACAGGCTTCCTATTGTCATATCTCCTTGCCGAACTGCATGGCCCAGCATGACAAGCAGATTGCGCTCCTGGTCTGAAAGTGACCCGGTGAGAGGCTTGTAGCCAAGATCGTGCTCAACCTCGTTCCAGACATGAGCCATCATGCTGCACACTTGGACCTCGCAAGGGACATCCGAGACGTTCGCGTAGGTGCCGATTACATCGCCTCCCGGCAGAAATGCCTCGATATGGGTAGCGCGATAGAAGTTGTTGTTATCCGCCGCGTTCTTGTCCTTCCGCTCGCTGTTCGGCGAAGCGCCACGCAAATCCGCGAACCGGTTGCAGACCAGCTGAACGACCTGATCCTCGTGCCTTTGTTCGTAGGTCGCTATTCGAACAGCGGCGAGATCTCGCACCGCGTCAAATACCGACTGCACACTCGGAAGGTCCTTCTTCCCAGAAGCAGCGAAGCGACGGAGCTTTCCCTCAAGGCTCTTGGGACTTTTTGCGCGAAATGTGACTTGCGCTCGGATAGCGTTACCTTCGATAATTTCAAATCTGCAGATCTCGGCAACGCGCGCTGAGAGTTTTAGATATCTGTCGTATTCGCGATGATAGCGGAGAACGGCGTTTTTGATTGTGTCTTCGGAGATCGTCACTATGAGGACCTCCGTGTTCTTGCAGTCGAATCGTTCGGCGCTGATGCTTCCATCAGTTCCTGCAAAGCGGCCTTGACTCCAACCGAAGTCCGTTCACGAACGAGCTCGTTGTTCGGGCGCGTCGGGATAGATCGTGGAAGCCATTTCCCATCGTCTCCTTCTACCCAAAAGACGTCTTCAAGTCCGTGGACGATGGCAAGACTGCGGTCTGTCGCGCATTTGGGAACGAGTCGCTCGGGCCACAGCTGCATCGCGACGTGCGCCCAATCGTACTTCCCAGCGGCGAGCTCCTCCCACTTGCTTTTGAGTTCTTTCTGCCAGGGTTTGTGCTGGGGAACGAGCCGCCAAAGGGGGGCCATCGTCAGAACCACGCCGTCGTCGAGGACTGGGTTCCAAAGTGGCGCGACTCGTTTCACCTCAGCGAGGAGAGAACGAAGCTCTTCAACGAAGGCTTCCTGCTCGACGATTTCTTTGCGTTCCGTCGCCGACGGATTTGGGCCGGCGCCTTGCACCAAGCTCGTTAGCTTCCGCTCTTCATGAGTAAGCTTGGGGGTGACCACGTCATTCTGAACCTGGAATAGACTGTCGGGAGTGAGCCGGTGCACGTAAAGCCAGACACTGTATTTTCCAGAAGGCACGGCGAACTGCCAAACTATCGGTGCCTTACGACGACTTTTGCAGTGACGCTTTAGGTGGTGTTCGAAGAAGCTCGATGCGAACCAACTTCTTATGTCATGCCCCTTCGGCTCCAGGAGTACGCCGATTTCACTCCACCAGTTATCGGCGCTTGCCTTGAAGACTTCGTCAAACACCCTTCGTATAAACTTGGTCAAGTCGTACCGATGTCCGACGTCATCGACCAGAATGCCGTTTTCGGGGAATATGATGGGATAACCATCAGGTGCCCTCGCGAGCGGTAGTCCATCGTCCCCCGTTAGCATGGCCGTCGAACAAATCGGTAGGTGGCTAAATGGATCGGGCTCTGCCGGCAGAGAACGCTCGCCTGTCGCAAGGCGAATGTCGAAACGGCCCAAGGCCACACCAACCGCCCAAGACATCAGCTCGGCAGCAAGGGTGACCGTATCGGCGCCGTCGTCGCGCTCTATCTTCTCATCTGGATCGCCGTCGTTGTCAGCGTCGGTATCGATCTCCGGAAGATCATCTCCGTCGCTTTTGAAGCCTTTCCTGACTACCAGACGATCCGTTTCGCCAACCTGATAGAAGTCCAGGCAGAGATCATCGATCTCGGATTGGATAGCAGCCAAATCGGCCTTCACGGCCCGGACGTGCTCAGCCCAACGGCTGGCCCGCGCGTCAACCGTCCCACCCTGAACCTGCAGAAAAGCTGGTAACGCAAACGCATGAGAGGTCTCTGTCCGACGATCAAGCGTCCGCGTCAACGACCAAGCCCTTTGGGCTAGCGAGCCTAGGATGGCGGAAGATTCAATTTTGTTAACCTTAGGAACGGGGGTTCTTTGAATAACGCCCACTTCATATGATCCGAACGCCATCTGTAGTTCTATTAGCGCACGAAAGATCCTAGAATTGACGATCGCCAACAGCGTGAGCAGGTCATCGCTATCGTCCTCATCGACAAATGCCGCTGGTCCTTTATCGCCGAAAATGCAGCCCGCCGGCATCGCCCGAAGAGAGAGACCACCTTGTGTCCTCCGCGGCCAAGTTAGGCCCGGTCGGAGGTAATGTTCGCTCCCGTGAAGCTCTGCCGTCCAGTTAGGCGACCAACCGCGAGTGCTCCGATATGTTACGAGGTATTCCTTCAGCGCTCGTGCGTCATCTCTCCAGTCAAGCACAAGGTGGATGTCTGCGTAATACGGCGAAAATGCTCCGCCTTTTGAAAAGCCGACCCACGTTGACGTCGCTAGGTAGGGCACCTCCCAGGCAGCTCGAATCCATCGAAAATCATCGAGAGTCTTCCCACCAGACGCAGCGATGCGCCCTTCGGCACCAAAGGACGGAAAATCGACGAACAGCTTTCGCAGCGCGTCACTAACCCAGTATGCAAACGGTGCTCGTGGCACTATGGCAAAACTGCGGGGGTCAACTTCGAACCGCTGCAGCGTCTCTGTCGGGTTCGCCTCACGGATTGCCTGGCGAAGTGCCATGGATTTGTCGGCGGCGTCGAGCACACGAAGGAAAACCGTCTTCATCTCGTCACCTCGGCTGCCTTCTCCAGACAATAGGCGGCGACCTCAACCATTGCACTATCCAGAACACCGTTTCCCAGGTCACTGAACACCACAGGCGGGGCTCGCTTTAGCAAGATTTCCTCTCGCCATTTTTGAAAGCTCGACAGGAAGAAACCTGTCCGCGATGTAATCGCGCCCAGTAAACCACCTGGAAAAAGGAGCTGAATGCCACGTTCGACGAAGGCTGCGTAGACGTCATTCTTAGTATGCGGGTAGCTCTTCTCAAACACCCTCTTAGCGGCAAGACTACAAGCACCGAAGGGAGGGTTCATCAGCACGACGTGAAACTTAGTTCGCACCAGATCGATCAGCGCGACTCCCTGGACGGCGTCGTCCACGAAGAGTCGGCGACGCACGCTATGGGCGCCAGTTGTTGACTCCGCGAAGGTGCGCAATGCCTCAATGATTCGGACTTCCGCCTCGTGGAAAAAGCCGTCGTCATCGATACCAGAGAGATCCAACGAACCCTGTTTGGCATCCGGCTCCATGCCGGGCAGAAATCCGGTGGTCTGCCGCTGCTTTACAAACTGCTCACGAGCCCGGCGCAGCTCGCCGGCGATGCCGACTTCGACGCCAAGAAGTGTGCCAAGCTCGCCAGCCAGGCGGCTCTCGCCGATCATCTTCAAAAAAAGGTCACGCAACAGCGGTGGATCGAGGCGAGAGGCGAATTCGTCAACAAGCCCAACATCGCCGGGCATTGGCTCTGCCACCACTATATGCGTGCGTCGAATACGCGGTCGATCGGGTGCAGCAACGCTGAAATCCTTCCACGCCCGTTGCGCCCGCAGCCATAGCGCCAAAGCCGCAATCTGCGCACAACGTGGGTCGATGTCTACGCCATGAAGATTATGCTCGACAATCAGCCTCGGAACTGCTCGACGCAGTTCGGCCAGCTCCGGGTAGTCTTCCCGCAGCGAACGGTCTGATGCCTCACTAATGGGACCGGCATCCCCAGTCGACCAGGCCTCCTCGTAGATCACCAGTAGGAGGTCAAAGCTGTAGAGTAAGAAATGTCCTGAGCCGCAGGCGGGGTCAAGAAGGCGGAGGTCGCGAGGATCCTTCCGCTGGCGTGTCTGAACTGGTTCGTCAGCGGAGCGAACGAGGTACTCGCAGAGTTCAGCTAGCCGGGTTTGCTCGCCGTACATCTCAAGCCAGAGGCGACCAAGCGTGTTGTCGACAAGAAATTGGACAACATATCGCGGCGTGAAGAATTGGTTGCGTACGGCCAGTTCGCGGCTGTTGCGCGGAGCCTGGCTCTCCTCGCGCATCCTCTTGCGTTCCTCGCCGCTATTGAAGAACTGGTAGACCCATCCGATCGTCTCATCCTCAGCCCAAACCTCGCATAAATCAGGCGCGTTGAGGATGGCCAGCAGCGCCTCAAACGTCGGCCGCTTGGGCCACAGGACGGAGGCGGCGTCCCGGCGGTCAAACAGGACCTTTATCTCGGTTGAGAACTCGTCGAACAGGCTCTCAACATAGAGGCGATAGCCTGCGGCATCGGGGAGCAATGCCAACCCTGGTGCCATTCCACAGAACTCTCTGAAACCCGCGGACTGTTCGCCTTTCGTGATGCACTCCTGAACTAGTTGGCGCGCCTCCAGCATCTTAAGCGCCACAAAGCGATTAAGCGCCGTGAAGGCGGAATCCCGCACATAGTCCGTGACCGCCTCCACGGCCGTCGGGCCAGCGGCACGTTTGTGTTCAATGGTGGCGACGATCTTATCACGCTGAAATTGCTGGCGGACGGAAAGATGCGCACCGCCTTTTGGAGCGATAACGCCGCTTCGCAAGACGTCGAATGTCCCTTCGAGCTGCGACGAAAAATCCTCCTCGAGCAGCTTCCGCGCCTGCTGTGTCGCTCGTTCAATGGCGTTGCGCGTCGCCTTATCCATGAAGTGCGCCGATCATTGAACGATCACCTTCTTGCCGGTGCCGATCAGGCGCGAACATTCATCCCGAATGCCGGCGAGGGCGGCATCGAGCTGTTCCTCGGTCTCAACCCCCCCAGAGAAATAGCCGCCTAGCCTCACCGTCGCGACCCGATCACCATCGACGATGCGGTGCAGTTCCGCGATGGCGTCCTGAAGACGAGTCTCGCAGGCATCTAACTCAGAGCGGAGCTGAGGAATCGGCACCCGCTCCTGTTCTCGCGTCTTGCCGCGTTCCAAGGGCGCCGCCAGCCTCTGCTGCTGATCCTGATCGACGACATCCCAGCCGGGAGTATGTGCCAACCGGTCGAGGGCCTGTGTGTAGGCCACAATCCGAACTTCCAGCGCTTCATCAAACCGACGGGCGTACTCGGCGTCGATGGCCGACGCGTTTTGTTCAATCGTCGGCAGCTCTCGGTAGAAGGTCTCACGGGCAAGGAGGTCTTCGAGCTCCGCCGCCCTTGCTCGGAGGTCTTCGCTCACGTCAGACTCGCCGCGCAGGAAGGGCCAGGCCGTCTTTAGTGCCTCGCGCGCACGGTCTAGATCCCGCAAGCGAGATTCCGACAGTGCTTGCTCAAGCTCTATGGCCCGCTTGATCGCCTCCTTAATCGAGCGATGCGACGCATTAAATGTCGCGATCGCGTTGTCCTCTGAATCGCGAAGAACGGCTTTCATCTGACCGATCGCACCCTCGAGCACCGCAGCACCTGGGAGTCGATATGCGATGAGCTGGCCGTGTGCTGAGGCAACCGGGTCCTCATGCCGCGCGACCTCCTTGCGAAGCTCGGACACAATGGCTCCGGCGTTGAGCTCCCGGACTTCGCTTCCAAACGTGTCCCGAAAGGCCTCGGACGCCTTTACAAGCTCCTCGAACTCGATGCCCTTCTTGGGGCGGAACGAGGCTTGACGGAAGAAATTGTTGTTCGAAAAGGTGTCGCGGGCTTCGACCCCCGTTGCGGAGTCTATTGTCTGACCTTTGCTGGTCACCTGAATCTTTCCGGCGCGCAGCAACGAGAGCGCAAGCAACCGGACGATTTCAAAGTCCCAACCGAATGGCTCCTTCGCTAGCTCGTCAGCCAGAAATCGGCCGCTGGCGGTGTCACCATAGTTGGCGCGCTCCTCAATGCGAGACAAGACCTCAGCTAAGACGCCGCTTTCAACACGAAAGACCGTCTTTCCTTTCTCGTCACGCAAAAGACCGAGGCCACTGAACACTGACGGGAGGCCCTGTAGGTTCTCCGCGACGAACAGCGCATCGACGCCCTTCTTCACGTCGGCCGGCCGTGCGGCGGCTTCCTTAAAGCGGTCGAACACTTCCGGCAGTACATCGCGCAGAATGTCGGCAGCGCTCTTGCCCATATCGACCGCCCGATCGTCTGGACTGCGGTCATTGCCACGGAAACTGACGCTACCTGCTAAGCAACCGGCCCTAATGAGCCGGCGCAGTTCATCCTGGTGCCGCCTTTGTCGGATCTTCTCTTCGCCGATGAGCGCGGTTTCGTCCGCCGTCTTGGCTTCGCGTTCTTTTCTTGCCAGCATCTCCTTGGACCGGAAGAGCTCCACGGTCTCGCGATCTATGGCGTCGTTGAGAGCGACACCCCAAAACACACCCTTGCGTTCCTGCTGACTGCGGGCACGTAGTTCAGTCGCGAGTGCCTGAAAGGACTCCCCAACTTCCGCGAGATGGACGTGAAACATCATGTCGCCATCGACGATTTCACGACCATGTATGGAAAGGCCCGCTTTGAACGTCTTTGTGTCAAGGAGGGTATGGGTTGGCTGCGGCTGCCAGAACGAGGCCAGTACCTCGGAGTAGATCCGATGAGCATCGCCCGGCTTCGGGCCAATGCCGTTGCGAATGCGCTCCCAGTCGTCTTCCGCCGGCGTCGGAATTCGATATCCGTCGTCGCCAAGGCGAACCTTGTTAGCTGCTTCAAGCTGACGCAGCGCATCCTTCACCGCGGCGAGTTGTGAATCTCCGGCGACATCAGGATGGAGCGCGGCGGTAATGTTCTCCGCCGTGCGGTGAACGCTCTTCACGTACTGCAGCAGGCAAATCACCTTCGCGACTGGCTGTGCTAGGTGGTGTTCAAGCTCCTTGGAAATGGCTGAAATCTTCGCCCGCACTTCAGAGCCAATGTTGCCTTCGACGAGATCGTAGACCTGATCAAGTCGGGCCACGGCGCCGACTGGCTGGTCTGCAAGGTTGACAGCAGGATTGATCAGCAGCTGTTGCGCCAGCTTGATGATGGTGCGGTTTGCTCCGCCCACGTGCTTGCTAGCTCCACCCTGCGTGCGTAGCCCTGAGACCACCTGGATGATTAGATCGATCTGATAGGGCAGAAGCGGATAGAGATCGACGAAACTGTCGCGAGTCAGTTCTGGCAGCCTGATATCGGCAGTGAGGCGGGTGTGCTCAGTGAACCTCCCCCGGTGCTGGTCGAAGAGCTGTCCTAACGCCCTCTCCGCCGGAGCGTTCTTGGATAGAACGCGTCGACTGGTGACTTCCGAAATGTCGGAGGGTTCCAAGTGCACCTGCAGAGGGAAGCGGTCCATCAGGCGCGCAAGCTCGATCTTCTTGTCATCGAGACCGCTAACAAGCTCGCCAAGCTTTTCTTGCGAGGTAACGACAATCCAGTGTTTGCCTCGACCTTTGACTCCGAGGCTCTGGACGACGGCCTGTAGGTCGAGCATCTTTTGTATATCGCGAGCAACGAACTGGCCGACTTCGTCAACAACGAACATGAGGGCTTGGCCAGGTCGCCGTCGCTTCATCAATTCATTGGCGCGCTCTGCCAGTTTCCCGGGAGAGATGTCAGCCTTGTTTTTGACTGCCTTTACCCATGAGTCGGCCATAGGGTACGTCTCGGGATCGAGGCTGTGGAGAACCCGGCTCGCCTCACTAAGAGCGAAAGCAACCTTGCCTTTCTCGAATGACCATTCCTTCTGGAAGAGACGACCGTACTCCGCCTCAAACCTCTCAAGTTGCCCTTTCTCTTCAAGGGCGATTTCCAATTCGGAGAGGTCGAGATCTTTGGCATAGCCAAGGCTCTGAAGGAAAAGCCCGTACATGATCTCGGTGAGAGACTGGTTACCGCTCCTAATCCCTCGATCAGTCGAGACATCGAAGATAACGGCGTGGGTAGGAATCTGCTCGTTTATCGCCTTTAGGAGGACTTGAAGCTTATTGTCGCCAGCTCTTTGAGCGAATCGATCACCGGCTGGAATTCCAGCGACCGCGCGATTCTCGATCGATAAGCCCAGCATCTTTGCGAAGCTGGACTTACCCGAGCCGAAGAAGCCTGACACCCAAATCGCAATACCCTCGTGCGGTTTGTTCGGGGTCTCGCGAAAGGCGTCGAAGATATTGGTGTAGTGAGACCGAATGGCGTCGGTCACCACATACTCATTGATTTCGTCGCGTAGGATGTCGTCGCTGGTTTGATCGACCTTAATGACTTCCTCGATGCGACGATGGATGTCATTTGCAAAAAGACTTTTGATCGGTTCGTTGGCCATCATTGAAATCCCGTCAAAAGATTTTTGGGCGATAGTTATGCTCGGCTGCGAGCACGCCCATGAACCGGAGCCCTGCGGCACCGTCGAGATCGCCTGGGTAGAACAAGACCGTCGGCACGGTGACGCGTCCCTTCAGCTGCTCCAACAATGAGAATGTGCGGTAGACGGGGAACAAGGCGCCGGTCCGCAGGATGAAGACGATGTCGCGAAGCGGATCGGGATCGTCTGGCATCCGCGCAGCGACGAGATCAACAAGGGGCGCATACTCAGAAAGGACCGAGTGCACCGTTTCAATTATCGTTTCCGTGCCTTGCTCACGTTCCGCCGCAAACCAATCTTCGAGTGGTCGTTGAGACTGCATTGCCTGGTCCAGACACTGAGCCAACGATATGCGGCTGACGCGCTTTCCCTTTTGGGTAAGCCGGGTCTCGAGCAGAGTGATTTGCTTACGCAACTCAAACTCCTCTTCGGGCCCATAGCGGACGAGTGCATAGGGCATGTCATGGTACGCGCTTATGCGTTCTCGCGGGTCGGCCAAGTCTAGTATCGGCTCGAGAGCAGTCCTGATGCGGTGTGCGAGATCGCTCATGCCACCATCCTTTCCGCATATTCGCAGGCGTTGGCACACGGCAGTGTGAGTTGGACGATGCTGCCGGCGATCTGATAGTCCACCTTCTGATACTGATGCAGTCGAAGGAGCTCCCGCTCTACATCTAATGATTGCATCAGGAACATCCGCCAGTCCACCGATTCGAGAACCTTACGTGGGCTTTGCTGTTCCTCGCGAAATGCATAAAGAAGGTAAATAAAGCTCCGCTCCGGTAGGTGGTAACTCGCGAACTCTTTAGCGACGCTTCCCCGAAGCAGACCAAAATCGACGGCCATCTTTAGCAGAGCGGTGGCTACGCGATTGAGGGTCGTCTCACTCCAAGCATGTTCAGTGGTGCCACCTCTGCGCCCGACATTGAGAAGGTGATCGTGGAGATCTTCGGTGCGAACGCGATACGTGCCGGAAACGAAAGTTGGAAAAAGCCAGTTGATCAGAAAATCACGAAGCAGGAACTCGTCGCGTGTCATGTGCCAAAGCAGGATCGGCTTCCATTCCTCAATGGGGAAACCGTGCTTTGCCAAAAGCACGAGCGCGCGATCACGGGCGTTCGGATCGAAGCGCCGGTTCAGCACCTTGGCGACATCTCGGAGCCAAGTGGTTGTGCTTGCGCCGATAAAATTCTGCTGCCTCAAGCGATCCAGATTCTCTTTCTTGGAAGAGGCAAAATCCCATGCGGCGAATACCGCATATGTCTCATCGATCATCGCGCCCTTGATGAGGGTGAATGACGAAGCAACGTGGGATCGGGCGGCCGGCTTCATAGGTTGTCCAGGCGCGCGTATGGGACGGCCAATGCGCCCGGCGTGCCACGGCCGAATCCGAGCGCAAGAGATGCGATGTCCTGATTGGTGCTGGTGAACGGCGCAGGCAAGGGCACCGCGCGTCCTTCAGCGGAAAGCCGCAAGTGTGAAAACAGCGCTGAATCGTCGTGGGTAATCAAATTGAAAGATTGGAGCGCCGTCGTCACCTCTGTCTCTTTCAGTGCCTCCAATTCCAGAAAAAAAGGCTTCCATGTGTCAGCCTGATCAAGACAGCGCTCCCAATGCGCTTCGAATTCTTCCTCCACGGATTCGGGAAGTCGCCAGAGCGTCACGCTCTGCGGAGGATCGAAGACTTCACTACAGCGGAAATCTGCGACTGCGAATACGGAGCGAGCTTGCGCAAAATAATGGGTGCGAGGAAATCCTCGCCGGATCGCGGCACCGCCAAGGCGACCGAGCTGCCCGCGAGTATTCCACCATTTGGCGAGATCCATTTCACCAATCCGGGCCACGACCAATCGCAATTTCAACAGCCGATCGAAATCGATTCCTGCCTTCTTCATTGGCAGAACGCTTTGATAAAGCTAGAAACTGAGCGCAAGCCACAACCGATCTCCGGTGATATCTGTGGTCTCCCGCACGAAGGGGCAGCCATCTCAGCTCTTTCCCTCATCGCGGGTGCTTGCCTTCAGTTGCTCGATCCATTGATCAATTTCGATGCGCTGAAATCGCCACTGCCCTCCCACCTTGAAAGCGGGAAGTTGACCCTTCTGAGCCATGGTGTAGACGGTCCTCTCAGCGACCTTGAGCAATTGGGCCACCTCCGGTAGCGTTAGGATTTCATCCGGCATAGACCGGTCCTCCCTGGAAAGAAGGCCTTTAGATGCCAGCATCTGCCGAAAATCACCAGATCAAGTCAAGGCCAGCGAGCACTATTCAACAAATATCCCGCATATTTGGCTAACGTGGCACGCGATGACATAGTTGCCGTTAAAAGCGCGACGAGTCGCCAAGACACAAGGGCGCAATTCACTCGATTATGGACGCTCCCTCGTCCTCCTCGGCGCCGCCGGTTTGTGAGGTGGCGATCTCGCTCTGCACAGCATGTCTGCTCAGCAGACCGGCATCCTCAAGCGCCTCGATGTTGGAAGGTCGCGCAATGTCTCCAAGGCGGCGAGGAAGTGGGGCGTCGTCATATAAGTATAAAGGCGCACCCGGCGTCGGGCCGCGAAGTGCCTCGATCGTATCGCGACTCACTTCTTTGACAGCTCGCTGCGTGTGACCGGCTGGAAATATCCCACCGCGATCAACACCATCGCCTCAAACTCCGACAGTGCCGCCGCCCCTCCCCGCGTCGGCGCCGACGAGGCGCGGATCGTTTCGGCAAACCGCATCCGGGTGCGATGTTGCCAGCCGCCGGCGACCGACACCAGTTCTTAGGGTCTGTCACGCAGTTCCTCGATGAGATTGTCGACAGCAGGTCGATGCTGCATCCTTTCCCACCACCCGCGCCAGCGTCTCGCGGTCGACCGGCTCCGCCGAAGCAAAAATCACCGCCTCGACGCGCAGCATCCATTCCCGCCAGCGCAGCTCGGCCGGCAAGTCCTCCAGCTCCCGATCATACAAAACCTCTTGCTGTCGGTCTTTTGCCAAACGCCGGCCGATTTTGGCTGCGCTGGGTCCGGCCATGATCACAATCCATAAATCCGGAACGACCTTCTGCCAAATGCGTCTTTCGCCTCTCCTCCAGCCTCACTCGTGCCGAGAACCCGTCAAGCTACATGGTTGAGCTAATTGGCCACTATGCTCAAACGCCTTCAAGAACGCCTATTCGTCCTTCTTCGGATCGAAGCCATTTTCGCCTGATGTTACCCAATTTACTCGACCTCTATCACCATATTGGCGCTTACATTGATCGCCACCGTGGCGTTCTTTTGGGTGACGGCAAAGATCCAGGTACATTTTTCGTCAAGACCGTCGAGGAGACAAGCACGGACGCCGCATACGATCAGACGACCTTCTATGAGGCGAGTGCTACGGCATCTATAATCCTTACACTGGCCGCGGTGCCCTGCCCGGCTTGCTTCCCGATCGACCACATAACGCGCGCGACGTGCTGGCCACGCATATCCTGAAGCTTACCGGCTTCTACGAGCAGGCAAGCTACGCGATCCAGGATACGCCCGATCTGATCCAGCAACTACGGCCGCTTCCTGCCGCAGGATAAGGCGGTGCATTGCGCACGCATTTTTGAACCAAGTCTGGGAGGCCGCCTAGAGGAGTGGCCGCCCGACGGCCCGTCTATCGTGCCAACGGGCCGCCTGGTTTCCAGTAGCTGGAGCAGATCTGGTGGCACGGGGGATTCCGATTTTTTGTGAATCATGATTCACTTCCTTTAGGACGAAGCGCCGCCTCCCCATGGCCGAGCATGCTGATACGCTGTCGGGGAAGGCGTTGCGCGAGCTCGTGACTGGTCCGGTGGAGCGGGCTGATCGGGCGGAAATCCGGATTGAGGCGCTTGAGGCTGTCAACCGAAAGCTTCGAGAAGAAAACGACCTGCTCAGGGTAGAGAACACGCGGCTGAAGGTCGACAACCAGCTTCTGCGCGATGAGATTGCGCGGCTTAAAAACCTTCCGCCACGCCCACCATTCAGGCCCTCGGGTATGGACCAGGCAACCAGCGACAAGGCGGTTGCCGGCAGCCGAAAGCCTGCGCGGCGTCGCGGGCCGAAGGGCGACGCGGGGAGCGCCACGCCCTTCCTTATGGTTTCTCGCAGGCCCCACGCGCTCCTCCCTCGTTCGTCATCGCCGAGGCGCTCCCGAGCAGCGTGGAGGACGCAACCCGAGCCTGGAACCATGGTCAGCCGGCGTCCCTTGTTCCGGCGTTCTCGCCCGTGGGCGCAAGCGGGAGCTCTCAGGTTCCCTGGCCACCCATCCCATGCCTTTGCCTGTTCCAAGACCCCGGCCGAGCCGGCAGAATCTCGCCCTAGTGATTCCGCCGCTGCTGCCCCCGGGCCCAACAGACCGAAGGCTCTCAGAAACTACATGATTTCGGGGCTAACCCAAGGCTTCAGCATCCGCTGTCTACGCTTCACGAACGACGTCGCCGCCGTCCATGCAAGACTCGCTTCCGGCTGGCGGGCTGCGCCTTTGCCGGAAGGGCGTCGAACCCTCTGGGTGACTACAAAAGGTTTCAGGATTTACATTCCATTCTCCTTTTCAGGGCTTGCCCTGACGCAAGCTGGATCCACGCCGAGCGTTTGCTGCACAAGCTGATGCCGGCGACGCCCGGCCAAGTGAAACACGTCGAAACCCTGCGGGATCTTATCTGGCACTTTTACAAGGCCTGAAAGCCTATCAGCGAAGACCTGATCCCCGTGCAGCCCGGGGCCTTCAGGCTCGGTTCGATCGGATTTTTTCCATCCGCACCGGTTATGGCGACCTCGACAAACTGGTGTTTCGACTTGGTCGCCGCAAGGCCGAACTGCTGCGGGTTCTGGAGCGGCCTGAAACCCCGCTCCATACCAATGCGTCGGAAAGAGATCTGCGCGGATTTGTCATCAAGCGAAAGATCTCCGGCGGCACGGTCAGTCGCAACGGTCGGCAGGCGCGCGACAGCATGCTCGGCCTGATGAAGACCTGCTAAAAGCTCGGCCTGTCGTTCTGGCACTATCTGGGTGATCGGCTGGGGATCAATGCCGAAGATCACGCTGTTGCACCCCTCGCCTCGATGGTTGCAGCACGCGCCTGAACGCTCTCGGCCCTTCGAGCACCCTGCTTCTGCGTCAGATCTGCTGATTGTGTCGGCATGGCCACCAAATCAGCCCCGCTTACGTCGCAACAGGGTCTGGATGGGCAATTTTGCAAGATCGTAAGACATTGAAATCATGGTAAACACGCCATTAACCAGAAGCGATATGGATGCTAGCTTCCGCCATCGCTCGGGATTTTTTCTAAAGCTCTAACCATCGATAAGTACTGCTTATCGATGGTAGATTGATTTGGCGGCGCAAATCAGCAAGAATCGCAGCAGATCACGGCCCTGGAGGCCGGCGAAACCCGCGATTTTGGAGCGTCCGTGGCCAAACTCAGAAAATCACAGACTTCCGTCGAGCGGCGCGCTGAAGAACTCGACACCATTGCCGCCGTCCTGCCGATGGAGCGCCGCGACGAGCTTGCCGAGCTGCTCACCGACCGCGATGTCGAGACACTGCGCCATCTGGTCAACCAGGGCATGGGCGACAACACGCTCAGGGCGCTGACCTCGGATCTGACCTATCTTGAAGCCTGGGGATTGGCCGCCGCCGGACATTCTCTCCCTTGGCCGGCACCCGAGGCGCTGCTGCTGAAATTCGTCGCCCATCACCTGTGGGATCCGCAACACCGCGAGACCGATGCCGATCACGGCATGCCGGCCGATGTCGACGAAAACCTTCGAAGCCAGGGGTTTCTGAAATCCGTCGGCCCGCACGCGCCATCGACGGTGCGCCGGCGGCTGGCGAACTGGTCGACGCTGACCAAATGGCGCGGTTTTGACGGCGCGTTCGCCTCGCCTGCCCTCAAATCAGCCATTCGCCTCGCCGTGCGCGCCGTCCCCCGGACGCGGGGTCGCAAGAGCGCCAAGGCGGTCACCGGCGACGTGCTGGCAAGACTGCTGGCGACCTGCGCCACCGACAGTCTGCGCGATCTGCGCGACCGGGCGATCCTGATGGTCGCCTTTGCGTCCGGCGGCCGCCGGCGCAGCGAGATCGCCGGGCTGCGCCGCGAACAGTTGACCGTCGAGCCGCCGATCGAGATGCCGGATGGCCCTCCCCTCCCGTCGCTTGCCATCCATCTCGGTCGCACCAAAACTAGCAGTGGCGAGCAGGACGACGTCGTCTATCTCACCGGCCGGCCGGTCGAGGCGCTCAATGCCTGGATGACGGCTGCGAAGATCGAGAGCGGGAGCATTTTCCGGGCGATTGGCAGATGGGGGACGATCTCGCGACGGGCGATCGATCCGCAGTCGGTCAACGCGATCCTTAAGCAGCGGGCGGTACTGGCTGGGCTGGACAGTGGGGATTTTTCGGCGCACGGGCTGCGATCGGGATATCTCACCGAGGCGGCCAACCGTGGCGTTCCGCTCCCCGAGGCGATGGAACAGTCAAGGCACCGCTCTGTGCAGCAAGCCTCAAGTTACTATAACAGTGCGACGCGCCGCAGTGGTCGGGCAGCGCGACTCCTTTAACATGGTATCGAAAGATTATAGGTTACCGCGGCGGGGGGATTCGACGCTCAAGCGCATCAATTTTGGCGGAGAGCTCTCGGATAGTTGCCTCGCTGACCCGCGATGGGGCTTGATCTCTGGAAAGATCGCCAAGCTTCTGGCTATGCTGATGAACAGCCGACGCGAGCTCCTGAAGGCTTCGCGATAAGATCGCGACATCTTCGGAGGGGGGAGCTGGATCCCGCGCGGCTTGCACAATCGGAATTAGGGTCAGCAACCAGCTAAGCGCTAGAGCGCCGCCGACATATCGATAACTTCCCTTCTCGGCCTTGTCGAGGATAGAACCGATGGGGGTTACCTTTATCTCTGACGGTTCTTCCGAAATGGGTTCGCCGTCGTGATCGATCTCGCGACTTGTTACCACCATAACGCGGTGCGCCGTTTCGATGTCAGTACGGAACCAAGGCCAGAGCAACCACAGGACCGACGCGCCGAAGCCAAACAATGGAGCCGCGATCTGACAAAGGAGGGGCCATCCATGATCCGGCAACCACCACCACACTCCAAGGCCCATCACAACAGGCGCAATGAAGCAAATTACGACGCACATGGTGTGGCGAACCTTTGGCACAGACGTGTCTGCGCCTAAGAACTCGATAAAAACTTCAGTCCGGTTCTTGCTCATAATTCACTCGTAAAAAGTTTAGCTTGAATGCAGCCTCGCGGCGGAAAGCGTGGAGTCTGCGTCTGCAACTCGTTTCCATAGTCCTCGCTCAGCCCATTCATGGACCGTTGCAGGTTAAAAGCTGCTTATCACGGGTGATTTTTCCGCCGCCGCGTTCTCCAATGCGCCGGTAAACGGAAGCGGATATCAAAGTCAAAAATGGGTGTTGAGTACATCGACTTCTGGGAAAACCACGAGCATTTTTGAGAAGCGAAACTATGTGAATTTCTTCAAAGGCTGGGGGCCTCCAGATTTCGCCCGACAATGCCCGCGGTAAGGATCGGGGAGCCTATGTCCGTCAGACGTGCTCCCCCATCCGTTCGGATGTGGTCAACCCGCCAAGTCGGTGCTGGACGACCGCGGCTTCCGTAAGATCCACGTTGAGCGCCCACGCCTGGGACGCTCTCCGAGCGTCTGAACATGCCAGTAGAAACGGTTGATCCCACCTGATCTAAATTTCGCTCGCCTGAGCGAGCAGGTCGTGCCAGCGCTTCACGTATCCCCGGACGATTGCCTGATGAATTCCGGAAGACGAGAGACGTTCAGCTAGAACGTCGAGATTGAAAGCACGCAACGGAGTGTCCTTCGGATAGTGCTTAAAAGTATACTTGAACATTTCCTCCCAGCTCCGTCGTACTGCCACGGACTCGTCTGCCAAGAGAGGTCGGTACTGATTACTCAGCTCTTCAAGAGTCATCCTCACCTACCGAATTTCCCCCTGGCCTCGGATCGGACGATTCAAGCGCTCTATATCGACTCTCACGAAGTTTTTCGAGCTCGGCCTGGCGGTGCTCAGGTTGAGGGCGGGTCATGAGAAAATCTCTCAGCAGATCTCTCGTCATTCGTAAGGAAATAAAGAATGTATCGACGAGATGGTAGTAAGCTTCATCGGGACGCGCGGTATCAATGCCGGCCAGATTGAAGAACCCGCCCTTCTCAAGATAGGTGATTTTGGAATTGATGTTCACTCGGTCGAGATGGACGAAGGCGGAAGTATCTTCATATGTCTCCGATACCCACGCATATAGTTTGCTCAGCTCCTCGTGAAGGATCCTGTCTACCAGTCTGGTGCGACCGTCGCGCATGCGCAGAGCCGAATATTTCTCGCCCTTCATGAGAAGAGCTCCAGCTTCCTCGACATCATCAACGAGTGTTAAACCAAACAAACGCATTGCCGCTTCGATTTGCATTCGGATGAGAGCGGACGCGGCGATCGTGTTGCGGGTTTGCACCATGAGTTGGAATGCATGAGCGTTCGATGTACTTTTCGTCACGGCCGCGAGGGAGAACCATTCCACCGGTGCCAGATGGCTCCCCAAGGGAGCGTACGTCCCGTCCGGAAGGCGCTCAATCTCTACGGCCATTTCGCGGACTCTCGCTATGCGATCAGCGAGAGTGTTCAACTCGTCGAGCTGAATCTCCTTTGTCTCTCTCATTAATTACATACCCTCCCCCGTTTCGCCGGACAAATCAGCGGCTATGCGAACGAGCGATGCCCGCCAAGCCTTGTCTTTTCTCACCTTCAGCGTTGATAACACGCTGTTTCATATCAAAAAATGACGAAAAAAAACGGCTGACAAGAAGATCGCGCGACCATTGCAGTGGCCTCTTGGACTGGAGATAGTTTCATTCTCCGTCACCCCGCAATCCGCGTCCCCTCTCCATTCGACTTCAATAGCGCCATCAACATCGGCCCCAGCGAAAACTCGCCGCGTTCCGAGCGTCTCGTCAGATCCCTCAGATACCCGCCGGCTGAGTTGATAAAATTCGATCGCTCGAGAATGCACGCGATCGCCACGGCTGCATTCTCAGGCCCCATGGCATCGCAGGCCTCCTCATAGGCTGACGGGCTGACACCCAACATCGAGCGGACCACCACGGCCGCAGTCATCAGCTCTCGCCAATGTGCAACGCCGCCCCCCGGCCCATAGTCTCCAATCTGCGGACAAGCTCGAAGAACCATTCCCAGCGGGAACACTTTGATCTGTTCGAGCTTTGCCTTCGTCTCTCCAGGCGCCACACTCGTTGCTTGAGGCTCTTCCGGCACGCTCTCGCCCTGCTCTTTTCCGGAGCTAGGTTCAAATTCATTTATAGATTCGGTATTTGAATTCTGTATGTGGCGGTCATTCGGGATGGCATTGCCGTGCATATTTTTGGTTTTTGATTGCATTTCCAGAAGGTTGAGCGCCTCAGAACGCAAGAGCTCCATCTCATCGAGTGTGGCTTCGACTTGATTTCTGTCCGGATAGCGAGGATGCCGCCCCAGAATTCCAATATACATCATTTCGACATGCTCCCAATTGCCGGGAGCGCCTTCCTCAATCGCAGCTGTTATCAACTTGCGGACATCTCGGCGGCAGATCGTGAGTGCTTCCTTCGCCCGGCGAAAGCGCATACGCTCCGCGGCTACGTCCTGAGCCAGCAAGGCAAGCTCGGTCGCACGCGCAAGCAGCGGGCTCAGATCAAAGCCGTAAGCCTGTTCGATCACCCCAGCTCGATCGCGGTGTGCATAACGTTTTCCGTTTGGACTATCACGACGCTGGATAAGTCCTGCATCGACGAGTGCTCCGAGTTGGCGGCGCAGTGTACTCTCGGTAATCCCGTGAGCGCGAACGGACAGCTGCGCATTGGATGGAAATACAACAAGTCCGTTCTCGCCATCGAGCTGTGGATCAGGGTAGAACGTCAAAAGGGCATCGAGAACGGCAAGCGCTCTGTCTTGCAGGCCAAAGCGTTCCCTCGCTTCGCACACATCGCGAAATACTTTCCACTTTTCGACACGCGTGCCTGGTGCTGAAGCCGCGATCGCCAATTGCCCTTTCACCAAGGCAAGCGTCGCCGGCCGCCGCCCAAAGGGCGTCGTTACATGTCTCGTTTGCATTTTTCTTTCACCTTTCTTCAGGCAAAGGAAATCCGCTCACCAAATCGGTGCCAAAACTCTTGACTGTGATTCCGGGAAATGCGATTCTCGATCTTGCTAAGGATAACGAGAGAGGCTTCCGCGGTTTACCGTTTGGGGGCCTTTTTCTTTTGCGGTCTAATCTCCGTTGCGTTCAGGTTTGGACTGCCTGTATTCGTCGTACAGATGATCCATGCGGCTAGAAAGCCAATCGCTGAAGGGTTTGGCTTCCGCATTCGAAAGCTCGATCGCGACCTTCTTTGACCTGGCATTCATTGTGAGACTCAGCGAACTATCGCTCGACGTCCATTCTTTCGACGATCTCGGGCTTTTCGGATTCTTGGCCGCTGACTTGTTCTTGTACCGGGTGAGATACCCGTGCAGGTTATCGAACCTCGCCTCTTCCTCGAGCTTCAGAAACTCAGCCGTTTCCACATAGCCCGTGGCGATCTTCAGAAGGGCAGGGGTCAGCAGCAGCTGGCGCAAGCTCAACCACTTGTCGCGGCCGATTTTCTTGGCCGCGCCGAGAGCCTTGATGACCGGGGCAGGGACCACATCGACCACGCCTAGCATTTTGGAGAGCATTGCCTCATCAACCGCCAGCGAAGATCTGACCACGTCCTTCGTCATCCCGGACGCGATCAGGTTCTGTGCGAAATAAGCACGCTCAATAAACGAGAGATTTAAGCGGGCGGAGTTTTCCTGTCCTTGCGCAATCGCAGAGTTGATGTCGTCTAACTTCTTGACGACGGCCTTGACCGGTATTCCGAGTTCTCGAGCGACCTTGAGGCGACGATGGCCGAAGACGACCATGTAGCGCTGTCCGTCTGACGAACTGGGTCGAACCAGAATAGGTGTCGTTTGCCCAGATTCTTTGATCGCTTGCTTGAGCTCCTGAAATTCCTCCCCGTCGTCTGAAAGTCGATCGGCTACGAAGGAGACGTCGAGTAGTCGCGGATCCAAATCCACGATCACCTCGCCCTCCATGAGCTTCTTCGTATTCTCCGCTAGGTCCTCAATGGACCGGACGACTGTCTTTGCAGCGCCAGTCATGCCGTAGCCAGGCTTCGTTGGCGTTTTCTCGTTCAGCGAGGAAAGATCCAGTTTTGCGAACGGGTTTTCACGCGACATCATCGGCCTCCATATTCGCCATCAAATGCGATAAGGCATTGGCTCGGCTCGTAAAAAGCGGGAAAAAAACGGCTGACAAGTTGATCATTTCCTCCCCCATGCACTGTGGATGAGATCCACGACCTCGCCGTTGGCCGCGTTCAGGCTCTCCATAGCGCGGTCATAGGTCGAGCGAACGAAATCACCGCGCTCAACCTCATACAAAGTCTGCTTTCGTATCGATGCATCCGATATCGCCGTCGACTTAAGCACGTGATTTCGCAGCATCTGTTGTGCAAACATCGACTGCATAAAGCCGACCATCTGTGCTTGCGGAATATCGGTCGGCTCAAAGCGCGTTACGAGGTAACGGAACCATTCCACACGGATTTCTGCACCAGCCTCTGCAACGGGGGTCATGATGCCGCCCAGCATCTGCAGGAACTGGCTCATCGACATGATGTCCAGCATTTGCGGGTGGATGGTAATCAGGATGCCGGTGGAGGCCATCAGCGCGGTAATCGTTAGATAGCCGAGTTGCGGGGGGCAGTCGATGATAACAACATCGTACCTGTCATCCACTTCCTTCAGCGCATTGACAATGCGCATGTGAAACAACCGGCCCTCGTCACCTTTCCGGGAGGAAATGGACAGGGGCACATCGTACTCAAATTCCTGCAGCACGAGATTTGCCGGGACAACGTCTAGTCCAGGAATGTTCGTCGGCTGGATCACCTCTGAGATCGGCTTGCGCTCATCATCGAAACGAAGCGCTTCGTATAGAGACGCGGTGTCATCGAGTTCGGGCTGAATGCCGAACAACGACGTAAGTGACGCCTGAGGATCGAGATCGACGGCGAGGACACGGTGACCGGTGAGGGCTAGGTATTGCGCCAGATGCGCCGCTGTCGTCGTCTTGCCGCTTCCGCCCTTGAAGTTCACGACCGATACGACCTGCATCGGCTCGCCTTCACGACGACGGGGAACGTAATAGCGCTTGTCGGATTTTTTGTTGGCTTCGAGGTACTCGCGGAGGTCCAGCATCTGATCCGCGGTATAGTAGCGTCGGCCGCTGACCGATTCGATCTCTGGGCCCTTCCCTTCGGAATGGATTTGCCGGAGATGGCTCTGGGTAACGCCCATGAATTCGGCGACTTCGCCGAGCTGAAACTTGCGCAGTCCCTTCCGAGCGTCCGGAGGATACTGCTGGCTGCGCAGCATATGCAACGCGCTTGAGATCTTCGCCCCTTGCTGGGCGATCTCAACGTCAAACCTGTTGGGCTGCTGATGGCTCATTTTGCAAACTATTTCCCGGGAGGCTGAACTTTCGAAAAAATGGCCCCATAGCCATAATTTTCGCAACTATCTCCCGATTCTCAGATAGCCGCAAGAGAATTAAGGTTAACAAAGGGTTAAGGCAAAATCGACGGGTTGCACACCCATAGCTTCTTTTCCTTGCGTTTTCATGGATTTAGCTAGGGGGATGGCCCGCCGCGTTCATGGTCCGTTTTACTGTGAATCCTACAATGCGCCCCGCGTTTATGTGGCTGCGCAAGGCCCCCTCGATCACCCCTTATCGCTTTTCCTTGCCGACTCGCGTGAGTGCGACTTGTAGGATCCTACAACTGCCTCTCGATTCAATTCTGTGCTGATTTCGCCGCCACCAACAACGACGGAGAAAGTTCATGCAGGTTCTCGCGTTTTCAGCACCCCGGACGATTCAAGAGGCTCACCTCCTTCACCTCCACTACCAGCTACGTGCGCGGGTTTTTTCCGACCGCCTCGGTTGGGAGGTGGACGTAACGGCGGGGTACGAGTCCGATGGCTTTGACGCACATCGACCGACCTATGTTCTCGCCATCGCCGAGACCGGCCAATTGGCTGGGTGCGCGAGACTTCTTCCGGCGCTTGGTCCGACGATGGTAGCCGATGTTTTCCCCTCGCTTCTCCCCGACGGTCAGCTCAACGGTCATGCCGCGATGATCGAGAGTTCCCGGTTCTGCGTCGATACGGCTCTCACGGAGGGGAGGGCGGACGGCTCGGTCCATGAAGCGACGCTCACCATGTTCGCTGGCATCATCGAATGGTGCATGGCGAATGCGTACACTGAGATTGTTACGGTGACCGATCTTCGGTTTGAGCGGATCCTCGCTCGCGTTGGGTGGCAGCTGCATCGTTTAGGCGAACCCAAGAAGATCGGCGTGACGATGGCCGTAGCAGGCACCCTGTCCGCCGACGCAGATACGTTCCTCAGGCTTCGCCCCTCCAACTACCGTTCTGAACTCGCCCCCTGTCAGCCTGGCAGCCTAAGGAGAAATACGTGAACCAGCTTCGCTCTCACCCTCGGCTCGTCCGCAAACTTCAGGATGCGCTCGGCGATCAGCTTTGTGTTGCCCTGGATGACGTGAATGTCGTCGAGATTATGCTCAATCCAGACGGAAAGCTGTTCATCGAACGGTTAGGTCACGGCGTTGCGCCCGCCGGCGAGATGTCATCCGCTGCCGCCGAGATGGTCATTGGTACAGTGGCGCACGCGCTGCAGTCAGAGGTCGACACGGAACAGCCCATCATCTCCGGCGAGCTGCCAATCGGTGGCCATCGCTTTGAGGGACTGTTGCCCCCCGTTGTCACCAAGCCTGCCTTCGCGATTCGTCGCCGGGCATCACGCCTCATTCCGCTCGAAGACTATATTTGCGCCGGCGTGATGACAGAATACCAAGCCGCAACGATCCGCAGTGCCATTTCCACGAGGCTGAACATCATCATTTCCGGGGGAACGGGCTCGGGCAAGACGACGCTTGCGAACGCTGTGATCCGAGAGATCGTCAAATCCGCCCCAGACGATCGCCTCGTCATTCTCGAAGACACCGCCGAAATCCAGTGCGCAGCCGAGAACGCCGTTCTCCTCCATACCAGCGATACGATCGACATGGCGCGGCTCCTCAAGAGCACGATGCGGCTGCGCCCCGACAGGATCGTCGTTGGCGAAGTTCGCGACGGCGCGGCCCTGACGTTGCTCAAGGCCTGGAACACCGGCCACCCGGGCGGCGTGGCGACCATCCACTCGAACACCGCCATGTCGGCGCTGCGTCGGCTTGAACAGCTGACGGCCGAGGCAAGCCAGCAGCCGATGCACGAGGTGATCGGAGAGGCGGTCGACCTGGTCATTTCGATCGAGCGGACACCGCGGGGGCGGCTGGTTCGCGACATCATTCAAGTCGAGCGGTTCATCAACGGACAGTATGAGATCGAATCCGATCAGCCCACTGAAGAACAGGAGGCGCGCCATGTCGCGTAAGCATACCCTCATCGCGGCCGCGCTCGCGGCGGCGCCAATCGTTCTTGCCTCTGTCGCGCCGGCGCTCGCCAGTTCCGGCGGCAGCCTCCCATGGGAAGGGCCACTGCAGCAGATTCAGGAATCGATAACCGGCCCGGTCGCGGGTGCGATCGCGCTTGCAGCCGTGGCCATCGCCGGCGGCATGCTCATCTTCGGCGGCGAGCTCAACGATTTCGCGCGGCGACTTGTGTACGTCGTTCTTGTCGCCGGCATCCTGCTCGGCGCCACCAACATTGTCGGCCTGTTCGGTGCGACCGGCGCTTCGATCGGGCTGACCAACGAGCAGATCACGTCAATTGGTTCGAACAGAGGAGGGGAGGGAGATCATGGCTGAGTCCCTGTCCGGCCTGCGGCGTAACCGCATCCATCGCGCGCTCTCTCGCCCGAACCTGCTCATGGGCGCCGACCGGGAGCTGGTCCTGATCACCGGTCTTGCAGCAGTGATCCTGATCTTCGTCGTGCTTACGGCCTATTCGGCGATCTTCGGCGTCACTGTCTGGGTCGTGATCGTCGGGCTGCTCAGGATGATGGCGAAGTCCGACCCACTGATGCGGCAAGTCTATATCAGACACATTTCCTACAAGCGCTACTACAAGGCAACCACTACGCCGTGGCGACGGTACTGAGGAGGCGGCCATGGTAGCTCTCAAACGCTTCCGGGTAACCGGCCCTTCCTTCGCCGATCTCGTTCCCTATGCCGGCCTGATCGACAATGGTGTCCTCCTCTTGAAGGACGGAAGCCTGATGGCCGGCTGGTATTTCGCTGGCCCGGACTCCGAAAGCGCGACCGACCTCGAGCGTAACGAGCTGTCGAGGCAGATCAATGCCGTTCTGTCGCGGCTCGGAAGCGGCTGGATGATCCAGGTGGAGGCCATCCGTATTCCAACGGTCGACTATCCATCAGAAGATCGATGCCATTTCCCCGACCCGGTAACCCGCGCAATCGATGCCGAGCGTCGGGCGCATTTCGCGCGCGAGCAGGGCCATTTCGAGAGCAAGCATGCGCTGATCCTGACCCACCGGCCGCTCGAATCCAAAAAGACTGCTCTCAGCAAATACATCTATTCGGATGAGGAAAGCCGGAAAAAATCCTACGCGGACACGGTGCTCTTCGTGTTCAAGAACGCGGTGCGAGAGCTTGAGCAGTATTTGGCCAACACGCTTTCGATCCGGCGAATGGAAACCCGTGAAACGGTCGAAAGGGGAGGCGAGCGAATTGCCAGATACGACGAGCTGCTGCAGTTCGCGCGGTTCTGCACTACCGGGGAAAGCCATCCAATCCGGCTACCCGACGTTCCCATGTATCTCGACTGGATCGCCACCGCGGAGCTTGAGCATGGACTGACGCCAAAGGTCGAAAACCTTTTTCTCGGCGTCGTTGCGATCGACGGTCTGCCGGCCGAGAGCTGGCCCGGTATTCTCAACAGCCTAGACCTGATGCCGCTGACTTATCGGTGGTCATCGCGCTTCATTTTCCTTGATGCCGAGGAGGCCCGGCAAAAGCTCGAACGGACGCGGAAGAAATGGCAGCAGAAGGTCCGGCCGTTCTTTGACCAGATATTCCAGACACAAAGTCGATCCGTCGACCAGGACGCGATGACGATGGTAGTCGAGACTGAGGATGCGATCGCGCAGGCCTCGTCGCAACTGGTTGCCTATGGCTATTACACACCGGTCGTCGTGTTGTTCGACAGCGATCGCGAAGCACTCCAGGAGAAGGCCGAAGCGATCCGGCGGCTGATCCAGGCGGAAGGTTTCGGGGCACGGATCGAAACGCTCAACGCCACCGACGCCTATCTCGGTAGCTTGCCAGGCAACTGGTATTGCAACATCCGTGAGCCGCTGATCAACACCAGCAATCTCGCCGACTTGATTCCGCTGAACTCAGTCTGGTCCGGAAACCCCGTCGCGCCATGCCCCTTTTACCCACCGAATTCGCCGCCCTTGATGCAGGTTGCGAGCGGCTCGACAGCGTTTCGTCTGAGCCTGCACGTCGATGATGTCGGCCACACGCTGATCTTCGGTCCGACCGGTTCTGGCAAGTCGACGTTGCTCGCCCTGATCGCCGCGCAGTTTCGTCGCTACGAACATGCGCAGATCTTCGCCTTTGACAAAGGCAGCTCACTTCTGCCCCTGACGCTCGCAGCCGGCGGCGATCACTATGAAATCGGCGGCGACGGTGCGGAAGAGGGGAGGGCATTGGCCTTCTGCCCACTCTCCGAACTCAAAAGTGTTGCCGACCGGGCTTGGGCGGCGGAGTGGATCGAGATGCTGGTCGGTCTGCAGGGTGTCACCATCACACCCGATCATCGCAACGCCATCTCTCGGCAGATCGGCCTGATGGCGAGCGCCTCTGGTCGCTCACTCTCGGATTTCGTCAGCGGCGTGCAGCTGCGCGAGATCAAGGACGCACTGCATCACTACACCGTCGACGGCCCGATGGGGCAGCTTCTCGATGCGGAAGAGGACGGCCTCACGCTCGGCGCCTTCCAGACCTTCGAGATCGAGCAACTAATGAATATGGGCGAGCGCAATCTCGTGCCAGTGCTGACCTACCTGTTCCGCCGGATCGAGAAGCGTTTGGATGGGTCGCCAAGTCTGATCGTCCTCGACGAGGCGTGGCTGATGCTCGGCCACCCTGTGTTCCGCGACAAGATACGCGAGTGGCTTAAGGTGCTGCGCAAGGCAAATTGCGCCGTCGTTCTTGCGACCCAATCGATCTCGGATGCCGAACGATCCGGGATTATCGACGTGCTGAAGGAATCCTGCCCGACAAAGATATGCCTTCCGAATGGCGCCGCCCGTGAGTTCGGCACTCGGGAATTCTATGAGCGCATCGGCTTCAACGAGCGGCAGATCGAGATCGTCGCTACCGCCATGCCGAAGCGCGAATACTACGTCGCCACGCCGGAGGGCCGGCGGCTCTTCGATATGTCACTTGGGCCAGTTGCGCTGAGCTTCGTCGGCGCGTCGGGCAAAGAGGACCTCAAACGCATCCGCGCACTGAAATCCGAACATGGCCGCCACTGGCCGATCCACTGGCTTGAAACGAGAGGAGTTCACGATGCCGCATCGCTATTCAAATAGATGGCTCGCCTGCTTGGCGGCCGCCGCTCTCACGATCGGAGCCGCAGGCGCAGTTCAAGCCGGTACAGCCACCGGCGCCGCGACGGAATGGACACAGCTCGCCAACAATACGCAGCTCGTGGACCTCATGAAAAGCTCCGGCATCCAGGTCGACAATCAGCTGACCCAGATCAGCCAGCTTGCAGAGCAGATCCAGAACCAGCTGAAGATCTACGAGAACATGCTGCAAAACACAGCGCAACTTCCTGACCATGTCTGGGGGCAGGTCGAAAGCGATCTCAACCAGCTGCGCAGTGTCGTCGACCAGGGACAGGGCATCGCCTTTTCGATGGGGAATGCGGACGACGTTCTTCAGCAGCGCTTTCAGAGCTATGCCGATCTCAAGACCAATTTACCGAGCAACGCAACGTTCTCCTCGACCTATCAGTCCTGGTCGAACACCAACCGTGACACGATCGCCAGCTCGCTGAAGGCGGCGAGCCTCACGGCCGACCAGTTCGAGAGCGAGGAAGACACGATGTCCTCGCTGCGGTCGATGTCCGAGACGGCTGACGGGCAGATGAAGGCTTTGCAGGTCGGGCACGAAATCGCCGCTCAGCAAGTCGCGCAAATGCAGAAGCTTCGCGGTCTCGTCTCCCAACAGATGACAATGATGGGAACCTGGCTGCAGACGGAACAGACCGACAAGGATCTGGCGCAGGCGCGGCGGGAAAAGTTCTTCAACGCCGAGGTCAAGAGCGTTCCGGAGGGCCAGAAAATGGAGCCGCGCTGGTGAGCCGCCCCGTCCTGATTGCCTTGCTGTTGGCTGTCGCCGCTGCATCGTCTGCAATGACAGTGCTGATCGTCAATTCCCGAAACACAGGAACATCTGCGTTCACCGAGGAGCAGCGCGCCGTCCGGGAAAAATTCTTCGGCTCCGACAAGGAGCTGCCGCCGATCAAGGAAGGTCAGGAGATGCGCCCGAGATGGTGAAGGTTGCTGTCGCACGCTCGTTCCTGATGACAGGTCTCTTTTTCCTCGCCTATGCCGTTCCCGCATTCGCACAGGAGGGGCAAGTCCTCACGGAATTGGAAAACCAGGTCTCGTCTGCTGCGAGGGGGTGGGAGACCACCATCATGGAGGCGGCGAAATCCCTATTCTGGATTCTCGCAACGATCGAGATCGGCATTGCGGCCGTCTGGTTGGCGATCCAGTCAGCCTCATTGGACAGCTGGTTTGCCGAACTGGTGCGGCGGATCATGTTCATCGGGTTCTTCGCATTCGTTCTGACCCAAGGTCCGACCTTTGCGCGAGCGGTGGTCGACAGCCTTTTCCAGATTGGCGCCGGCGGTGGTTCAGCGTCGCCCGCTGAGGTGTTCGACGCCGGAATCCGCGTCGCGTCGCAAATGTCGGAGCAGGCACAGTTTGGGGTTTTCGAAGACAATGCGCTGGCGATCGCGGCGGTGTTAGCAATGGGCATCGTCGTTATCTCCTTCTCGCTGGTTGCAGCGATTTTCGTGTCGGTCATGGTCGAAATGTATGTCGGACTGCTCGCCGGCATGATCATGCTCGGGCTGGGTGGTTCGTCCTTCACGAAAGACTTTGCTGTTCGATACCTCGTCTATGCCTTCGGCGTCGGCATGAAGCTGATGGCCTTGGTGATGATCGCCAAGATCGGATCGAACGTCCTGCTTGGCCTTGCGCAAGCTCCGACTGCCTCATCGGACCAGTTCGTTACGACCTTGGCGATCGCCGGTATTTCCGTCGTAGTCTTCATCATCGCCATGTATGTCCCGAACATCATCCAGGGCGTTGTCCAGGGCGCATCGGTGTCCGGAGGAATGGAAGCGATCCGCCACGGCGGGCAGGCGGCGTCTTTCGCCGCAGGCGCTGGCTTCCTCGCCGCCGGCGCCGCCGGCGCAGGCTTTGCGGCCGCGCAAGCCGCACGAGCTGCTGGTTCATCCGTTGCAGGTGCCGCTCTTCGCGGCATGGGCGCGAGCTTCAGTTCCGGCGCGCAAGCAGCCGGATCAGCCGCTAAGGAAAAGGCAATCGGCTCTCCGGGCGCTTATGCCGGGTCCATTCTCGGACTGGCCAATGCGAAGCTCGATGAACAGCGCGGCGGTCATAGCGGACCGAAGCCTCCTCCCGAACGCAACGACAAACCGTAATCGAGACAAGGGAAGAATAAATGGCAGCGAACCGCGCCCCGGAAAACCCATACCTTGCCGCCCGCCAGGAATGGAGCGAACGCTATGGTTCCTATGTGAAGGCAGCCGCCGCATGGCGGATTGTTGGTGTCCTCGGTCTGGTAATGGCCGTCATCGGCTTCAGCTACGCGATGTATCTCAGCACGCAAGTGAGGCTCGTGCCTTACATCGTCGAGGTCGACAAGCTCGGAACTGCGGTCACCGCAGGCTTCCCCGAGCAGATCGAGTATGCCGATGTCCGCGTGGTGCGCGCCACACTCGGCAACTTCGTCACGAGCTTTCGCTCGATCACGCCGGATGCAGTGGTGCAGAAGCAATATATCGACCGCACCTACGCTCTTCTTCGCACCTCCGATCCGTCGACGGAGAAGGTCAACGCCTGGTTCCGAGGCAATTCTCCGTTCGAGAAGGCAAAGTCCTCGACCGTTGCCATCGAGGTCAACAACATCGTGGCGCTCTCGAACCAGACCTATCAGATCGACTGGACGGAATACGAGCGGGACCGCAAGGGCAAGGAAACCGGCACGCGGCGGTTCCGCGGGATCGCAACGGTGACGCTCACCGCGCCACAGGATGAGGCGACGATCCGCCTCAATCCGATCGGCCTCTACGTCCGGGATTTCGACTGGACGGCACAGCTTTAAGGGTAGGGATTCTTTCAATGAAAAAAACGGGATTGATCGCGGCCGCCGGCTGCATGGCCGGACTCTTGCTTGCGGCGGGCGCGCAGGCGCAAAGTATGACGAGCAACGAGGTGAAAGGAACAAATCTTTCCAAAAAGTGGCGCGGCACGCCGGGATTGGTGACGACGGGACCGGACGGAAAGGTGATCTTCCTGTTCGGCGAAACGCAACCTTCCGTCGTCTGCTCGCCGCTGCAGGTCTGCGACATCGAACTTCAGGGTGGCGAGATCGTTCGCGATGTTATGGTCGGCGACACCGTGCGCTGGAAGGTAGAGCCGGCCACTTCGGGGGCCACAGGCGGACAGGCGATCCATCTCATCGTCAAACCGTCGGAGCCAGGCCTTCTCACCTCAATGGTCGTGACGACATCGCGGCGCACCTATCACATCCAACTCAAGTCCCATCCGAGCCAATACATGGCGCGCGTTGGTTTCGAATATCCGGAAGACGTGTCCACCAAGCTCGCCGACATCAACACCCGTCTCGAAACGGGCGGCATTCCGGGCACCGCGCCGGACAAGCTGAACTTCTCCTATTCAATCAGCGGCGGTGCTTCGTGGAAACCGAAGCGGGTCTATTCGGACGGGGTGAAGACCTACATCCAGTTCCCGAAGTCGATCTCCGGCCAGGATGCGCCTGTGCTTTTCGTCGTCTCCGGCGGTCAAAATCGCATCGTCAACTATCGCATGAAGAACGACATGATAACCGTCGACTATGCGATCGACAAGGCGATCCTCGTTTCCGGTGTCGGTTGGCGGCAGCAGAAGATCACCATCCGGCGGGGAGGCTGAACCATGCGCAAGCTTCTCACATATTTCGTCGTGGGCGCGCTGCTCTCCGGTTGCCAAACGGCGGACGACGCACTGACCACCAGTTCCACACCTGTGGCCGTCACCGGACCGGCTGCAAGCGCCATCGCCGGCGACATGGCAAGTCGTCTGGCCGAACAGATCGGCCCGGCCGGTGCTACGACCCCGATCAAAATGGAGACGGACGCATCGGAGTTCGCATCCGCCCTCGAGGCGGCCCTGAAGGGGCGGGGTTATACGGTCGTCAGGGACGGCAAAGTCGCCAAAGACATCAAGCCGGTCGAGCTTGCCTATGCAATTGAGGGAATCGACGGGCAGCTGCTCGCGCGGGTTTCGACGCCTTCGATCACTCTCGGACGTGCTTATACACCAACGGCGGCAGGCGCCACGCCGGCTAGTCCGCTTTCGATCATGCAGCGTAACTGACGGAGAGCAATATGGTCCAGTCGCTCCAACTTGGCGCGTCAGCCCAGGCCGACGATCAGAATGGCATGCGCCGGCTCAACCGCCTGCCGATCATCGTCGCCATCATCGTCATCGTGCTGTTCGTCGGCGTGGTCGTGATTGGTCTGTCACTGCGCGGGCTTTCCTTCAATCATGGCGACATCGAGGGTGCTTCCAACAGCCCTGCGACCAGTTTCGGCGATCAGCTTAAGCGGGGTGTCACCGACGGCATTATCGGTGACCCAGAAAAGCAGGAGGTGTTTCAACCGACGCCAGTCGTCGCGGAGAAAAAGGAAAAGCAGGAACCGGTCTTCGAGCGCCAACCAACAGATCGACAAGATCGCCGACAAAGGCTCGAATCCGAAGAGGAGTGGAAGGCACGCCTGAAGCGAGAGCAGGATGAACAATATATGCGCGAAGCCCAGCGGCAACGGATGGCGCGTCTCCAGGCCCGTTCCACGGCGCTCGATTCGCCGCTAAAGGTAGACATCTCCGATGTCGAGAAGGCTGCAATCTCCACCAATGACACCGTCCGCCGGCCGACAAATGCCGTGACGAGCACCGCCTCAGACCTTTATGGCGCGGCCATGAAATCAGGCTTGATGGAGCAGAACGTCGATCAGAACGGGCAGACGTCGAAGGAGGACTTCTTTAATCAGGACATCAAGGATCTCGGCTACCTGCCGAACCAGGTCATGCCGCAGATGTCACCCAACGAATTGAAGCGCGGTTCAGTCATCCCGGCGACATTGATCACCGGCCTCAATTCCGACCTGCCGGGGCGCATTACCGCTCAGATCAGCCAAAATGTCTATGACAGCGCAACCGATTATCGCCTTCTCATCCCGCAAGGCGCAAAACTCGTCGGTCGCTACGATTCCAAGGTGTCTTTCGGCCAGGAACGGGTACTCGTCGTCTGGACGGACCTCATTTTTCCGAACGGGTCTACCCTGCAGATCGGTGGTATGGCGGGCACTGACGCTGAAGGTTATGGCGGCTTCCAGGACAAGGTCGACCGACATCTCTGGAGAACATTCGGTTCGGCAGCCCTGGTGGCAATCATCGGGGCGGGTACCGATATGTCGATGCCTGAGAGTTCGACGCTCGCGACGCAGGACACGGCTTCGGATGCAGCAAGACGGAATTTTGCCGCGTCATTTGGCCGCGTAGCAGAAGAGACGATCTCGAAGAACCTGAACGTTCAGCCGACGATTCGCATCCGGCCGGGCTACAAGTTCAATGTGTTAGTCGATCAGGATGTTATTTTTCATTCTGTCTATAGCGGCCGTTAAACAGCTAACGGACGCTCAGATTTTCGCTTGTCGCTGAACGTCGCAAGTACATTCCGCGCGGGGCGCAGGTGTGACTAAAAATCTCTATAAAAATCATCGTCTTTAGATCAGAAAGAGTTGAATACCCGGCAGAGGTCAATAGACCTAAGCGATGCAACGAACGTGGATCTGCTTCGCGTAGAAGCAACTGCCGTATCGTCCAATGTCCCATGTGGTTCCGGCTAGCCGAACGGTGGCAACCGGTACCTCGCGGCGTCAGAACGGCGCGACGAGTGGGAGGCTTGCACCGTCGAAAAAGGAGAAAAGTTAGTGGACGGTGACCTTCGCTCTCTCATCGATATGACAGAAGCCGCGCATGATGAACGTATGATCAAAAGTGCTTTGAAAACATTTGCGCACGCATGCGGCTTCGACCGTTTTGCTTATCTGCAGACTGAGGGGTTGGAAATCCGCACATTCAACTCCTATCCGGAGGAATGGCAGGGTGTTTATCTCGAAGGCCATTACTCCCGCATCGACCCGGTCGTTACTGAAGCCAAGCGTCGCATGGAAATGTTTTCCTGGACGGCCGACGATTGGCCCGCTCGTGGAACCTCCGAACTCAGGCGTTTTCGGGACCAGGCGATCGAGTACGGAATTCGGAGTGGGGTGACGATCCCCGTCGAAGGAAGTTTCGGGTCGACGATGATGCTGACGTTTGCATCTTCGGCGCCGACGGCTGACGTTTCAAAACTGCGGGATGCGCAACAAGCGATCCGAGCGGTGCTGGTGATCCATTACTGCCTGAAGATTATCGCTGCGACGACCATTGTCGCTCCGAGACGGTTGCTTTCACCAAGAGAAGCAATGTGCCTCATGTGGGCGGCAAAGGGTAAAAGCGCTCCGGAAACCGCAATGCTAACGGGGATCAACCCGAGGACAGTGCAGCACTACCTTGATAAAGCGCGCGAAAAACTTGAGGCTGCGACCGTCCCACAGCTCGTCGCAATTGCTAAAGATCACGGGTTGGTTTGACCGTCATTCATGTTTATCGAGTGGAACCTCGGGGACGTAGCCTAACGCATCGATGATTTCCGAAAGTTCTTCTTGCTGGACTTCAGATTTCTTTTGGCGCGCGACATACTCCTCCTGCAGGCTCTTGAGCACGGCGGCGGAAATTGATGGGTCTGCGGTCGCGCGAGCCCATTCCTCATAGACAGCTTCGTCGGCGGCGATCAGGAGGCGGTGTTCGAGAATTGCCGAGACAGCCAACGCCTCAAGCTTCGACTGTTGCATCGAGCTGAAGCGCGATTCTCTTTTCTTTTCTCGACCATTTGCATCGGATGAGCTCGCTTTGTTCACCCGCTTCTCCCAAACTTTCATTCTCTCACCAAGCGGCCCCGAAGGTTCGCCTACATCAAATGGGACACCGTTACATCCGAAATCTCTGAGTTGCAGACAATGTGCTGATGCTTATATCGACAACTAAACCCATTACCCGCCCGCATTGGCGAGATTTACGGGAAGGAGCTTTACATACTTTAGTTGATAAACTCCGAGTGTGTAAACGGCGATCTTTCGGCGCATGGACATGCGCAAACTGGTCGGCTCGAATTTTGCCCGCCTGCGTCGGGAGAAAGGCCTGACACAGGAAGAGGTCGAGGCGCGTTCTGGTTTCAGCCAGCAATATCTTAGTAGCCTGGAGCGAGGTCGTCGCAACCCAACTGTGATTACGATTTATGAACTGGCTCAAGCCTTAGATGTCAGCCACGTCGAATTAGTACGACCGATTGGTGAGACCCAAGTGAGTACGCAAACAGGCGCATAATCTGGGATCTCAGCAGCTTCAATCCGGCCCGCGACAACGAGAAATCGTCGAAGCAAGCCAAATGGAATTGAGATTTGTGCTCCTCTCGAGTCCGAACAATCGCTGCGATGAAATTGCAAGGCGCTGCCGCAGACGAGATCGTCGAGGATTATCCGGCTCTCACTGCGCGCATGGTGGACCTCGCCGCAAGCTACATCTTTACTCCAGGCGACCACTAGAATTGTCAACTTTGTCCATCGAGGCAATTAGTCGTGGTGAAGAATTCATAATGCGAGGGCTTTCTCGGCCCCAGGGATTGTGATACAAATCCTAGGATAATAGATCCTATTCTCCGAGCTTTTATATCAATGCCCAGTTCAGTCACGCAACGCCAAATCGCTCGGACCGTGCTAACCGAGCGCGGAATAGCACGTTTCGTCGAACTGCGGAACGCAGGAGTCACGGCTGCCACCATGAGCCGAATGGAACGAGATGGTGAAGTGCTGCGGCTTGCCCGCGGTCTCTATCAACTTCCTGATGCGCAGCTCGACGCCAGCCACAGCCTGGCGGAGGTTGCCAAACGCGCGCCCAAAGCCGTTATCTGCCTCGTTTCGGCATTGGCATTTCACAGCCTGACAGATCAGCTCCCCGGACAAATCTGGCTTGCCATAGGCCGTAAGGACTGGCCGCCGAAGCTGGAAGCCCCCGCTGTGCGCATTGTGCGCTTCACAGACAGCCTTCTCAACGACAGCGTCGAAACCCATATCATTGAAGGCGTTCCTGTGAGGGTCTTTGGAATCGCCAAGACAATTGCCGATTGCTTTCGATATCGCAACAAGATCGGCCTTTCGGTAGCGATAGAAGGGCTGCAGGAGGCGCTGCGGCAACGAAGGGCTACTCCTGGCGAAATCGCCAACCAGGCCGAACGCGGTGGCGTTGGCTCTGTGATCCGGCCGTATCTTGAGGCGCTGACCGCCAATGGCTAAAGAAATCAGAAACGTCGGCGCCTCGGTGCGCGCCCGCCTGTTGAAACTCGCCAAGGCAAGCGGGCAAAGCTTCGATCTCGTCCTGACGCGTTTCGCCCTTGAACGGTTATTGTTCCGGCTTAGCCAGTCGCCCCACGCCGATCGCTTCGTTCTAAAAGGGGCGATGTTGATGATGAGTTGGTTCGACAATCCGCACCGAGGCACGCGCGACCTGGATCTTTTGGGTTTCGGTGATCCGAGTCCGGACCCGATGCTTGAGACATTTCGGGAAATTCTGGCGCAAGAGGCCGACGATGGCGTTACGTTCGACGCTGATACGCTGCATGTGGATCGTATTCGCGAGGCACTGGATTATGGTGGGCTCAGGCTGCGGGTGATCGCTTCGATCAGCGGAGCCCGGATCAACCTGACCATCGACATCGGTTTTGGCGATGCGCTTGAGCCTGGGGTGGAGGTTTTGGATTATCCTTCCATGCTCGATTTTCCGATGCCGCGGCTTCGGGCCTATGCGCGAGAAACGGTCATTGCCGAGAAGTTCCAGGCAATGGTGATGCTGGGGCGAGTAAACAGCCGCATGAAGGATTTCTACGACATCTGGATCCTCAGCAGGTCTTTCGACTTCAGCGATGATCGGCTGGCGCGCGCAATAGCCGCTACCTTTGATCGCCGCGAGACACCGATCCCCATTGACCTGCCGGACGCCCTAACGGACGCCTTTGCCAAGGACCAGCAAAAGCAGCGACAATGGCGTGCTTTCATTGAAGGCGTTGCACACAATCCTGGCGATCTGATCGACGTCATCGCGGGGATTGCCACATTCCTGATGCCGCACGCGGTTGCGGCTGCGAGGCTGGACGAATGAGCGGTTTGGTCGCAACCACGCGAGTTCATGGCTCAGCGAGCAGAATTCAGATCCTGTCGGGTTTTTGTCGGGCAACTTCATAGCTGGAACCCGTCAGTACGCGGGTTTTACTGGCTCGCCGCCATTACAACTGCGGACGAGGCATCTGGAAGCGCATTAATTTCATGCTTTGGAGTCGCCTAAACTTTGGCTTGGCCGGAACATGCCTCGCCAATGCGAGGTGAACTCAACGCTGTTGTTGACCAATGCGGGAAAGATCGATCCGTATCCCCGCATGCCTAACATCCTGCATCGTCTCTGGTTGTAAGTCTTTCGGCGTCGCTTCCTCGCCATCCACTTCCTTATCGCTTTGCTGCGGCGCTTCGATGGGTATGCCAGGATCCTCCGCCTGAAACACGCCGACACCCCCGAACTCGCCGGTCTTCCATGCGTAGACCGCGTCCTCGAAGATTTGCGGGAAGACGTCTTTGCTCGTGGGGTTGCCATACCATTTTGCAACGATCCTCAATACCTTGGCGAACATCGCAGTGCCTTTCCGGAGGTTCTGGCAAGGATCGACGAGATCGGGCTTCAGATCCGCCGGTTCCTTGACTCCCACGCCAGCGGGGAACTGGGTGAGCCCTACGCGGACGACCGCTTGACCAGCATATTGGCGCACGATCGCAATCGCCTCCTCGGCCGATGCCGCTTTCGGAACGAGGATCAATCGGTCGCCTGATTTGACGGTGACGGCGAAGGGATCAGCCGAGCCCGCCGCCATCACGAACTGCTCGACGATCGTCAGCTTGAGAGAAGGGTCTGCGCATTCATTTATCAGGGCTGCGTCGATCATGGTGTCTCCTGAGCACTCAGGTGTTGAAGGCAATAACAATCGGTTTTGCGAAGAGCTTTGACCACGCTGTAGTGGCAGTTCGCTGGATAGCAACGATTGATGTCCCTTCGGTCCACCACCCGTTTCCGACAGCAACAATGAGGTCCGGATCGTGCAGCATCGACTGAAGCACCGGCCAAACAATCAGTTGCTCGTAGCAGATCAGCGGTGCCGCGCGGCTGGCGCCGATGGAGACGACCGGGTTCGCGAAGAAATCTGCCCGAGCACCACCACTCTCCCCGAACCAGGATCGCCACGGCTGCCACATCGAACCGGGAACCGGCATACGTTCGCGATAGAGGATGTGGCCGCCCCTCCCGTCGACCGCGACCAGAACATTGTCGTAGCCCCCAGCATCGACCATCGCCGCACCGGCGATCACCGTCCCATCATCATCCCTGAAGGCGTTCGTCCAAAGCCGCGCCACGGTCGGTGTCCAGAAACCGAGCGCAGTTTCCGGCAGCACCACAAAACGGGCCCCATCGCTGGCCGCGCCACGCACCGTTGCGATCATGTCACGCTGGCGTTGAAGCCCGGGCTCCCGACCGAGCGAAGCCCCCATATCAAGATCGACGCCGCGCCAGCCTTCCGGTAGTTTCGGGTCGGTCCAGATTGCGGCGGACCACAGCCAAGGGCCTGCGAAGGCGATGGCGACAGCTGGCCAAATGCGGGTTACGAGACCCGCAAGGCCGGCTGTCATGAAGCCAAGTCCCCACCATCCCCATCCCGGAAACAGAACACCCGCGGCGGTGACAGGATGCGCCCAGCCCGTGATGCCGAACGGCGGGACGGCCATGACGGCTGCCGCAAGGAGGTAGCGAAACGGACGCGCGCGTCCGTTCATCGTCCAGAAGAGCGTATGCACGGCAACGAAACTCATAGACGCACCCAGCCAGAGCAGGAGGCCTGGCCAGATGTCCGACGAATAAAAGGCGGCAACGCCTTGTGGCAGACCCCGGGACGCGGCCAGGAAGTATCCGCTGGAGACAAGTGCCGCGACCGATCTCGTTTGCGAGATCGACCAAAGAACCGGAAACCCGAGCGCGACGGGTAGGAGCAACACATGGCCGCTCCAGCCCACCACGCCGATCGCGATCGAAGCGAATATCAGCAGCGCCGGCTGAAGGTAATCACGGCACATAGGTGAACACCTCCTGCGCCAGCCCGAGAATGCCGGAGATCGGCACCGGGCCAAAATATCGGGAGTCATAGGAGCCGGGGAAGGCGGAATGCAGGAAGACATATCCTGGCGGTATGATGCCGCTCGGAAACGGCGTCAACGGCCGGCCTTTTCCATCTCGTAGTGCGAGACTGGATGAGGAAACCACCCGCCCATCCACTCTCACGTCGACGCCGATTTCGACACGCTGTCCTACAACGGCGATCACTGTCTTGATCAACGGTGCGACGTCGCCCGGGCAGAAACCGGAACGGAGATAGCCGCGCGCTCGCGCCTCCCGCATTTCCGCGGTTGCCGGTGGGCAGATGAACACCAGGTCATTGACAGCAACGGGACGATCGAGCGGAACAATGCGCCACAGGCCGAGTGGCTTGCTCGGTGTCAGATTGACGCGGTAACCGCCGGCGAGGGCGGTGCCGATCGCCAGCATGGCGACCAATGCGGCAACCAAAATGATCCCAGTCGCGTGTCGTTGTTGCGCGGTCATCGCCTGGCGCGTTCCAGCTCCCGCCGTCATTTCAGCGAGAGTCCTTGGCTCCTAGTTTGCCGCAGCGTCTCGGCCTGCTTCAGCGCTTCGGTCGTTCGTTCATGAGCAGCCAGCTGCTGAACCGCCCGCATGGCGTCCCAGGCGTTCCGGACGTCGGCCTTCTGGCCGGCCGTCATGCCTGCCGTGACGGTCTCGAAGGTCTTGCCATCAGTGTCTTTCGCCGCCAGTGGCAGGAACGTCCGTTCCCCGAAACGTTCGGAAACCGCCTTGGCGAAACCTTCCAGTTCCGCTTTCACCATTTTGTCGGCGAGCACGTATTCGAGGCTTGCGGACAAATCGTTGCGATCGATCGCATCGCGCACCCGTTCGAGCGTTTGCTTGGCAGATGGGGAGAGCGCCGGGACGTCGACCGAAACCTTGAGCCGGACTGCGCGCTCCTCCGTCTGATGTTTGAATTCGGCCTCGGCCCGCTCACGAAGGTAGCGTTCAAGATTCCGGGCGAGCGCCGGCACATTAGCGATGGCTTTTTCCCGGTCCTGCTTGTCGGCACGGCTGGCGAGAAGACCGGTCTTGCCCTTCAGCGCGCCAAAGCTCTCTGGCTCGCCGGCAATCCTTGCCAGGGTCGACTGCGCGACCGACTGGTCCTTCAACATTGTATCGACATTGATCGCCTTGAAGGCAGCTTCCGGCTTCGCGTAGACGAGTTGGAAGCGGGTCGAGACGTCCTCCCATTGCTTCTTCAGACCGGGATCGGCGGCGAGCTTGTCTTCGACGGCCTGGTCGAGCGATTTCGGGAAGGTGGTGATGCCTGATACCATGGGCCTGGCCTCCTTGATTGTGTCCGGGATGGAGTGTTTGTTGCTGCCGCGGACCAGTCCGAGTGCCGCACCGATGGCGGCTAGACGGGCGCCGAGCTCGGCGAGTTTCTGTTTTTGCCGAACGGCCCATTGGAGGCGATCGTGTGCGATCGTGCGGGCGACGTCGACGAGATGAAGGCCCCGCGCTTCCGCGAAGCGCAGCGCCTGGCGATAGAACGACGCCTTCTCGTAATCGAGGGTCGTCTCGTTGGCGTTTCGGCGCGACAGGATCGGAATGAGGCCGCCGGATTTGGCGAACGAGCGACTGCCGTAGTAGACGGCGAGATCCTCACGATGGCGCGTCATAGCCACATAGGTGAGGTGCCGGTCCAACGAGAGGGAAGCAAGCACCTTCACCCGGTCGACCGTCGCGCCCTGGCTCTTGTGGATCGTCGTCGCATAGCCGTGATCGAGGTTGTTATAGAAGCGCTGCTCGATTGTGATCTGGCGGCGGTGCTCGCCGTCAGCAATCTCTGCAACGATCCGGCCAGGTGCGGCTTCAAGCACCTTTGCGAGCATGCCGTTCTTGACGCCAAGGCTGCCCTCGTTCTTGAGGAACACGATCTGGTCGCCTGTCGCGAACATGCGGGTTCCGTCCTCGGTCTTGAACGGTAATCCTTCTGCGACGACGCCGCGTTCGACCAGCTTAGCGCGCGCCATATCGTTGAGCATTTGGACGTCGCGGCGGAGGTGTGCGAGGATCAGGCTGGTCTTCGAGGGGTCGTAGTCGCGGTCCCACGCTGCGATCAGGCTCTCGACCGCGTCGTCCTTCAGTCTCAAACCAATCATTCGACCATGGGCGGTGTAGGCACCGACAGCCTTGCGGATATTGCCACGAGCGAGATCGAGCGAGGCATCGCGCATCCATTGCTGGCGCTGACGATAGATCGTCTCGAGTTCGGCATAGCCGATGCGATCGGAAATGGCGCGGAAGGCTGCACCCGCTTCGATCGGTTGAAGCTGTTCCGGATCGCCGACAAGTACGAGTTTGGCGCCGGCCCTGGTGACTGCTTCGACCAACAGCGCCATCTGCCGTGACGACACCATGCCGGCCTCGTCCAGCACGAACACCGTCTTGTGGTCGAGCTGATTGCGACCCTGGTTCCAGCGAAGCTCCCACGACGACAGTGTGCGGGAGCCGATGCCTGCTTCCTTCTCCAAACCTTCGGCGGCTTTGCCCGCCAACGCTCCGCCGACCACACGATAGCCGGCCGTTTCCCACGCCTCGCGCGCCGCCTTCATCATCGTCGTCTTGCCGGCGCCGGCGCGGCCAATGACGGCGGCGATCCGTTCGCCGCCAGCCACATGTTCGATCGCCGTTCGCTGCTCATCCGACAGACGGGAATGACGCGCAAAGGTCGCCTGCAGCACCGCCTCACGGACGCCATGGGAGGTGCTGCCGGAGAGCCAGATCGCGCGATTGGCCATCTCTGCTTCAAGCCGGATCATCGCGCGCGTCGTGTACTTCGCGGCTGTCCGAATACCAGTCGCAAAGTTGATCCGCTCGCGTTCGAGCCGGAGTGCTTCCGGACTTTGCAGAATGCGGACCATCAGACTTTGGAACAGAAGGACATCGTCGATATAGCGATACAACACCTTCGCAACATCACGTTCGTCGAAGACGCTCTTCTCCCGCGTTATCAGGTCGAGCACGATCTCCGGACGGCGCTGGATGCGGCGGGCGTTCTCGCTGCGGCGCTCCTCCTGAAGCTCGATGCGTTCGAGTTTGGGAGTCGAGGTCTCCGACTTGTGGTCGGATTGCTCGGCCTTGCGCTCGATGGCTTTGGCGCCGACGCCGAGGTGAATGGTTGGCTCGAGGTCGATACCCTGCTTTTCGAAGGAACGGCCATCGATGCGAATGTCGAGGCCGGCAAGCGCCAGATGTTTGTTCTGGTAGGCAAACCAGCCGTCACGAAACACGTTGAAATCCTCAGTGCTACCGGCCCAAAGCTGATAGACGATCCTGCCGGCGTCATTGCGGATCGGCTTGCCGTCCGGGGCGAGAACCGCGACCTTCTTCGAACCGAACCCATCTTCGGTGAGTGGCCGCAATGTCGTCATCAGATGCACATGCGGATTGCCAGGTGCGTCGTGATAGACCCAGTCCGCGACCATACCCGTCGACGTGATGTGCCGCTCCACGAAATCTCGGACGAGCGCAATGTTCTGCGCGGCCGTCAGCTCTATTGGCAGCGCGATGGTGACATCCTTGGCAAGCTGGGCATCGGAGCGCTTTTCGAATACCTCCACCTTGTTCCAGAAGGCCTCGGATGCGCCGGCGACCGAGCGATCGGCAATCATGCTGCGCACCCATTCCGGCGCGTCGGCAGGGATCACGAACTCCTCATGCAGGAGCCCCTGCTTTCGCGTGTAGTCGATCGTCCGGGCTTCTCGCTCAAACTCCATCTTAGCGCAGTGCCGGTAGGCCGCCGACAGGACGGCACTGCGTCCGGAGCCCCGGGCGACGACGCTGACGGAGAAGTGAGGGACGGCCACGGCGGAGTTCTCTCCCGGTTGCGAACGATATCAATGCGTTCGTCGGGAGCGGCGGCCCCACCAGGCTCTCTCAGCAACACGTCGCGCCAGCGACGTATAATTGCGCCCTTGGAAGCCGCTCCTTCGGAACGGCCGGGATGATCCACCAAAGCATCGCCGTTGGCGATTGTAGGATTCACAGTAGTGCGTTCGCTACTTAAGTTCCGGAAACTGGCTTCGAAAGACAAGCTTTCTCACCCAGGGAGACAAACGGAATGAAGAAGCCATCCGCGAAGATCCGCGACGAAATTGCCAAACTGCAGGAGCAGCTCAAGCTCGCCGAGACACGGGAAGCGGAACGCATTGGCCGGATCGCGCTCAAGGCAGGCCTTGGCGACATCGAGATCGACGAGGCGGAGCTTCAGGCAGCGTTTGACCAACTGAGCAGGCGATTTCGCGGAGGGCAGGGGGGTACGACCGGAGGGAAAAAGGGCGCAGGCGATAGCAGCGGTGCAACGTCGACCACGGCGGTCGCGTCTGGCGCGGCTGCGGGCGGCACTGGCGAGGCTTGAACGGATGGTGAGGACTTTGACATCCGACGCCCGCAAGAAGGACACGCGCGAGAAGATCGAGCTCGGTGGTCTGATCGTCAAGGCCGGTCTGCGCTACGAGAAGCGAGCGCTGGTGCTGGGCGCGCTGATCGATGCAGCGCGCCGCATCAAGGGTGACGATGGCGAGCGATCCAGGCTCACCGCACTCGGCGTGGAGGCGTTCGGCAATGACGATCAATAGGATTGCGCTCGTCGTCGTGCCGGCGGCGTTGATGATCCCGGTCGTTATCGGAATGACCGGGATCGAGCAGTGGCTTTCCGGTTTCGGTAAGACCGAGGCCGCGCGATTTGCATGGGGGCGGGCAGGAATCGCGCTTCCCTATCTCGCAAGTGCGGCGATCGGGATCGTTTTCTTGTTCGCGAGCGCCGGCGCGATCAATATCAAGCAGGCAGGTTGGGGCGTCGTCGCGGGATGCAGTGGGGCGATTTTGATCGCAGCGCTTCGAGAATCAATGCGCCTTTCCTCTTTCATGAAGACGGTACCCACCGACAAGACGGTCTTGGCCTTTCTCGATCCGGCAACGTCGATCGGAGCGAGTGCGGCGCTCTTATGTGCCTGCTTCGCACTCCGCGTCGCGTTCATCGGCAATGCGGCATTCGCAAGGGCCGAGCCGAAGCGCATTCAGGGCAAGCGGGCGCTGCATGGCGAGGCAGATTGGATGAAGCTCACAGAGGCGGCAAAGTTGTTTCCCGATGCTGGTGGCATCGTCATCGGCGAGCGCTATCGGGTCGATAAAGACAATGTCGGCGCCCGAGCGTTTCGCGCCGACAGCGCCGAGACCTGGGGCGCCGGTGGCAAGTCGCCGTTGCTGTGCTTCGATGGCTCGTTCGGCTCGTCGCACGGGATCGTCTTTGCCGGTTCCGGTGGTTTCAAGACGACGTCGGTGACGATCCCGACGGCACTGAAATGGGGCGGCACGCTGATCGTGCTCGATCCGTCGAACGAGGTCGCACCGATGGTCTCCGCCCATCGCGGCGGAGCGGGGAGGGACGTATTCGTTCTCGATCCGAGGAAACCGGACATCGGCTTTAACGTCCTGGACTGGATCGGCCGTTTCGGCGGAACCAAGGAAGAGGATATTGCCTCAGTGGCCTCATGGATCATGAGCGACAGCGGCAGTGCGCGTGGTGTCCGTGACGACTTCTTTCGTGCATCGGCGCTGCAGCTTCTCACGGCGCTGATCGCCGATGTCTGCCTGTCGGGTCACATGGACGAGAACGAGCAGACGCTTCGGCAGGTGCGCATGAACCTCTCTGAACCCGAGCCGACATTGCGCAAGCGGCTGCAAGACATCTACGACAATTCGGGTTCGGATTTCGTGAAGGAGAACGTCGCAGCCTTCGTCAACATGACGCCGGAAACCTTCTCCGGCGTCTATGCCAATGCGGTCAAGGAAACGCACTGGCTTTCCTATCCGAACTATGCCGCCCTCGTGTCGGGACGGAAATTCTCGACCGGCGACATCGCGGCTGGGAATACGGACGTCTTCATCAACATCGAGCTAAAGACATTGGAGACCCACTCGGGTCTTGCGCGGGTCATCATCGGCTCGTTTCTGAATGCGATCTACAATCGCGACGGACAGATCAAGGGGCGCGCGCTGTTTCTCCTCGATGAGGTCGCCCGCCTCGGCTACATGCGGATCATCGAGACAGCGCGCGACGCCGGACGCAAATACGGCATCACGCTGACAATGATCTATCAGTCGATCGGCCAGATGCGCGAAACCTATGGCGGTCGCGACGCGGCAAGCAAGTGGTTCGAGAGCGCCAGCTGGATTTCCTTCGCCGCGATCAACGATCCCGAGACCGCCGATTACATCTCCCGACGCTGCGGAATGACAACGGTCGAGATCGACCAGGTCAGCCGCAGTTTCCAGGCAAGGGGATCGTCTCGAACGCGCTCCAAGCAGCTCGCTGCCAGACCACTCATCCAGCCCCACGAAGTCCTGCGCATGCGTGCCGACGAACAGATCGTGTTCACCGCAGGAAACGCGCCGCTCAGATGCGGACGAGCTATCTGGTTCCGGCGCGGCGACATGAAGGCATGCGTCGGCACGAACAGGTTTCACATGATCGGCGATACGCCAAAGACTGCATGATCCAAGCCGGCGCGCAGTGCAAACAAGCAAGGCTGATCCAGGAAAATGAAGAGTATCGGAGAAATCAGCATAGCGACGCCCGACGGGCGGGATTTCGGGAATTCTCGTCGTGCGACGGGCGGGAAACAGAGCAGCCGCGGGAGCCTCAACATAGTGGCCCCAAAGGGGAGGCGGGATCGACTGCTCCCCGCCCCTCGCACACCATTTTGGCGGCCACACCGCAGCGCAGAGACAAGCTCCTCCGTAAACGCAGATGAAACCGGGTCCGACATAGGCTGAGGCGAAACGAGGAATCGGATAGTGGCGAAATCGAATATAGTTCCGTTCAGAAAGCCGCCGAAGGCCGGACGCGCCCGCGATCGGCAGCGCGCGGGCGGAGGACTGGCAAGATCTGGGCGGATCAGACGGCGTAGACGCTCGGCGGCAGTTCTATGCACTGTGATCATTGCCGTTGGAGGTTGGCTTGCCTATGGCGGCAACGAAGCTCTCCCCGGTTTCGCCACTTTGGCCAAGACATCGACGACGGATTCATTGTCGGCGGCATTTTCGATCTGCGGCGACAGCCACCGGACGAACTGCGTCGTCGATGGCGACACCTTCTGGTTCGAGGGCGAGAAAATCCGCATCGCCGACATCGATACGCCTGAACTCAGCCCGCCCCGCTGCGAGGCCGAAAGGATCAAAGGTGAAGCGGCAAAATCCCGGCTGCTGGCGCTGCTCAACGCTGGGAAGTTCTCTCTGGCGGCCGGGTTCCGTGATGAAGACAAGTACGGTCGCAAACTTCGCACCGTGTCTCGCGCAGGCAATTCGCTGGGCGACGTCTTGATCGGCGAAGGGCTCGCCCGATCATGGGATGGTGCCCGACACGGCTGGTGCCAAGGCGGGTGACAGCGAACCATCGCTTCCCCGGCACGGGAGAAGGATAGGGGTTTGGGGAAAGGGAGGAGGGAACCGTCCCCTTTCCCCATGGGAGGAAGTTTGAAGGAGGGGCATTGCCGTTCCTTCATGGGGTGAGGTTTGAGAGGGGCGGCAGAGCCCCCCTTTCATAGCCGCTCCGGCTGGAACGGCTCACGCGAAGTCAAGGACCAGAGGCGGCAAGCCGCCTCTGGTCTGGATCTCAATCGGCGGGATCGAAGAAGGGCTCTTTGTCCTCCAGGCCGATGCGCCATCGTTTGTCGGACCACCGCGACGGGAGGTAGATCTCATCACCGCCGAAATGCGCAATGATGATCTTGTCGGCCTCGTGGAACAGACCGAAATCGACCTTGTTCTCGACTGCCCAAAGCAGCGCCGCAGACAGAAACTCGCACGAGATATCCGCGGGCAAATGAACTTCCGCATCGAAATTTCCGCGCAAGCGTTCAAGCCAATCCGGCTGTTGATCCGACCGCTTCTGGTCGTCTCCAATCTGGTGAGTGATTTGATGCTTTGTCATCAGGGTCTCCTTTTCGTTTCTGACGAAAGGTGTCCGCACCATAGTCCGTGAGGGGTCAGGGACCGCGGAACGCGGCCGCCGTGCGGCGAGCGGAGGAACCGATTTTCCCTGTGCCGCTTGCGGTGCAGGGAAAATTGGAGGGGCCGCGATGTCCTTGACGCCGGAACGGCGGGTGCAAAATGGGACGTCAGAGAGAGATAGAACCGCGTCCTGAAGGGACGCGACCGCTTGCCATCTCCGATGGCGACGGGAGGCTCCGGCGGTCTCCGGACAATGACATTTGGCAGAGGCATGCTTCTTGCTGCGAGAGGATCGTGACCCGACTGGGCGGAGAACGCGTGCGGGCTCCGGTCGCAGCGCGACTAGAGCCGTGCGCCGTCGGCGCCTCGCGCGAGCGCCATTCTTCACAAAAATGAATCGGTCGCACTTGTAGGATTCACATATGTCGTTGGACGTGGCGGCGCCGTGTGACGATCATGCCGGCATGATTTCGCAACCCTACCAGCTCTATGTCGAACGAACGGATCCAGCCAAGAACATGGCGCGGTACTATGCCATGCAGATCGAGCAGACGATGTTCGGAGAGGCCTGCCTGACCCGACGCTGGGGAAGGATCGGGAAACGTGGTCAGGAGAAACAGCATGTGTTCGAACGGGAAGAAGAAGCGGTTCAGTTGTTCCTTGAGCTGTTGAAGCAAAAGCGTGGTCGCGGCTATCAGCCAAAAACAACGCGCCGAAATTTTCGGAGCTGACCATAATTGCTTTCCTCGTTCCAGCTGACAGAGGAGGGGCCACTGAAGCCGCCACGGCGCGTCATTCGCGCCGGTTCCAGTCGGTCTCGAACGACGCCTCGATCTCGACGAAGAACGGAATCTTGATTGGGAGCTTGAGACAGAGTTTCCCCTTGCGGAAGAAGTGACAGATCACCTTGCCGAGGACGCGGAGCCGACGGCCGGTGGCGGTGAGGAATTGAGCGAGCTGTTGCACAGTATTTTCTCCTTTCGAGATGCGGATATCGCGGGATAAGCCGCATGACGGACAAGGAGGGACGCACCTGAAAGGCCGAAACGAGAGTGGAGGACCTGCCGCCTCCTGGATTCTGGCGCGCGAGGAGCCGCAATACGGCGGGGAAAAGCCTGGCGCCGGCAGGTTGCGGCGCGACGGGCGGGATGCAACATCCCCGATGTCGATGACGGTAGATCGAAAGGAAAGTTGCAGCGGATCGCTCCTGTCCGTACTGTGGACGGCGGCGGAACGGCAGCGCCGGTGATATGCCGCCCTCAGAAAGGCGGCTCGGCCTCGGTGGAACCGTCCTGTTCGGCAAGCATGACGATCAGCTCGGCCTGGGCGATCTCAAGCTCGGCTTCGATCTGGCGGCGCTCGGCGGGCTCAATGCAGGCATTCAGCTCGGCGCGCAGTTCTTCGATTTGTTGTTCGATCATCGTCATCTCCTTGATGTTTGAGAAAGATGACGCCCGCCGGCGTGGCGGTGGGTCAGGGTCAAGGATCGCGCTTGCGACCGCCAGCGGCGGCGAGTGGGGGAGCCGAAATGCGCCAAGCATTTTGGGGGGACCGCTCGTCCTTGAGGCTGGCCCGGCTCCACGGCACGATTGGCTCGATATGAGCAGACCCCCACCTCTCCGTATGGCACCCTAAAAGTCGGGAGCGGGCTCGACGCCCGTTGCGGCATTCTCAAAGCGGCCAGTTGGCCCCGCCTCGGTGGCGGGGCCTTCTTTAGATCTCAATCCCGATTGGGGCGGGACCAGATCAGCTGGTAACCGTCCTCGCCTTCGACCTCGGAGAGCGTTGCGTAGATCGGGGCGGGGAAGCTCGGATCGTCCAGCTTGACCGAGAGATAGTCGCGGTCGCTCTCGCTGGAGCGTTTCTGCCAGGCCGCACCCAGCTCGACATTGCCGGCGTAGATGCGGAAGTGCGGCCCCTTGTCGGAGGGGTTGTCGACGCGGGCGATGCGGGCCTTGACGTTGAGTGCGAGGGTGCGGATCGAGCCGGTGAAGCCGTTTTCGTTTGCGGTGAAATTGCCGATGGTAGCCATTGTCTGTTCCTTTCGGTTGTTTCGGGCCGCGCCCTTCGCGGCCTCGATGGCTGTCGTAAGGATCGGGGACGATCGGACCGCACCTGGAAGGCCGTAATGAAATGGAGGGCGGTCGGGAGAAACTTTGTTGTCGCGCGAGGAATGCGAACGCAGTTCGCAGGGGAAGAAAGTTGCGGACGGCCGTTGCGGGAGAACGATCGAGGCGAAGCCGGTCTCCGATCAGACATGCCTCATCGAGCCCGCGGAGGGCGTGGCCTATGACAGCGGTGGAAGGAACTTGGTCATGGCCCTCGCCGTGCGTTGCCCCGGCAGAACAGCCCGGCCGCGAAGCCGTTCCCCAGCCTCTAAAGCATAGCGTCGGCTTCGGATGCGACAAACTCGGCCGCCCGGGCAGTTGCCTCCTCTCATCAACGCAATATTGTCGGGCCGAGATTCGTCGCTTGGAGGATCTATGCGTCAGCAGACAAAGCCGTTTACCGTCGAAATCAAGCAGTCCCGGAAGCTGAAAGCCGCCGATCGGAAACCATCGATCTGGGGGAAGCTGGACCTCACGTCCGATGAGCACGCTCTTGCGGAGAGAGAGCCGAAAGAGCTGTCAGCCGTTGCGGGTGACAACGACCGACCTTAGCGTCTCCTACGCAACCGCTCTCTTGTCGGCCAGAATGGGCTGGAGACCGTGCAGGAAGCTGACAGCACGCTGGGCATGGGCTGCTGCCTGAAAAATAGCCCGCTTGTCATCGGAGATGACCTTCAGCCACGAGGCAAGGTAAGACGTATGGTCCGGCCGTGGCTCCAACTCCGGCACGATCCCAAGATCGGCGCATAGGAAGCAGCTTCCAAGCTCGGCGATCAGCTCTTCGCGGGCGCGCTCGCTCTTGTCTTTGGCATATCGGCTGAGATCGCGTCCGACGCGATCTGGGCGCGCCGTCCAATGGCAGCTTTCGTGACTCAGGGTCGCCACGTAAGACGCGGCGTCGCGGAACGTCTCGAACGGCGGCATCTGGATGTGGTCCGTTACCGGCGAATAATAGGCCTCCACTCCACCATGGCGAATGACGGCGTCCGTGTTTCGGAAAAAGCGATCGGCGTGCTCGACCCGCTCGACCGGATCGAGCACCGGACCCGGTCGGTGATGGTAGTGTCCCGGCAACCCGCCGATCTGCTCAGTGTTGAAGACCGTGTATGCCTTCAGAAACGGGATCTCCCGGTCGACTTCTCCACCATTGCCGTCCGCCTCGGATTTGGTGAAACGACTGGCGAAGACGACCGTCGAACCGGTCTCGCCCTTGCGCACCGCCGCTCCGAGTTCGAGCGCCTGCTTGAACGTCATCCACATGGGTGAGGTGAAGCCGCGCGCCATTCCCTCCGACCATAACAACAGAATGTTCATGCCCGAATAGGGCTGACCGTTGTAGCGTAGCGGCCGGGTAATCCGGCCATTTGTGTTGGCCGCGTGCCAGGGTTTCATCCAGGGTTTTACACCTTTTTCCAGATCGGCAACGATCCGGGCCGTGATCCGTGCATAGATGTCGGCGCGTTCGCCCTCGGCTTTCCTGCTCATGTCATTATCCTCCGTTTTGGAGGCCGCGCCCACCGCGGCCCCGTCGCGGAGGTCCGAAGGCAGGAGAGATCGGGTGGCATGCCGCACCGGAACTGCCGGAACGGAGAGAAGGACGGCGAAGCCGTTGCGGCGGACAACCGGCTCCTGCAGGACCGCCGACCGGGACGGGGTCGCGTGGCGAGCGGGGTCCATGTTTCTCTTCCTTCTGATGACCTGGAAAAAGGCCGGTCCCAAAGGAACCGGCCTAATGATCAGGGAGAGGGAAGAAAGGGCGGAGCCGAAGCTCCGCCCGAAACGGCTCAACCGAGAGCCGCCATCTGCGCCTCGGCCGCCTTGCGGTCGAGCGACTGGCCCGGGTTTTCGACCGGGCGGTCGAAAGGCTTCCAGGCTTCGCCGATGACGTGGCTGTAAGCAGCGACTGCGCCCTCGGCGGCCATCCGCAACGCGTGGGACTGTATGCCCATGTCGGCGGCGAATTCGCGTTTGCGCTGGGCGGCGCTGTCGTAACCGACCGGGCCATCGAGATCCTCGTCGCGGGCATCGTTCGCCGATTTGGCGGTGGCGTCTCGGGCCTCGGTGACGGCGCGGCTGTAGAACTGGCCGGCTCCGTGCGCCGAGCCGACATAGGCCCCGACGATGCGCTGGAGATGGATCTGCATCGCCTTCTCGCCGAGGCCGTCCGAGAGGCTGTCGGCGGTCTCAATGATCAGGCGCTCATGGAGCTCACGGACGCCGTCACTGTCGACCACCGCCGTTCCAAAACTCTCGGCAATCAGCATTGCCTGGACGGTGTCCGGGCATGTGAGCCTGACCATCTCGAGGGTCGCGCCCTTGCGGAGCGGCACGACGCGGGGGGAGGGTCGATTGGTTGCGGGCTTGGCCATGGGATCTTCCTTTCGTGGTTTCCACCGAAGCGGCTCCGGCCCCTGCCGGTCTGCCCTTCGATGCGATCGACAGGAACCGGCTGAGGACGGGCGCTTTCACAGGTCCGGGACGGCCGGACGAGCGAAACGGGTTTGCGGACAAGCGGGGTAAAGCCCTGCGAAGGACGCGGAGCCGTTTTGCGAGGGAGGCTGCACCGGCCGCTCCGCGGCGCCGCCAGCGACCTTGAAACGACCGGCCGCCGGTTCAGACCGCAGCGAAAACGAAGGGCAGACCGGCGGGGCGGGCTAAGGCTCCGAAACCCCGGAGGAGAGAGCCCCTCGCGACCGACAGCCCGCATCCCTTCCTCCAGCGCGGATCAGCCGCCACGAAAGCCCCCATACGGTCAGACTCACGCCGCCGCATTTACCCGCATCATCGCCGAGCATCAGACGCATGGTAGTGATCGCCCGCTCCTGATGTTGGAGTTTGCGAGCTAGGGCAGCGATTTCCGTTCGCCGTTCGAAGCTGAGCCGCTCGACGTGATCCTGAAACAGCTGTTCGTCGGAGCGCGTCCACCGCGACCCGCCCCGGCGGTGCGAGCGGGCTTTCGCCTTCTCGGTGGCCGCTCTGCGTTCGGCCCGGCCCGTGATCTGCCGGTGAATGCGATCGAGATGGTGGCGGGTCTCTCGCCGCGCCGCCTCCATGCGGAAGAGAAGAACGCAGGGACTGACCGGTTTCATGGACTGGTCACCCGCGCCTGCCAATTGATGAAAGACGACGGTCCGTCATAGGCAGCGTGGCGCGCCGGATCGATGACGAAGCCAAATCGGCCAACCTCGTACTCGTCTCTTGGCACGAGATAGCGGCGTTCTTCATCGGTTGCCCGCAGCCCGCCGATCGTGGCGATGACTTCGGTTATCCCGGCATGCTGCTCCGAGCGTAGCGCGGAGATGACGATCCAGTCGCCGGCATGCTCCCGCTCGAAGGCGCGGCGATCCTTCTCATGGGATTCACCGGGCGCAAGGGGGCGACCGAAGATCGCTTCCCAGGCATCGGGCCACGAATCCCGGATCGTCCAATCGGCGCACTTGCGCTCGTATCCGGTAAAGAGATTCGGATAGGCGAGGGCAATCGCGGCCCACGCGGTATCTTCTTCGTACCAGCCGCCTGCGCAACGAAGCATCGGATGAATCTTGACGTTGCACTCGTTGCACAACTTGAACCCGCCATGCCCGGCCGTGGTGTGAGAGACGATACCCTCCGCGTAGACGGTGGCGCCCTGCGAAGGTCCCCACGGGGTGGAGCAGTTCATCCGAACCGTTGGCCGGGCGAGCGCCCGGAGCTCGCGGCTGTGTTCGGCCTGTTCGAACAACCGTGCTTGAAATTCCGCCTCATCCGCAACGGCGCCATGATGCGAATAGAAGTCGTCGCGTTTGAGTTCGGAAAGCGGCCGTGCCACACGCCAGGCGCTCGCGAGAAAATGCTGGCCATCGCGTCCCGACACCATGGCGAAAACGAGATCGCCGACACGGGCGACAGGCAGGTCATCGGCGCTGCGGCTGAACTCCGGCCCTGGCAAATCACGGGCGGAAGCTGCTTTGGCTTGGAGAGCAGGCGTGTTCATGCCGCGACCCTCCCCTCGACATGATCGGCCGCCACTTCATCGGCAGTGACCTCTTCCAGCACGGCATCGGGATAGCCATGCCGGGCCAACCATTCCTCCGCGGCTTGGCGATTAGCGGCGAGGTGGACGAGTTCGGCGTTGTCGCCGGCGCGGTCGAAGACCCTGACGTGGCCGAGCTGCGGGCGCTCGATCACCTTGAATGTCAGGCTGCTGTCGAGCGAGAACGTCCTGTGGATACGGATCGTGATGACGCCATTGCCGCCGAAATCGCCCTCATGCAGCGTGAAATCCGGCGACAGGTTGGCATTGCCGATGCCGCGCTTGCCCTGTTTGCGGATCAGCCTGCCCTTGCTGTTGCGGTTTTCCCAGGCGGCGAGCTTCTTCCTGTGGCGCTCGGGCGGGCGGGGCGTGCCGTCGGACCAGACGACAATCGAGCCGATCGGGGCGAGGTCATAAATCAAAGACGCAGACATCTTCGTTCTCCTATTTTGAGGTGTGGAAACAAAGCAGCCGCCGGTGATGGCCGGCGGCGGTATCGATCAGTATGACGTTGTGGGAGAGGGTTACTCGGCCGCAATTCCGTAAGCGGTATCGGGATCCTCAGTGCTGGTGTCAGCGTCGGCTTCATCCAGTTCTTCGAGCCCGGTGTCGGCTGCGTTGCCGCCGTCCTCGATGCTGCCCATCGGCCCGTCGGCGGGTGCATCGTCGTCCTCGCCCCCTTGCTCCATGTTCTTGGCCAGCCACTCGCCCAGCTTCACGTCATCGGGTGCGAAGAGGCCGGACGGATGCACGAAACGCTCTTCCTTGAAGTGCTCGACAAGGGCAGCCCGGGTGTCCCTGACGCGCGGGCGGGGAGCGACACTCCTACCGCCGCAGGACGCTTCCAGTGCCGTACGCGATAGGCACGCGAGGAATTGCTCCGTGCCCATGTTCGGAAGATAGGTGTCGGCGCCGATGGCATCCCCGGCGATCCGGGCGACAATACCACTGTCCGTGCGGTTGGTCCGCGCCGACAGTGCGTCGATCAGGGTCAACCTCGCCACGACACGAAGCGTGTCCGTGGCGAACTCCAGTTTACCGCTTTCACCGATCAGCCGGACAGCGTGCCGGGCGAAACGCCTGGAGCCGTAGAGATGGTTGGAGGTTTCGGAGCCGGAGTCGACCGAGACGTTCTGCCCGGCGAATGCGAGGACGAGCAGCGCCATGAGGATATCGTCCTCGATCGGCGCTCGTGCCAATGCCTCGTGCAGAGCGTCTGTGCGGAAATCGCCGATCATGTCGAGGCCGTTTCGGGTCACGTCGGGACGGGTCTTGGCTGCAACATCGATGGCCTCGTTTCCGTCCTCACCGCCGGGCGCGGTCGGATCGGCCTTGCCGTTCGCCTTCTTCGCCTCCGGCATCCGGAAGTGGGCGGACTGCACCTTGCCCTCTCGATCGAGATACATGGCGGTGCAATCGCCCTTGCCGGGCTTGCCGTAGACACGCTCCGCCTTCGGCGGCAACTGCGGCTGGCCCCAATTGTTGAGCTCGACGATGGAACCCTTCTTCGGGAGATTGCTGCTCATCCATTCCTGCTGCGCACCGAGGAACGCTTCGACGTTCGTCGTGAAGCGATTGTCCTCGTCAGCCGGTCCGAACAGGTCTTCCGCCCATTCGATGCCATAGGCCTGGCGAAGATCGTCGCCAAAGCTCGCATCGCGCGCGAACATGCGGGTCTTGGTGAGGCCGGTGGCGATCGCCCACCAGGATGCCGTGTCACCCTTCTTCGGCTTGTGGGCCTTCCAGACTTCCTTCTGCTCGTCGAGCGACGCCGCGGAAATCGTGCGAAGCTGCTGCTCGTTTGGCATGTCGCCCCTGGCCATGTGATCGAGCATCGCCGGCAGCACATTGGCGAGCAGTCGAAGCTTCCGGATCTGTCTGACCGGCAACGCCAGCGCAATCGCGATCGCTTCCTCGGTCCAGCCGAGAGCAACGAGGCGCTCGATGCCGCGCCATTGGTCGACCGGATTGAGCGGTTCGCGCGCGATGTTTTCGATCATCGAACGCATCGCGCCATTGTCGTTGGCCGCCTCAACGACGATAACATCGATTTCCTCGATGCCGGCGGCGATCGCCATGCGGGTGCGCCGGTGACCGGCTTCGATGACATAGCCGTTGCCGCCGGCTTCGGCGAAAATGACGGGCGGCTGGATGATGCCGACGGCCTTGATGGTCGCAAGCAGCAGCGCGTCGGCCTGGGGCGTCGACTTCGACTGGCGCGTATTGTCGGGATTGTCCTTCAGCGCACGCGGATCGACCTTCATGAGTTGCATGGGAGTGTTCCTTTCCGGGGGATGCGGACCTGGCCCTCTGCCGGTCCTTCCTGTCTTCATTTTTTTCCTGAAGACATCTTCCGGACCGCAAAGCGGCCCGACCGGCGCAACAGCGGTCGAGCAGCCCTGCCGCGAAGGACAAGCGGGGCTAACAGCCCTGCGAAGGACGAGTGGCCGGGATGCGGAGGCGGCGGTTGAGCGACAGCGGCGGCGGGAGGACCGATCTGCGATCGGTTCTCCTTCCCTTTCCCCTTCTCCCTTTCCCAACTTCTTCTGATAAGCGCTCTGCTACAGAGCTCGAAATCTGGTTGCGAGGGAACAAAAAAATGGGCCGTCGGAGAACCGAGGCCCATGAAGTGTGAAGGTCAAAAACCTCCAGAGGGGAACAGCTGTTGCGGCGGCACTGGGAGGAGACCGCCATGTGCATCAGCTGTGTGCACTATGATCATTTTTTGATCAGATGGAAAACATTTATTGTGCAATGCACCTATGCGCATGCGGCACTGCTTCCAAGATCAAGCTGATTGCCTGGCAGAGGTACCTGCCTCGCGCGCCTCGGCTGCGAATTCCGCCTCAACGTCCCGGAGCTGGCGACGCTTTTCGCCCAGTTCCGCGGCAAAGGCGAATTCGCCACCGTCACGGGTTTGGTATGAGGCAAGACGTCTGCGCGCCTCCTCCAGCCGCTGGCGATAGCGTTCCCGCTCCCCGTCGAAGTCGTCGAGCGCGTGCTCAAGGCGGGAGACCGCGCCGAGCGGCGTCACCGTGACAGCGAGATCGATCTCGTAATCCGCCCCCGTGCGCTGAAGCAGGGTCGTGTAGCGATAGCCGTCAGACCTGCCGAACCGCTCGCCATCATAGACGAGATCGAAGCCACCAATGGAGGCGATGACGATCTCACCCTCCTGTTGAAGCTGGACGAGGGTAAGGATTTCCTTCATCAGCGCGCGGCCGGCTTCCTTTCGCTCATCGTATGAAACGCCCGTGACGGTCATCGTGAAGGCATCTCCCGCAGTCGGAACCAGCCGTCGGATATCCCTGCCGATCTCGTCGATACGCCGGGTCGATACCTCGATGTCGCGTTCGGCGTCCCGGACTTGCCGACGCACCGCGAACAGATCATCATCATGGGCGGCGCGTAACCGCTCGAGACGAGCGATTTCCGCTTCGAGCCCGGCCTTCTGCATCAGGCGCTCGTCGCCCGATGCAATCGCCTTGGCCATGGCGAACTGGTTGGCCTGGCCTTCCCCAAGGTCGTCCAGCCGGCGGATCGAGGTGTCGCCAGAAAGGGCGGCGGCGATAAAGCGGGCCTTGCGCTCATTGTTCTGCCACATCGCAGCATCGAGTGACCCTTGCGTAGCATAGGCGAAGATATCGACGACATCGTGCTGATTGCCTTGGCGGACGATTCGACCCTCGCGCTGCTCGATCTGGGATGGAAGCCACGGCACATCGAGGTGATGCAGCGCCTTCAATCTGAGCTGGGCGTTAACGCCGGTGCCCATCATTTCCGAGGAGCCGATCAGGAAGCGAACCTTGCCCGAACGGACGTCGCCGAACAGGCGTTGCTTTGCCTCGGTCTTCTTGAAGTCCTGAATACAGGCGATTTCCGATGGCGGGACACCGAGACGGACCAGTTCGTCGCGAATCCAGCGATAGGCGCTGAAGCCGCGCGTCTTCTCGACATTGATGGTGCCGAGATCGGAGAAGATCATCTGCGCGGCGCCCGGCAGTTCATAGGGCTTGCCGTCCGGGCGATGGTAGGTGTTTTCGCCCGTTTCCTTCCAGATGTGAAAAGCGTTCTCGATGAGCAGATTGAGCTTGTTGTCCGGCTCGTCGTCGTTTGCCGGAATGACCAGCCGCAGGTCGATCGCCGCGTGGCGGCCGTCGGTGATGACGGATAACAGTATGTCGTCGCCGGGCTGGGCCGGGCCCTCGCGCATCTCGATCGCCTTGATGCGGCTGTCGAGGATCTGCTGATAAAGTTTGAAGGCCGGCGTCGGCCTGGCCGTGAGAATCTGCCGCCGGCCGGTCGAGAGTGCGGGGACCTTCACATATTGTTTCAGGTCCTCCGGCATCACCACGTCGGCGAAGGAGCGGAACATGGCGATCAGCTCGGGCACGTTGACGAAGCTCGCAAACCGGCTGACCGGCTTGTATTTACCGGACGGCTGGATTTCGAGTTCGGTCGTCGTGTCGCCGAAGGTCGAGGCCCAGGCGTCGAATTCGTGAAGCCCGCGTTCGCGGAGCGCCTCGTGGCCGAGCAGGCGCTGGATCGAGAACATCTCACCGAGCGTGTTGGTGATTGGCGTGCCGGAGGCCAGCACGAGCGCGCGGCCGGGATTTTTGGTCTCGATATAGCGAGACTTGACATAGAGGTCCCAGGCCCGCTGCGATCCGTTCGGGTCGATGCCTTTCAGCGTCGACATATTGGTCGCAAAAGAGAGTTTGCGGAATTCCTGCGCCTCGTCAACGATGATCTGATCAACGCCGATTTCCGAGATCGTGAGAAGGTCGTCCTTGCGCGTTGAGAGCGCTTCCAACCGCTCTTGCAAACCTTCCTTCAGGCGCTCGAGCCGCTTTCGCGACACCCGATCCTCGCTGTCCACCTTCGTGAGCAGATCCTCGTAGAGCTCGAGCTCGTCCTGGATCATCTGGCTCTCGAAAGCCGACGGCACGGCGATGAACCTGAAGGCAGAATGGGTAATGATGATTGCATCCCAGGCTGCCGTGGCGGCGCGCGACAGGAAACGTGCTCGTTTGTCCTTGGTGAAGTTTGTCTCGTCGGCGACGAGGATGCGGGCATTCGGATAGAGGGCGAGGAACTCGCGCGCTGCCTGTGCCAGGCAATGGCCAGGCACGACCAGCATCGCCTTGGCGATCAGGCCGAGACGGCGCTGCTCCATGATTGCGGCGGCCATCGTCATCGTCTTGCCGGCGCCGACGGCGTGAGCGAGGTAGGTCGAGCCGGAGGAGATTATCCTCCAGATACCACGCTTCTGGTGCCCATACAGAACAAAGGCGCCGGAGGCGCCGGGCAGTTTCAGATGCGAGCCGTCGAACTTCCGCGGCGCGATATCGTTGAACCGGTCATTGTAGGCTCGCGCCACCCGGTCGGTGCGGTCGGGGTCAGTCCAGACCCAGTTCTGAAAAGCTTCCTTGATCTTTTGTAGCTTGTCGCGGGCTGCTTCGGTATCGACGACGTTCAGAACGCGGCGTTCACCCCCAACATCCCTATACACGTCGAAGATCTGTGGAACCCGGCTGTTCAGCGCATCGGCCAGCAGTTCGCCGGCGTGACGGCGCGCCGTGCCCCATTCGGAGGTCCCCACGGCACTATAGCCAAGCTGCCGTGCCTCGACGGTCCATGACCCGAGCTCCGGCATATGGTGGATCCTGATGTCCACATCCATCGTTTCCTTGACGAAGGCGACGACATCGGCAGCCGGAATCCAAGGTGCGCCGAGACGTGCGGTGATATCCGACGGCCGGAGGTCGGCAGGCTGGACGTCCTGCAGCGCTCGGACATTGCGCTCGTATATTGGATCGAGTGCAGCCGCCGCTTCGGCGACGGTGAGCTTCGTGCGGACCGGGCCTGAGAGATAGGCGTCAGAGGTCTGCCAGGAGCCATCGGCGGGATCGCGGAAGATGGCGTCACCGAGTTCGTCGATGACAGCGTTGGGGTCGCGATGCAGCAACTCGGCAATATGCTCGGGATCAACGCGGCCGCGTTCGTTGAGGACGACAGCCAGCGCATCGGCCGCACTGGTGATGACGGGTGGTGCCGGAGGCGAAATGACCCGCTCGGAGAAGATCGGACCGGGCTTTGCCGTGTCTGTTTCGAGGTCGTAGTCCTCGATCGAGGCCACCAGCCAGCAATCCGGGTCGTCCAGGAACGGCTGGAGATTGGACCGGCGATGGGTTTCGCGGACCTCGCCCGTCTCATCATCCTCCGAGATCGAGACCGTCGTGTGGTTGATTGGCCCGAAGTCTCGGACGAAACTCGACCAGGCAATACGCAGCCGAACCTGCAGATCCCACCACGGCTGGTCGCGTTCCTGCGCTTTCAGCACCTCGCGCACGGCATCGCGGATCGGAACCAGCTTCTTGATAATCCGGACATGCTTTTCGGACAGGCCGTCGCCTGACCGGCCTTTCCGCACCGAAACCGCGAGCGGCACTCCGTCGATCATCTGCATGAGGCCGTGGCGGTTATTGATGAAGAAGCTGCCCTCGCGGACCTTGTCGTTGCCGGAGCGGAGATCGACGATCTCGCCCAGTTCCTCTTCCAGATCGATGTCGATCTGCGTCGGCTCGCCGTCATACAGATTCTCCGGAAGAAGAGCGATCACGGCCTTCAGTGCCGTTTCCAGGTCTTCACCGGCGCGTGGCCGGCACGTATAGGTCTCGCCGAACGGGCCAGACGTTAGGGCGTGCTCGCCGAGCACGAGATCCGGGTGCTCTGCGAACCAGCGGTTCACGCGGATTGCACCGTCGTCGGATGTGGCCGGGTGCACCTCCTCCAGATCGAGCCACGACAGATCGCCCTCCGGCTCGGCGATCCGGCGCTTGCGGAAGAACAGGATGTCCACCACTACGTCCGTGCCGGCATCTGCCTGGAAGCTGCCCTCGGGCAGGCGGACAGCGGCGATCAGATCGGCGGATCTGACGATATGCTCGCGGGCCGTCGCGTCCGCCTTGTCCATCGTGCCGGCGCTGGTCACGAACGCCGCGAGTGCACCAGGCTTCAAGAGATCGATCGACCGGGCGATGAAGTAGTCGTGCAGTTGGAGACCGAGCGGACGGTACTGCCGATCCGAGCGAACCGTTCGATCGGAGAAGGGCGGGTTGCCGATGGCGAGATCATAGATCGCATTGAGATCGGTGCGCGCAAAGTCGGCGTTGATGACGCGCGCCTTCGGCTGAAGCAGCCGGGCGATCCGTGCCGTGACCGGATCGAGTTCGATTCCGGTGACTCGAGCGTTATCCCTGAACGCGGTTGGCATCAGCGCCGGAAACAGGCCCGTGCCGATCCCCGGCTCCAGCACCCGGCCTCCACGCCAGCCGAGACGCTGAAGTCCCGCCCAGACCGCGCGGACGATGTATTCCGGCGTGAAGTGTGCATACTGAGTGCAGCGGGCGAGCGAGGCGTAGTCGGTCTCGGTGACGGCACTTTCGAGCGAACCGCCGAGATCGTCCCAGCCCTTGCGGAATGCAGTTTCGCCGGGCCGGCGAAAAATCCCATTCGCAAGATCCGAGGCGCCAAAACCGGTGAAGCGGATCAGCTTCGCCTGTTCGTCACGGGTGGCGGGTCGATCCTGTTTTTCGATTTCGGTGGCAGTCAGGATGGCCGCAAGATTTGCCTTCGCCCGCTCCTTCCAGGTCGCGGCCAAGCCGCGGTCGTCGCCGTCGTTGAGATAGAAGTTGGTTCGCTCGCCGTGTCTCCGCGTCGCCGGCCGCTTCATAGCTGGCAGAAGCAATGCCGGCGTGGGGGAGGGCGGCGGTGGATCGGGATCGTCGTCATTGGCGGCGAAACCGCCAAACGCGGTGACACCCAGGCCGAAGCCGGACGACAATGCGCTGCTGCCTGATATATCGAGGGTGAAGGGATCGTGGGACATGAAAGCTCCTTTTCGAGGATGTGCGCCATCGCCCACGGGACAGGTCCCGTGGCTGCGAAGGCGGATGAAAATGAGTTGTGGGAATTGGACCTGGTTCGTCCGGCGGCAGCGATCGCGAGCTACGAGCGCGTGATTACGGAGAGCTGCGGGGTTTCCGTCGCAAACTCCGCCCGCAGATACGTGGCTTCCGGGTTTGTGGAAAGCAAGGCTTCCAGGCTCTCAGCGTCGATGAAGACGATGCCGTCGTCTCCCCCGAAATACCGGCGCTTGTAGTGCCAATGGTCCGGATTGGTCTTCGGATCGCACTCGTCGGCATAGACCGCGAGTGCCCTTTGACCCTCTGCCAATTTTCCGTTGGAAAGCACATAGACGCCTTCATCGCCGACGATCCACAGGCCGTGCCGTTCGTCGTTGTCCGGGAGAAGTCCATAGTGAGGATTGCGGAAACCGCCATTGGCTGCCGCGTCGGTGCGTCCGCGCGCGATCACCGCACGGACATCGACCGCGCTAAAAGTGAACATGGCGTCCTCCTCACGCGGCGATCGGGGAGGGAAGGTGGCGAAGATGCACCGGCAGCTTCACAGCGATCTCCCCGTCGGTGAGTTCCTCGAGTAGCTTCAGGAAAGTGCCCTCGTTGCCGCCATAGAGCACGACGGTGCGCTTGCCGCGAGCGGACTGCGGCCACTTGTCTCCGGCATAGCCGCGGTAATCGTCGGCAGTCGTGCTCCAGATATGCTCGAGCCGCTCTTGCCGCGTCATGGCCCGGACCGGACGGCTTTCGCGCTCGATGATGGCGACGCGCATCGTTTCGACGGATGCCTTGTCGGAAAGATCGCAATAGCCATGGAAATACCGGATCGCCTCGTCGATCCTGAGCGCGAAGAACACTGATGTCACCGAGCCTGTCATGTATTCGCGCATCGCAAACATGGACCCTCGGATCCACAATGGCGGTAGGATCTCGAACATGTAATCATGCTCGGTCTCGCCGATCTCGAACCATTCGTCTGCGTAGAATGGCGCGGCATCACCATCCCAACGGTTTGGGCGCTGCGCGTGGCGATCGAACATGCGGAACATCTGCTGGCGGCTTGCGACGCCCTGAAAAACCTTGGCGATTGCGGGAGAGGGGATCATCTGCGGCTCCTTGCGCGTTTTCGGACCGAAGTGCGGCGCCGTCCTCTCGACCTCGCCATCCTCTTCAATCCTTCATGACCCCTTCCGAGCTGCCGGCATCGCGACCGGCCGGGTCAAGGGCCGGCTCCGCCGGGCGAAGCCTCCCTTGATGCGGGCGATGCGAATGCGGCACGCCGCTTTCCTTTTCCCGTTTTTCCTTTTTCCCAATCTTCAGGGTCTCGTTCCAGTCCTCCTCGGGCGGGCGCAGCCGCGTCCAGTCGCACCCGGTATCCTCGGCGAGCGCCCGTAATCGCTCGGCAAACAGATCGCCTTGTGCATTGGCGTCCGTTGCGGCGACGAGTTGGGCGCCGGGCCGGAAGGTCAGTTCCCACAGCGCGGCTTGCGTGGCCGGCGACCATCCGCCGCCGGTGCTCAGATAGAGCGTGCCGTCGCGCAAACCCTCGATCGCCGCGAGACTCATGGCGTCAATCGCAGCTTCGGTGACGGCCAGGCGCCACGCAGTAGGCGGCCCGAGACGGAAAAGAACCTTGTTCCCTCCAGAGGCGAACCCTCGGTATTGCGGACCTCGCGCCTCCCAGCCAGTCACAACGCCGACACCGTCCGTATGAGCTGCCCACATGCTCCCGTATGGCCCTTCCCGCAGAAGGTCGCCTTTGATCGCCACGCGGAGCAACGGCACCGGCAGGCAACGATCGCCATGGAGATAATGCCATGTCGGTGATCCGTGCCATGGGCGCCGGCGCGCCTGCCAGCGCTCGGGAAGAGAGAGGTTGTATCCTCCTTCATGCCTCGCGGGCTGCCACTCCGGATCTGTGATCCTGACACCGACGAGATCCGCGACCCTTTCGGCGCCTTCGAGAAAACCGACATGGTCGAGATGCTCGACAAGCCTGAATACGTCGCCTTTCGCATCGCTGAGCGGATCGAACCATCCGCGCCCCTCATGCGTGACGATGATGATTTCACCGTCACGGCGAAACTTGATCGCCCGCCGGGTGCTTTCCTTGATGTCGATGGCGAAGCTCGCCCTTTCGAGAACGGCCGCGCAACTGACCCGTTCGCGCAGCGCTTCTATGTCTCTTCTCTTCATTTTATTTCCGATCGCCCGGCGATCGGCCCTCGTTGCCTTCTTTGCCCGTCGTTTCGCGGGCACCCTTCGGCCAGCCGCGAAGAGCAAAGGCGGCAAGGGCGCGGCTGACAAGTGTCGGGTCATGCTATGCTCGACCGCGGCGAAGCCTCCCTTGCGGCTTGCAGTTCGCAAGCGGCACGCCAGAGGCAGGGGCAGGTTCAATGAGCCGGCCAGGGAAAGAATTCGTGAACGATCGCAAGATCGTTGTCGGGGTCGATTCCGTCAGAGGGTAGAACGCCGTACTCGCCATCGGCTTCGACGCGGGAGAGCTGGAAGGCGTTGGACCGTGCGAAGGAAAGATCGCGCGACTTTAAGGAGGTTCAATGGGAGCTGGCCAATTCCCGCTCAATGGCTCCTCAAAGGCAGGGGACGGACGCGATCAGCCCGACGCGGAGCGGCAGCGGCCACAACTTCCTAGCGGACCTTCAGCGGGTTGACGGTAGAATCCGGAGCTCGGCCAGGATCTATCACAAACACGCGGATCGGCCTGCTTTCGTGCCACCTCTCAGCGGCGTGCCGCACCGACCTCAGGAGCCAGTGTCTCCGTACTTTCAAAACCGATGGCGCGATCTTGCTGCGGGCTGACGTTGCCAAGACGACGCATTTAAAAGCAGCATGCAAAGCAAGGTGAAAGCGTCCGGCGCCAGCGACCGTGGCGATCAATCTGACCGCGTGATCTTCATTTTCTCGAGCGCCTGTTCCACTGAGTCGGCGTTGAGTGAAATAACCGCACGCTCCACGCACACCTCAATTTCAGCGGTATCCTTTCCCTCGATCAACGCGATATCAGTCACCGCCCAGCCTCTAGATATCCAATGGAGGCAGGTTCGTTCAAGCGGCGAGAGTATCGCAATCTTCATGGCGTGCTGGTTCCACTCAGCCAAAGCCAGCAGGTTTCCGAGCGGAAAGCATCGACCATGAGATTGGAGAACCTGTGCAAATTTGATCCAAGATCACCATGATCGCTTGTCTCGAAACCCTTTGGCCTACCTGTCCAGCTCGACTTCAACTCAAACTTAGGGTCAACACCAAGAGATCTGCGTCGTCTTCAGGCACAAGCCGACCTTTGTGCTCAGCATGCTCATGGCGTTGGTGGGTCCCGCAAGCGGGAAGCGTATTTGTCAGAGCAATCCAAGCGGCGCCGGCGCGCGTGGCTGCCTTGGGAAGGCGGCCCGCGACCAAGTTGGGCTCGAGACCGTAGTTTGATGCGAGTGACAGCCGAATCGAAGCGACTGCAATTTCGCGCTTAGCTCGATTGAATATTTCAGGGATATGGCGGCGTGGTCGGACAAGCCTCGAGCGACTGTGACGACGAATTCGGAGTCCAGGGCGCGCAAACCGCATCGAAGGCAGCCAAGTCATTCGCTAAGCGACCGAGCAATCTGGCCGCAGCTTCTGAACTTCGTCGATCTCTCGGCGCATGTTCGTTTGCATGGTGGCGTGCAAGATAGGATCCTGTCTTGTAAGAAGAGGGGTCAGTCTTCGAGAAAGGTGAGCTCGCTGACGAAACCTTCGGCATTGCCTCGGAAAAGAGAGCGGGTGAATTCGATCGCGCGGCCCGAAGCAAGATAGGCAACGCGTTTTGTCAAAAGCCCAGCCGTTCCGACCGCGACGCCAAGCGTTGTGGCGTCCGGATCTTCGATGTTAAGTGCGAAAGTGCGTTGGATCGCACGAACGGGTCTAAAGTTTGCGTCCGCGAGTGTGTTGCAGATGGAACAGGTAACGGTACGAGCGTCGGGCAGGAACTCGGAGGAAATGCATATGCGTTCAATCGCAATCGGCTGGCCCGCCGAGCTCCGCAAATGGGTGATGCGCACGACGCGACTGTCGCTTGACAGGCCGAGTGTCATCATCTCCTCTGGTGCGGGATGGGACGTGCTGCGCTCGATGCACTCGACTTTCGTGCCCGATCCAAGCCAGGAAATGCCACCTGTCAAAAGATACGCGCGTGACGGAGGCTGATCTGCGCGGACCGCCGATCCGGCTACGAAGGTTCCTGAGCCGCGCCGGCGAACCAGAAATCCGTCTTGCACGAGATGGTCGATTGCTTTGCGGACCGTTACACGGCTAACGCGGACATGTTCAGCGAGGTCTCGTTCGGGATAAAGAACGTCGCCCACTTTGAGTTTACCCGACAGGATCGCCTTTTCAAGCGCCAGGCGAAGCCTTTGATAGAGCGGACCGGCGCCGTTGATGTCTGTGCCCCATCCTGGAAGCATAGCCGCAAGCGTGTCGCTCATTCGATCGCTTTCAGATGCCCGAAGCGCGACACAGCCAGGGCCACGGCCCCGCTCAGTGCATCGCCTTCGGGCGTTACCAGTAGACTTTGATGCCGTGCAGCGATCCAGGACGAATACAGCGGCCCCAATCCCCCGAGCAGGCAAATCTTCTGCGTTCCTCGAGCGACTAGACGATCAAGTGCTTCGTCAACTGAAACAGCGGCTTCTTGCAACAGGCGCGCGGCGACAGCATCGCCCCGTTTCATGTGCTCGAATACGCGCGGCGCATAGCGGCCGAAGGCGCCGGGCTTTGCATGCCGCGCAAACTCGACGATATTGCGCGGGTCATTTTTGAATTCCGCAAGGACGGAGGCGGTCATCGCGGACATCTCGTGGATGCCGTCATATGCGAGCAGCGTTTCTTGCAAAAGCGCATGTCCAATACGAGCACCGCTGCCGAGGTCGCCCACAGTAAAGCCCCATCCGCCGACGTAGGTCACCGTTTCGCAGTGGCGGGAAATGTAGATCGTGCCTGTTCCTAAAATGGCGACGGCTCCGTCTTTATCACCAAGCGCGCCTTGTAGCGCGATCAGCCCGTCTGACTCGATGTCCGCCTGGGCGAAGGGTAGCCTGTTTTTCACGTAGTGAACGGCCTCGCCGACATTATTGCCTGCGACCCCAAGTACTGCACGCGCCGAGGCGATGCTACGCGCATTGATGCCAGCTGCGTAGAAAGCCCCGCGGGTCGCACTGGCAATGTTGTCGACGGCCGTATCCGGATCGGAGAGAATGTTAGCTGGCCCGGCTTGAGCCCGCGCAAGGATACTCCCGTTCGCACCGGCGACTGCAGCTCGGCAGCTGGTGCCACCGCCGTCGATTCCGATTAGGTAGACAGTCATCCGCCCGTTCCTTCAGGATGTCATCTGACACAACGTCGATCGCGTTCAGGCCGCACCAGCCGCGCGCACCCTTAGTACGTTCGTCGCACAAACATACTGGGCCGTCAATTCGAAATCGGCTAGGAGTATGGGCGACCCAGCTGAAGCACCCGTAATGCCTTTCGACCTGAACCCTTTCCCCGTCGCGAGTAACCGTCATACAATTTGGGATATGCTCGTGCGCAAACACGTCGGCAGCTTCGTCGCCCAGGTTGGAAGATCTTTGCTTCGTCGTTCAAGTTTGAAGGATTCTGCGGGTCGGCCTCGTGTCGAGGCAGGCGCTTCCAACAACAGCATGGCACGGAAACTTTGATCTGGGTCAACTCGCGGTCCCGGCGAAATTGGTAATCATCAAGCCGCGCCGGAGGAAATCGGGATAGCCGAACCCGCAATCGCGACGTAAGCGTCTGAGTATGCCCAGCATGCGCAGCCACATCCGGCACACGCGGATTTTGAAGGGATCAGGACATGGACGTTGCACGCAGTAAGGGTTCCGACGCCGGCACTCCCGTCGCTTGCGCTTCCTGCCAGGCGCGGCACGGCGTCGTCTGCGGCGTACTGTCGAGCGGTCAGTTAAAGGACCTCGGCCGCCACTCGCTGCGCCGCAAGGTCGATGCCGGCAGCGAGATCATCGCTCAAGGGTCGGAAAGCTCTTTCTATTCGAACATAATGCGCGGGGTGGTGAAACTCTGTAAGGTGATGCCGGACGGGCGCCAGCAGATCGTCGACCTGCAATTCGCCCCCGATTTCGTCGGCAGGCCCTTCGTGCGCGAAAGTACGCTGTCGGCTGAGGCTGCGACCGATGTCGAAATCTGCGTCTTTCCCCGCGACCTGCTCGACCGCATGATATCGGAGACGCCGGAACTGCGGCGCAGCCTGCACGATCAGGCGCTGAAGGAGCTGGACGCCGCGCGCGAATGGATGCTGACGCTCGGCCGGCGCACCGCCGAGGAGAAGGTCGCAAGCCTGCTCCACCTCATCGCCACCCACGCCGAACCGCAAACGGCCACGACCACCGCCTTCGACCTGCCGCTTTCCCGCGCCGAGATCGCCGATTTTCTCGGTCTGACCATTGAAACCGTCAGCCGCCAGATAACCAGGCTGCGCAAGAGCGGCGTCATTCGCATCGAGAAGTTTCGACATATCATCGTCCCCAACATGGATGAGCTGGAGCGGATGATCAGCGCATAGAACGGGATCAGCTGCCGAATTCGGGATCAGCGCGTGATTACGACGCGGTTGTTGGCGAGGCCAGCCTGTGGCGCCAGCAGCGCTCCTCATCACATCACCCACCCGGGACCCCGTCCCCATTCAGGCTCGAACGAGGCAGATACATGAACAAGATCAAGGTCGCCAATCCCGTCGCCGATCTCGACGGCGATGAAATGACGCGCATCATCTGGCAGCTCA